>DAOLUH010000001.1:0-249007 GCA_035420085.1 Anaerolineae bacterium
ATCTTTCAAGATTATCTGGCTACCTTACTTTGAAAAACTGTCCGGTGGCTAGATCTACATTTACTGTGACTATCTGACTCACGACTACCCGACTAACGACTACCTGACCATGTGGCTAGTTTTTCCGAATAATTGACGAAATCTTATATTTCCCTCTTGACAATACTGTGTAATATATGGTATAATGTCATCAATAGTGAAGGAGGATACACAATATGAATGATATCACACAAAACCTGATCTCAGAACTGCGAAGGGGCACGCTGGTGCTCGGCGTGCTCAGCCAGCTCCAAGAGCCAGCCTACGGCTACACGCTCAAAGAGCGGCTGACCGAACGCGGCGTTGATATTGACCAGGGCACGCTCTATCCACTGCTGCGGCGGCTGGAGGAGCAGGGCCTGCTGCAAAGCGAGTGGTCGCTGAACGAATCGCGCCCGCGCCGGTACTATCAGCTCAATGCCACGGGGCAATCGGTATTGGAAGAGCTTACACAGGAATGGCAGTCTTTAGTCAATGCAATGCAGAAGTTATTACAAAAACAGGAGGAAAAGTAAAATGGAACTGATCAATCGTTACGTCTATCAAGTTGGGCGGCGGCTGCCGGAGCGCACGCGCGCCGACGTGGAACAGGAACTGCGCTCGTTGTTGCTCGATGCTTTGGAAGAGCGCACCGGACGCGCGGCGGATTTTACGGAAGAGGAGCAGGTCGCCGTGCTCGAAGAGTTTGGCCCGCCGGAGCAGATGGCGGACAAATACCGGCCACAAGCGCGGTACGTCATCGGCCCGAAGCTCTACGATCTGTACCGGCTCGTCGTCACCGTCATTGCCGGCGCGGGATTGTTGGCCGCGATCGTTTTGACCGTTGTTACAGCGTTGGGGCCTGATGCGCCTTCCGCGCTCAACCTGCTGCTTCAGGCGTGGACGACGTTCATCAACATCCTGTTGAGCGGCATCGGTTCGGCGACCTTGATCTTCGCTGTGTTGGAACGAGTGATCCCTGAAGAGGAATTCAAACTGGATGAAGGAAAGAAATGGAACCCGCACGATCTGCCCGCCATTGAGCCGCGCGACGAGATCAAGCGCGGCGGACTGATTGCCGAAATCGCGTTCACGGCGCTGGTGATTGCAGCGCTGGCAGCCTTTGGCGACCGCATCGGCGGCGTGTACTACGACGGGACCTGGCACACGACGCCGTCCTTCCTTTCGGCGGCCTTCTTCTCGCTCTACCTGCCGCTGTTCATCGTGCGCTGGGGGCTGACGATTGGTCTGGATGTGGTGTTGCTGCGGCAGGGACGCTGGCAACTCGGCACGCGCATCGCCGCCCTGCTGTTCCAGGGTTTCGACATCTACATCCTGGGACGCCTGCTGAACGGCCCTGCCGTCGTCAATCCAGAAGCCTTGCGTGTTGGGTTGGCCGCTGCGCCGGAAGGCGCAGAAGCGCTGATCGGCCTGCTGAACAACGGGCTGCGGCTCGGTTTCTTGATCGCCTTGATTGTGGTTGTCCTGGATGCGGTGTACAAGGTGTATCGGTTGATCCGCGATTACCAGTTGTGGGTGACGATTAAGCCCAAGCGCGCAGCGTAAAGTATACGTGGTCAAGCGATTGGCAACAAAAGTAGGACGCACTGCCAGTGCGTCCTACTTTTTTGTAGGAGTGTGTTATGCGACCGGCGCAACCACACCGCGCAGGCTGAGTTTTTCGGCGTAATGGCAGGCGACGAAGTGGAGCGGCGTGGTTTCGCGCAAGGCAGGGGTTTCGTTCATACAGCGCGCGCCGTCGCTGTAGCGGCAACGCGGATGGAAGTAGCAACCGCTGGGCGGGTTCGCGGGGTCGGGCACCTCGCCTTCCAGCACAATCCGTTGTTTCTGGTCGCGGATCAACGGGTCGGGCTGCGGTACGGCAGACAGTAGGGCTTCGGTGTAGGGGTGTTGCGGCTGCGCAAAGAGTTCGTCGGTCGAGGCTAACTCCACCAATTTGCCGACATACATCACCGCGACGCGGTCGCAGATGTATTCCACCACGCTCAGATCGTGGGCGATGAACAGGTATGTCAGGTGAAACTCGGCCTGCAGATCTTCGAGCAGATTGAGGATTTGCGCCCGCACCGACACATCCAGCGCGGAGACGGCTTCGTCGCAGATGACCAACCGGGGATCCAAGGACAGCGCGCGGGCAATGCCGATGCGTTGGCGTTCGCCGCCGCTGAAGGCGTGGGGGTAGCGCTTCATATACTCGGGGCGCAACCCCACCCGGCGCAGAAGATCGGCCACCCGGTCTTCCAATTCCTTGCCGGCGGCGATTTTGTTGACTTTCATCGGTTCCCCGACCAGATCAACCACCGGCATACGCGGGTTCAACGAGGAGTAGGGGTCCTGGAAAATCATACGGATTTCGCGGTGATAGGGGCGGAGGCTCTGGTCGTCCAGCGGCGCTAAATCCATCACATTCCCGTCTGTTTGCCGGTAGAGAATTTGTCCATCCAGTGGCTTGTAGGCGCGAATGATGCAGCGTCCTGTCGTTGTCTTGCCGCAGCCGCTCTCCCCGACCAATCCCAGGGTTTCGCCAGGGCGGATGAAGAGATTGACGCCGTCTACGGCCTTAACCTGTCCCACCACCCGGCGAAAGAAGCCTCCATAAATCGGGAAGTGCATCTTCAGGTCTTTTACCTCTAGCATGGCGTCGCTGCGCATAGGACCGTTGCTCACGGCGTCTGTGGTGATTTGCGTTGAATCGTTGGGTTGTTGTTGGTCGGCCATTGACATACCTCAAATCATTCTGGTGGGGTTGCGTTGCTGTTGCGCGGCAGCGCCCTGGACATCGTAGAGTAGACAACTCACGACTCTATTTTCGCCAATCTGGATGGTGGGCGGCGCGATACGGTCGCATTTGTCGGGGATCATCCGATCACAGCGAGGGTGATAGGGACAACCGGCGGGGCGGCTGTACGGGTCAGGCACCATCCCCTGGATCGAATCCAGACGCTTGCCGGCTGCGCGCAGTCCATATTTTGGAATGGATCGCAGCAGCGCCTGGGTGTAGGGGTGGCGTGGGTCGTGGAATACTTCAACGACGTTGCCTTGCTCCGCCACCGTTCCCAAATACATAACGACCACATTATCGGCCATTTCCGCTACCACACCCAGGTCATGGGTAATGAGCATAATGCTCATTCCCATCTCGTTTTTCAACTCTTTCATCAAGTCCAGGATTTGCGCCTGGGTGGTGACGTCCAGGGCGGTCGTTGGTTCATCGGCGATGAGCAGGCTGGGGCTGCAGCTTAACGCCATAGCGATCATCGCGCGTTGGCGCATCCCGCCGCTGAGTTGGAAGGTGTAGGTGTCCAGGCGTTCGGCGGGCTGTGGGATGCCGACCCGGCGCAACAGCTCAATCGCGCGCTCCCTGGCCTCGCTTTTCGAGATCGGGAGATGGAGGCGAATGGCTTCGATGATCTGGTTGCCGATGGTGTGGATCGGGCTGAGCGAGGTCATCGGCTCCTGGAAGATCATGGAGATGTCTTTGCCGCGCACGTCGCGGATCTCCGGCCCGCGCGTCTTGAGGGTGGCTAAATCAATGATCTCTCTGGTTTCTACGTCGTTCACGCGGCGGATGCGATGAAAGAAGATCTGTCCATCTACGACGCGGCCAGGATAATCAAGAATCTGCAGGATCGAACGGGCCGTGATGGTTTTCCCGCAGCCGCTTTCGCCAACGATGCAGAGCGTTTCACCGCGTTGCATTTGAAACGAGACGCCATCTACAGCGCGCACAATGCCATCATCGGTGAAAAATTGCGTCTTGAGGTCAATTACGTCGAGAAGAAGGTCTGATCTGCTCATGAATGTATGTCCTATTCAGTGTCAACGCCTATAGGGATTGGCTTACCGACCGTAAGGATCGGCTCACCGACCGTAAGGATCGGCTGCGTCCCGCAACCCGTCTCCCAGGAAATTGAGGGCCAGCACGGCAATGACCACGGCGATGCCCGGCAGCAACAACCAGGGCGCCGTCGCCACCGCACGGATATTCTGCGCTTCCTTGAGGAGCACGCCCCAACTGACAATCGGCGGACGCAGGCCCAAACCCAGGAAACTTAGCGAGGTCTCCGCCAGGATCATGCCAGGGATCGCCAGGGTCAAGGAGGCGATAATGTGGCTGGCAAAGGCCGGGATCATGTGGGCGCGGATGACACGCGCCGTAGAATTACCATCCAGGCGCGCCGACATAATAAAGTCCTCGGTGCGCAGGGCGAGAAAACGGCCACGCACCACGCGCGCCAACCCGGTCCAGCCGATCAGCGACAGCAAAACGGTGATGCCGAAGAAAACTTGAAGCGGTTTCCAGGATGAGGGCAGCGCCGCGGCGAGTCCCATCCATAGTGGAATCGTCGGGATGGACCGCAGCAGCTCGATCACCCGCTGAATGATGTTATCCACCATGCCGCCGTAGAAACCGGATACGCCGCCCAACGTCAGCCCGATAATGAAACTGAGCGCGACCCCAATGAGACCGATGGTCATTGAAATGCGCGTGCCGTAGATCAGACGGCTCAGTACGTCGCGCCCCATACGGTCGGCGCCGAGCAGATACATCGGGATGAGGATGCGCGTCGGGTCCTCGTCATACTCGACCGGGCCGACCAGGTGCAAGTCGGCATTGAACAAGCCTAACAGTTTGTAGGGCGTACCATGCGCCAGAAGCCGCACTGGGACTTTGGCCTCTCTGTCCACGACAAACTCACGCTTCAGGGCTGCCTGGTTGATGGTCACAGCGTAGCCGTTGACATGGGGCCAGAAACGTAGCCCGTCAGCGGTGCGATCGAACAGGTGCAGGGGTTGAGGCGGCGCATAGGGATACTGGGAGCTAAAAGCGGCGTCTGGGAAGGGGGCCAGAAATTCGGCAAACAGCACGACCAGATAGATCAGGATGGTGATCACGCCGCCGACCATCGCCAGGCGATGCTTGCGGAACTTGCGCCACATCAGCGTCCATTGGGAGGCTACCAGAATCTTGGCCTCGGCCTCTGCTTTTTTCGGCGGAGGCGCTTGCTTATGCTCGTCAATCGTCGGATGAACTGAAGCAGTCATAGCTCTCTACCTTTTACTGGGTTAAACGAATGCGCGGATCAAGCCAGGCCAGCAGGATGTCGGAAATAAACGTCCCGATCACCGTCAATACGCTCAGTAGCATGATGAAACTGCCGGCCAGATACATATCTTGCGACATTAGCGCGCGCAGCAATAAGGGGCCGGTGGTGGGCAGAGCCAGTACAATGGAGACGACGGCTGAGCCTGATACCAGAATCGGCAGGGTCCAGCCCACCGTACTCACGAAGGGGTTCAGGGCTATCCGCACCGGATACTTGAGGATCAGGCGAAACTCGGTCATACCCTTGGCCCGCGCGGTCGTCACATAAGGCTTGTGCAGCTCATCCAGCAAATTGGCGCGCATCACGCGAATCAGGCCGGCCGTCCCACCCGTACCGATGATAATCACCGGAATCCACAAATGCTTGAGCAGGTCCCATACCTTGGCCCAACTCCAGGGCGCATCCACGAAGGGCGGCGAGAAAAGTCCGCCCACGCTTTGATTAAAGACCTTGAAGGCGATGTACATCAGCACCAGCGCCAACAAGAAATCAGGGATCGCCAGGCCGATGTAGCCAATGATGGTTGCGATATAGTCACCGATTGAGTATTGCCGCACCGCCGAAAAGATTCCTACTGGAAAGGCCACCACCCAGGTAAAAAGCAGGGTCGCCAGAGACATGGCAAAGGTCAAGAACAGACGTCCCCAGATGAGCGCGCTCACCGGTTGATTCCATTCGAAGGATTGGCCGAAGTCGCCGCGTAGGATAATACCCGTAATCCACTTCCAGTATTGCACATAAATCGGTTGGTTGAGGCCATACCGTTGTTCCATCGCGGCGAGGGTCGCCTCATCAATCGTTTCGCCCGTCGCCCGCAGATTTGTGACGACGGTGGTGAGATAGTCGCCGGGCGGCAATTGAATAATGATAAATGAAATGATCGAGACAACAATCAGCGTGGGGATCATGTACAAGATCCGTCGCAGAATAAACTGGAGCATCACGCCCTCCTCGAAAATAACCTTAGTTTAACGCTTCAGGCGGATCACAATCCGCCGTCCCCAAAGCGGAAAATGGGGTTTTGTTGGCGGGCTATGCCCGCCAACAAAACACACCGCGAAAATCTTACTCCTTAATCCAGTAGGTACAGGTGTTGGTGGGGAAGGGATCGGGATAGTTCCAGGACTCTGGCATAGCCAGCGGCACGTTGAAGTAATTGTTCTTGACCACACCGAACTGCCCTGTATCCAGGCTGATGCCGATGGTCCAGAACTGGTCAATGGCGATGTCAATGATTTGGTTCATCAGCTCGACCTGCTTATCGAGATCGGCAGTGGCCTTGATCTGGTCGTACAACTCTTTCTGCTTCTTGACGATAGCTGGTGGTTCCTCGGGTACGCCGCCAAAGTCACTCGGCTGTAGCCAGGCGCCCCATGCTGGCGCAAACGTGCTCCCCCAGCCCAGGGGGAAGAGGAATGAACCGACGTTCAGCAGGGTCGCCAGACCGCCATCGCTCCAGCCGGCGGTAGCGTCATAGTCATTGGCCTTGCGCCGCTCGTCGAGCAACTCGCCGCTGATGCCCTGGACGGTCATATCAACGCCCACTGCATCCCAGTAAATGTCTACCAGTTCCAGGACGTCAATCCAGTCCGGCATCCGCGTAGCATCCACAATTAGATCGAACTTGAGGGGTTGACCATTCGGCAGCAGCCGCACGCCGCTGGCGTCCTTCTGCGGGTAGAGCTTGTCGAGAATCTCGTTAGCCTTGGCGACATCATACTCGGTGTACTGGGTCGCCAGCTCCTCGTTGTAGAATTGGCTGGTTGGCTTAGGCGCGGCCTGGTAGGGGATGCCCTGGCCGACAAAGACCGTGTCAATGATTTCCTGGCGGTTGATGGCTACCGAAAGCGCGATGCGGAAATCCTTGTTCTGGAAGGCTTCGCGCAAAGCCGCGTTGGTGGTGTTCCAGTTGAGGTGGATCACGGTCGTGCAGGCCTGGTCGCGGATCTGGTCGAAGAAGTGATAGTCGCCCTTTTCCATATTTTCATACAGAACGGCTTTGTTCTTGAGCGAGTTAGCGTAATAGTTCATAAACTCGACTTCGCCGTTCAGCGTGCGCAGCAGCAGCAATTCCGGATCGCTCAGAAATTCCCACTCGATGCGCTGGATGTAGGGCAACTGGTTGCCGGCGGTATCCACTTTCCAGTAGTAGGGATTCGGCTCGGAAACGGCGCGCGTGACGTTGCCGCCGGCCGGTTCCTTCACCACCCAGGCATAGATCACTGGCAAATCAACATTAGTCCAGCCAGCGCCGGCGCCCTGCGCGCCGGTCTTGGACTGGAAAAGCTCCACCCAAGTGGCGAATCCCGCGTCAGCCACCTTCTTGTCCAGCTCCGCCTTGTCAACATAGCTGGCGTGGAATTGCTTGACATAGTGCGCCGGGTACTCGATCATGTTCGAGCCGCTGGGCGTAGCAATCCACTGGAGGAAGAGGCCGTAAGGCGCGGCAAAGGAGAACTTGACGGTGTAGTCGTCGGGCGCTTCCACCTTGGCGAACTCGCCAGCAACGGTTAGCCAGTTTGGCTTCTGCGGCGTAAGCTCTGGGTTGAGCATGATGTCGTTGTACCAGAACATGATGTCCTGAGCGGTGAAAGGCTCACCGTCGGACCATTTCATACCCTTGCGCAGGTGGAAGGTGAATTCGGTGGATTCGGCGTTCACCTCATAGGACTCGGCGACGTTGGGGATCAGGCCATCCCAGTTGGGCGTCCAGACCAGGAGGTTTTCGTTGCCCATGAAAGAATAGAAGCGCGACGACCATGAACCGAGCAGCGGGTGGCGCATCAAGCCGCCATACTCGCCGATGGAGTCCAGCGGTTCGATCACGCGGGGATTGGCCGGCAGACGCTCTTCGACGGGGGGCAGTTTGCCGGCGGCTACCATTTCCTTGAATTGCGGAGCCTCGTTATACTTGGGCGCCGGTACAGCCGTGGGTTCGGCGGGTTTAGCTGTGGGTTCTGCGGGCTTAGCCGTCGGCTCTGCCGGTTTAGCCGTTGGCTCTGCGGGTTTGGCTGTCGGCTGTGCTTGCTGGGTGGCCGGCGTGGTCGCTTGGGGGCCGCAGGCCGTGACGAGTATCGCTATCACTAGCAGCGTGGTAACGATACCATACCAATGCCGATGAAAACGTGAGACTGGGCGATTCATAGATTTCCTCCTTTGTGGTTTTGATTGAAACACTGAAACGAAAAAAAACTGAATGTGAGTTACACAATGATTTTCACAGTTTCAATGACCGGGGATACCTCCTTTCGCTTTACTGCTTCTCAAACTTCACCATCCAAAATGCGCAGCCTCTTTGCATAAGGTTATGCGCATCAACGTTAAGGAGATCAAACTGTAAGTAAAAGCGTGTACTGGCAGATGCAGACAGTATTTCTAACCCTAAAAGCAAGTGTAGCATAGAAATAAATGTGTGTCAAGATTTTCTAAAACCGTCAAATTATGCTAAAATGCCCGCCGAGATGGATGCGATAAGAAAGAATCCTTTCTGGGTATTGTTGGTCGGCCAATCTGTTTCGTTGCTCGGCACAGGCATGACCCGTTTTGCTGTGTTGATTTGGGCCTATCAGCAGGAAGGCACCGCCACCGCTTCGGCACTGCTCGGCTTTTTTAGCTGCATCACCTTCGTCATCGCCAGCCCCTTTGCCGGTGTGCTCGTAGATCGCTGGGATCGCCGCCGGGTGATGGCGTTCGCCGATCTCGGCGCGGGCTGTATGACGGCGCTGTTGCTGGCGCTGTACGCAACAGGCCAGTTGCACGTCTGGCATCTCTATCTCGCGCAGGGTGTTGCCGGGGCGATGGAGGCTTTCCAGGATCCGGCGTTTTCGGCCTCCGTCAGCTTGCTGATCCCCAGGGAAGGCTACACACGCGCGCACGGTCTGCTCGGCCTGGGGAAATCGGCGGCGCGCATCTTCGCCCCGGCGCTCGCTGGCCTGTTGATGGCGACGGGCGATCTCACGTGGGTGATGGCCGCCGATTTGAGCACGCTATCGCTGGCGCTGCTCGGGTTGCTGTGTATCCGCATCCCCGCCCCGCCGCGCAGCGTCGAAGGGCGCTCAGCGGCCGGCGGATTTAGCCGTCAAATGCGTTTCGGCTTCCAATACATCGTCCGCCGTCCTGGACTGCGCCATCTCCTGTTGACTTTCTTCCTCGTCAACCTGTTCGGCACGGTGACCTACTTCGCCGTGCTCTCGCCGATGATCCTGGCGCGCACTGGCGGCGACGAGTTCGGCCTGGGCGTGGTGCGCACCATGATGGGGGTGGGCGGCGTCGTCGGAGGCGTGCTGGTCAGCCTGTGGGGTCGCCGGGCGCGACGGAAGACGCGCATTTATCTTTTGAGCACGTTGCTCTCTTTCTTGATCTGCGATTTTCTCACCGCGATCAGTCGCTCGGTGACGGGGTGGTCCATCGCCGGCTTTTTATCCGAGTTGAGCATCCCCTTTATCGTCAGCCCGTACTTTGCGCTGTGGCAGGAGATTGTCCCACTGGATGTGCAGGGGCGCGTCTTTTCCACGCGCGAGATGATTCAGGTACTCTCGCAACCGGTTGGCTACCTGGCTGGTGGGCTGCTGGCCGACCGGCTGTTTGAGCCGGCGATGCAAGCTGGCGGCGCGCTGGTGGGTGCGCTAGGCTGGCTGGTGGGGACGGGACCCGGCGCAGGCATGGCCGTGATGTTCCTCTGCACCAGTCTGGGCGGCGCGTTGACCGGGTTGCTAGGGTGGCTCTCGCCGGCGATTCGGCGTTTGGATACCACGTAAGGATAGATAAGACTATAGTCTGTGCCGGGGCGAATTATGCCTATCATAATTTTCCCTGCATTGACAAGCCGTCTATTCGATGTTAGGATAATATCATATAGTTATTAACGGATTATACCTGCAATGAGTGAGATTCTGATTCGGATCAAGCGCGCTGTTTTGGCCGGGCATTACGTGTTTAGCGAAAAAGCCCGGGCTGAAATGGAAGGCGACGGGTTAACCGAGTTGGATGTAGCGGAGTCCATTCTAAACGCGGTTGCTATTTACAAACGGTTGCGTTCCGAGAATCCTTATCGTCAACAGAATCGAGAGTACTTGTATGTGATTCAGAGCACAAATTTCGAGGGGTTGGTTATCTATACCAAGGGCAAATTGGTCAAGGACGAAGCTACTGAGACTTATTATTTTCTGATCTCTTCTAAAAGAACACAATAACACGCCAAATAAGATTATGGAAACTAAATTAAGAATTACCCGATGTCCAAATTGTGGTAGTGACCAGATTCGTCTACTTACGCAAGATTGGACCAATGAATTTGACCACCAAGTCTATGTTGTGCCAAACCTGGAGTTTTATGAATGTGCGAAGTGCGGTGAGCGCGTCTACGATCGTGAAGCGATGCGAAAAATTGAAGCCTATTCTCCGGCTTTCGTGCAGCACCAGGTTTTGGCGGAAGTAGACGAGTTGGTTCTGGCATGAACACAACAACACCTGTAACCGACGGGCCACAAAATACGTTGGCCGACGTTTCCCTCGACCAACTCTCTGAACCGCTTCGTGCAGCGGCGGCCCGCGCCGGCTGGACGACGCTGATGCCGGTGCAGGCCCGCGCTATTCCCTATCTGCTTGCGGGACGCGGGATGATGATCCAGGCGCGCACGGGCAGCGGCAAAACCGGCGCGTATCTGCTGCCGATGTTGGAACGCCTCGACCCGGCGCGCGCTCAATGCCAGGCGCTCATCCTCACGCCGACGCGCGAGCTGGCCCGCCAGGTGGCGCAGGATGCGGAGCTACTGTGTGGCCCTGCCGGATTCCGCACTGTGGCGGTGTATGGCGGCGTCGGCTACGGTCCGCAGATCGACGCGCTGCGGAAAGGCGCGCACATCGTCGTGGGCACGCCGGGGCGTATCCTCGATCACTTGCTCAAGCGCACGTTCACGCTGGAGCATCTGGAAATGCTTGTCTTCGATGAGGCCGATCGCATGTTGTCAATGGGCTTCTATCCCGATATGCGTGAGGTGCAGCGTTACCTGCCCCAGCGCGCCGTTCACGCCAGCATGTTTTCGGCCACGTTCCCGCCTTCCGTTTTGCGCACGGCACGCCAGTTCATCCAGGAGCCGGAGTTCCTGTCGCTGAGCAGCGATCACGTGCACGTCCTGGATACCGAGCACGTTTATTACACGCTGCCCGATATGGAGAAGGATCGCGGGCTGGTGCGGCTGATCGAGATTGAGAATCCCGCCTCGGCCATTATCTTCTGCAACACCAGGATGCGTGTGCATTACGTGACGGTGGTCTTGCAGCGCTTCGGTTATGACGCGGACGAGATCAGCTCCGATCTCCCGCAGAAAGATCGCGAGCGGGTGTTGAAGCGCGTGCGCGAGGGCAAATTGCGCTTTCTGGTGGCGACCGACGTGGCCGCGCGCGGCCTCGATATTCCTGAACTCTCGCACGTGATTCAGTACGAGTTGCCGGAAGACGTGGAGAGCTATATCCACCGCGCCGGGCGGACGGGCCGCGCGGGTGCGGCAGGTGTGGCGATTTCGTTGGTGGGGCTGACCGAAAAACTGATGCTCAAGCGCATCATGCAGCACTACAGCATCGATATGGAGGAACGCGCCATGCCGACCGATGCGGATGTGGCCGATGTGGTGGCCGAGCGGCTGACGGCGCTGCTCGAAGCCCGCCTGCGTGACCGCGACAAACTGAAGACCGAGCGCAGCCAACGCTTTGTTCCACTGGCGCGCCGCCTCGCCGAGGACGACGACGGCTTGGAGGTCATCACGATGCTGCTGGACGACTATTACCAGCAGATGCTCCACGCGCCAATCCCGCAGCCCACCGAGGAGCCAGAAGCCACAGAATCGCCGTCGTCCGGTTCCGGCGAAAAGTCAGGGAGCAAGCGCCGTCGTTCCCGCCGCCGTCGTTGACATTGGTACACAGATGAACACGGATTTCACGGATGGTTTCAAGAAAAATCCGTAGAATCCGTGACATCTGTGTACGAATTCTCTGCTACACTTTCCCCACCGGCGCGACATAGATGGCGAATTCCTCTATGCCGTCTACGCCGAGCAGCGCATCCAGCGCAGCCTGATTGTACGCGCCGATCGCGCACGTCCCCGCGCCGATGGCCTCACAGGCCAGGTAGAGGTTCTGGCAGACGTGGCCCGCATCCAAAGCAATGATCTTAGGCGAGATGAAGCTATAGCGCCATTCCGTGCGGTACGGGATCACTGTCCACATAAACACCACCGCGCCAGTCCCAATGAAGCTCTGCTCATTACACGCCGCGCTGACCTCACCCGGCAGCGCCGGGTCTGCGCGCAGGAAGCACAGCTTGTGATCCAGCGAGAGGTAGCGATAGAGTCCCGGCGTTATGCCGTCCACCCGGTTGATGAGCAAGTACGTCTCGAACGGGTGGCGCGCTCCCGCTGAGGGCACGGTGCGCCGCGCCGCGATCCCGCCGCGCCAGATTTCGTGGACGCCCTGCGTGGCCCACAAGAGAAAGGATAACTCTTCCAATGTGAGCGCCGCATCGTTGAACCGGCGATGGCTCTGGCGTCTGTTGATGGCATCGCGCAGTGGTAGTGTCCCCACGGTCAAGTCGGCAGGCGACACCAAATCGCTCAACGGCGCGTCCACTGGATACGGCTTTTGCAGCGGCGGCGCAGGCAGCCGCTTCTGCTGATCGGTCTGCATCTCGCCAAACCTGTCCCATTGGTCGCTCTTGAGGAACTTACGATACGTTTCGATAGTGGGTTCTGTGGCTTTCATTGCGCCTCCTGAAAATGGTAATGGGTAATCAGGGATTGGTCATTGGGGACTTCAAATTACCGGTTCCTGATTACCAGTTAGATCATTTGGCAATCCGCTCGCGGAGTTTACGGGCCTGTTCGAGCAGGTGATGAAAGTAGGCGGACTCGGTGATTTCTGCGACCTGGCGTTCTTTCTTTTCTTGATCCACGGCGATGCGCAGTTCCTGGATTTCGGCGCGCAGCTTTTGCTCGCGGATGTAGGCGGCCAGCGCCAACGCCGCCAGCGCCGCCAGCGCCTCCACGACTTTTTGCAGATCGCTGCTGAAGGCGATCACCGTGTCCGTGCCTGGATGGCGCGCGTTGATGAGTTGCAACACCCCCAACAAAGCGCCGTTTTCGTTTTGTAGTGGGACGGTCAAGAAAGACTGCGAGTGATAGCCGGTTTGCTGATCGAAGGCTTTGGTGCCGGAGAAGTCGAAACCCTCAGCGTGATAGGCGTCCGCGATGTTGATCGTCTGGCGCGTCAGCGCCGCGTAGACAGCGACGTTGCTGTGGTTCGGCGCGCCGGTCTCCGCATCGTAGAGTGGCAACGGCGCGAAGGGAATCGGGTCGCCGTCCGCGCCGCCCAGGGCGATGCGCAGCGTGTCGTTGTGCATGATGACGAACGCCAGGTGTTCGTGATTGTCGTAAAGGTAGAGCGTGCCGCCATCGGCGTTGCACAGCGCCTCCGCTTCAAACAGAATCCGTTCCAGCAATTGTCCGAAACGCTTTTCTGCCGAGAACATCATTGTACCGCGTTATGTGCTGCGTAAAAACCGCGAGCGCCACGGGTGAAATTGCGCTGCTGTTGCAGGATACCAGCGGTGAACAGTCCTGGTGTAGGCGCGACGAGCACAATCCACGGCACGCGCCCGGTCCGAAGCGCAGCAGTGGACTTGGGCGTCAGCGTTTCAATACGGCGCCGGCCGATATGGGGTCGAAGCCTTCCGGCCATAGGGTCGTCTCATCATAAGTGGCATCTCTGAGGCGGCTCCACGTCAGGCGCGTATCTTGCAGGTTTGCGCCACACAAATCAGTATAGGCCAGATTCGCGCCGCGCAGTTCACTGCCGACCAGTTGTGCGCCCACCAGGCTGGCGCCCATCAAGTTAGCCGTCACCATAAAGCTCCATTCGAGGTGCGCGCGGGTGAGGTTAGCTTCGCTCAGATTCGCGCCGGCCAGTCGCGTGCTGACCATGTGAGCTTCTTGCAGATCCGCTTGGGCCAGGTTGGTGCGGGTCAGGTGCGCGGCGACCAGAAACACGCGCCTCATGCGCGCTTCGGTTAAGTCGGCCTCGCCCAGGTGCGCCCATTCCAGATGCGCGTGTTCCAAATAGGCGTGTTCCAGATGTGTTCCTGCCAGGTGCGCCTCGACCAGAAAGGCTCCGTTGAGCTGTACGCCCGTCAAATCGGCTTCCGATAGGAACATAACGGCAGGTCCCTGGGTGACAAGGCCCGCCTCATACAGGAATTGCAGCACCTGGCCTTTGCTCACGCCGTCGTCGTTCAGGCTGTGCAACAACGCCAGCGTTTGTTCACGGGCGATGCCGCGCACTTCGCTGGTCGGGGGAGCCGTCCGCAATCCCTGGTAGGCCAACAGATCGTTCATCCGGGTGAAATAGGCTTCCAAGAGCCTTTTGGCGTCAGGCGCAGACGGAAGGGCTTCCCCTATACCGGGCAATCCGCAAAATTCGTGGAAGGGCGCGCCAGTCAGGAGGAGGCTGAGACGTTCACAGCTTTCGAGAATCCGCTCCCGGCCGGCATCGAGGGCTGGCGCGTTGCCGTGTTCCAGCGTTTGGGCGATATTCTCGGTCAGCCGGTGTTGGAGCACCTGGACCATGTGGATAACGCGGCGACGGCTTTCTTAAAGCTATGATATTCTCGGTCAGCCGGTGTTGGAGCACCTGGACCTCGTGAATGCGAGGGTGATCTTTGCCCAACGTGGCGATGAGCTTTTGCATTCCTAGCCTGTAGTGGTAAAAATAAGCTTGTGTCATTTTAACCAGATTCCCTTGTCAGGTTTGATCTATGTTTGTCAGTCCGCCGGATCGGCTGCCAGCTTGGTTTTTCACGTCATTCATTATTATCCCTAGTATAACGCAGTGTTGCAGATAGGTCAAAGTGGGAAAATGACATATAATCAAAACGCGCTAGATGAAGAAGCCGTTTCAACGTTCTCACGTTCGAACGTTCCAACACTCTACTTTCAGGGGAAGACAATGGAGAACAGCCTGCAGATTATTGGGTTGGGAATGTGTACATTAGATGTGTTGATCCGCTGTAAAGACTTGCCGACGTGGGCAGGCGGCACGCGGATTAGCGCCTTTGGATTTGACGGTGGGGGACCAGTCGGTACGGCGATGGTGGCTTCGGCCAAACTGGGGGCGCGCGTGGGCTTCATCGGCACCGCCGGCAATGACGCCGCCGCCGAGTTTAAGCTGCGTTCGATGCGCGAGTGCGGCATTGATCTGAGCCATATGGTCTACCGTGACGCGCCCGAAGATCAGGTCGTCGTCGTCAACATCCACGCGGAGACGGGTGAGCGCATCTTTTCCAGTGTACAGCGTTGGGGGCAAGGGCAGATTGAGCCGCAGGAGCTGGATCGCGCCTACGTGACCTCCGCCGATTACTTGCACCTGGACGGGTTCCACAACGCGGCGGCCATTCAGGCGGCGCAGTGGATGCGCGCGGCAGGCAAGACGGTGGTGCTGGACGGCCACAAAACCGACGGCCCGGTGGGTGAACACTTGCGTCGGTTGATCCCTGACGTGGATGTGCTCATCAGTGGATCGGGCTTTGCGCGCCACCTGACCGGCATTGACGACATCTGGACCGCCGGTACAGCCATTTTGGGAATGGGGCCGCGCATCTTCGTGCAGACTGAAGGCATTGACGGCAGCTATACGATCACCGCAGCAGAGCAATTCCACACTCCGGCCTTTCCCGTGGACGTCATTGATACGACGGGCGCGGGCGATGTGTTCCACGGCGCGTACATTGTCGGCCTGCTGCGGGGGTGGAATTTACGGCAGATCGCTCTCTTCTCGACTGCGGTGTCGGCGCTCAAATGCACCAGCCTCGGCGGGCGCGGCGGGATCCCATGTTTTGATGCGGTGATGGTGTTCTTGCGAGAACGCCAAGTCGCTATAGAATAACATCCAACACATTTTACACAAGGAGATGAACAGTTTTATGCCACTCGTTTCAATTCTTCCCGCGCTCAAACGGGCGCAACAGTCTCATTATGCGCTGCCTCTCTTTGATACGGTAGATTCATACAGCATTGACGGTATGTTCACCGTTTTAGAGGAAAAGAAGGCGCCGGCGATGGTCGCTGTCTACGCCGGCGTGCTCGAACGTCCCAATGGTCGCGCCGTGGCCGCTTACATTCGCGCGCGTGCGGAGGCGGCCAGCGTCCCGGTCTCGTTGATGTTGGATCACGGCGGCAGTTTCGAGCACTGCATGAAGGCCATTTCTCTGGGCTTCACCGACGTAATGTACGATGGTTCCAAGCTGCCGTTCGAAGAAAATGTGGCGAACACCCGTCTCGTGGTGCGCGCGGCGCACGCGCTTGGCCTGGCGGTGGAGGCTGAACTCGGTCACGTCGGCTCCGGCGCCGAGTACCAGGAATTCGGTGCACAGCGCAAAGGCTTCACCAACCCCGACGATGTGGAACGATTTGTCGCCGAAACCGGCGTGGACATCCTGGCCGTCGCCATCGGCACTGCGCACGGCTTATATGCCGGAGAACCGCGTCTCGACCTGGATCTGCTCCGCGAAATCCGCGCGCGGGTGGATATTCCCCTTTCGCTGCACGGCGGCTCGGGCTGCTCCGACCAGCAGTTCCGCGACGCCATCGCCGCTGGCATTACCAAGGTCAATGTGGCGACCGATCTCTTCGTCACCACCGCCCGCCGTCTCACCGAGGCCGCGCGCGCCGAGGACGCTATGAACTACTTCGTCTTCGGCAAAGTCGCCATTGACTCGTTCGTCGAACGCTGCGGCCATTACCTCGACGTTTTCGGCGCATCGGGGAACGGATAACTGAGTGTATCATTGTATTACGTGTTTGTAGATGAATCAGACGATGTAGCGCCTTTTTCAGGCAGCCATTTCCTTGTGGTTGCATTGCTTGGTATGCAGCAAACTCGTCCTGTTGAATTGCACATTAAGCGGGCGCTTAAAAGTTATGGCGCCGCGCTTGGTTCCGGCGAAATGAAGGCCGCGGCTTCTCGTGAAAAGGTTATTGAGCAGTTGTTGGCAGCTATTGCAGACGAATCAGTGAGTATTATCGCTACGATTGTGGATAAGCGTGCGATGGTACATCCGTTGAGTGATTCAGAGGCACTTTACCGTTGGGCGGTTGCACAAACAGTGCGAGCGGTGGTTTCCAAATGGGCCAGAGTGGATATATGTTTGGATAACGCTACACCAACAGGACTCTACGTTATCTTTTGGAGCGCGAAATCCGCGAGAGCATTGCCGATGTGTCTCAGGAAGTGGTCATCATTCGCCAGGACGATTCGATTGCTAATAAATTGCTCCAAGCCGCCGATTATGTTGCCTGGGCATTCTTTCAGAAGTATGAACGTGAGGACGGGCGTTTCTACCAGCTCATTGCTGACAAGGTCATAGACGAGGAATTCGTTTCATATCCATAAACAAAAAAGCGGCTCACCCTGGGCCCTGATTTCAGTCTGTCCCGACGCATTTCAGCGTCAGCTAGGTACACTCTCCGAGTGTCCAGGGTCTCCAGGTCTTACGATACCGCTTCTATAAAAGATTGTAACACAGGACGATGATGCTGTCAATTATCTAATTTAAGGAGAATCGGATGAAATTCAACAATCGTGAAGACATTATTCAACTGACGCCGCTGTGGACGGGCGAACGCTTCCCCGATGGTCGCCCGCGTGTGCCGGATGACATTCTGCGGCGGATGCAGCGCGTCGTGACCGAGGAGGCGTGGGCGGTGCTCTGGCAGCACGGCTATCATTTCCAGTTCGAGGGCAACTGGACACAATTGCGCCCGGAGATTGTGCTCGTGGGCCGCGCGGTGACGGGCGTGTTCACCCCGCATCGCCCCGACCTGCACGATTATCTGATGGACTACGGCCACAATGTCGAAGGCCGCATCGGCGCGATGAACTCGTGGGTCATCGAAACGTTAGTGGAAAACGACGTGATCGTCATTGACCTGTTCAACAAAATCTACGAAGGCACCTACTCCGGCGCGAACCTCTCGACGGCGATTGCCACGCGCACCAAACGCGGCCAGGTCATCTACGGCGGCATCCGCGACGCGCAACAGATTGTCGAAATCCCCAACTTCGCCACGTTCTGCAAGGGCTTCGATCCCACGCCGATCCGCAATGTGACGCTGACCGGCATCAACGTCCCCTGTCGCGTCGGCGCGGCGACCTGTATGCCCGGCGACGTTGTCTTGGGCACAATGACGGGCATCCTCTTCATCCCGCCGCACCTGGCGGAAGAGGTCGTTGAGCACTCGGAGCGCACGCACATGCGCGAGGCGTTCAGCCACCAACGGCTGCGCGAGGGCATCTATAACTCCAGCCAGATGGATACCAAATGGACGGAGGCAATCGAGGCCGACTTCACCGAATGGCGCACAACGCACAGTATGGACGATATTGATTGGGACAAGAAGAAAGGCCCCGGTCAATCAGACGAGGGCGGCACGTTGCTTGGTTAATCATTTGTGGCGCAAATTGTAAATTTGCACTACGATTATTTGCATTGTTTTATTGTTAGCAAGGAGGTATGACGGAGATGAATGGTTACACAGGAAAAATTTTGAAGGTTGATCTGACGACCGGGACGATAGAAGTTGAGCAGCCGTCGGAGGCGTTCTACCGGCGCTATCTGGGCGCCAACGGCTTCATCGGCTATTACCTGCTCAAGGAACTGCCCACCAACGTGGATCCGCTTGGCCCGGACAATCTGCTGATCTTCGCCGCTGGGCCGTTGACCGGCGTGCCGATTGCCGGTTCGGGGCGCAGCGCGGTGGGCGGCAAGTCACCGCTGACCGGCGGTTACGGCGAATCGGACGTGGGCGGCTTCTTCGGCGCGGAGATGCGGCGCGCGGGCTTCGATGCGGTGGTGGTGCGCGGCAAGGCGGCATCGCCTGTCTACCTGTGGCTGCACGAGGGCGAGGCCGAAATCCGCCCGGCGGAGCACCTGTGGGGCAAGAGCACGGCGGAGACGCAGGAAGCGGTGCGCGCGGAACTTGGCGCGAAGAACGCGCGCCTGGCGATGATCGGCCCCGGCGGCGAGAACCTGGTGCGCTATGCCTGCGTCATCAACGACCTCAAGCACGCTGCCGGCCGCACCGGCATGGGCGCGGTGATGGGATCGAAGAATCTCAAATGCGTGGCGGCGCTAGGGCGGACGGCGATCCCGCTCGCCAACGAGGACGGCGTCAAGGCGCTCGCCAAGTCTATGGTGGATACCTGGAAGGACAAGGCCTGGGGAATGCACGAACTTGGCACGGCTGGCGGCCTCACCGGGCTGAGCAAAGTAGGCGCGCTGCCCACCCGTAACTTCCAGGACGGGCAGTTTGAGGGGGCGGAGAACATCGGCGGCGAGCGGATGCGCGACACGATTTTGATTGATCGCGGCGGCTGCTACGCCTGCCCGATCCGCTGCAAGCGCGTGGTCGAAGTCCACGACGACGAGTACGATGTGAACCCGATCTACGGCGGGCCGGAGTACGAAACGCTCGGCGCGCTTGGCTCGGTCTGCGGTGTGGATGACCTGCGCGCCGTCGCCAAGGCCAATGAGCTGTGCAACGCCTACAGCCTGGACACGATCTCCACCGGTATGGTGATCGCCTTTGCGATGGAGTGCTTCGAGAACGAACTGCTTACGCCGGAAGACACCGGTGGCCTGGAACTGCGCTTTGGCAACGCCAAAGCCATGGTCGAGATGGTGCGGCGCATCGGCGAGCGTGAAGGGTTGGGCGATCTGCTGGCCGAAGGCTCGACGCTGGCGGCGCAGAAAATCGGCCAGGGCGCGGAGATGTACGCGATCAACGCCAAGAGCCAGCCCTTCCCCATGCACGAGGGGCGCACGCGGCACGGGCAAGCGCTTGGGTACGCTGTCTCGCCTACCGGCGCCGATCACATGCACAACGTCTGGGACGAAGGCTTCGCCCGCGATCCGGTCGGCGAGAATGCCTACCGCGTCGGCGTCTACGAGCCAATCCCGACGACGGTGTTGAACGCGGCGAAAGTGCGCGCTTATATGAACACTGCCAACTGGACGTGGGTGGGGAACAGCCTGGGGTTGTGCGCCTTCATCCCCTGGTCAGATGATGAAGAGATCGAGATTGTGCGCGCCATCACCGGCTGGCAGGTGAGCAAGTGGGAACTTGCCAAAGTCGGCGAGCGCGGCGTGACGATGGCGCGGCTCTTCAATCTGCGCGAGGGGTTGACGCGCGCGGATGACACACTGCCCGCGCGGATGGCCGAGTATCACGTCACCGCGACATTGAACGAGAAGCCGGTGCTGCCAGAAGTGCTTGACGAGGCCGTGACCCTGTTCTACGGGATGATGGGCTGGGACCCGCAAACTGGCGTTCCGACGGAGGGCAAGCTGCACGAGTTGGACATCGCCTGGGCGCGGTAGGTGTCAACGGATGAAACGGATTTAGGGAAATAGCACGCGCCAGGACAATGTCCTGGCGCGTATCGTTTGTGCAGACGGTTTTATGCCAAAATCTTGAACAGGATTTCCATGTGCTTGGCCGCACGCGCGATGGGCATCATCGGCTCGGCCTTGCCTTCGAGGCAGTCCATAAAGTGCTGCGCGAGCGCGAAGTTGTCGTCGCCGGTGTGCTGCGACATATCCACGGTGAGTTCCTCTTTCTGCGGTTTGGGATCGGCGTAGAAGTACTCGATGACCGGCGTATCCCACGAGGTATAGCGCAAGTGCAGGCCGCCCTGCGTTCCGTAGATGCGCGTGTCGTTCCGCGTTTCGCCGTGGACGCCGGCGCCGCGTTCGTAGTAGTAGGTCAGCCCGCCGGTGAACGTCATCCACGCCGCGCCGTGCTGCTCCACGTCGCTGAAGGCTACCCACTGGCTCATGTCGCGCAGGTCGTTGCGGGTGAAGCTCTGCACCGCTGTCAGTTCGGGCGTATCGCCCAGAATCCCCAGGTGGAACGAAAGGTCGTAGACGCCCCAATCCACGAGTGGGCCGCCGCCGGCCAGCTTTTTATCCATCGCCCACGCGCCGTTTTGTTGTACTCGATGAACGTCCCGCGCCCCAGGCTGACGTGGTGGATGTAGTAGACCTGCCCCAGCTTGCCGCTGGCAATCAGCCCCTTGACGAAGGGGAACTTGGGTTGCAGCCGGGCGTGGCGGCACGAAGCGTCCAGCGTGAGTTGGTTGGGATGTGCCGCCGCCAGCGCCGTCATCTCGCGGACTTGCGCTGGCGTCACCGCCAACGGCTTCTCGACCAGCACGTGCTTGCCCGCCGCCAGCGCCGCGCCGAATATCTCCGCGTGCAGGAACGGCGGCGTGGCGATCAGCACCGCGTCTACCGCCGGGTCGGCGAGAATGTCTTTGTAATCTGCCGAGACGTGTGGAATCTGAAATTCTTCCGCTGCGGCGCGCGCGGCGGTTTCATTCACATCACACACCCACGTCACCGAAGCGCGCGGCTCCTTCTGCAAGCATTTGATATGCGACTTCGCAATCATCCCCGCGCCGATCATACCGATAGAAAAATTTGTCATTGTTTTGTTCTCCTTTCACGCTGTCAACGCCGCGTGCGCGGCCTTGAGCTGTTCTCGAATCTGGATGTTCTGCGGGCATTTGGTTTCGCACTCGCCGCACTCGATGCAGGCGTCGGCTTGCTTGCCGCCGATCCAGGCGCTATCGGGAAAGGTGGCGTAGTTGTCTTTGGCGTACTCCCACAGGCCGTAGACCTGGCCCAGGTTGTACAGCTCGAAGATGTGGGGGATGTTCACTTCCATCGGGCAGGGCTGGCAGTATTTGCAGCCGGTGCAATAGAGCTTCGCCATCTCCGCCAGACGCTCGACGTGATCGCGGATCAGCGCCTTGTCTTCGTCAGTCAGGCTGATTGCGTCCGCCGCCGTGACGACGTTCTCTTCTACCATCTGCATCGTGCTCATGCCCGAAAGCGCGACCGTCACGCCGGGATTGGAGAGCACGAAGCGCAGCGCCAGCTCCGGCACGCGATTGACGCCAGGGATCAGGTTCGCCAGCACCTCCGAGCGCACGCCCAGGCGGCCGCCCGCCACCGGCCCCATCACCACAATGCCGACGCCTTTCTCTTTGGCGTGCGCGATGCCTTCTTCGAGCGCGCGGTTGAGCAGGTTGTATTGCAGGGTGATAGACTCCACGTAACCGGTATCAATCAATTTCACCAACGCCTCGTTCGTGTCGTGGAACGAGGTGCAGATGTGCTTGATGAGGCCCTGGTCCTTCGCCTTCTGCATCCACTTGCTGATGCGCGGCTCCACGGCGTTGATGTAACGCTCCCAGTTGATGCCGTGGTGGTTGTAGATGTCAATGTATTCCACATCCAGCCGTTGCAAGCTGTTCTCCAGGTTCGTCCACCACGCAGCTTCATCCTCGCCGTAGTAGTGGTTTTTCGTCGAGACGACGATCTTCTCGCGCCATCCCTTCAGCGCCTCACCGACGACGCGCTGGCTGTCTTCGTTGCAGTAGCCGACGGCTGTATCAATGTAGTTCAGTCCCGCCTCGAACGCGCGATGGATCATCGGGAGCGCTAATTCGCGGTCCACGACCTGCGCGCCGTTCACTTCCTTCATCGGCAGGCGCATCGCGCCGAAGCCCAATTGTGACACTTTATAGCCGGTTTTACCTAACTCTCGATAAATCATCTCTTTCCTCCGTTTGGATGTTGAAACGTTGGAACGTTTGAACGTTCCAACGTTTCAGTATTGTACTTGATAGAGGGGGAAGGGCAAGTCCGTTCTCGCGCGTCCCCGGGACGGGGGCGCTGAGCAAGGGGCGTAGGGGGAAGGCACTCGCCGTCCCCGTCTCGGGGACGGACTACTGGTTTGCGCTTGCGCGCCCCCGGGACGGGGGCGCTGAGCAAGGGGAGCAGGGGGAAGGCGCTACAGTGTGATTTCTACCATTTGATGCCCTTCGATTTTCGGAACGGTGAACGTCACCTGCCCGGCTTCTACGGTGAAAGGCAGCGCCACATTTTGCGGGATGAGGCTGACGCTTTTGACTGGCTGCACCGCTTTGATAGATGCCGCCACATCGTACAGCGGCGTGACATCCTCAATCACGTCGTACTCGTCGCAGCGGCGCTCCGGGACGTAGTAGAGCAGGTGGAGCACCTGACGGTGGTGTTGCGGCTGCGCGTTCAGCGTGATGATGCTCGCCGTCGGTGCGTGGACGCGCACCAGCGGTTCGGGCAGCAGGCGCGCCAGCGCGTTGAAGAGGAGTTGCTTGCACCAGCGCGGCGCTTTGGTCTGGTAAAGCGAGAAAATCGGCTGGCTGAAGTAGATGGCGCGCCCCTGTTGCACCACGGCGGGGTGGACGATCTGCCCCGCTGACGGCGTCTGCCGGTGCGAGCAGAAATGATCGTAGGTGCGGTCGAACTGCGAGGCAACGGTGTCGGCCAATACTTCGGCGGCATCACCTGCCGCAATCTCCATACCGCGCATGTACATCGCGTATTCGGTCTGCGCCAGGCCGGCGTCGAAGCCCGCGCGCGGGACGATGTACTCAATGTAGGCGTTGCTGGGATACTCTTTGCCGCGCACCAGGGTACCGTGTGCGTCGTGGGGGCCTTCACCGGTGAGCGCGACGCCCATATCGAGCGTGAACTGCGTCTGCTGCGCGTCCATCCCGGAGGCGAACGAGGCCACTATCGCGCCGTCCTGAGCGAGATAGACGTCGAGCTTCCGTTGCAATGCCGCATCCACGGGAATGTAATCTGGCAACACCAAGACCTTGTAGCGGCTGAAGTCGCTCTCGCCGTCGAGGATGTCGAACTGGTATTTGATCCCGTCAACGCCTTCTTGCAACATCCGCACCGCGCCCTGGATCGGCTTGAAGTTGCTCTGCGAACGATGCAGCACGGTCTCGAAGGCTTCGGGCGTGAGTACGCCGATCTCTGGGACTTGCGCCGCGTCCGTGCACCATGCTTCTTTCTGTTCCACCTGCGCGTAGACTGCGCCAACGAGCTTGTAGGTCTCCGCGCATATCCGCCCGTGGGGGAGCAGTTGATCGCCCACACAGCACTTGGCGTTGAGCGCGAGCATGTGGTTGCACTCGAATTCCAGCGCGGCCTGGTTCTTGAACGAGTGGAAGTCGCCCCACGAGGTTTGGAACTTGCCCGTCATCCCCAGGTAATCCAGCCCCAATGTGCGCCCATAGCGCGCGGCGATGGGGAAGTGCAGGTAGCCCCACCCGCCGCTCGGCAGCGATTCGAGTTCCAGGTGGGTGAAGGCATCGAGCATAGCGCGGTGGCGTGGCCCGACGTGTCCGGCGTTGTAGAAGATGAGCAGGTCAGGGTTGAGTGCGTGGATGAAGGCCGTCATCTCATTCTGGAAACGTTGCAAGACCTGTTTGCCGTACTGGACGCGGTGCGCCTCGTTCGACGGTTCCAGCTCTTGCGCGCGCATCCCGGCCTGGCAATAGGCGCACGAGCAGTCTTGCGCATCCACAATGTCGAGCCATAAGCCGTCCACGGGCAGGGTTTCGATCACGTCCTGGACGAAGCCCTTGAGCCAGTCCACGTAGGGCGTGTTGAGGCACAGACGGCGATAGAAGCCCGCTTCGTAGGGTGGGGTGCCTTCGAGGCTGCCGTCGGCGCGCAGCACACGCCATTCGGGATGGCGCAGCGCCGTGTAGTGATCCCACTGCACGGTGATGTAGACCGGCGTTTTGATCCCGCGCGCGTGGCAGGCATCAATCTGCTCGCGCAGCAGGTCGCGCGTGAGGTGCGGGTGCTGGCGGTCGGCGTACTTCGCGCTGTAGTAGTAGATCCACCCGTGATGACAGCGCGCGAAGAGATTGATCGAGTTGACGCGCGCCTGCGCCAGCGTATCGGCGAAGATGTCTGGATCGAAATCCGCGCCGATGCCGGGAATCGCTTCGTGCGTGTGAAAGTCCAGATGGATTTGGCGGAAGGGTAACTCAGTTTTCATCGCATGTTCTCCTCAAGAGGATGTGTCAACGGATTCAACAGATTCTAACGGATTTTCATCTTCTTAATCCGTTTCATCCGTTCAATCCGTTGACAGTTTTATAGTGTGCGGGTGTATTGCTTGAAGAAGTCCCACATCGTCCGGGTGGCGTCAATGTCGGGCGTGGTGTGGCCCACAATCGCCTTCGGTAGGGCGCCGCCGCCGGGCCAGGAGTGCCCGCCGTCGTGAATGGTGTAGAAATGGACTTCGGTGTCCTGGTTGCAGTGGATATACTTGATGCCGGTCACTTCGCCGCGCGCTGGCAGCTCGACCGGCGCGGCGTCACAACCGTTGTGCGCTGCATACTGCGCGATCCAGTCGGGGACAACGGGGAATATATCACCCGAATGTTTCGATTGACCGCCGTAGTAGGGCACAATCCGGTCGGCGGTCCCGTGGAAGGCGATCAGCGGCACGGTGTATGTGGGGCGACACTCGTTGAGCGGATAGAGGTGCGCGCCGGCCACCGTCCCGATGGCGGCGATACGCTCCGCGAGTTTGCACGCCAGCAGGTATGACATCCCGCCGCCGTTCGACAGGCCGTTGACGTAGATGTGGGTGGGATCAATGTTGTATTCGCTTTCCAGCTTGTCAATCAGGTCGGAGATGAAGGTTACGTCAATGGACAGCTCTTCGGGTTGGCTGAACAAGCCATACGCGCGCCAGCGGCGGGGGAATTTCGTCCCAGCGGGGTAGACGACGATGAAGCCGTGTTCATCCGCGAGCGCGTTCCAGCCGCTCACATCGCGCTGATTGGCCGGCCATTGCGCGAAGCCGTGAATGGTGATGACGAGCGGCGTCGGCGTGGCGGGATCGTAGCTCGGCGGGACGTAGAGCAGATATTTGCGCCGTTCGCCGGAGGAGATGATTGCGCCGTTTGTCTTATCCACCTGGCGGAGCGCCAGCGCCGCCGCCGCGCCTGCAACGACGCCAAGCGTCCATAGTAGCTTTTTGTTCAGCGGACCACTTTTCTTTTGCATACATTCTCCTTTGCAGAGGCTTATACTAACGGCGTTAGTTTCACCAGCGCAACATCGTGACTGTCAATTAGCGTGGAGAAGTCGCCGGTGAAGACGCCCAGGTCTTCGCCCGTCCACAGGTTGCACACCTGGCATGGACGGCGGTCGTGTAGTCCCACCGCCTCCCACGCGACGGTGGCCCGGCGCGCGTTGCGCTCGCCCAAGTTGAACAGTCCCACGGCAATACTGCCATCGTGCAGCGGCTTGGCCCACGTCTCGACGATCTCCCATGCCCAATCCGTCTTCCCCACACGGTAGCCCTGGCGACCGAACGGATCCTGGTTCACGGCGATCACCGCGCGGTTGAGCACGATGTCGCGGGTGGCCTGGCTCATCGCACGCACGTCGCAGCCGAGCATCAGCGGCGACGCGAGCAGACACCACAGGCTGAAGTGGCTGCGATACTCCGCGTTGGTGCAGCCGCCATGCGCAACGTTGCCCTTGCCGTACATCCCCACCACCAACATATCGGGATCGTTCCAGTGACCCGGCCCGGCGTAAGCCTCCAGTCCGGCCTGCCGGTTGAAGCCGATGTCCACAATGGATTCCCAGGAATCGTTGATATCGCCAGTGGTGCGCCATATATGCCCGCCGGCCTTCGCGCCCCATTCCCACGGCTTGTGACTGCCCCATTCACATATACTGAAGAGGATCTCGCGCCCCGTCGCCCGCAACGCCTGGCCCATACGCTGGTAGAGCTTGGGGCCATCCACCCCGGCCGGTGCGAAGCAGAAATCGTACTTGAGGAAATCCACGCCCCACGCGGCGAACGTCTGCGCGTCCACTTCTTCGTAGCCGTAGCTCGCAGGCATACCGGCGCAGGTGTGACTCCCCGCGCACGAGTAGATGCCGAACTTCAGCCCTTTGCTGTGGACGTAGTCCGCCAGCGCGGGGATGCCGTGGGGAAACTTCGCTGTGTCCCAGGTGAGTCGCCCGTCCACGCGCGCGTCGGCCTCCCAAATATCGTCAATGACGACGTACTCGTAGCCGGCGTCCTTGAGACCCTCGCGGATGAAGGCATCGGCGGTCTCGCGGATGAGGTCTTCGTGGATGTTGCCACCGAATGTGTTCCAACTGTTCCAACCCATTGGGGGTGTTTGCGCTATCATATCTTTCTCCTTTTGACAGGGTTTACAGGATTTGCAGGATTTTTTATTTGTTATCCAGTCAATCCTGTAAATCCTGTCTAAAAATTATGTTAAACTAGGCGCTTGCCAGCTTTCGGGCGTGTAGTGGTGCAGCTCGATGCGATTGCCGTCGGGGTCGGTGATCCACGCCTGGTAGCTGTGATCCTTGCCCATCTTGATCGGGCTGACCTCGATGCCGCGCGCTTGCAGGTTGGCTACGGTGGCCTCGATGTCGTCCACTTCCATGCAGATATGCCTGAACGACTGTTTCTCGGCCGGCGCGTTGAGCTGGCCCTCGAACAGCTCGATGAAGTTCCGCCCGCCGAGGTACAGGTAGACGCCGAACCGCCGTCCGTCGTCGTCGCGGAAGTCAAAGGCTTCTTTCAGCCCCAGCCCATCGCGGTAAAATTCCAGCGATTGCTTCAAATCCGATACGGTAAAACATGCGTGCGCTAATCCGGTAATCATCGTAAACTCCTTTTATGTGATAAGCGTTTGAACGTTGACACGTTTGAACGTTCCAACGTGTCAACGTTCAAACGTCATTGTCAGATATTGTGGCTGGCACATCAGGCGTCTCCACGTCGGCGATCCACGCGCGCCAGTCTTTGGTCGGCCAGGCCTGCTGATATGCCTTGAGCAAACCGATGATCTCTCTTTGCGTCATCTCGCTGTCGGTGAAGTTGACCTTCGTGAGGTAGCGCGTCATCTCGTCGAGGAGCTTCAGGCAGTGTCGCTGGATGCGACTACCGAGCCGTGCAAATTGCGCCTCGCCGGCAGAGCGACGGTGCAGCGCGGCAACGCGCTTTTGAAAAGGCTTCAGCCAATCGGCCGGCACCCGGCCTTCGGTGATCTGTTGGAGCGCCCGCAAGCGATCCTGTATGGCGCGGGTGACCATTTTCGAGGCTAACACGGTCAATCCCCACATGCTGCCGGTCATAATGGCGATAAACATAGCGAGTATTGCGATTAATGGACCTGCTGACATTGTCATCACCTCTTTGGTGTTGGATGCGTGAACTGTACCCCGAAAGCCGCAGTTTGGCAAATGCCGCACGCTCGCCGCCCCCGTCTCGGGGGGGGGCGAGCGTGCGGCGAAGAATGATGAGACCCTAGGCGCGTCGCCGGGTATGTTTCAGTTTTAAGGTAAGGCGTCGTTGCGCCCGGCTAAAGCCGGGGTGTACACGTATACACCGGCTTCAGCCGGTCTAAGTCGCCTTAATTCTGAAACGTACCCGCGTCGCCACGCCCGTTGACTTTTTCATCACGCATCATACAATGCCTTTGCTTTGCTCCACAAGAAAATACGCAACTTTTAGCCTGAAACCAGTAACTTTCAACTATTCAAGGAGAATTCAATGAAGATTACAAAATTAGAGACGTTTTTGGTCAAGCCGCGCTGGCTGTTCTTGCAGATTCACACCGACGAAGGATTGGTGGGCCTGGGTGAGCCGATCCTTGAAGGCCGCGCGTTGACGTGCGCGCAGGCCGTGGACGAACTCGCGCCGTACTTGATCGGCAAGGACCCCACGCGCGTCGTCCATCACTGGCAGGCGATGTACCGCCATGCCTTCTATCGCGGCGGGCCGATCCTCACCAGCGCGTTGAGCGGTGTCGAGCAGGCGCTCTGGGACCTGGCTGGCAAGGCGCTCGGCGTACCGGTCTACAAGCTCTTCGGCGGACCCACCCGCGACCGCATCCGCATGTACAAGCACGCCGGCGACCCCGAAGCGATCAAATCGTGGATGGCGCAGGGCTTCACGGCGTTCAAGACTGGCGTGTATGGCGGGCGTCCGGCGCGCATCATCGAGAGCCTGGCGTTCGTCCAGGAGGCCGAGGCGCATTTCGCGGCGCTGCGCGAGGCCGGCGGCCCCCGCGCCGACATCGCCATTGACTTCCACGGCGCGATCAGCCCGCAGACGGCCAAACTGCTCATCAAGGCGCTGGAACCGTACCAGCCGATGTTCATCGAGGAGCCGTGCCAGGCGCAAAACCTCGACGTGCTGGCGGAGATTGCGCACGGCACGCACCTGCCCATCGCCACCGGCGAGCGCGTCTTCACCAAGTGGGGCTTCCGCGAAGTGCTGGAGAAGCACGCGGCCTCCGTGTTGCAGCCCGATTTGTGCCACGCCGGCGGCATCAACGAGGCGCGCATCATCGCCGGGATGGCCGAAGCGTACTACGCCGGGATCGCCCCGCACAACCCGTTGGGGCCAATTTCGCTGGCGGCGTGCATCCAGTTGGATGCTTCGATCCCCAACTTTGTCGCGCAGGAACACACGACGCTCGGCGAAGGCTATCTCAAACAGCCGTTCGTAGCGAAGGACGGCTTCGTCGCGCTGCCGACCGGGCCGGGCCTGGGCATCGAGCTGGACATGGATGCGCTGGAAGACAAAATTGATCACGACTGGCGCAACCCGGAGCGGTACGATCCCGACGACGGGTCGGTGCTGGATTGGTGATCGTTTCCTGGGGGTAGGGAACGCAGGCTATGAAACAAGAAACTGCTGCCGTTGTGCAACGGCAGCAGTTTCTTCATTGTGCGTGGTCTTACTGTACCGTGACGCTGTCGCTCGTCTCTTTGTTCAGAGCAGGATTGTAGGTGAAACCGCTCTTGGTCACGTTGGTGACAGTGAATGTGAACGTGCCAGCTTTCTTGATACTGGCCGATTGAAAGCTCACTGTCCCGTTGCTGCCGGTGACCCCGCTGACCGAGCCAGTGGTGGCGCCGCTCCATGCGCCGTAGACTGTGGCGCCGCTCACGAGGTTGGTGTCCATGTCTTTGATGGTGACTACGGCAATGGCGTAGCGGTTAGTGCCGGCCTTCTTGCCTGACATGGCGATGTCATCCACAAACATTATCGCGCCGCCGCTACTGCTCACTGTGACGCTCTTGCTGGTGGAAGCGGTTGCCCCATCGTCGTCGGTCACGGTCAAGCCGACTGTGTAGGTGCCGGCGGCGGCATAGGTATGCACGGGGTTTTGCGCGGTGGATGTGCCGCCGTCGCCGAAGTTCCAACTCCAGGCGACAATGTTACCGTCCGTGTCGGTGCTCTGATCCGTGAACGTCACGATCAGATTATTGGCAGTATAGGCGAAATTAGCCGTCGGAGGCACGTTCGGCGCCCCGCCGCCGCACTGACCGCCAAGATATTGCAGGGCAGAACACGCTTGCACCAGGCCGTAGCCGTAGTACACGTCCCGGCCTGCCGCGCCAAGATCGAGCGCCGTTGCCGTCAAAGCAGTGCGGATTTGGGCGTTCGTTTTGGCGGGATTCCAACTCCACACCAGCGCCGCCACAGCCGAAACGTGCGGCGTTGCCATTGAGGTGCCGTCCCAGGCTTCGTAGCCGCTGGCCGGCTGAACGAGGCTGCTAGCGACGGTTCCGGTTGATCCGAGCTTGTTGGCGACAAGATACTGCCCGTCTTCCTGGCTCAGGCTGATGGCGACGATAGTTGATGAGTTGCCCTCGCCGAGCGTGCCGAGGAAGTTGCCCGGCACGTTGTTATAGATGACGGCGGCTACACCGCCGCTGTTCTGGACGTTCATCACCTTGGTATAGAAATCAATAACGCCGCGCTCGCATAGCACGACCTTGCCGCTCCACGCGCCGGTGGCGTCGCACAAGCCCCCATTCACTAATGCGCCGCTGACTGTCTTGTTGGTAGCCGCATATTCGATGTGGTTGGCCTGATAGGTCGCGCCGTCCACCGTCAATGTATTGGTGGCGAGCCACGGCACTGTGCTCAGCACCGCCACGCCGGGCGCAGCTATCTCAACCTGGCTGTTGAACTGTGAGAACTCGGCGACAACCTTGTTTGCGTCAATCGCGGCGACTGACATCACTGAGTCGTAGGATGCCGGATAGCTGAGGGCCGAAGTGCCCTCATTGCCCGCCGCGGCAATGGAGAGGATGCCCTGCGAATATAAGTTGTTGAAGGTGGTTTCCTCCAGCCTATTCTTCTTTGAACCGCCGAGGCTCATGCTGATGACCTTCGCCCCTGCCGCTTTGCAGCGATTGGCGGCGTCCGCCAGCGTGGAACTGTATGTCCAGCCGCAATCCGCGCCGCTGAAGACCTGCACAAAATAGAAGTTCACCGCGCCGGGAGTGACGCCCACAACGCCTACCGAGTTGTTCACTGCCGCGATTGTGCCCGCCACGTGCGAGCCGTGTCCGCAGGTATCGTTATTGTAGGTCGCTGGATACCCGCCGCTGATGTTCAGGCCGGCGAAATCCTCGTGCGCCGCGTAGATGCCGGAGTCAATGACGCAGACGGTGATCCCTGCGCCGGTGGCTGCACCCGCATCAACAACACCATCGCGATTCGCGTCCCAGACATCGCGCGCCTGCACCATATCAATGCCGTAAGGGATGGTTTGCCCCTCGCCCATGGGATAGCGCAGCACGTCAGCCTCAATGCCCGTCACATTGGGGTTGTGCTGGATGCCTTGCAGGGCTTGGGTGGGCAGCGTCACCGCAATCGCGCCGACGTCGTCAAATTCATAATGGACCTGCCCCTTGGCGGCTTGCAGCGCGTTCATCACTGCGCCCTTGCGCGCGGGTTCAAAATAGACGATCACCCGTTGTTGATCTGCGGGGTCAGCAGAGGGGGTAGCGGCCACCCGACTGGCCGAGGCCAACGAGGCCAGTAGAGTCAGAAGCACAAACGCATACGCGAAAAACCGCAATTTACTGTTCATGGTTAACGCTCTCCTTATTCACAAAAATGTTGAAATGGGATTGATTGTGGCTGAAATACAGCCGGCTCGTTTTGGGTGAGATAGGCGTCACCCGCCGACAACCATGGGGTTTCGTTGGTACATTTTCCGCAATATGGCTCGATAGAAGTTGTCCTCCCGTGCTTGTTCACCTGCTGCTAGTTCACTTCCCGCCATCGCCTACCTGATGAAGTGATCAGCATCGCCTTCATTATAGTACAAATTCCGGGAAAGTTTACTCTCCGCTCTCTTGCTCACTGTCCCCGTCCCGGCGGCAGGCGAGCACTACCAGGAATGATAAGTCCTTGCACATATTCATGGTTCGTTTCGGAATTTGTGGCTGTATAATAGGAATAGATGTCTCCCCGCGTCACAAAAAAAGCCGAGTTCACGAAAATATCTCATCTTGCGTGCACCTGGTGAACATTTCGCTGTGTTTTTGCATGTCATAGATTGGAACATCGTACCACTCACCGGGGCTAATGTGTTTGTGACGGAGGTGAATGATGAGCAACTACTTGAGAATCCAACTGGTATGTACGTTGACCATTGCCGTGTTTGTGATGGCGGCGATCCTTCTCATTTCATCTGCCGGGGTGTCTAAGACCGCTCCCCCGCCGTCTGTGGCGGATGAAGGGTGGAACGAGCAATTTGCTTCCCCCGCTGGCGTTGACATCGACGTCACCTACATCAACCGCGCGCCGCTGTACAAAGCGTACTGTGTGCAGTATATGTACGATGTGCCCGATCAGCCCGGACGCCCGTATCTCTGCCCCGGCACGGAGGATGACCGCCGTTGGCCCGCGCCTGGCGAAATCGTCATCTTCACGGCGCACATCATCAACAAGGGCGCGGTCGCCAGCCCGGCCTTTGACTACGCCTGGCACATTGACGGGGCGGAAGTCGCCAGCGGCACATTGTCCGCACTGGCTCCGGCGGCGGAAATCACCGCAACCTACGCCTGGCCCTGGGCGCACGGTCTCTCTCCCGACGGGCAGCGCGCGTTGGGCGAGCATACCGTGCGCTTCACCGCCGATCCCGCCAACGTCATCGCTGAAGCTTACGAAAGTAACAACAGCCTCGAAGACCTCACCAATGCGATGAGCTTCAGTATTTTCGTCACGCCGGAGATGTATGCAGCGTACAATACGCCGGTTGACCCCAAGTATCCCTTCTCGGCGGAGGACTGGCTGCAGAAGCAGATTACGGCGATGAACACGGCGTTCGCCAACTCTAGCTACCCGGTCACGCCGCAGGGCGCGACGCTGCGTGTGCGCATCAACACGATTGGCATTGCCTCCGAAGCCCCGCCGCCGGACGGCGAACACGACGGCAGTTGGTTCATCCGGGACGACGTCCGTCACGAGGGCGGCTACTACGATCCGGCGACCGACATTGACTGGGGCCTGGTGCACGAGTTGAGCCACCAGGTCTCGCTGATTGACCTGTATGCTATCGGCGTCTACGCCGCCAACGTCTTTGTGACCGACAACGACGGGATGCCCGCGAACTTCGGCTTCGGTTGGAGCAACGGAGATTTGATGTTCGGCGGCGACACCACGCCCCACAACGACCCGCATCTCTATTCCAGCCATTCCGCCGGAGGCGCCTCCACGTTTACCGGATATCGCAACGGGTACTACGGCGCCTACCTGTTCGACATCCCTTTGCAGAATTATCTGCGCGTCCTCGACAACCAGGGAAATCCGGCGGCTGATGTGCAAATCGCGCTTTATCAACGCACCGGCCCGTGGGATTGGACCGGGCAGATGGGCGTGGACAACACGCCGGAAATGAGCGGCACGACGGATGCAAACGGCGTGTTCCCACTGCCCAATCGCTCCGCCAACGGCGGTACGGTGACACGGAATGGGCACGTGCTGCACGACAATCCTTTCGGTGTGGTGGATATCGTTGGGAATCAGGGCTTGTTGCTGATTCGGCTGGCCCGCCAGGAGCATGTGGAATTCCACTGGCTCGACATCACCCAATTCAATCTGGCTTACTGGATGGGCGATGTGCTTAGCCACACGTTCACTATTTCCTCACACGTTCCTCCGGCTAATGCGCCGGTTGCGCCGCGCCTGAGGCAAGCGCGCATCGAAGGGACACTGGCAACGTTAGAGTGGCATCCTGTCCCCGGCGCGGCCGGCTACCGGGTGTACCGCGCCACGCCGCCGGATTATCGCTACCGCGTCGCCGCCGATTGGCTCACTGGAACGGCCTTCGCTGAGTGGGCCGGCGGGTGGGGCGACGGGGAACATCGGGTTTACGCCGTCACCGCGGTAGACGGCGTGGGACGTGAGAGCGCGTTTAGCGCGCCGGACTACGCTCCCACGCTCAACCCCAGAACCGTCGTGATTGCCCCCGACTTGAGCAGGACGGTGCTCAACAACTGGAACTTGTATCCTTTGCTACGCCGAAAACCGGACGGACGGTATACCCACCGGCTCGTCAACGTCCATTACGATATGGGCGGCGCCGCCGACTTGACCTACGACGCCGCCGGGACGCTGGTGGTCAGCGGCTTTGGATTGTTCCCCGGAGATATCCGCCGCGCGGTGCGTATTTACGATGCAACAATGGAACCGCTGTGGGCGTTTGGCGAAGAAGGGACAGCGCCGGGGCAATTCAGCGCGCCGTCGGGCGTGGCGACGTGGGGGCCGCCCTGCACCTACGGCGGCCCCTACGAAGTGAACACGCACACATCCCTGCTGCTGCACTTCGATGGCGACTTCAGCGGGGCGGAAGGCGAAATCGGGACGGCGAGCGGCGTCACGTTCACCACAGGCTACCATGGACAGGGTGTGCTGATCACAGACACAAACATCCTGAGCTACCCCGTCACCGGCAACCTGACCCACACGTTTGGCGCGGTCGAATTCTGGCTCCGCCCCGATTGGGACGGCGACGACGGCGGTAACCACACGCTCTTCTGGTGGGGCTATTGGGGAAATTTCCTGCACCTGCGCAAAGACGGGATCAGCAATCTGGTCTTCGATTATTTCTACGAAGACGGCAGTTGCGGCGCGCCAACCAACGTGGCGCACTGGCGGGCCGGAGAGTGGCATCACCTTGCCTTCACCTGGGCGGAGAACGTCATCAGCCTGTACGTGGATGGTCAGCGGGTCAATCAGAGCGAGTGTGAGGGAACAGCCCGGCCCGTAGCGCCCGACTTTTACATCGGGTCGAATCCGGATGGCAGCCTGGCCGTGGACGCAACCATTGATGAACTGCGCATCAGCGACGTTCCTCGCCTGGGGAACAGCGACTCGTGCGAACGCATCCTCGTCGCTGACAGCGCCGCGCACCGTATCCAGGCGTTTGATCGCCTGGGAAACTTCCTCTCAGCCTATGGAAATGCTACACCCGGCACGCTACTGGGGCAATTCGATACCCCGCAGGATGTAGCCGTGGACAGCGCCGGGCGGGTCATCGTCGTGGATCAGGGCAACGACCGCCTGGTTGTCCTGAACTTCGACGGGCAGACATTCAGCCAGCCCGCTGTCATCACCGCCGGCTTCAGCAGCCCTACCGGCGTCGCGGTGGATGCTGATGACAATCTCTACATCGCCGACACAGGCAACAACCGCATCGTCGTGCTGGATGCCGCGGGCGGCTTCCTCGCCGAATACACCGCGCTCAACGACGGCTACCCCGGCCCGTTCAACGCCCCGCGCGGCGTAGCGGTGGAGGCAGATGGCGACATCGTCGTCGCGGATGCTGGCAACGGTCGGGTGGTCACGATTCGCAATTTTGGACATAGTGTCTATCTCCCACTGGTGATGAACGCATGGAGAGCGAACGCACAACAACAGTAAATGTCACGCCTTGTTACCTTTTTCTCAAAACTACGACATGTACAATGAAATCTGTGCACAAGGAGGTGCATGATGAAGTTGCGTTCGCTCTGGTTCAACATGTTTATTGAGATGGCGATTCTTGTTGCATGCGCCGCACCCTTGCCGGAAACGTTGTCTCCGACGCAGGCCCCGGCGATCAAGACAGCAGAGATACCGGTCATCAAACCGACCGAGACTGCCACAGCGGCGGCGGTAACGCTCACGCCTGTCAGCGACGCTGCCCCAATCGGGATGCCCAACCCGGCCTCGGTGTACTGCGAGCAACGGGGCTATCGCCTCGCTATGCGCACCGACGCTGATGGCGGGCAGTATGGCGTGTGCGTCTTCCCGGATTTGACGGAGTGCGAGGAGTGGGCATTTTTCCGTGGGGAATGTCAAATGGGCGTAGACCTCACCGGCTGGACCGAGTACACCAATCCAGACTACGGCTTTGCGTTCCGCTTCCCGCCAACGTGGACGCTGGAAGCCCTACAAGGCCCGGATAACACGATGGCCGGCCATCAAGTCAAGCTCCACATCCGCCCGGAGGCCAACCGTGAGATCGAGCTGATCATCAGCTTCAAGCGCGTGGGAGAAGATCAACTGATCTGGCCAACCGGGGTGGGGGACGGGGAGTTCTTCGACAGAGGCCCCGCCTGGCTGATGGCGCAACCGGTGACACGCAACACGTTGGTGTGCGATGGGCGCGATATGGGTGTATACTATCAGCAGGAAGGTGGTGTGCAGCGCGGCGACCTCGAATTTGCCATCATCCTGGGCTATGTCGGCAGTTGCGCAGACGGCTACGCGATCCCGGTGGAGGTCCAGACTTTGACCGATGCGGTGCTGGCGACGTTTGCGTTGCTGCCATAGACACATGCACCTCTCATGAGCTAGAAGATGCTACTTCCCGATGACTGTACGTTTTTGCCGCTTGCTCACGGGATGCTCCTGGTATCGCGGGAACACGCAGTTTTTTGCCGCGTGCCGCCGGGCGATGTCGCGGCAGTGCGCGCCGTCGTCAGAGGGGAGAAGACGCCGGACAGCTTGACGCCATCGCTGCGCAGCGACCTGGCGCGGCACGGCTTTTTCGACCCGCCTCGCCCGCCCAAGCCCGATACGCCGACCGTCCAACTGCAACTCACCAATGCCTGCAACCTTGCCTGCGCTTACTGCTGCACCAATTCGGGGAGTCGCCGCGCCCAAGAGGTGAGCTATGCCGCCATGCTCGACGTCGTGCAGCAAATCCCGGCAGTGCTAGGCGCGACGACGTCCGTCGCCATCCTCGGCGGCGAGCCGTTGCTGATCCCGTGGGCGCTCGATCTGGCCGAAGCGATCACGCACTTGGGCCTGCATCTGACGCTCTTTACGAACGGCATCCTGCTGGCTGACGCCGACGTGGCCCGCACAGCCGCGCGTCTCACGCAGCAGGGGATGCAGGTGCGCGTGAGCCTGGGCGGCGTCTCGCCAGCGAGCTGCGACGCGATCTCCGGCAACCGGCGCTTCGACGCGGCGTTGCGTGGCCTGCACAATCTGGCGGCGTTCGGCGGAACGGCGACGGTGGATCTGATGTTCATGCCGCAGTATGCGGAGGCGGTGGCCCGCGAGCTGCCCGCCTTGCGGGAGCAATTGCCCGCCGCGATGCCTGTGGCGCTGGGCATCCTGTACTTGAGCGGGCGCGAAGCCGGAGCGCACCTCTTCCACAGCCGCGCGGAACTGGAAGCTGCCCTGGATCGGGTGGCGTTCGAGGCGGGAGTGGCGATTCCGGCGTCACAGACCGGCCCGGTCGCTTACCGCCGCGAGGGCTGTGGCTGCGCCCTGGGACAACACCTTCACGTGCGCAGCGACGGCGCTTTGTTCAACTGCTTCAAAATGGAAGAGCAGGTTGGCGACTTGCAGACGACCGGCTTTGCGGCAGCGGCTACGTTCACCCGCGCGCATCCCCACCGCGCCAGCGATCTTCCTACGTGCGCCGCTTGCCCTCTGGCGACGTTGTGTGGGGGCGGCTGCCGCTCGGAAAACCTGCTTTATACCGGAGACCCGGACACGCCGCCGTGCGGCCCGTGGCGCGTCCGTATCCTCAGTGAACTGCTGGCCGAAGAGCGCGTGACGGCTGTCGAGTGGCCCGTGGCGTTCCTGGCGCAGGAAGCCCGCGCGCGCGGTATTGCAACGCCGGACGACCTGTTCCCGCGCCGTCGCTCCCGGCATTTGCTGGATGTATAGTCAACGGACGTTAACGCCAAAAACTGATAACTGATGACTTTTTTGGAGGAAACCATGCCCAAACCACTCGCCATCTGTATCGAAGATTTGGATGCGCCAGCCACGCCCTCACAGTACACGCGCTGTGTGGCGTTGCCGGGTCGCCAGCCCGGATTGCGGCTGGATGAGGCCGGGCGCGTCTTGTGGCGCAAGGATGAGGCGGTCGCCTGCGAGTTGTGGGTCTCCGCGGATGACCGGCTGATCCTCTACCGGCCTGAGGATGCGCCAGCGGTGGTGGTACACCGCGCCGGGCGCAGCCTGGATGCGCCGAGCAGCAAGCCCGTTGTCCTTCTCGATCAGGATCAGGTTGACGTTGGCGCGCGGCGACTGCGAATTCACGTGCATGGTGAAGCCCCGGTCGTGAGCGCGCCAACGCCGCTGCTGCCCGCGCCGCCGCCCACATCACGCGCCCGTGGACACTTGACGCCGGGCACGGCCAGCGCCGCCCTGGTCGGGGCGCTGGCGCTGGCGTGCATCGAAGTCCGGCTAACGCCCCCCGTACCGGTGGAGCCTACCGACACGCCGACCGTCGAAGTCCGCGATAATCCGCCTGCAGTGTTGCCGCTCACGTTAACGCCAACCATCGAGGTGCGCGATTACCCGCCCACGGCGACCGCGCCGGCTATACCGGAAAGCTCAAAGATTGTGAATGTCATTCAGGGCGAATGGACTGCGGCGCAGGCTTACGATGTGGAAGGAACGCGGGTCTGGGTCACCGGTACCCTGACTATGGAGGGCAACAGCTATACGTTCGTCCCCACAAGCGATGTCGTCGCAGCGCCGGAGCCGGGAACGCTGGGGTTCCTTTTCGCGCAAACTTCCGGCGAGGTCAGCATCACGTACGATGTGGACCCCCAGGCTGCTATTGAGAACATCGCTCCGGGCAGTACCGTGGCCTTCTGCTCGTTTGGTATGGATGCCACGCGCTTCGAGATAAAAGTTGGGGATTCCGGCGCTCTGTTCTTCGTCGATCCATCCCGTCCCGATGTTGCGGACTCGTGGCGCATCACAAAGTAGCCAGGCGATGGACGCAAGCGTAGCGCAAGCTGTTGCCGCACGTTTGCGGCGCTTGCGCCAGAGGCAAACTGACAGTTTGCTCTACATGTTCGGGATGGCGCCGCAAAAGCAGCAGCCGGTTGCGCCCAATTGATTTGTGGGTTAATATAGCGGGTATGGATTTGATCCGAAACTTCAGACATGGGGAGTGTGAAAGAACCTATAGCACAGCACCAGGGATGAAAATCAAGCAACGAACTTTTCAACTTTCAACTTGTAACCTGTAACCTGTAACCTGAAACTATCTTCTAGGGAGGTTTTTTGTATGCTTACGTTGGAATGGAAACATCGCCTGGACAACTGGCGGCAGGAGCTTTTCAATCACATCTATCGCCCGTTAGGCGCGATTCCGCTGTGCGGCTTTGTGACCACGGAGCAGCTTACGCTTGAGGAAGCGGCGCAGCGCAGCTATGAACCCTTCCCGGTAGGGACGCAATGGGGCGCGAAGTGGGAATATGGTTGGTTCAAGGGACAGGTGACGCTGCCTGAAGCGGCCAAAGGCGAGCGCATCGTGCTGCTGATTGACGTGGGCGGCGAGAGCGCGGTGTACGTGAACGGCGTCGCCGTCGGCGAGGCGGATACGCGCCATCCGGGGATGCGCCGCGATCACGAGCTGGCCCTCTATCACGAGCTTCTGCTGGCGATGGATGGCGTCCCCGGCGCGCAGTATAACGTGTTCGTCGAAGGGTACGCCGGCCACGGCCCGCGCAAGGCCTACGCCGGCCCCATGCCACCGGGACGCGAGAGTGTGCCCGAACCGCCGGCCCGCCAGGCGACGATCGGCGACAGCACCTTCGGCGTGTGGCAGGAGGATGTGTACCAACTGCTCCTCGACGTCCAAACGCTCTACGAGGTGCGCGACGCCCTCGACCCCGATTCGCTGCGCGTGCAGGAGATTGACGCCGGGCTGCGCGACTTCACGACCATCGTGGACTTCGAGCTGCCCAACGATGAGATGCTGGCGACGGTGCGCGCTTGCCGCGAGCGGCTCAAGCCGCTGTTGGATTGCGTCAACGGCTCCACCGCGCCTACGCTCTACGCCTTCGGCCACTCGCACATTGACGTGGCCTGGCTGTGGCCCCTCGCCGAGACCGAACGCAAGTGCGTGCGTACCTTCGCCAACCAACTGGCGCTGATGGAACAGTACCCGGAGTACAAGTTCCTCCAAAGCCAGCCGCACCTCTACTGGATGGTGCAGACGCACTACCCCGACCTCTACGAGCGCATCAAGAAGGCCGTCGCTGGCGGGCAGTTCATCCCCGAAGGCGGCATGTGGGTGGAGGCCGATACCAACATCTCCGGCGGCGAGAGCCTGATCCGCCAGTTCATCCACGGCAAGCGCTTCTTCAAGGACGAGTTCGGCGTTGACTGCGAATTGATGTGGCTGCCCGACGTGTTCGGCTACTCCGGCGCGATGCCGCAGATTATGAAGGGCTGCGGGATCAAGTACTTCTCCACGCAGAAAATCTTCTGGGCCTACAACAGCGACGTCAAATTCCCGCTCAACACCTTCTGGTGGGAAGGCATTGACGGCTCGCAGATTCTCGTCCACCTGCACAACGACTACAACTCGCTCACCAATCCCGCTTCGACGATTCAACGCTGGCGCGAGCGCGTGCAGAAAGACGGTTTCTCCACCCGGCTGATGCCCTTCGGCTGGGGCGACGGCGGCGGCGGCCCGACCCGCTTACATCTCGATTTCCTGCGCCGTCAGAAGAACCTGGAAGGCGTTCCTAAAGTCGTCATCGCCTCGCCGATTGACTACTTCAAGGATCAGGAGCGAAAGCCCGTGCCCGACCGCTACGTCGGCGAGCTGTACTTCCAGGCGCATCGCGGCACGTACACCTCGCAGGCCAAGACCAAGCTCGGCAACCGCCGCAGTGAGATCGCCCTGCGCGAGGCGGAACTGTGGAGCGTCGCGGCGGCGGCCAAAGGCTACACCTTCCCAGCGCAGACGATGGATACCGCGTGGAAAAAGGTACTGCTGAACCAGTTCCACGACATCATCCCCGGCTCGTCCATCCAGCGCGTGTACGAAGAGGCCGAAGCCGCTTACGCCGAAGTCATCGCCACGGCGAACGACGTGACCGCCCAGGCGACGGCGACCCTTGCGACTTCTGCCGACGCGCTAACCGCGTTCAACTCGCTGAGTTGGGAGCGTGCCGCGTTGGTGACGTTGCCAGAAGGATGGCAGGGCGCACAGGATGCCGCTGGCCCCCTGCCCGTGCAAACCGTGGATGGCGCGTTGATGGCGGAAGTGAGCATCCCCTCCTGCGGCTGGACGACACTTCACGCCGCGCCACCCGCCGCGCCGGAGACCACGCTCGCGGCCGCGCTGACTCTGCTAGAAAACGAGCTGCTCCGCGTCACGTTCGATGCGACCGGGCAGATCACCAGCATCTACGACAAAGAAGCCGGCCGTGAGTTGGCGGCGGGCGTCTGCAACGCGCTCAAGATGTACAAGGACATCCCCACCAACTGGGACGCCTGGGACCTCGACAGCATGTACGAGGCCACGCCCGTCGCGCTCGATGCGGCGGCGACAATCACGGTGCTCGACGCCGGCCCGCTCGTGGCGCGTCTCCAGGTCAAGCGCGTGCTCAACAATTCGCCAATGACGCAGACCATCAGCCTGCGCCGGGGCAGCCGCCGCGTCGAATTCCACACCGTCATTGACTGGAACGAGAGCCACAAGCTGCTCAAGGTCAACTTCCCGGTGAACGTTTACAGCACCGAGGCGCTGCACGAAATCCAGTTCGGCCACATCGCGCGGCCCACGCATAAGTCGCGTCCCTTCGACGCCGAGCGGTTTGAGGTCTCGATGCACAAGTGGACGGCGCTGACCGAGGGTAATCGCGGGTTTGCCGTGCTCAACGACTGCAAGTACGGCGTCAACGTGGACGGCAACAGCATCAACCTCACGCTGCTCAAGTCCGCCTTGGCCCCGGATATGTACGCCGACAAAGGCCGCCAGGAGTTCACCTACGCCTTCTACGCCTGGAACGGCACATTCTTCGATAGCGCGCTGGTGCGGGAGGGTTACGACTTGAACATCCCCGTGGTCACGGCGGCAGGGGATGCTGGAACCGGCTCCGTCTTCGCCGTGGACGCGCCGAACGTCGTCATCGAGACGGTGAAACCTGCCGAGGATGGCAGCGGCGACGTGATCGTGCGCCTGTACGAAGCGCTGCGCACCGCCACCCGCTGCACGCTGACCACATCGCTGCCCGTCAACAAAGCCGCGCAGACGACGATGCTCGAAGAATACGAGGGCGATCTGGCGATGCAAGAGGGGCGCATCGCGCTGGATTTCCGTCCGTTTGAGATCAAGACAGTGCGATTGTCGCAGTGACGTGCGTTTTACGATGCTGGCAGTGGAGGCAACCCTTCCACTGCCAGCATCTGTTATCAGGCATTTTGTAATTTTGTATTCTTGCGTTATAGTGATGATATACGCTGTCTGAAAATGAACAAGGAACAAGCATGAGCGAGGTCATCACGGATTACGATAGTCCGTGGAAAGAAGCGCTGGAACGCTATTTCCCGGCATTTATGGCCTTTGGCTTTCCCGAAGCCTATGCCGGCATTGATTGGACGCGCGGTTATGAATTCCTGGACAAGGAATTGCAGCAGGTCGTGCGTGACGCCGAATTGGGGCGACGACTGGCGGATAAATTGGTTAAAGTCTGGCGATTGGATGGCGATGAGACGTGGGTGTTGATTCACCTTGAAGTGCAGGGGCAAGTGGAGACCGACTTCGCCAAACGCATGTTCGTCTATCACTACCGGCTGTTTGATCGCTATGACCGTCCCGTGGTCAGTCTGGCGGTGTTGGGGGATACACAACCGCGCTGGCGACCGGCCGCCTATCAACAAACATTGTGGGGTTGTCGCGTCCAATTGACCTTTCCGGTGTTGAAGTTGTTGGATTATACCGGGCAACAAGTATGGTTGGAGCAGCATCCGAATCCTTTCGCGGTGGTGATTCTGGCGCATTTACAGGCGCAGGCTACGCGCAACGATCCACAAGCGCGCTACGCCTGGAAGTGGCGACTGATCCGGGGATTGTACGAACGTGGCTTCGAACGCCAAGATGTGTTGGAGCTGTTCCGGTTTATTGACTGGTTATTGCAGTTGCCTGCCGAACTGGAGGCGCGTTTATCTCAGAGCATCCAGGCTTACGAGGAGGAACAAAAAATGACGTACATTACGAGTGTTGAGCGTATCGGTATGCAAAAGGGCATCGAGCAGGGGATGCAGCAAGGGATGCAGCAAGGGATGCAGCAGGGGATGGAGCAGGGGATGCAACGCGGTGTTCAACAGAGTATTATGACTATACTACACACGCGTTTTGGTGAATCGGCGTTCGTCTTGCGCGCTGCGGTGGAGGCTTTGCACGATCTGGAGCAACTCCAGGCGTTACTCTCTCGTGCGCTCACTGCTGCTACTCTGCACGATGTTGAAGCGGCATTGCCCGCCAACTTTATCCAGGCAAATGCTTGAAAAATATGCAGTTAATCTCATAGGGGATGCAGCATCTTGCATTTCAAAACCTGACAGGTCTTCCGAGACCTGTCAGGTTTTATTTTTTGTGTCCTATCTGAACTGTGGCAGCAAGTCTTTGTGAACATCCAGCAACTCGTCGAGGATCGCCCCTGCCTGCGAGATGCTGCTCACAGTGGAATCGAGCAACAAGGCTTGCAGCGCGGCGTTGCGGTCGCCGTGGACGCCGGCTTCGACGACACGGTCAATGACGGCGATTTGTGCGCGGCACATCGCGGCAATCGGCTCCGGCAGCGGGCCGACAGGGACGCCATGCACGCCGGTCGCGTCAATGATCGCCGGGACTTCGACGATAGCCCAATCCGGCAGATTGGGGATCAAGCCGTGATTGGGAACATTGACCGCGAGTTCATACTGATGGGTGTTGCCCAGCACACCCGTGATGATGGGCACGGCAATCTCGCCCGTGCGCCGGGCCAATAAATCATCCACCGGTTCTTCCCCGGCAGCCTTGCGCCGTAGCCGTTGCCACAACTCCTTGCCGTGGTGATCTGCTCCGTCAAAGTCGTAGCCGTCCAGGCCGCAGTATTCCCAGGCGTAGCTTAGATACTCGCCCACGTGGTCGTCCGACGGCGAAGGCCAGTAACCGAAGGTGTCCATCAGATAGCGGCTGAGTTTCACGCCCCAGCCTACCCGCTGCTCAACTTCCTCCCACTGCGCCGCCATCGCCTGCCGGAACGCCGGGTACAAATCTTCGCCGGTGTCCTTGCGCCGCAGGTCGAGAATCCACGTAAAATGGTTCAGCCCGGCAGCTTTGGGGTCAAGCGCATACGCGGGGATGTCAAGCGCGTGGCTGATGACGGTCTGCGCCATCCCGATGCCGTGGCACAATCCGACGAACTGTAAATTCGTGTAGCGCGTGGCCGCCAGGCACAGGCGACCTTCGGGGTTGGAGAAGTTGAGCACGAGCGCGTCGGGGCACAAGGCTTCGATGTCGCGGCAGATCTTCAGGATGATGGGGATGTTGCGCATCGCGTGGAACAACCCGCCCGGCCCGCCGTTCTCGCCGAGCACTTGCTTGACGCCGTGCTTGAGCGGGATCTCGAAATCCAGCCGCCAGCGCGCGTTGCGCTGCACGGCCACCGCGATGATGACGAATTCTGCGCCCGGCAGCGCCGTCAGCCGATCCGTTGTCGCCTGGATGGTGAACGGCGCGCCCACGGCCTCGTTCATCCGCTGCGCCACCTGCTCGATCACACGCAGACTCTCCGCGTTGATGTCCACCAGTACAATCGTGCTTCCGCACAAAGCCTCGCGTGCGGCGAAAAGGTCACTCAACGTGCCCGGCCCAAAACTCACACTGCCCGCGCCGATCAAAACGATTTTGGTCATTATGGTGTTACTCTCGTATATTACGTTTCACGCAACCTTCTCTATTTTTTGGGTACCACCCGAATCTTCACCGGCTCCGTTTCGGTCTTGTTCCCGGCGGCATCGTAAACGACGACGCGGAACTGGTACTCACCCGGCCCGCCCAGGGTCCAGTTCACGTTGAACGGCGCAATCGTGCGGAACTTGAACGGCTCTGTCTCGTCGCCTTTGAAGAAATCTACACGGGCAACGGCGTAGTTGTCGTTAACCTCGGCGTTGATGTTGACCCACTCATCCACGCCGTAGGTATATTCTGAGCCTTCGACGGGGTACGTCAGATCTACTTTCGGCGGCGTGTTATCTACCGTGAATTGCATTGTCGCCTGGCGCACGCCCTGATCCTGCCCGACGACCTGGAGCTGCAGGGTGTACAGTCCGTCTTCAAGCCCGGTGGTGTCGAAAAACTCCAGAATGTTGTTATCTACCTGGTTGCCGTGATCTGGGCCGATTTGCCGCCACTCCGTCGGGTTCAACCCTTTGCCGAAGACCAGCCGGAAAAAAGCGAAGTTACCGCCGCGCGCGTTGCCGGTGATGGGCACGACGCCTCGGACGTAAGAATAGGCCGTGGGAGAGATGACCGCTACCTCGGCCTGCGCCTGGTTCGGCCCGTAAATGGTGTCATACTCTGTCGGCGGGATGTCTACTCGCTTCTCTTCCGGCAGGCTGTTGATCCAGTCCTGAGCCTCCGGCGGCAAAACCATGTAGACGCGCTCCTCCACCAACTCTGGCGGCGTGTAGATGGTCGCCAGTTTGCCCGTCTCGCGGTTCACCAGGAAGACCTGATGGATGTTGTCCGTTTCGGTCGGCTCCGTGCCGGGGATCATAATCTCGGTGCGAGTAGGGCAATGTCCGTTAGGCTTTAGCCCTGACACTGAGCAGACGGTCACTTCTATCAGTCCCTCTGGGCGGGTGAAGGGGACAATCGGTTCATCCTTGAGGGCATATTCCATCATCGCGTGCCAGATGTAAGCTGCGCCGCGAATGCCGTCAGTGTTGATCATGAAGTCTTCTGCATCTTTGTTGCCCTGCCAAACGCCAATGGCGATCTGCGGGGTGAATCCCACGGCCCAGTTATCGGTGAAGTTGTTGGTTGTGCCGGTTTTCCCGCCTGCCGGGCGCTGGTTCGCCAATTCCAGCGCGTTGGGTGTGCCGAAAGTGGGAATCCGTGCCTGGCGGTCAGAAAGGATGTTGGTCATCAAGTAGGCTAACCGTGGATCAAGAACCTGGCGCGATTCTGGTTGGCTATACTCGTAGAGCACCTTGCCATTGCGGTCTTCAACGCGCAGGATAGCGACGGGATTCAACTCGCGGAAGTTGGGCCGCTGTTCTGCTGTGGGAACCGGCTGACCGAACATCAGACCGTTGTTGGCGAATACGGTAAAGGCATACGTCATATCAATCAACTTGACTTCACCGCCGCCCAGGGTCAAGCTCAAGCCATAGTGCTGCAAACTCTTGTCGAGCGTAGTGATTCCCATGCGGTGCGCCGTGCGCAGCACATTATCAATACCAGCGATGGACATAGCTTCCACTGCCGGGATGTTCAGTGAGCGCGCCAGTGCGCTGCGCATACTGACCGGGCCATTGTAGGTGCGGGTGTAGTTCTCCGGGACGTAGGGCGCCATCCCTGCCCCCTGGTCGAATGCCTGCCGCACATCGAGGAACATATAGGCGGCATTGTGTCCCTGCGCCAGAAATGTGACATACGTGAAGGGCTTGAACGAGGAGCCTGGTTGCCGCAACCCATCCGCCGCGACGTTGAACTTCCCGTCAATTTCGTCGTTCCAGTAGTCGGCGCTGCCGACCATCGCCAGAATCTCGCCTGTCGTAGGGCGGATGATGACAACGGCGGAGTTCTTGATGTTGAAGTCCTTGCCGACGCGGCTGGCCGGTACGTCAGGGATATACTGCGCGGCCTCGCACCCTGCCGCAACCGCCTCCGGGATAACCACCGCCGGGTCTTCGCCTTTCAGGATGCGCAGGTAGGTCTGCACGGTACACTGCGACTGGTTATTCAAGTTCAAATCGAGCGTGGTGTAGACGCGCAAACCGCCGCCCGCCACCAATTCAGGCGAAAACATACTTTCCAATTGGCGGCGCACGTACATCGAGAAGTGGGGCGCCTGGATGTCAAACCGCTTGTTGGATTGCGCCAGTTTCCACGACTCAGCCTCGGCAAGCTTCGCCTCCGTGCTGGTGATGCACCCTTCTTCAACCATCCGTTGCAGGATGATGATTTTACGCTCCAGCGCCTCTTTCGGGGCGTCGAAGGGGTTAAGCAGTGGGTATTGCGGAATAGCGATCAGGGTCGCCGCCTCTGAGAGCGTCAATTCACCGACAGATTTCCCGAAGTAAACCCGCGCTGCCGCATCAATGCCATAAGCGAGATTCGCGTACAGGTTGGTGTTAATGTACCATTCCAGGATTTCCTCTTTGCTGTACAGGCGCGTCAGTTCCATCGCGATGAGGATTTCTTTGATTTTGCGCGTGTAGCTTTTTTCGTAGCGTTCCTCGATTGGAATCACAGAGTTTTTGACGACCTGTTGCGTGATCGAAGAACCGCCTTGAATATCCTCACCTTGCAGATTGGAGTAAAACGCGCGCAGCAACCCGCGCGTATTGAAGCCAGGGTTGGTCCAGAAAGTCTTGTCCTCGGCGGCGACTGTCCCGCACACCACATAATCGGGCACCTGTGATAACGAGACCCAGTTCCGGTCCCCTGCATTGGGGTCAATCACTTCATAGAGCAAATTCTTGCCGGTGCGGTCGTAGATTTTGGTGGTCTCAAAAGTCTGCACACTGGCCCTGGCGACATCGTCTGGGGTCGGCAGGTTGGCGGTGATCGCATTGTAAGCGGCGGCGGCGCTGCCGACCCCCATGCCGATGACTACCCCTACAGTCAGGATCGCAATCAGAACCAACAACCCAACGATCCGCAAGATCAAACTGAAGCCGGTGCGGCTCTTATGCCTCTTTCGCCCGCGGTCTATGATGACCAACGAGCGAATCAAAGGAACAGGAGTACGTTTCTTTGTCATCCTTACCTCATTGTGGGGTGTGTTTCATCTTAATTAAGGAACAAGCTCTCGTAAAACGTGAAACGTAAGGAGTTTTTACGCATTACGTTTTATATGCTCGCTCACGCAAATGAAATACACCCGATTCGTTTTTATAGACTATGCTGGTATTATGCCGTGCTTACACAGTTTTGCAAGGCCGACAATGCTTGACGAATTTACAATATCCGTTAGAATGTACCTTATTGTGTGAGGCTGGATGGTTATGTTTGAATCTTTAAGTGCGAAATTACAGGCTGTTTTTGATCGTTTGGGTAAGCGCGGTATTTTGCGCGAAGAAGACGTTAAAGCTGTACTTAGAGAAATCCGGCTGGCACTTTTAGAAGCGGACGTCAACTATAAGGTCGTTAAGGACTTCATTGATCGCGTCCGGGAAAAGGCGGTGGGGGAAGAAGTTTCTCGCGCGCTCAATCCCGCGCAGCAGGTCATTAAGATCGTTCACCAGGAACTCGTTGTGACCCTGGGCGAGCCTGGACGACTGGAACTGAAAGGCCGCGCACCCTACGTCATCATGCTGGTCGGGCTGCAAGGTTCCGGCAAGACGACAATGATCGCCAAGCTGGCCCTGCATCTGCGTTCCAAAGGGCACTTCCCGCTCATGGTGGCTGCGGATACATATCGCCCCGCCGCGATCACCCAATTGGAAGTCCTGGGACGGCAGATCAACGTCCCCGTGTACAGCGACCGTACCGCCAAGCCGCCCGATATTTGCGCGCGCAGTCTTGAGGAAGCTCGCAACCGCGGCTCCGACATCATTTTGTTGGACACCGCCGGTCGTTTGCAGATTGATGAAGCCATGATGACGGAACTGGTCGCCATCCGTGAGCGTGTCCATCCGATTGAGATCCTTCTCGTGGCGGACTCGATGACCGGGCAGGAAGCCGTCAACATTGCGCAGGGCTTCCACGAGCGCGTTGGCCTGACGGGGTTGATCCTCACCAAAGTGGACGGCGACGCGCGCGGCGGCGCAGCGATCAGTATGCGTGAAGTGACCGGCGTGCCCATCAAGTTCCTGGGGACCGGTGAGAAGACTGGGGCGCTGGAACCTTTCCATCCTGAGCGGCTTGCCAGTCGTATTTTAGGGATGGGCGACGTGCTCTCCCTGATCGAGCGGGCCGAGACGGCTTTTGATGAAGCCCAGGCCGCCGAGATGGAGAAGAAACTGCGCAAAGGCGAGTTCGATCTGGAAGATTTTCTGGATCAGTTACGCCAGGTGCGCAAGATGGGGCCGCTCAACGAATTGTTAGGGATGATCCCTGGTTTGGGCAAGGCGCTCAAAGGGGTTGACCTTGAAAAACTTGAGGCGGAGAAGAACATCAAGTACGTCGAAGCGATCATTCTTTCGATGACGCCAGAGGAACGCCGCAATCCGCGAATTCTCAACGCCAGTCGCAAGCGGCGTATCGCTGCCGGCAGTGGGACGGACGTCCAACAAATCAACCAACTCCTGAACCAGCATCGTCAGATGCAGAAGATGATGAAGCGTTTGGGAGACGGCAAAGCGCGTGGCTTACCCCGGCTGTTTCAAGGCTGAGGGTATCCGCTGATGCACAAGGCTTTTTATTGATGTATAATTTTTCTTGTTAAAAGGACAGGAGGAGTATGCTTAGGATTAGATTACGTCGTGTTGGCGGTAAAAAGCAGCCCAGTTACCGCGTTGTTGTTGCTGAATCTACGGCTCCGCGCGATGGCAAGTCCGTAGAAACCGTCGGGTTTTATAACCCGCGTACCGAACCTGAAACGATCCAGGTCAAAGAAGAACGCGTGCTGCATTGGCTCTCTGTAGGAGCGCAACCGAGCGACTCAGTGGTGCGGTTGTTGAAAAAGGCAGGGACGTTGGCGCGTTTTGAACGTATGAAAGCTGGTGAATCTGTCGAAGCTTTGGTCGAAGAGGCCAAGGCGGTGGAGCAGACCGCAAGCCCAAAAACCAATCTCATGGCTCAAGAGAAAGAACCTGTGACTGAGGATAACGGCAACTAGTGCTGCCATAAGCTGCAGGATTTCGCCTCGGTCGCTCGTTCCTTTTGTATCCTATCCTTAAATGTCTTTCACATACTCAAGGAGGCGTAACGATGTCTGCAGTCAAGGACTTGGTGGAATATGTCACAAAAGCTCTGGCGGATGAGCCGGGAGCAGTCAGCCTTTCCGAGATTGAGGGGGAAACCTCAATCGTTCTGGAATTGCGGGTATCTCCAGAGGATATGGGGAGAATGATTGGCCGTGAAGGCCGGACCATCAATGCGATGCGCTCGCTGGCGCGCGTTTTGGGCGCCAAGATGGGCAAAAAGGTCACGCTGGAGATCGTATAACTATGGCCGTTAAGGCCGTTGTGTGTTCTGCACTAAAGAGGCTCAGGGATGGCTGAAAAGCGACCTGAGCCTCGTTATTTGGCTATCGGGCGCATTGTGCGTCCGCATGGCGTGCGGGGAGAGCTGCGGGCCGAAATCCTCACCGACTATCCCGAACGCATCGCCAGACGTCGCACGTTGTATCTTGGCAAAGATCACCGCCCATACAAGCTGCTGGGTGTGCGTTTCCACCAGGATGCAATGCTGCTGACCCTGGATGGCTGTACCACCCGCGACGACGCCGAAGCGCTGCGCGGCTCCCTGGTGGAGATTGCCATCGCGGACGCTGTCCCTTTGGACGAAGCAGAGTATTATCATTTCCAGGTCATCGGTATGCGGGTCCAGACCGATACCGGGGATGTGCTGGGTGACGTTGTGGATGTCTTCACTGTTCCAGGGGCCAACGATGTCTTTGTCGTTCACGGCATCCGGGGCGAGATTCTGATCCCGGTGATCGAAGATGTCGTGCTCAGTCTGGATGTAGAAGCTGGACGGGTGCTTATTCACGTGTTGCCCGGTCTGCTCGACGAAGAATAAGTCATTAAGGAGCAAGGGATAGAGAATCAGGAGTCAACCAAACGTTGCTCCTGGTTCTTTATCCCTTGTTTTTTTGAATGTTTGACCTTGCACAGGCGGAAAAACGGATTATAACCTTCCTACAGTTTTGCTGAGAGCGGATGAGGCTGATGGACGATCTGCGGTACTGGCTAGGATTTAACCTGGTACGAGGCATCGGGCCGGTGCGCCTGCGCATGTTGTTGGATATGTTTGGCGACATCCAATCTGCCTGGGGCGCTTCGGAACAGGTGTTGCGTGAAATGAAGCTGGATCGTCGCTCCCTCGAAAATTTCCTCAAGGTGCGCCAACAGGTAAATCTGGATGAAGTGCTGAGCCGCGTCGAGCGCGCGGGTGTTCACGTGCTGACCTGGGACAGCCCCGATTATCCCGACCTGCTGCGACAAATTGCTGATGCGCCGCCAGTGCTCTTCGTGCGCGGCGACATCACTCCGGCTGACGAATGGGCCGTGGCGCTGGTGGGCACCCGCAAAGCGACCGTGTACGGGCGTGAGGTCGCCCGTGTGCTCGCCTCTGACCTGGCGCAGAACCGGGTGACAGTGGTCAGCGGCCTGGCGCGCGGCATTGACAGCGTCGCGCACAAGGCTGCGTTGGATGCCGGGGGACGTACCCTCGCGGTTCTGGGTTCTGGCGTGGATTACATCTATCCCGCCGAACACCGCAAGCTGGCGGACGCCATCGCCCAAAATGGCGCGTTGATCAGCGATTATCCTCTCGGCACGCAACCAGAAGCCTCGAATTTCCCGGCGCGCAACCGGATCATCAGCGGCTTGAGCCTCGGCGTCGTCGTTGTGGAAGCGGACGTTAAGAGTGGCGCGTTGATTACGGCAGACTTCGCCCTCGACCAGAGCCGGGAAGTCTTCGCCGTGCCCGGCAGCATCCTTAGCCCGGCCTCGGCGGGCTGCAATCGCCTGCTGCGCGATGGCGCGAGCATCGTCACCGAAGTCGGCGATATTTTGGAAACGCTGCATCTGGATCAGTTATCGGAAAAGCAGATGGCGCGCGAAATCCTTCCCTCGAACCCGACCGAGGCCGCGATCATTGATCATCTCTCCACCGAGCCGCGCCACCTCGACGAACTGGCGCGGGAAACGACCTTGCCGGTCGCGGTCATCAGCAGCACGCTGGTGATGATGGAACTAAAAGGGATGACGCGCCAGGTTGCGCCCTTGCAGTATGTTCTGGCGCGCGAGTCAGAGGAAGAATACGTTGTCAACCATAGCGACAAGGAGGCATCATGACTGAATCTTTATACGCTGTGATTATGGCTGGCGGTGGTGGGACGCGCTTGTGGCCCCTGAGCCGCAGTGGACATCCCAAGCAAATGTTGAGATTGTTTGGCGAGCGCACGATGTTCCAGCTCTCGGTGGATCGTCTGCTGCCTTTGCTGCCGCCGGATCATATTCTCGTCGTCACGGCGGCGGAGCAGGTGGAGCCTTTGGCGATGCAATATCCCGAACTGCCGCGTGAGAACTTTGTCGTGGAGCCGTTGGGGCGCGGAACGGCCTCCTGTATTGGCCTTGCGGCGCTGGTCTTGCAGCAGCGCGATCCCGATGCCGTGATGGCGGTCGTCACCGCCGATCACCTTATCCAGCGCGCTGACACATTCCGCGCCGTATTGCGCGCGGCGCAGCGCGTGGCTGAACAGGATTACCTGGTCACATTGGGCATTGCGCCGACGTATCCTGCCACCGGCTACGGCTACATCCGCCGGGGCGCTCTACTCGGACAGGTGGGCGGGTTCGCGTATTATCAGGTGGAACGCTTCACCGAAAAACCGAACGCGCCGACGGCAGCCGCCTTCTTGAACGAAGGCGTGTATTCCTGGAACAGCGGTATGTTCATCTGGCGCGTTGCGCGCATCCTGGAAGAAATGCGCTGTTGGATGCCTGATCTGTGCGCCACGTTGGATAGGTTAGCAGACGTCTGGGAGACGCCTGCTTACCCTGAAACCCTCGCGCGTTTGTGGCCTACGCTGCGCAAGGAGACGATTGACTACGGCATTATGGAAAAAGCCGCTCGCGTCGCTGTCATACCGGCAGACCTGGCCTGGTCCGACATCGGCGCGTGGTCTTCGGTGATGGATGCACATCCGCACGATGCCGCCGGCAATGTCTTACTCGGCGACGTCATTGCCATTGATGACGCGGACACGATGCTGTTTGCCCAGGGCGAGCGGTTGGTCGTCGCCATCGGTGTGCAGGACTTGATCGTGGTGGATACGCCGGACGCGGTGTTGATTGCGCGGCGGGATCAGACCGAGCGGGTGAGAGAAGCGATTGATCGTTTACACGCCGCTGGACGCGACAATTACCTTTAGGCTGTACTTGACAGCAGGCAACTTTCCTTTATGATGCTGTGCCGTGATGGTGGACAAGAGACGTAAAACGTAAGACGTAATTTTACGTTTTACGCATTACGTTTTACGCCGGTTTTTGATATAAGGTATGTCAGAACAGTTGAAAATCGAAGCCTACTGTATGAAGTGCAAAGTAAAACGGGAGATGGATCAGCCAACTCCCGTCTTTACTGCTAAGGCTCAGCCCGCGGTACAAGGCCAGTGCCCGGTGTGCGGCACCAAAATGTTCTATATGGGGCGGACGCCCCTCCACGCCGATCTGACGCCGCCCGCCAAGCCCGAACCGCCGAAGCCCACCGGCAAACTCGTGATCGTGGAATCGCCGACGAAGGCGCGCACGGTCGGGCGTTTTTTGGGGAAGGGGTACACCGTCAAGGCGTCGGTGGGCCATATCCGCGATTTGCTGCGTTCGCAGCTCTCTGTGGACGTGGACAACGACTTCACGCCGAAGTACCGCATCCCCAACGAAAAGCGCGCGGTCGTCAAAGAGTTGACCAAGATCGTGCAGAAATCGGGATCGGTGTATCTGGCGACTGACCCCGACCGGGAAGGCGAGGCCATCGCCTGGCACTTGAGCGAGGTGCTGGATTTACAGCCGGAGCAGACGCACCGGGTTGTGTTCCACGAAATCACCAAAGATGCTGTGGACGAAGCCTTCGCTCATCCGCGTGACATCAATATGAATCTGGTGGATGCACAGCAGGCGCGGCGCGTTTTGGATCGGCTGGTCGGCTACAACCTCAGCCCGCTGCTCTGGCGCAAAGTGCGCAGCCGACTCTCGGCGGGGCGCGTGCAATCGGTGGCGCTGCGTTTAATCGTTGAGCGCGAGCGCGAAATCGAAAACTTTACGCCGGAGGAGTATTGGACGCTCGACGCGGAGCTGGCGCAGCAGCACCACGAAGGCCGCAAAAAGCGCCAGACCTTCAAGGCGCGTCTGGTGCGGATTCGCGGCGAAGAAATCGCACTACACTGCGAAGATGACGTCAAGCCGCTCCTCGAAGCGCTTGAGCACGCCATCTACACCGTCTCCAAGATTAAGGAAGGCCAGCGCACCCGCAAGCCGTCCGCGCCGTACACCACCAGTACGCTCCAGCAAGAAGCCTCGCGCAAGCTCGGTTATATTGCGCGCAAGACGATGCAGATCGCGCAGCAGCTCTACGAGGGCATTGACGTGGGCGACGGCGAGCTGGTGGGCTTGATCACCTACATGCGCACCGACAGCACCAACGTCTCCCAACTGGCGCAGGATGAGGCGCGGCGCTTCATCACCGAACAATACGGGGCGGAGTTCTTGCCCGCCGAGCCGCCCGTTTACAAGACGCGCGCCAAAGGCGCTCAAGAGGCTCACGAAGCGATCCGCCCGACCAGTGTGCTGCGCACGCCGGACAAGCTGAAGTCCCATCTGAGCACTGAACAATACCGTCTGTACGACTTGATCTGGCGGCGCTTTGTCGCCAGCCAGATGGAAGCGGCGCTGTACGACACCATCAGCGTTGAAATCCTGGCCGGGACGGAAACGGACAAGCCTTACCTGTTCCGCGCCTCCGGTTCGACGTTGCGCTTTCCGGGTTTCCTGGTCGTCTACGAAGAGACCAACGCAGAAAACGGCGAGCAGGAAAAGGTGCAGCAAATCCCGCCGCTCACTGTGGATGAGATACTGGACTTGATCCGTCTCTGGCCAGAGCAGCACTTCACCCAACCGCCTCCGCGTTATACCGACGCGACGCTCATCAAGACGATGGAGGAATACGGCATCGGACGTCCGTCAACGTATGCCACGATCCTTTCCACCATCGAGCAGCGCGGATATGTGCGGCGTGAAGCGCGGCGCTATTCCCCGACGCAAACCGGCTTCGTCGTCAACGATATGTTGGTGGAAAGCTTCCCCGATCTTATCAACGTGGATTTCACCGCGCGGATGGAATCGGAGCTGGATGATGTGGCGGAAGGCGCGCAAAACTGGGTCGCGCTGATGCGGGAATTCTATGGCCCCTTTATGCAGGCATTGGCGAAAGCCGAAGAGACCGCCCCGGCTGTGGAGCAGCAGGTCGAATACGTAGGCCGGGAGTGCCCGGAGTGTCACCAGGGACAGCTGCTCGTGCGGTATGGACGTTACGGGAAGTTTATTGGCTGCTCGAATTTCCCTACGTGCCGTTACACCGAACCGTGGCTGGAAAAGATCGGCGTCAAATGCCCCACTTGCAAGGATGGCGACATTGTTGAGAAGCGCACGAAGAAGGATCGCATCTTCTACGGCTGTTCCACGTGGCCGGCGTGCGAATTCACCTCCTGGAAGCGCCCTTTGCCGGCGCCGTGCCCGGCGTGTGGCGGACTTTTGGTCGTCGCGCGCAAAGACGTCGCCAAGTGCCTCACTTGCCAAAAGGAATTTGCCCTCGACAGTGTGGAAACAGAACCGCGCATCGAGATGGCGACAGCGTCCTAGAACGAGTTCCCTTATCACGCTAACGCCGCGCACGAGATGTTCTCGGTGCGCGGTGTTGTGTATTGTCAGCTTACAGCCTTGTCTCTGGGGTGGTTAGCGTTCACTCATCTGCGAGCATTCCACCTTGTCGCTTGCGTGGTATAATGACATTGGTCAAGCTGCGCTGGACTTTCGACTTTGGACATTCGACTTTCGACTTTTTGAGGGAGGATGTATGGGACCTATCGATTTGCTCATCATTTTTGTGGCCATGGGCGTCGTTGGTTTCTTGACTTATCAACGGATGGCGAAGGCGTTGTTTTCCCTTGCCATCGTGTGGGTCGCGACGATGCTCAGCGCGCTTTTGTACAAAGAGGCGGCGTATCGCATCAAGGCGGTTGCGGGGCCTAACACTTCGGCAACCGAAGGTCTTATGTTTATCGGGTTGTTCATCCTTTTCTTCGTGATCGGCTATGTTGCGATTCACGCTTCGTTTCCAGTGACCAGACTGCCGAAACTTGGCTTCTTGGACTTCGTGATGGGATTCTTATTGGGGACCATCGTCGCTGCTGTCATTATGGCGCTGTTTTCCAACGCTGTTGGCGTGATGGTGCGCGAGCAGTGGACAAATTACACGAGCTGGGCCAACATACGGCGGGACTTTATGACCTCGCCATTGCGTCCCTTCTCACAGCAGCTATTAAGTCTCTATCGCTGGCTTTTTGCACCCTTTTTCCGCACACTGCCGCCGGTATTGATTCCTCAATAATCGTCAGTGGACAGCTTCATTAATCAGCCTTGCGCAGGTGGGTGAATCTCGATTCGCCTTAACCTTCGCCAGGTGTTGCAAGGGAATTCGCCATGAACCAGCAGTTCCCCAGCCGTTGGATCACCATTGGCTCTGTGCCATTTTTAGGGGTGCTTGATGAATCGTCATTGGGTCACACTTGAGTATCCTGAAATCTTGAAACGTCTCGCCCAATACACCGACTTTTCCGGCGGTGCGGCGCTGGCGCTTGCCCTGTTGCCGACCTCCGATTTTCGTGAGGCGCGGGAGCGTTTGGCGTTGACCCGCGAAGCGCGCGCGATGTTGGATGTGCGCCCCGACTTCGCCCTGGGCGGCGTGCGTGATATTCGCCCCTTCGTCGAACGCGCGCGGCATGGGGTGACCTTGCAGCCGACCGATCTGCTGCAGGTGCGCGATACCCTGGTCAGCGCGGCGCGCGTGAAGCGTACCCTGACGCAGGTGGAGACCCAATTCCCCGGCCTGGCTGATATTGCCTGGCGGATTCATCCCCTGCCCAAGCTGGCCGATGCGATTGTGCGCGTGCTCGATGAGCGCGGTGAAGTCCGCGACAACGCCTCGCCGGAGCTGGCGAAGATCAGGCGCGACCTGCGGATCGCCCAGGATCGCATCCAGGACCGGCTGCGGCGCATCATCACCTCGGCGGACGTAGCGCCCTATCTTCAGGAGGCCCTGGTCACGCGCCGCGAGGGACGTTTCGTCATTCCCGTGCAGGCTGACTTCAAAGGGCACGTCCAGGGTATCGTTCACGATCGCTCGTCGAGCGGCGCGACGCTTTTTATGGAACCGACTGCCATCGTCGAGTTGAACAACACCTTGCGCGAACTCGCCCTGGCCGAAGAGGAAGAAATCTACCGCTTATTGCGCGCGCTGACCGAACAGGTCGCTCACGACGCCGACGAGATCGCCGCGACGGTGGACGCGCTCTCCGAGATTGATCTCACCTTCGCCAAGGCGCGCTATGCGGCTGAAACCGACGCGACTGAACCGGAACTGCTGCCGATTGCCGACCAGTTACCCGCGCCTAAGGACGGGAACGTTCACCCCGGCACGGTTGTCCGCTTGCCCGGCGCGCGCCATCCACTGCTCGACCCGGCAACCGTGGTGCCGGTCAACGTTGAATTGGACGACGACACGCACATCCTGGTCATCACCGGGCCGAACACCGGCGGCAAGACCGTCTCGTTGAAGACCGTGGGCCTGCTCACGTTGATGGCCCAGGCGGGGATGCACCTGCCAACCGACCAGGGCGCAAAACTGTCGTGTTTCGAGACGGTTGTCGCCGACATTGGCGATGAACAATCCATCGAGCAGAGCCTCTCGACGTTCTCATCGCATCTGACCAACATCATCTCGTTCCTGGAGCAGGTAGATCACCACGCGCTGGTGCTGCTGGACGAACTAGGCGCCGGCACCGATCCCGCCGAAGGCTCCGCCCTGGCGCGCGCGCTGCTGGACACCTTCCGCAAGCGGCGCTGCACGGCCTTGGTAGCGACGCACTACCCGGAACTTAAATTGTACGCGCACAGCACGCCCGGCGTGCGCAATGCTTCGATGGAGTTCAACGTGGAAACGCTCGCGCCGACCTACCGGTTGATTATCGGTCTCCCTGGACGGTCGAACGCTTTTGCGATTGCCCGGCGTCTGGGTCTGCCGGAGGGCATCGTGAAGGAAGCGCGCAAGATGGTTTCCGGCGAGGAACTGCGCGCGGACGATATGCTTGAGGATTTGCATAACTTACGGATGCAGACAGCCCAGGCGCGCGATGAAGCGCGTCTCGCCCACAAACAATCCGAGTCGCTCGCTGGCGATTTGCGCAAGCGTCTTGTCAACATCGAAGAGGAGCGCCGCGAAATTTTGCGCAAAGCCGAGCAAGAAGCGCGCGCCGAGGTTGCCGCATTGCGCGACGAAATCCGCGCCTTGCGCCAGCGTATGCTCACGGCGTCGTGGCGCGAGGCACAGCCCGTGCTGGACGAGGTCGCTGAGGAGCTTGATGAGTTGGAGATTGCGCTGCCTGCGACCGAGCCGTTGCTGGCGGATTTGCTGCTTGCCCCGGAAACGGCTGCCCCATCCGGCCCCATCCGCGAAGGCGACACGGTGATGTTGACCTCGTTGGGGGTGCAGGGCGTGGTCATGACCGTGGAGGGCGCAGAATATGTCGTGCAGGCCGGCCCGCTGCGCACCCGCGTGAGCGCCGATGCGCTCGAACTGCTGCACCGCGCGCAGCCGGCCGCGGTGGTCTCCGAGAAGGTGAAGACGCCGCCGCGCGGGCCATCGCCCGGTATTCAGATTGATGTGCGCGGACAGACGGTGGAGGAAGCTCTGGAACGCCTCGACCGTTATCTGGATGACGCGGCGATGGCGGCGCTGCCCTGGGTGCGGATCATCCACGGCAAGGGCACCGGCAAATTGCGCCGGGAAATCCGCAACTTCATTTCCACGCATCCGCTGGTGACATCTTACGAGTCCGCCGCCGAGAGCGAAGGTGGAGATGGCGCAACCGTGGCGCGCCTGGTTCATTCGGGACAATAAAACGTGAAACGTAAAACGTAACATTGTCCCTCATATTTTACGTTTTACGCACGTTTTGTGGACAAAAGATAAGGGCTTAGCATTTACGCTAAGCCCTTATATTGTGGAAATGTTGGGATTACGCTTTGGCGTTGTCGCCGCTGGAAGAGGCCGTAGTTTCAGCCTTGGCCGTGCTTTTCTCTTCCGTGGATTTTTCTTCCGTCTTGCGATTCCCTGCTACTGCGGTTGATGACTTTGAGCGGTTGTCGGTGACGTAGAACCCTGATCCCTTGAAAATAATCCCGGCGGGATGAATCAGGCGCACAACCGGCCCCTCACACTCCGGACACACCGTCACCGGCTTGTCCGTAAAGTGCTGGCGACGCTCAAAGCGCAATCCACACTCCTGGCATTGATATTCATATAGCGGCATACGATTTACCTCCCCTACGATAGCGTCTCTATTATATGCTTTTTGCTTGAGTTGACAAGCAGCCGCTCCTCAAATCAGCTTGACAAACCACCGCTTTCCGGTACCATAGTGCCTGTAGAATCCTTGTGCAGGTTTAACTCAAACAAGGTTACACGTGAGGACGATGCTCGATGGGGGCTGAAGATTGGGTCCTGCGCGGCGGAAACCTTCGAACCCCGCCAGGTCCGGGAGGAAGCAACGGTAAGGAGGCCATTCCGGGCGCCGCAGGCGCGCCTGCTCTTCAGTCCCTCTCGGACATCGTCCTTTTTTTGATATGGATGACCGATTGACCGATTGGGAGTCGTGGCGTGAATTGGTTACGTAAGCTGGCCGCTTTTATCCTGGCAGTCCTGGCCGTTGTGGCCTTGACGGCGGGATACCGGGCCACCTTGACGCCGGTCACACTGACCGTTGACGGCGCGAGTCGTGTGGTGCGCACGCACCAGCCGACTGTCGCGTTGCTATTGGCCGACCTGAACCTCAGTCTGCGTCCCGAAGACCGTCTTACCCCTGCGCTGGAAACCGCCTTACACTCCGGGCTTGAAGTGCGGATTGATCGGGCGAAGCCGGTCATCATCGTGGTGGATGGGCGCGAGCGGCTCCTGTACGTTCACCAGGAGAGCGCCGCTGACCTGCTGGCGCTGGCGGGCGTCTCGCTGGACAGCCACGACAGCGTTCGGATCCGCCCGGCCTCTGTGACCGATCCGCCGGACACCCGTTTCCGCATCGTCATTGAGCGCGCTGTGCAGATTGTGTTGGAGGACGGCGGGGTGCGCACGGCTTTGTACTCCAATGCAGCGACGGTAGGCGCGGCCCTGTACCAGGCCGGCATCCAACTCTATCGCGCGGATCGCGTCTACCCTGATCCGGCCACACCACTACAGAACGGGATGCACATCCGCACCGAACGCTCGATTCCCGTCTCTGTCCGTGTGGACGGGCACGTGTTGCGCACGCGCACGCACCGCAGCCGGGTGGGTGAGGTGCTGGCCGACCTGGGCGTGACGCTCAACGGCCAGGACTATACCACACCTGCGCTCGACGCGCCGTTGGGCGACGGTGGGGAAATCCGCGTCTATCGCGTCACCGAAAGCGTGGTTGTGGAGCAAAGCCCAATTCCTTTCGATTCTGTGTGGCAGGCCGATCCCAATTCCGAAATCGATACCCAGGGGTTGCTGCAAGAGGGCGCGCCGGGCGTGCTTGAACGCCGCATCCGCCTGCGCTACGAGGATGGTCAGGTGGTCGAGCGCTGGGTGGAAGGGGAGAGCGTGGTGCTCGCTCCTACGAACCGGGTGATGGGCTACGGCACGAAGATCATCGTGCGGCAACTGGCGACCGAAAGCGGCACAGTAGAGTATTGGCGCGTCATCCGTATGTTGGCGACATCGTACAGTGCGGGGACGGCGGGCGTTGCGTCTTCCTCGCCATACTACGGGCGCACGGCGACCGGAATGCAGATGCGCCACGGGATCGTCGCGGTCGACCCCAGCGTGATTCCCCTGCGGACGCAGGTGTATGTGCCTGGCTATGGCGTCGGCTATGCGGGCGATACCGGCGGCTCTATCCGGGGTCGGCGCATCGACCTGGGATTTGACGATTCCAACCTGCAACTCTGGTATCGCTGGGTGGATGTGTACCTGCTTACGCCGGTGCCGAACGTCATCAACTATTTCGGCCCATGACGGATGATCCCCGCGCGCTGCTGCGCCATTACGGTCTCACACCTCGTAAATCCCTGGGACAGAATTTCCTCGTTGAGCCAACTGCGCCGGCCCGCATCGCGGCACTGGCCGAGTTGACCCCTTCCGACACGGTGATCGAGGTTGGCGCCGGCCTGGGAACGTTGACGGCAGCCCTGGCGGCGCGCGCCGGGCGCGTCATTGCTGTGGAGACTGATCCGCATCTGGTCTCCATCCTGCCCCAGGCATTGGCAGCATTTGACAACGTCGCCATCGTTCACGGCGATATTCTCGATCTCGATCCCGCGGTTTTATTGGACGTTCCCCCGGCGCCGGTGATGCCCCTGTGGGGGACGCGGCTGCCGCACTACCACGTCGTCGCTAACCTGCCCTACTACATCACAGCGGCGGTGATGCGTCACCTGCTCGAAGCGACGGTGCGGCCTGCGCGGATGGTGGTCACGGTACAGCGTGAGGTGGCAGCGCGCATGGTCGCCGTCCCCGATGAGATGAGCGTGCTGGCGGTGAGTGTGCAGTTCTACGGGCAGCCGCGCGTCGGGATGCGGCTGAAGCGTGGAGCGTTCTTCCCCCCGCCGGATGTGGAATCCGCCGTCGTGCGCGTCGATCTGCATGACACACCGCCCGTTCCGGTGACGGATGTGGCGGAATTCTTCCGCGTGGTGCGCGCCGGATTCGCGCAGCGCCGCAAGCAGTTGCGCAATACGCTCGCGGCGAGTTTACACCTGCCGGCGGAAGATGTGGTCGCGGCCCTGGCGAACGTTGGTGTGGACGCGACACGCCGCGCGGAGACGCTCACGCTGGCGGAGTGGGGGCGGGTGACGGAAGCGCTTTACCCATTGCCGTGATTGGGGTGCAAAAACGCCCCCATCTCGCGGTGGGGGCTTGTGTGTCATTCTGGTTCAATGCGCTTCTTGCGTCTGGATGTGTTGTACCAAAACTTCCTCGGCGATTTCCAGCCTCTTGAGCGTCTTGGCCCGCCCCAACGCCTCGATGCTGCCGAAGAGCGGCGGGGAGACTTCCTTGCCGGTGACGGCATTGCGCACGATGCCGAACAGCTGCCCCGCCTTCAGCCCTAGATCGTCGGCCAGCCGGCGCATCGGTATTTCCATTGCCGTCGCTTCGAAGTGGGCGATGCCCGCCAACAAAGCCTGCACGCGGCGTATGGCGTCCAGGCTTTGCTCCGCCGTCATCTTGCTGCCGATCACTTTCTCCACGGGCGGAACAGCGATGTCGGTGAAGACGAAGTCGGTCAGTTCAACCACGTCGCGCAGCGTCTTCAGGCGCTCCTGCACCAGCGGAACCAGCACTCTGAGCGTGGGCAGAATTTCTGCCGGCGCGGGCGTCTCAATCAGGCCGGCATCCGCCCAGAAGGGGATGAGTCGTTCGAGCAGTTCTTCCGGGGGGAGGGCGCGGATGTACGCCCCGTTCATCCAGTTGAGCTTGTCGTAGGAGAAGACCGCCGGCGCGAGATTGATGCGCGTGATGTCGAAACGCTCGATCAGCTCTTCGCGGGTGAAGATCTCTTGTTCCTCGCCCAGGCCGGGCGCCCAGCCGAGCAGCGCCAGGAAGTTGAAGACGGCTTCCGGCAGGTAGCCTTGCCGCCGGAATTCGTCAATGGACACCGCGCCGTGACGTTTGCCGAGTTTCTTGCCATCCGTGCCGAGCACCAGCGGGACGTGCGCGTAGACGGGCGGCTCCCAACCAAAGGCTTCGTACATCAACAGGCGTTTCGGTTCGCTGGAGATCCAATCGTCGCCGCGCATCACGTGCGTGATGCCCATCATGTGGTCGTCAACCACCACGGCGAGATGGTAGGTGGGGAACCGGTCGCTCTTGAGCAATACCTGATCATCGAGCAGGCGATTCTCGAAAACGATGTCGCCTCTGAGGATGTCGTGCATCACGGTGACGCCTTCGCGCGGCACTTTGAGCCGGATCACGTGCGGCTGGTCGGGCGACACTTCGCCGACAGGCCGGTTGCGGCAGCGTCCATCGTACATCGGCGTCTCGCCGCGCGCACGCTGCGCTTCGCGGACCTGCTCAAGCCGTTCTGGCGTGCAATCGCAGCGGTAGGCTTTCCCCATCGCCACTAATTCCTCGGCTTTCTCTTGATAAATCGCCGTTCTCTCCGATTGAACGTATGGCCCATAGTCTCCGCCGACTTCGGGTCCCTCATCCCAGTCCATCCCCAACCAGCGCAAGCCGCTGGTGATGACCTGCAAAGCGTCTTCGACGTAGCGGGTGCGGTCGGTGTCTTCGATGCGCAAGACGAACTGCCCGTGCTGCTGCCGGGCGAACAGCCAGTTGAAGACGACGGTGCGGATGTTGCCAATGTGCGGATGTCCGGTTGGACTGGGTGCAAAACGAACACGAACGGTCATGCTGATCTCCTTAGTTTTTGATGCAGATCGTAAAACGTAAAACGTAAGGGTATACTTACGTTTTACGCTTTATTGCTAATACTCCATACGTTTGTGGCGCATGGCGACGCTTTCCACCAGCCCCAAACCCACGAAGGTAATGACCAGGGCGCTGCCGCCGCTGCTGATGAAGGGCATCGGCAGCCCGGCGACGGGGATGACGTTGAGATTCATCCCCAGGTTGATGAGCAGTTGATAGAAAATGTAGGTGATGACGCCGGTGACGATCAATTGGCCGGTGGCGTCGGCGGCGTTGGCAGCGATGCGCAGCAAGCGCCACAAGAGCAGCCCGAATAAGAACAGAATCAGCGCCGCGCCGACGAATCCCAACTCCTCACACACGACGGAGAAGATGAAGTCGGTGTGGCGGACGCGCAGGAAGTGCAACTGGCTTTGCGTCCCGGTGGCGAAACCTTTGCCCATCAATCCGCCTGAGCCGATGCTGATGAGAGCTTGTTGGATGTTGTAATACGCGCCTGGATCGGTGGTGGGATCGAAGAAAGTGAAAATGCGGTTGCGCATGTAATCGTCCATATTGGCCCACACGATGGGCGCAGCAATCAGCCCCAAAATGGCGATGCCTTGCAGGTATCCTAGCGAGATGCCGGAGGCGAAGAGCATCGCCGCCCATGTCGCCATATAAAGTGTCGCGGTGCTCAGGTTAGGTTGTTCGAACACGAGAAAAGCGGCCAGACCGGTCATCAGGAACGACACGACAAGTTCCTGGATGCCGGGCGGACTGGGCGCGTTGCGCGCCAGCAGACTGGCCTGGCTGACGATCAACAAAATCAGAGCCGGGAAGGCCAGTTGGATCGAGACGCCGCCGATATAGATAAACCGGCGCACATTGCCGATTTCACTGCTTCCGAACAGCAGGGTGAAGATGAGGATACCTATCGTCAGGATGTAGAGCGGCCATTGCATGCTCTCCAGATAGCGGTAGTTGATGAAAGCGACGAGGAACATCACGACAACGCCGACGGCGGCGTAGACTGCCTGTTTGCGCCAGGTATCGGCCAGGTCGGTGGAGCCTCGCGTGGCGCTGAAGATCATCAGCAGCCCGGTGACGGCGAGGAGAACGGCGATGAGCAGCAGCCCCCAATCAAAGTTTTCCCACGGCGACGTGCGCATAATCCTATGACTGTCTTCTCCGCGCCGTGTAAAGCGGAATATCGGCGACCAGGCGCGTCTCGCGGTCGTCTTCGGTGAAGTTGACCTCGACTTTGGTGGGATCAATCTCCAGGTGTTTGGAGATGACGGCGATGATTTCGTCCTTCAACAAGGCCAACATCCCCGGCGAAATGTTGGCGCGATCGTGCGCGAGCACGAGTCGCAAGCGCTGCGCGGCAATATCCTTCCCTGAGTTTTTGCGCGGTTTGAAAAGGTTGGATAAGTTCATGACGCTTCCTCTCAACGCGAACCAAAGAGACGTTTGAAAAGGGATGGGGCTTTCAAAGGTGCGAAGGGCACATCTTCCCCCTGCAGACGCCGCGCTATATCCGCGAAGGCCTGCCCGGCGGGAGACCCGTTATTGAGGACGACGGGTTGTCCGCGATTGCCGGCCGCGAGAATCTCAGGGTCTTCAGGGATGAGGCCAATGAGATCAACGGACAGCATATCCACCACATCTTCCGGCGCGAGCATCTCTTTGCGCGCCACCAACTCCGGCTTGATGCGGTTGATGATCAAACGTGTCGGCGGGCCGCCTTCGGCCTCTAACAGGCCAATCACGCGGTCGGCGTCGCGCACCGAGGCGATTTCCGGGTTGGTCACCACCAACACCATCTCTGCCGGCGCCGAGGCGCAGCGAAAGCCGTGTTCGATCCCGGCGGGGGAATCGATGAGGACATAATCCACCATCTGCGCGGCTTCGTTGGCGACGCTGATCATCTGCTCGACGCTGATCGCATCTTTGGCGCGGGTTTGGGCGGCTGGCAGCATAAACAGCTCCGGGAAACGCTTGTCGCGTACCAACGCCTGCCGGAAGCGACAACGGCCCTCGATGTAGTTGACGATGTCGTACACGATGCGGTTTTCCAACCCCAACATCACGTCCAGGTTGCGCAGTCCGATGTCCGCATCAATACAAATGACCCGGACACCCAACATCGCCAATCCCAACCCGATATTCGCGGTGGTAGTGGTTTTGCCGACGCCCCCTTTTCCCGATGAGATGGTGATGATTTTTCCTGCCATGTTACTCCCTTGTTGACCAGGGTTCTACGATGATGCCATCCTCGATGACTCTGGCGATCTCCGGCAGCGATTTACGTCGCCGGCCTTCTGGTGGGCGGCCAATGTGTCCGGCAATGCGCAGTTGCGCGGGCGTTAATTCCAGGGCACAGATGATGGCTTGATCGTCGCCGAGCACGCCAGCGTGGGCCAGCCCGCGCATCTTCCCCCACACGATGATGTGCCCACCGGCGATGATTTCCGCCCCGGGGTTCACGTCGCCGATCAGAACGATATGTCCCGGATACTTCAGGCTTTGGCCGGAGCGCAGTGTGCGCTGGACGATCAGCGCGTTGGCTTCCGGCAGCGGCGCCGCTGCCGCCGGGTGTTCTTTAGGGGCAGGGGCCGCTTCTCCCGGCAGGCGCGTGCGCAGGCCATAAGAGCGCGTTGTGTGGATGGTGCTTTCGTTTTCACTCAAGACGGCCCACAGCTCCATATCGTACTGATCCAGGACTGCGCGCAGGGCGAGCAGATTTTCTGAGGTCAGTTCCCGGTTCCCCATGTCCAAAATCACCCGACCGCCGCGAAAGAAAGCTTCGGCGTCGCGCAGAGCATTGTCCAGCCCCTGGAGCACATCCGCCCAGGACTCTGCCAGCGGACGGAGGAGAATGCCTTGTTGGGTTCCTTTGAGTGTGAGCGCCATTTCTTCCATAACACCGGCATTATAACATAAATCGAGGTCGCGTAAAATTACAGGAATGTGGCAACCTTGCGAACGTTTTTTAACTTTGAATGCACACTACCGATTTTCCGGTTTTGTTGTATAACTTGAGCAATCAGCGATAAAGCGAAGGAGAAAACAATGCGCGTGGCGCTCCGCCTGTTCATCGTAGTAGCGGTTCCCCTGGTCTTGGTGATGGGGGTCGTCCGGCTGTTGACCTTGCCGTGGTATCCGGCGTGGGAATATGCCAAACCCGGCTTCCCGGAAGACCCGTTAGCGATGGCGCCGGAGGAACGCTTGCGTCTGGCGCGCGCGAGCATCGCCTTCCTCAATATGCCGCGCGGTGTGGCGAGCCTGGACAACCTGCGTTTTGCGGATGGGACGGCAGCCTTCAACGCGCGTGAGATCGGTCACATGGACGACGTCAAGCTGGTCTACGACCGGCTCACAGCGGCGGCGTTGATTGCGTTGGTCATCGCTGCGGTAGCCGCCTGGCTGCTGCTGCGCCAGGGTCACGCGGCGGCGGTCTGGGGCGCGGTCTCGGACGGCAGCCTGCTGATTCTTTGTGTTTTGGTGGGCCTGGGCGCGTGGATGGCCGTCGGTTTCGAGGCGTTCTTCACCGCTTTCCACGGCGTCTTTTTTGAGGGCGACACCTGGCTCTTTGCCTACACCGACACGTTGATTCGCCTGTTCCCGCTTCAGTTCTGGTCCGATGCCGGGCTGTTGATCGCCGCCGGCGTCGGCTGTATCGCCTTTGTCCTCGCCCTTTTTGGCCGCGCTATGCAAAAGCGATTGGCGGTTAACGAGTTGCGAGTGAGGAGTGAAGAGTGAGGAGTGAAGAGTGAAGAATGACGAATTGTGGGTGACTCGCTGATTTGCTTATTTGTTGATTTGCTGATTCGCTGATTTGCTGATTTTCCGATTCTTAAGGAGGATTACGATGATCAACCAACCCCCTGCCTGGGTCAAAGATGCGATTTTTTACCAGATTTTCCCGGATCGTTTTGCGCGCAGTGAGAAGCTGACCAAACCGGCGAATCTTGAGTCGTGGGAGTTGCCGCCGACCATCCGAGGTTTCAAGGGCGGCGATTTTCTGGGCATCGTCGAACATCTGGATTACCTCGAAGATCTGGGCATCAACGCCATCTACTTCTGTCCGATTTTCCAATCCGCAGCGAACCACCGCTACCACACCCACGATTATTACACCGTGGACCCGATCTTGGGCGGCAACGGGGCTTTCGCGCAATTCCTGGAACAGGCGCACCGGCGCGGCATCCGGGTGATGCTGGACGGCGTCTTCAACCACGCCAGCCGGGGCTTCTTACAGTTCAATCATATTATGGAAAACGGGCCGCAATCGCCCTATATTGATTGGTTCATCGTCAAGAAATTCCCACTGCGCGCCTTCGACGACAAACGCAAGCCGAATTACGTTTGCTGGTGGAACAACCGTGAGCTGCCGAAGCTCAACACCGACCATCCTCAGGTGCGCGACTTCATCTTCAATGTGGCCGAGTATTGGCTGCGCCAGGGCATTGATGGTTGGCGGCTGGATGTCCCGCTGGAGATCAAAACGCCTGGCTTCTGGGAAGCGTTCCGCCGCCGGGTGCGAGCTGCCAACCCCGAAGCTTACATCCTCGCTGAAATTTGGGACGAGGCTAAACCCTGGCTGCAAGGCGACCATTTCGACGCAGTGATGAATTACGGCTTCAACCGGGCGTGTTATGGTCTGTTTGGGCAGGAGACGCTGGACACCTCGCAGCGCCCCGGCGGATTCAAAATCAAGCGATTGGATGCGCGACATTTCGCCCGGCAAATTGATCACATGCTGAACCTGTATGCCTGGCCGATGACGCTTGCGCAGTACAACCTGATCAGCAGCCACGATGAACCGCGCTTCTTGACGATGGTAGGGAGCGACAAGCGCCGTTTGCGCCTGGCGACCTTGTTCCAGATGACCTTCCCCGGCGCGCCAAGCGTCTACTACGGCGATGAAATCGGCATGGAGGGCGGCGCCGACCCTGACTGCCGCCGCGCCTTCCCGTGGGATGAAAGTCGCTGGGATCACGACTTACGCGCGGATTTCAAACGCTTTATCGCGCTGCGCAAGGCGCACCCCGCACTGCGCGATGGCGACTTCGTCACGCTCTACGCCAAAGACCTGACATATGCGTTCGCGCGTACCTGCGCCGCAGAAGTGGTCGTCGTGGTGGTGAACGCCGACACGACCGCCGTGAACGTTCCCATCAATCTGGCCTCCATTACGCCGACGGATGCCGTCCTCACCGAGGCGTGGACGGAAGCGCAGCACCCCTTGACCGGAGGCGCATTGACGCTGTCGGTTGGCCCGCTGGAGGGGCGCGTTTTGCTTTGCCGGCCAGCCGGTTAAGCTCGCCGCGCTCTGTTGTCGCTTTTACCGAAGCCGGGTCTCTTACCGAAACCCGGCTTCGTTTTTTTTGACAGGATTAACAGGATTTTCAGGATTAAAAAGGCTTTGTAGATGCTTTTTCATCCTGTTCATCCTGTAAATCCTGTCCAAAGAAACAAACCACATAACTCCTGTGAATATATACAAATTTCTTATTTTGCTCTTATGATTTTCCAATGATTAGCGGTTATACTCATAGTCGGAATGATACGAATCCTGGAGGTGGAAAATGGGTAAAATAGTAGGCATTGATCTCGGAACAACAAACTCTGCGGTCGCCTTGATGGAAGCCGGACAAGTGACCGTTATCCCGACGGCGGAGGGTGGACGGCTGTGTCCATCCGTCGTTGCTTTTACTAAGAATAACGAGCGTCTGGTCGGCGTGCCGGCGAAACGGCAGGCCGTCGTCAACTCGGAGAACACGGTTTACTCGGTCAAGCGTCTGATGGGACGGCGCGCGGATGAAAAGGAAGTACAGATTACGCGCGAAATGGTGCCGTACACCATCGTCGCTGGATCGCAGAACGACGCGCGGGTGCAAATCCCGGTGACAAACAAGGATTATACGCCGCAAGAAATCTCGGCCATGATCCTGCAAAAGCTGAAGAAAGATGCCGAAGCCTACCTGGGCGAACCGGTGACGCAGGCCGTCATTACCGTGCCCGCGTACTTCAACGACAGCCAGCGCCAGGCCACCAAAGATGCCGGGCAGATCGCCGGTCTTGAGGTGAAGCGCATCATCAACGAGCCGACGGCGGCCGCTTTGGCCTACGGCCTGGATAAGAAGGTGGATGAAACCATCCTCGTCTTCGACCTGGGCGGCGGTACGTTCGATGTCTCGATCCTGGAAGTGGGTGAGGGGCTGATCGAAGTGAAGTCCACCAATGGCGATACCCACCTGGGCGGCGACGACTGGGACGAGCGTGTTGTCCGGTGGCTGCTGAGCGAGTTCAAGAAACAGCAAGGCATTGATTTGTCGCACGACCGCCAGGCCATGCAACGCCTGCGTGAGGCGGCGGAAAAGGCCAAGATCGAGCTTTCCACGATGATGGAAACCGAAGTCAACCTGCCCTACATCACCGCGGACGCCACTGGCCCGAAGCACATGCAGATGCGCCTGACGCGCGCTACCTTCGAGCAAATCACACGCGACCTCTTGGAGCGTTGTCGTGTGCCCTTTGAGCGCGCGCTGGCCGACGCCAAGTTGACCGCGAAAGACCTCGACGAGGTGGTGCTGGTCGGCGGGGCGACCCGTATGCCGATGGTGCAGGATTTGGTGCGCCAACTGACCGGCGGCAAGGAGCCGCACAAGGGCGTCAACCCGGATGAGGTTGTCGCCGTGGGTGCGGCTATCCAGGGCGGCGTCTTGGGCGGCGATGTGACCGATATTCTGCTGCTCGACGTGACCCCGCTCTCGCTGGGTGTGGAGACGTTGGGTGGCCGGATGACGGTGATGATCCCCCGCAACACGACGGTTCCGGTCCGCAAGAGCGAGATCTACACGACCGCCGAGGATAGTCAGACGGCCGTGGACATTAAGGTGTACCAGGGTGAACGCCCGATGGCGGGCTACAACATGCTGCTCGGCCAGTTCCGGCTGGATGGCATCCCGCCCGCGCCGCGCGGCATCCCGCAGGTCGAAGTGACCTTCGACATTGACGCGAACGGCATCCTGAACGTCAACGCGAAGGACAAGGCGACCGGGCGTGAGCAGCGCATCACCATCACCGCGAGCACCAACCTGAACCCGACCGAAGTGGATCGTCTGGTCGAAGAGGCCAAGCTGCACGCCGAGGAAGACAAGAAGCGCCAGGAATTGGTGGACGCGCGTAACCAGGCCGACCAGATGTGCTATCAAATGGAGAAGACCTTGAGCGACCTGGGCGAGAAAGTGCCCGGCAACCTGCGCGGTCAGTTGGAAGGGATGATCAACGACCTGCGCCAGGTGAAGGACAGCAGCGAAGACGCCGCGCTCATCCGCCGCAAGATGGATGAGTTGCGCCAGGCGGCGATGAAATTGGGCGAGCAAGCCTATGGCGGTCCGCAAGGCCCCGACACACCCGGCCCGCACGTCGGCCCCGGTTACGGTCACGGCCCGCAAAGCGGCCCGCAAGGCCCCGATGTGGTAGATGGCGAGTTCCGCGAGGTCTAGGCTGCACACGGAACTTGCGCGCGAGGGGTGATTGTTGCCTCTATGGAAGAGGGGGTGGCCTTAAGTCACCCCCTCTTGTATAACCCGATCATAGCGAGGGTATCATGACAGATGTGACAAAGAAACGGCGTCGAATCCCGGTGCATCGCCCCGGGGAAGTTGATCCTGAAACGGACGTTGCCGAAGAAACCGGACAGCCGGAAGAAGCTTCAACCGCTGCGGTTGATGTGACGCAATCGGAAGAGGCGGTGGATTGGCGCGACATGGCCTTGCGCCTGCGCGCGGATATGGATAATTATCGCCGGCGGCAGCAGCGGCTCGCCGAAGAGCAGATCGCGGCTGAAAAAAAGCGCCTGCTGATCGGTTTTCTTGGCGTGGTGGACAATCTCGACAGAATTATCCGGTATCTCGACCCGGCTAACCCGCACCAGCAGAGCATCAAGGCCACGTATGATGATATGATGAAGCTGCTGCGCCTTGAAGGCGTCGAACCGATTGACGCGGTCAACACGCCATTCGATCCATTGCTACACGATGCCGTGGCGATGGTTCCGGCGCGCGAGGGTCAGGCAGAAAGTATGCTGATCCTCGAAGAGGAACAAAAAGGGTATCGCATGGGAGATCAGGTCTTGCGTCCGGCGCGGGTGATCGTGGCGAAACGTGCATAGTGTGGAGGCAGACAGATGGAGTACAAAGACTATTACGGCGTGCTGGGCGTTCCCAAAGGGGCGAACGAAAAGGACATCAAAAACGCCTATCGCAAGCTGGCCCGCAAGTATCATCCGGACATGAATCCCGGCGACAAGTCGTCCGAGGAGAAATTCAAGGAACTCAACGAAGCCTACGAAGTGCTCTCCGACCCGGAGAAGCGCAAGCTGTACGACCAATTCGGCAGCGAGTGGAACACATGGCAGCAGCGCGGTGGCCAGGCGGATGATTTCTGGCGGCAGTGGGCGGGCAGTCAGGGTGGCGGATACCGGCGCGCGACGCCTGAAGATATCAGCGGCCTGTTTGGGCAAGACAGCACGTTCTCCGATTTCTTCCAGCAGCTCTTCGGCGGCGGCCTCGGCGGCGCTTACAGCGATATTTTCGGCGGCGGGACGACGAGCCGGCGCGCTCCCCGTCCACGGCGTGGGCAAGATTACGAGCAGCCTGTGGAGATCACGCTTGAGGAAGCCTACCGGGGCACGTCGCGCATTGTGCAGATCGGCAACCAACGCATCGAGGTGAACATCCCCGCCGGAGCGGATACCGGCACACGTGTGCGGGTGGCGGGGAAGGGCGCGCCCGGCCCGGGCGGCGGCCAACCCGGCGACCTCTATCTGAACATCGAAGTGTTGCCGGATGCGCAATTCAAACGCAATGGGGAAGACATCGAAACCACTGTCCCCGTTGATCTCTATACGGCAGTGCTGGGCGGCGAAGTCGCTGTGCCGACGCCGGGTGGGCGCTCCGGGATGCTGCGTATCCCGCCGGAGACGCAGAATGGCGCCAAGTTCCGCCTGCGCGCACAGGGAATGCCCGTTCTCAACCGGCCCAAAGAGCACGGCGATCTGTATGCTGTGGTGGAGGTCAAGCTGCCATCCCGGCTCACAGCGCAGGAGCGCGAGCTGTTTGAGTCGCTGCGTAAGTTGCGGGCGAATATGTGATTTAAGAAGATTGATTTTTACGAAATTGTGTGATACCATAGGGTAGGGAGGGCACGGAGATCATGTTCAGACGAATACTTTTTGCGCATAACGCCACACCGGCGGCAGAACGTGCGCTTTTGTATCTGGAGCATCTCGCGCGGTTGGAAAGCGCCGAAGTGGTCGTCTTGCACGTCTACCAACTGCCGGAACGTTATCTGGCGACGCAGGGCTACGCGCCGCTGGTCGAACAATTGGAGCTGGTGGCGCAGGAAGTGGTCAACGACACGGTCGAATACCTCCAAAAAGCAGGGATTTCGGCGTTGGGTATCATCCATGCCGGCGCTCCCGCCAGGACGATCCTGGAAACAGCGCAGGAAGAGAAGGTGTCGTTGATCGTTTTGGGCACGCGCGGACCATCCAGCATGACCGATATTCTGTTGGGCGACGTGAGCACCGAAGTGCTGCGTCACGCCAGTTGTCCTGTCTTCCTGGTACCGTGAGGCGACTATGCAGCGAAAACTCTACGCATTTCTCATTGTGCTTGTCTTGTTGGCAACTTCACTCGGCTGTATCGCTTTACAACCGGTGGGCGGCCCGACCGCCACGCCGCTTCAGCCGACTGCCGTCGCGCCGACCGCCGCGCCGTCAACGGCCGCGCCGCTTGTCGTTGCCCCGCCGGATAATGCCCTGGCGCAGTTGGAGACGCAGGTCGAAGCAGTTTACGCGGCAGTCGGCGATTCCGTCGTCCATATTTCTGTCACCTCGGTCGGCTACGACTTCTTCTTCAACGCTGTCCCACAGGAAGGCAGCGGCTCCGGCTTTGTCTACGATGAGCAAGGGCACATCGTCACGAATTATCACGTGATTGAGAGCGCCAAAAATATCCAGGTGATCTTTGCCGACGGCGCATCGTATACCGGCGAGGTCATTGGCTCAGATTCGACCTACGATCTGGCGGTCATCGCACTGCCGCGGGAGGCCCTGGACGAGCGTACCCTGCGCCCTGTCCCCCTGGCTGATTCGGATGCCATTCGGGTCGGCCAGTTCGTCGTGGCGATTGGCAACCCCTTCGGCCTGGATCAAACGGTGACGTTTGGCGTCATCAGCAGTCTGGGGCGTATCATCGAAAGCCCGGATGGGCGCTACATCGGCGAAGCGATTCAAACCGACGCCGCGATCAACCCCGGCAACTCCGGCGGGCCGTTGCTCGATCTGCAGGGCCGGGTGATCGGCGTGAACGCGCAGATCGTCAGCCCCAGTCAAGCCAACGCTGGCATCGGCTTTGCCATTCCGGTCAACGCCGTCAAACGGGTCATCCCTGATCTGATCAGCGAGGGGCGCTACCGACATTCGTGGATGGGCGTGCGCTTCTTCCCCCTCACCTTGAACAAGGCGGTCGCCGAAGCCTTCGCCGAGCAGGGCGTGGAGATTCCCGAACGCGGCGTCTTGGTCCTGGGAGTGGAAGCGAATTCGGCGGCGGCGAAGGCCGGATTGCGCGGCGGCAACCGCACCGTCAATACGCCGTATGGCGAGGTCACGGTGGGGGGGGATACGATTGTGGCGATTGATGGAACCCCCATCGCCAGCCCTAGCGCGTTGATTGCCTATCTGGAGACGCGTACCCGCCCTGGCGATACGATTCAGGTCACCGTGCTGCGTAACGGCGAGGAGAAAATTCTGTCGGTGACGCTTGGCGAGCGCCCGCAATCCTAGAGCTTATTGTCGGCCATCCACTGCGCCAGACGTGCCAGGGCGCGCACGGCATACACCTCGCCGCGGGCGCGTTTGCCCCGCGTGGTCGTATCTGGCGACGGCAGCAGGCCAAAGTTGGCCTTCATCGGTTGGAACGTGGCCGCATCGGCGCGCGTGAGGTAACTCATCAGCGCGCCGATCATCGTTTCTGGCGGCGGTGTGAGCAGCGGCAGGCCCATCAGCAACCGCGCCATGTTCACACCCGCCAGCCATCCCCCGGCGATGTTCCCCGCGTAGCCTTCCAGTCCGGCGATTTGCCCGGCGAAGAACAAATCGTCTCGCGCGCGACTTTGGAGCGTCGGGCGTAACACCGACGGCGCGTTGAGGTAGGTATTGCGGTGCATAGACCCGTAGCGGACGAAGCACGCTTTTTCCAGGCCGGGAATCAGGCGCAGAACGCGATCCTGTTCCCCATACTTGAGGTTGGTCTGGAAGCCCACCAGGTTGTAGAGCGTCGCGGCGGCGTTGTCTTGCCGCAGTTGCACCACGGCGAAGGGGCGCTGTCCGGTGCGTGGATCGCGCAATCCCACCGGGCGCAACGGGCCGAAGGCCAGCGCCTGTTCTCCGCGCGCCGCCAGTACCTCGACGGGTAGGCAAGCTTCGAAGAACTGCGGATCGTTCTGTTCGAAGTCGCGCAACGGGATGCGTTCGGCGCTCAACAAAGCGGCGACAAAGCGGCGGTATTCGTCTGCGTTGAGCGGGCAGTTGATGTAGTCGCCTTCGTCGGATTCGCCCTTGCGGTAGCGCGAAGCGCGGAAGGCGACGGTAAAATCAATGGAATCCACCTCGACGATGGGCGCGATGGCGTCGTAGAAGGTTAGCGCCGCGCTGCCGGTGAACGCGCGGAGCGCCTGCGCGAGCCGGTCGCTGGTGAGCGGCCCGCTGGCGATGATCGCCGGTCCCGCCGGGATGTCAGTCACTTCCGCGCGAATGAGGGTGATGTGCGGGTGGGCGGCGATGCGGCGCGTCACTTCCGCCGCAAAGTTCTCGCGGTCCACGGCGAGCGCGCTGCCAGCCGGGACGCGGTGCGTGTCGGCAACGGCGATGAGCAGCGCTTCGAGTTGGCGCAGTTCGGCCTTGAGCAATCCCGGCGCGCGGTTGGTGAGATCAGAGCCGAGTGAATTGGAGCAGACCAGTTCGGCCAGTTGCGCGCCGGTGTGGGCCGGCGTCATCAGGTGGGGACGCATCTCGTAGAGCCGCACGGGAATGTCGCGTTGGGCAACTTGCCAGGCGGCTTCACTGCCGGCCAGTCCGCCCCCCACGACGGCGACAGCCTCAGTCATACGAATGTCCTTGCGTTTGTGTTTCGCTCAGGCGGCGACGCGGCGACTCATTCACCTGGCTCATTTATATCCGCCGGCACAGAATAAATCTCACCGCTGCGTGGTTGGGTGTCGAGCAGGTCGCGCGCTTCAGCCTCCCATTCCACCGGCACACGCACCTCAACCTTGCCGATGCCGTTGATGGTTAGCCCCAGCACCGGCCCGATGGATTCATAGCTTAGCATGACAGGGATGCCGGCAGTTTCGAGCGCGCCGCGTACCACCATCGCGCGCAACATTCCTTGCGCAACATAGACGGTAACAAGCCCGGTAGACCTCTTCTCTTGCGCCACAGTTTCATACCTCCTTCACGCTGCTATGCATAGTTTGCGTTAAAATGGCGTATTTGTCAATCCCTTGTATTCCTGGTATAATCTAAACGTTTTATGGTAAGAACACAGTGAATCGAGAGGCTTATGAGTAGTACCGTGCAGAATGACCAATACTGGGAGCAGTTCTCTATCTTGCCGAGCGATCTGGAGCACTTGATCAACTTCCTGGTGGAGACAGAACGCCCCCACATGATTGACCAGTTGGCGCAAGAGCTGGCCCGCGCGCGTCACCAGCAAATGGTATCGTTGATTGCGGACACTTTATCACAGGGACGTATTTATCGCCCCGGAGAGCGTTACGCCGTCGGCGAACACATCATCTTCCCCCACCTCAACAACCTTCTGGGTGAAGTGATCGCCGTGCGCACCGGGCACAACCCCGAGTACAGTGCGTTCGATGTTATCACGGTGAAGATGGCGAGTGGCTCGGTGCGCGAGTTTGTTACGGCATTAAACCGCGATCATCCTTTGAACACGGCGACTTATCTGCCTTCCCAGAATTTGAATCTCGAAGACATTTTTGACCGCTACGGGAACAAGATCAAGAGCGTGTTGCGCTCGGCGTTGGAGAAAAACCCTCAGTTTATTAGCGTGGGCGATCAATGGTTTTTGCGCGATCTGGTGATGGATGTTCCGCCTGGGCAGTTGAACATTGCTGAAGCGTTGTTGGACATGGCCGGGGGTGGGCCGCTTTCCACGGCGAGCTTGCTCGATGAAATGGAAATGCCGGCGGAGCTTTCGCGGCCTTTGCAGCTTTTCTCGCTGGAATATGCGCTGTTGCACGACCGGCGTTTCGACGAGGTGGGGCCGGCTGGCTATGCGATGTGGCATCTGCGCCAGATGGAGCCAAAAGGCGTCCTCGAAGTGCCGCTGCCGTTGCGTTATATGCCCATCCCCTACAGCCGGGCGCTGTTGGACGACACTATGCTGAGTTTGGAGCGCCAGATTGATGACGAGTGGGCGGACGTGGTGGAAGTTGTCCCCCCTGTCGCAGGTAGCGTGACGGTGGTATTGACTTACCCGCATTGGCGTAGCGGAACGCTGCCTCTGTCACAGCGCGTAGCGCAGTTGTTCCCCACTGCGCGGATCACCGATCGCATTTGCTTCACTTTTATGGACGCGCGCACCAGGGAGACCTTCCCCGGCTGGGTTGTGCGCAGCGGGCGTTACGTTCACGGGCTGACGGAGTGGTACAAGAAGAACAGCGTGAGTGTCGGGGCGTATGTGGACCTTGAGCACAGTGGAGAACCGGGAACGATTCAGGTCAGTGTGCGTCCCATTCGCTCAAAACGGCGCGAGTGGCTGCGAACTGTGACCACGGACGGGGGACAGCTTCAGCTCGAGGTGACGCGCGTGCCGGTAGCGTGTGAATTCGATGAATTGGCGACAGTCGCGGTGGCGGACCCCAACGCGGTGGACAGCCTGGCGCAGCAATTGCAGCGCGCCTCGCTGGAGTCTCTACTGGAACAAATTTTCAACGGTCTGGCCGGCCTGAGTTTGCAGCGCGCCGTCCACGCGATGACGCTGTACAGCGTTTTGAACCTGCTGCGGCGTGTGCCTCCGGCGCCGATGCTCGCCGTGTTAGCGACCTCGTCGCGGTATATGGCGCTAGGGGACAATTATTGGGCATACCGAGGAGAGAGCTAATGCCAACATTACCTCCCGTTCCTGCTTTAGCGCGCTTTATCAAGCCAACTTTGGATACCCCCTTCCACATTGACTACCGGTGGTGGGAGGAACAGGGGCTTGATTTTAACGTACAACTGTTACAGCACCTATCGCCGGAACTGCGCGAGGTTTACAGCGGCCAGCGCATCGGGGAGAAGATTGACCTGATTGACTGGGACACCGGCGAGGTGCGGCAGGTGGAAGGGTTGCAGTACCTCATCACGACGCGCTGTAGCAAGGAACCTGGCTACATTTTGCGGGCGCCGACCCTGCTGGAGGCCATTTTCCGGGCCTTTCTCAGCAACGGCAACCATCCGCTGTCGCCGCGCGCGCTCGCGCCGCTGGTGGGCCATCCACCGGAGCAAGTGCTGCGGGTATTGTCCGGTGCAACGGTGCGTAAGGGCTTGCGTCCGGTGATGGATTAGCTCGATCCGTCGGGCGCGGCGCTGTATAATGACGGGCACGCTATCTGCCCCGGTAGCTCAAGCGGATAGAGCAAATGCCTTCTAAGCATAAGGCTAGAGGTTCAAGTCCTCTCCGGGGTATCTGATTGAAAACACAACGCGGGCGACTCGCCCGCGTTACATCCCCAGGGGGCGAGTCGCCCTCCTATGCTGAGTATTTTTAAGGAGAAACGCCTTGAGTATTGGATCGCCACCTACACCGAGACGCGCTGTCTTCCTTTCCACCCCTGCCCTTTGGGCGCACGGACACGGAACGCAGCACCCCCTTAAGCCGGAGCGCTTGCGGCGCACGTTCGAACTGCTGGAAGAATACGGCGCGTTTGCTGCGCCTAATGTGCAGGTCATCGCGCCGCCGCCGGCGACGGCAGAAGAGCTGGCCCTTGTCCATTCCCCCAGGTATATTGAAGCTGTGCGCATCCTGAGCGAGGGCGGCGAGTGGACGGACACCCGCGAGTATATCTCGCCGAGCCGGTACGGCTTCGGCTCTGGCGATAACCCCATCTTCCCGGAGATGTACGAAACGGAACGCCTGAAGGCCGGCAGTTCGCTGACCGGCGCGAAGCTGCTGGTCGAGGGTCAGTGTGACGTGGCCTTCAGCTATGGCGGCGGCCTGCACCACGCGATGGCTTCGATGGCGTCCGGCTTTTGCGTGTTCAACGACGCGGCGGTCGCTATTCAGTGGATGGTGAACCAGGGCCTGCGCGTCGCCTATGTGGACGTGGACGTGCATCACGGCGATGGGGTGGAGGCGATGTTCTACGATACCGACCGCGTGCTGACGATTTCGCTGCACCAGGATGGGCGGACGCTGTTCCCAGGGACGGGGTTCATCCGCGACACCGGATCCGGCGCCGGCGAGGGGTACGCTGTCAATGTGCCGCTGCCGCCGTATATAGACGATGAGGTCTATCTGTGGGCGTTCCGCGAGGTGGTGCCGCCCTTGCTGAAGCGTTTCGCGGCGGACGTGGTTGTTTCTCAGTTTGGCGTTGATACGCACTATCAGGACCCACTGGCGCAGTTCGCTCTCACCACCGCCGGGCAGTCGGCGCTCTTTGAGGCGTTCGACGCGCTGGCGCCCCGCTGGTTGGCGCTAGGCGGCGGCGGTTACAACCTCAACGTGGTGCCGCGCTCGTGGACGCTGGCGTTTGGCGTGATGTCGGGGCAGACATTCCCCGACGAACTGCCGGAAGGCTATCGCGCCCGCTATGGCGGCCAATGGCTGCGGGATCACGAAGGGCCGGGGATGGATGACCTTACGCATCGGCGTGTGCAGCGCAAAGTGGAAGAAATCGTCGCCGAGGTCAAGAAAGTTCATCACCTCGACTGAGCGCGGTCAGTTCTGTCAATACCTCTTCGATGAGCGCGTCCAGGGAATCGGGCAGATTCTCCGGCGCGCTCAGTTTTAGTTCCGCCAGCAGTTGCGCGGCCTGCGCCTGGGTTGCCTGCTCGCCAGCGGGATGCTGGCGCGCTATCCCAAGCAGCGCGGCGGCGCGTTCGGAACGTCCCTGCTGTGCAAACAACGTTGCGGCATTGACCAAAATTTTTAGCGCCATCGGGAGCGTCTGGGTAGCCTGGGTGATTTTCAACGCTTCGGTGAAGTAAGCCGCGGCTTCTCCGCACGTTTGCGACCGGCAGGCGATTTCTCCTAGATTGTTCAGACAGATCATCATCGTCCAGCGGTCTGGGATGCGCCGCCCGATGTCCAGCCCAGCTTGATAAAGCGCACGCGCCTCTTCCGGCATGTCCAGCGCGTAGGCGATCTCGCCCAGATTGCTCAACGCGATGGCTTCTCCTCTTTGATCGCCGATCTCACGACAGATGTTGAGACTCTTTTGGTAGTAGCCACGCGCTGGTGTCAGTTTCCCTTCCAGATGAAGCACCGTCCCCAGGTTGTTGAGGTGAATGGCAATGTTGTAGGAGTCGCCCAGATCATAGCTCAAGGCCAGGCATTGCTCAAAGGTTTTTTGGGCCGCCGTGTAGTCGCCTTTGTAGCATAGCACGTCGCCGAGCGCGTTCAACGGCGCCATCATCAATCGAGGATTGCCCGATTGCGCTGCCTCGTCCAGGCTTTGCCGCAAATACCCTTCTGCTTGCGCTATATTGCCGAGATCTGTGTGCGTCATTCCTAGCAGATGCAGCGATCTGATGATTCCTAGCCGGTCTTCACCACGGCGAGCCAACGCCAGACTATGTTCTGCCTCGCGCAGAACCGCTTCATATTCGCCCTCCAACCGCTGGATGTGCGTGAGATTGGTCAGACAGAAAACGATCTCCGCCGTTCGCCCATCCATTTCGGCAATGCGCAGTCCTTCCTGGAGCAGCGCGCGCGCTTGCTGGTAATGATCGAGATGGCGATGCATAGCGCCCAAACGCGCCTGCACTTTGCCCAGGATGCCGCGCAGCGCCGGGCTTTCGGCCCACGCTGCGGGCGTCTGCGCGAATAGCTCGATCCCTTCCTGAAACCGGCAGCGAATGTCGTAGAAATCGTACAGGCTTTCCAGGCCACCTTCGACCGCTTCAGCCCACCCGGAAGCCACGGCGAATAGCCAGGCCCGACGCGCGTTCTCGATCTCCACGGCAATTTCGGCGAGGGCGGCGCGCTGTTCAACGCTCTGCAGGCGCGCCCGGCGTTCCGCCAAAAAGGCGGTGAAGTACCGGGCGTGGCGCGTGTTGGCGGTTCTTTCGGCGTGCGGATGCTCGCGCAGTTTTTCGGCGGTATATTGCCTGAGCAGTTCGTGCATGTCGTAGCGGTCGGATGTGGTCCGGCGGATCAGGGATTTGTCCAGCAGGTCGGCGAGCAGGGTGGGCGGCGCGCCGGTCACGGCATCCACGGCCTCGCGCGTGAATCCACCCTGGAAAACTGACAGTTGCGCGAAAAACTCCTGTTCCGCTGCACTGAGCCGCTGCCATGAATGTTCAAACGCTACACGGATGCTGCGATGTCGCCCGGGCACGTCGCGCAGCCGGGTCGTCAGGATGTCGAGATTATGCCGGATGGCGTCGGCGATGTCGGCGCAGGAACGGGTTGCGGTCCAGGCGGCGGCGAGTTCCACCGCCAGGGGCATCCCTTCGACCAACCGGCAGATGTGCGTCACGGCGGACACGTTTTCGTCTGTTAAAGGGAGCTGGCGATTGACTTGCCGGGCGCGCTGGAAGAATAATTCCATAGCGCTGGATGGCGTGGGTGTGCTTTCCGTTCCGGTGGGGTAGTCCAGCCCGTGCAGCTCATACACCCATTCTTCTTGCAGGTTCAGCCGCTCGCGCGACGTGACCAGCAGCACAACGCCAGGGGCCGCGCGCAAGAGTCGCGTCAAAAACGGCGCGCCCTCGTCGAGTACGTGCTCAAAACCATCCAGGATTAGCAGCATCTCACGGGCGCGGGCGTAATCCAACACCCGCGAAGCGAGGTCTTGGTGGCTGTGAACGGCGATCTGCAGCGTATCAACGATGGCGGAGATCAACCCGTCGAGTGAAGCGACTGTGGCAAGCGGCACGAACCAGACGCCATGCGCGAACAATCCCAGGTGCGCTTCTGCGATGTGGAGCGCCAGCCGGCTCTTGCCGATGCCGCCTGGCCCCAATAGGGTGACGAGGCGGCAATCGGGTGCAGACAGCAACCCGGCGATGTCGTCCAATTCAACGCCGCGCCCCACAAAAGAGGTCGGCGCGACCGGGAGGATATACGGCGTCTGGGGCGACTCCGTATCGGCGAAACGGTTCGCGCTGATCAGCGCGTAGAGGGTCTCGGTCTCTGCGGTCGGGGCGACGCCCAACTCTTTCGCTAACACACGGCGACATTTCTCGTACTGCATCAGCGCCGCGCTGCGCTGACCTTCGCGCGCCAGAAGCCGCATCAGATCGCGGTGCGCTTCTTCGCGCCAGGGTTCCAACGTCACTTGCCGCTGGACGAATTCGCAAGCTTGCGCAATCTCGCCGCGGCGCTCGGCGTAGTGCGCCAACACGGTCAGCGTCTCGACCATGTGGATGTGATGCCGCTCCCGCTTGAACAGCGCCCATTCTTCAAAAGGCTCGCTGTCGCTCAGAAAGAACTGTTCCAGGAACTCGCCTTTGTAGAGCGCAGCCATGGTCCCCAGACGTTGCAGACATATGCGGCACGTCTCCAACCGGCGGTGGCGGTGATTTTTGCACATCTCGTGTAGCGCGTCGAAAGTGGTCACATCCACGCTGACCTCAAGCTGCGCGTTGAACTGTACCGTATCGCGGGTGATGGTGAGGAAAGCGCCTTCTGCGCACTCGCCGTTATCGGGGGTTTCCGGCTCGTGGAGCGCCTTGCGTAAGGAAGAGAGCGCCTGGCGCAGATTCTGCCGCGCCTTGTTCTGGGGGTGATCGGGCCACAGCAGCCCTGCCAGCGTGTCCCGGCGATGGGCGTGCTGGGCTTCGACGACCAGATACCCCAGCAGCGCGCGCACTTTGTCAGTGGCAAAGGCGATGGCCTCGCCATCCAGCGTGGCTTGAAACGGACCGAGTAGAGAAATCGTTAAGCGTGTCATCGTTTTTCGGTGTGCATCTGGTTGCGCGATGGGTTTGCGCCGCATCGGCGCACTGGCGACGAGTTCTATGTCGTGTTCTGGCGCAACCTGTTATGATGATAGTAAGCCTGTTCTAAAATGTCAAGGATGGCGCATAGATGGATTGACCGATAAAATTGGATTGTAATAAGTTTGATTCCTTTGCTCACACTTGTCATTGCCGAAAGGACATGCTACAATCAATGCACGGGTGTGAAGGTTGCACCGTTGCGCCTTGATGAGCTATAGCGACGCAAAATCATGTGGGTGGAGTCCACGATGATATTTACGACCGCTACCTATCCCAGAGGTTTTCGAGGTAGGCCGACGGCCGTCTACAACGCGCTTGACCGGGCTGTTTGAGCGGTCCGGTCAGAGATTATACCATCGTTGCCCTCGATTTTCCTCTGTTGTTCTGGTATCTGTCGTATCATTCCAGATGCTAATGTCTCGCTATGCATCTGCTTGTCAGTGGATTGAGTAGATTAAGCAGATTTTTATCTTTAATTTAACAGTTCCCAGGAGTTGCAGATGGCTTTAGTCGGCTATACCTTGCTTGTCTTGGTTCTTATCGGCAGTACTGTCTTCGCGCTGGCGGTAAAGAACCTGGTCCGTGCGGCTGTGGCGCTTGGAGTGGGCAGCGCTGCCCTGGCGATGTTGTTCTTCATGCTTGGAGCGCCCTACGCGGGCGGGTTCGAGCTAAGTGTCGGCGCAGGGTTGATCAGCGTTCTGTTCATCGTCGCCATCAGCCTCACCGCTTCAATGGAGAAACAAACCGATGAGCCGTGAGCGCATCCTCCAAATCGGCATCGTTGCCGCCCTGCTGGTCGCCGGTATGCTGGTGGGGTGGGTTTTCAAGGTAGCGCCCGAAGAGGCCACATCCACAGCCGCCAGCAACGTTTTCCGCGAGTGGTTCTGGGAACAGCGCAGCCTCGACTTGCTGATCCAGGTGACGTTGATTTTCGTCGGCGCTTTGGGCGTCGCAGCGGTGCTGCCAAAGCACGAAGAAGCAAGTCCAAAAGACGTAGGGGACAATGGAAGATAGAGGTAGAGGATGACAGTGGAGTGGATAGATACGATCAACACGGCCGCGAGTGTGCTGCTTTTCTTCATTGGATTGGGCGGGCTGTTGTTGCAGCGTCGCGTGGTCAGACAGGTTTTCAGCCTCAAAATTATGCTCCAGGGCGTGACGCTTGGATTGATCCAGGCAGGGCGGATGCATGAAGACCTGCGTTTCGCGCAGTCTATGGTGATTTCGGCGTTGATCGTGGAGGCCGTCGTGATCGCGGTCGCGCTGGCGCTGATCGTGAACGTGTTCCGGCACTATCCCTCCGGCGACGTTGATCATCTCAACCGGTTGCGGGGTTAAAGGATGTTGATTTTTATCGCTGGCCTGATCCTCGTCCCACTGACTGGTGGGGTCGTGCTGTTGTATATGGGGCAACGCCTGCCATCTCCCATCGGGCGGCGCATCGGTATGACAGTCGCTGCATGGGCAACCGCGTGCGCGATAGCCCTCACCTTCTATAGTGGACAGGACGTGCCCTTCCAGCTTACCTGGCTGCCCAACGCTGGCGAGATGACATTCTCCCTCGCTCAAACAGGGCTTTACGCTGCCCTTGCCACAACCGCCAGCGCCTGCCTGACCTTGCTCATGCCCTACCCATCAGCGCGCGAATCCTTGAATCCCGTCTACCGTCTACCGTCTACCGTCTACCCCGCCTCCCTTCTCCTCTTAACCCTGGCCGCCGCAAACACCGCGTTCCTCGCCGGGCACTTCCTGGCACGCTACGTGGCGCTCGAAATTGCGGGCGTGTGCATCGCCCTGGTTCCCCTGCTCGCGCTCGGCAGAGACGCCGGCCCGCGGCTGACCAAGTTCGTCTACCTGGTGCTGCGCGTCGGCGATACTGGTTTCCTGATCGCCATGCTCATCTTGATGAACGCCGCTGGGACGCTGGACATCGGCCCATCCCTGGAATCCGGCGCAACGTTGAGCGCGACGCGTCTCAGTTGGGTCATCAGCGGGTTTGTGCTGGCCGTGTGGGTGAAGGTCGGCGCGTGGCCTTTCGAGAGCTGGCAGCAGGTCGGGGAGCAATTCGACGCCGCCTCGCACGGTTGGACCTACGCGACGGTGATGCCCAACCTGGGGCTGTACCTGCTCTACCGCATCACGCCGCTGCTGTCTCACCACCTGGCGCTGAGAGCGTGGGTATTGTGGTTGAGCCTTGGTGGGATAGTCCTGGTGACTGTGGCCGCTCTTGTGAAGCGTGATCCACGCTCAGCGCTGGTCTATCTCAACGCGGCGCAGGGCGGGCTGGCGCTCTGTCTCGCTGCCGCAGGGCTACAGGGGGCGATCGCCACACTTCTGGTCGTGATGACCCCGTTGCGCTTGTTGTTTCTGTGGGGCAGCGACGTGATTCAAGCAGAAACACCGCGTCAGCGACGCATGGGAAGCGCGCTGATTGGCGCAGGTGGGGTAACACTCACCGGGTTCAATGCATATCTGGTATGGCAGTTGGCGCAAGAAACTTATGTCCCCTGGCCTGTGGTACTGCTCCTCGCCATCGTCGTCGTCTTGATGGGCGGGCGCTATCTGGCAGCGCTATGGACACCTGACAGGTTTTCTGAAACCTGTCAGGTGTGGCAACCGGAGACGCCCAGGCAAGTCCAGCTCCTCGACAGTGGATTGCTCAAACTGGCGGAAGGATTGCGCACCTGGTTCGAGATCGGTTTCCTGGGACGGGTGGTGAGGTGGACGCCGCGTGTCTTCGTTGGCGCTGCGGAGGCGCTGCACCGTATCGTGGAACAACAAGGGTTGGAAGGCACACTGCGTGGCACCACCAGAGGCGTGTTCGCGCTGAGCCGGTGGGTCCAAAAACGGCACACCGGGCGGTTGCGCGCCAATCTGCGATGGGTTTTTGTCGTGCTGCTGGTGATCATCGCTGTGCTCATCTGGCAAGGATGGTGAAGATATGACCCTGAGTAATGTCGAATTGCTGCTCATCATCGAAGCGCCGCTGCTGACAGCGCTGGCGCTCTTCATCTTTCCGCGGCGCTTGCGGCCGGCGGCGTGCTGGTTAGCCGGCGGGGCGGCGGCGCTCTCGTTGGCGGCGATGTTCTCTTTGATCCCCGCGCTGCAACGTGGCGAGGTCCCAACCATCGCCCTGACGTGGATGCCAGCGGCGGGGGTCGAGTTCGATTTGCACATCGACTGGCTGACGCTGCCCTTTGCCATCACAGAGGGCGCGGTGACGCTGCTGGCGATCATCTATTCCTGGGGCAGCGAGACGCATGACAACCGCAGCGCCTATTTCTACGCGCTGCTGTTGCTGTTTTCGGTGGGGATGGCAGGCACGACGCTGGCCGACGATATGATACTCTTCTATACGTTCTGGGAGCTGATGCTGCTCGCTTCGTGCGCGCTGATCCTCGTGTGGGGACACGCCAGCAACACCGGGCCGTCGCGGCGGGCGGTGGTCTCCCGCCGGGAGGTGGCGCTCAAGTACTTCATCTTCACCCACCTGGGATCGCTGATGGTGTTGGTGGCGATGGTCATCCTCTACGACGCGACCGGCACCGACCGCTTTACCGCACTACGCGCCGGGGTGACGCTCGCGCCGGGTATGGCGACGACGGTCATCGCCCTCTTCCTCCTCGGCTTTTGCGTCAAAATGGCGATCTTCCCGCTGCACTTATGGCTACCCGACGCACACACCGTCGCGCCGATGCCGGTGACGATCATGCTGGCGGCGGCGATGTTGAGCATGGGCGGGTATGGCATCCTGCGCTTCCCGATGAGCATCTTCACGATGGAACAGGTGCAGCCTTTTGCCGTCCCGATGATGATCCTGGGCATCCTGTCCGAAATCTACGGCGCACTGATGGCCCTGGCCGAACGCGACATCAAACGTATCATTGCCTACTCCAGCGTCAGTCAAATGGGATACATTCTGTACGGGATGGGCACGCTGACCTACAACGGAATTGCCGGGGCGACGTTGCACGTCATCTACCACGCGATCGTCAAGGCGCTGCTCTTTATGATCGTCGGCCTGGTCGTCCACGTGACCGGCAAGCGCAATATCGACGAGGTGGGCGGGTTGGCGCGCCGGATGCCGGTCGTCACGGCCTGTGCCGCCATTGGCATCCTGGCGATCGTTGCCGTGCCGCCGCTAGGCGTTTTCGACAGCGAATGGATGATCTTCGCGGGCGGGTTGGAGACACCCTACGTCACGCTGTCGGTCATCACCATCTTCGGGTCGCTGCTCACGGTAGCCTACGCGCTGTGGTTCGGCAGTCGCATCTTCCTGGGCAAGGACCCGGCAGAAACCACGGATGCAACCACGGATATTTCGCTGGGGCCGGTCTCTGACCGTGCCCCCGCGCGCACTAAACTGCCGCTGGCAATGGTTGTGCCGTCCATAGTACTGGCCGTGCTGGCGATCGTCGAAGGGGTATTCCCAGGCCCACTCTTCGACTGGGTGGCACACGAGTTACCGATGTTGCTCGGAGGCCGCTGGTGAGTCCTGACAATACCGGTGTCATTCTTCCCCTCATCATCCTGGTGGGCGGGGCGTTTGCGATCTACCTGGTCGCGCGCCTGATCACCTCGCGCAACGAGTGGTTGGCGGTCTTGACGGCGACGGTCTTCGCGGCGGCGCTCGGCGCGCTGCTGGCGCTCGGACGCGCGCCCGGCAGCGCCGCGCTGATGTGGGGCAATACGATGGCCGGCATGAGCGGGATGGGCAGTGTGGTTTTGCGGGCCGACGCGGGAGCCATCTTTGTCGGCGGCCTGGCGTTGACCATGGGCCTGTGTGTGGCCGTGTATTCTGGACGTTACCTGTCGCTCGATCATCGCTACCGCACCTACTACCCGCTGCTGCTGCTTATGATCACCGGGCTGCTCGGCATGGTGATGACGACCGATCTGTTCAACCTGTACCTGTTCACCGAACTGATGAGCATCGCCGCCTACGTCCTGGTCGCCTTCCGCCGCCGCACCGACACGTCCATCGAAGCCGGGTTCAAGTACCTGATCATGGGCACCGTCGGCACCCTGACGCTGTTGATGGGGATCACGCTCATCTACCGCGAGACCGGTGTGCTCACGATCCCACAGTCCATTGTTGCGCCGGGCGTGTGGGCGCGCGCGGGGCTGGCCTGCATCTGGGTGGGGTTGGGGATCAAAAGCGCGATCGTGCCGCTGCACACGTGGCAGCCGGATGCGTATGGCCGCGCGCCGGGCAGTGTGAGTGCATTGCTCTCCAGCATTATTGGCCCGTTCTACATCCTGCTCAAGCTCAGCCTGGGCCTGGGCTTCCCGGCTCAAGACCTGGGCCTGGGGCTGATGATCTGCGCTGTGTTGAACATGTTCCTGGGCAATGGAGTGGCGTTGATGCAGACGAACACCAAGCGGCTGTTGGCCTACTCGTCCATCGCGCAGTTGGGGTACGTGATGTTCAGCGTCGGCGTGGGGCTGCGCTATGGACTGCCGGAAGCGGTGCAGGCCGGCTTTTTCTTGCTGGCGGCCCACGCGGTGATGAAGGGACTGGCCTTTCTCAGCAAGGGCGTCTGCAATTTCTACGACCACACCACGTTGATCGAACAACTGCGCGGCACGTTCCGCCGCCTGCCGCTGGTCGCCGTCACCCTCAGCATCGCCATCATGGGGCTGATCGGGATTCCGCCGCTGGCAGGCTTCACCGGCAAATGGTTCATCCTGACAGAGGTGTGGCACGCGGGAGATGGGTGGGTGTACGTGGGCATCGTGGTCTTCCTGTTGAACACGCTGCTTTCGCTTGGGTACTACCTGCCGATCCTGGCGATGCTCTTCTCGCCGTTGCCCACGCAGGACACACCGCCGCCCATCAAGGTCTCCGGCTGGATGATCGTCCCGCTGGTGATCCTCGCCATTTTGGTGATTGTGATCGGCGTCTATCCCGGCCCGCTGTGGCGTTGGGCGAGGAATGTGCTTGCTTTTTAATTTGCGAAGATGGGTGAAATTTCAATTTGTTGCGATCTTCTCCTGGGGTAAGTATTGAGGTACAATAAGTATGAACAATTTCTGGTCAAGCCCGCCCGTCGCATTGCTCATCTTTCTGGCGTTGGCCTACGGGTTGTATCGCTTAGGTGGCGCGCTGGCGGCGAAGGGTGAACATTCGGCCAATAAACATCTGCCGTATACCGGCGGGGAGGATCCGCTGCCAGTACCGAGTGTTTTGACGTATCACGCATTTTTCCGGCTGGCGCTGCTCTTCGGTATCCTGCACGTTGCCGCGTTGGTCCTTTCGACGCTGCCGCGCTACATTGCTTCACACCGCTTGGCGCTGGTCTATCTGGTTGGCGTGGGCATCAGCGTCTTCGTACTCACAGGAGAGGAGGAGGAATGAGTCAAACGCCCTTCTCCCTGGCAAGCCTGACCCACCGGATCGTGCAGTGGGCGCGCCGCAAGTCACCCTGGATTCTGCACTTCAACAGCGGCGGGTGCAACGGCTGCGACATCGAATTGCTGGACCTGCTGACGCCGCGCTACGATGTGGAACGGCTCGGCATTCTGAAGGAAGCGTCGCCGCGCCACGCCGACATCTTGCTGTGCTCCGGCCCGGTGACGCGCCAATCCCGCGACCGCCTGCTGCGCATCTACGAACAGATGCCCGCGCCCAAGTGGGTGGTCTCAATGGGCAGTTGCAGTTGTTCGGGCGGCGTCTTCCAGGGCGGACACAACATCTTGGGAGGCATTGACCAGGTCTTGCCCGTGGACATGTACATCTTTGGCTGTCCCTGCCGGCCAGAGGCGATTATTGATGGATTAGCACGCTTGTTGGAGGGGATAAAATGAGTCGTTTGTTAACCCAAATTTACCTGTTTGAAGAGATTTTCGCCGCGCTGCAAGCCGCTTTTCCCGACGAGACATGGCTGGTCGAGGCCAAGCCCTTGGACGATACCTTCATCACCTTGCCGCCCGGCAGGCTCCGCCCGGCCGTACAACTCTTGATGGATCAATTCGATCTCTACCATCTCTCCACCATCACCGGCGACGATACGGGCGAGGAGGTGCGCTTGCTCTATCATTTTTGGAGCGGCTACGGCCTGACCTTCTGCGTCCGGTTGCCTTATACGGCGCTGTCCATGCCTACATTGACCGACATCATCCCCGGCGCCAGGTTTTATGAGCAGGAAGTCCAGGAAATGTTGGGCGTTACCTTTGAGGGGTTAGCGGTGACAGGTCCCTTGTTTTTGCCGGACGATTGGGAAGGCGGCTACCCGCTGCGACGGACTGCGGAGCGCGTTTAGAGGAGAAAGGATAAGGTGACACGATGTCGAAAATTACCGTTCCCATTGGACCGCAACATCCACTGCTGAAAGAACCGCTGGCATTCACACTGACGTTGGAAGGCGAACATGTGATCGAAAGCGCGATGCGCATTGGGTACGTCCATCGCGGCATCGAGCGATTGTGCCAGGAGCGCACCTATGTGCAGAATATCCATCTGCTTGAACGTGTCTGTGGCATCTGTTCGCACATCCACACGACCACCTTCTGCCAGGGCGTTGAGGGGTTGTTGGGATTGGAAGTTCCTCTACGGGGGCTGCACATCCGCGCTCTGCTGTGCGAGTTGGAACGCATCCACAGCCATTTGTTATGGCTCGGCGTGCAGGCGCGCAACATTGGCTTCGACACGATCTTTATGTATGCCTGGCGCGACCGCGAGATCGTGCTGGACATTATGGAAGACCTCTCCGGCGGGCGCGTCTCCCACGCGGTGAATGTCATCGGCGGGGTGCGCATTGATTTGACGCCGGAGCGCCGCGACCAGATTATGGCGCAACTTGACGTGTTGGAAGCGCAAATCGAAACACTGCTCGGCGTGGTCGAAAACGAGCGCAGTTTCCAGGCGCGCACCCGCGATATTGGACGGCTGACGACGGAGCAGGCGCGGCGCTATTGCGTCGTTGGCCCGGTGGCGCGCGCGTCGGGGGTAGACATAGATTTGCGCCGCGATGCGCCTTATCCCCCCTACGACCATCTGAAATTCAGAGTTCCTGTGCGCTATGAGGGGGATGCGTGGGCGCGCACGCTCGTGCGGATGCTGGAGACGGTGGAGAGCGTCCACCTGTGCCGCCAGATTCTCACTGCTCTGCCGGACGGCCCGACGGCGGCGCGCGCCAAGCGCCGCGTCCCCGCCGGCGAAGTCGTCAGCCGCGCCGAAGCGCCGCGCGGCGAGGTCGTCTACTACATCCGCAGCGATGGCAGCGACAAACCAGCGCGGGTCAAAGTCCGCACGCCCACCCTCACCAACCTCATCATCCTGCCCGATCAGCTCCAAAATATCTCGATGGCGGATGTGTCGGTGGTGCTCTCTGGGGTGGATCTGTGTATTGCGTGCGCGGACCGGTAAAGAGGCAGGAGGCAAGAGGCAAGAGACAAGATGCAAGAGACAAGATGCAAGATGCAAGAGGCAAGAGATGAGAGGTGAGATTATCCTGCGTCCTGCATCCTGCGTCCTGCATCCTGCCTCTTGCTTCGTGAATGGAATTGAATATGTTATTTAGGCTCTTGGTCTTTCCGGGATTTTTGTTTCTGCTGGTGTGCGCTCTGTTTTTGGATTGGGTGGACCGGCGTATCATCGCGCGGTTCCAGGGACGGGTGGGGCCGCCCTGGTACCAGCCGGTGGCCGATCTGATCAAGCTGTTGGCCAAGGAGGACATCCTGCCCACTGGCGTCAACCATGTCACCGCTGCCGTGCTGCCGATGATCTCACTGGCGGCGGTATTGACGGCGGGACTATACATCCCGGTGGCTAACATCTCCGCCGCTTCGTTCGAGGGCGACTTGATCGTAGTGCTGTTTTTGCTCAGTATCCCGGCGCTGGCCTATTTCCTCGCCGGATGGATTTCGGTGGGGGTGTATAGCGTGCTTGGCGGCAGCCGGGCGTTGTTGCAATACTTCTCCTACGAAGTTCCATTCCTGATGGCGTTAGCCGGCCCGGCGATTCTCAGCGGCTCGTGGTCTATCATGGAAATCGTGGCCTACCAGGCGCAGACGATCTGGAGCGCGTTGATGCAGCCGCTCGGCTTCGTGCTGGCGCTTGTCGGCCTCATCGGCAAGCTCAAGCGCGACCCGTTGGACATCCCCAAAGCCAAATCGGAGGTGGTTGCCGGATCGCTGACCGAGTTCAGCGGGCGGAAACTGGCGTTGTGGCATCTGACGATGAATATCCAGACGGTCGTGGGCATTTTCCTGTTGGTCAATCTCTTCTTCGGCCAGAGCAGCGTGATCGGCGCGTTGCCGGCCTTCCTGAGCTTTGGCCTGAAAGCGTTGGGCATTATGCTTTTACTCTCCACCGCCAGCGCGTTGTACGCCCGGCTGCGCATTGACCAACTGGCGACGCTTGGCTGGCGCGTGTTAGCACCGCTGGCGCTGCTGCAAATCCTCGTCGTCACGTGGATTGGAGGATAGGGGATGGTCTCGCCTCTGCGCTCCCTGGCCTATTTACTGCCGCAAATCTGGCGCGTCCTGGTGCAGGGACCGCGCACGGTGAAGTACCCCTTCGCTCCCGCTGAACTTCCTGCCGGTTATCGGGGCCGGGTGATCATCCGCGCCGAGAATTGTCGCGGGTGTAGCATGTGTGTGCGCGACTGTCCGGCCTTTGCATTGGAATTGGAGCGGGACGGGCGTGACGCCTACCGTCTGATCTACCATCCCGAACGTTGCGCCTATTGCGGGCAGTGTGAGTTGAGCTGCAACTTTGACGCGATTTCCCTGAGCAACGAATTTGTCCCCGGCGCGCCGGAGCGGGAAAAGCTGAGCGTGTTACTGGTGGATAGGAAGCCCGCCGCGATAGCGAAAGGTGGAGATAACGGTGATGACGCAAGATAAGTTCACAGTTTCAGCGCAAAACCATGTCGCGCGGGTTGGCGTCGCCCTGGATGCCGCCCTGAAGCGCGCCGCCGAGTCCGGCGATGCGCGCGTCTTGAATCTCGCCACCGATCGCTATATCATTTTCTCAGATCAGCACCGCGGCGCGCGCAATGGCGCGGACGATTTCCTGCGCACCGAGCGCGCCTACAACGCTGCGCTGGCTTACTATCTCCGCCAGGGATACACCCTCGTCGTACTCGGTGATGCGGAAGAACTGTGGGAAGAACGGCCCGCCGTCGTGTTCAGGGCGTATCCGCGCACCTTTGCGCTCGAAGCGCAGTTTCATCGTAGCGGGCGTTATCTGCGCGTTTGGGGCAACCACGATGATGAATGGCGCTACGAGGACAGCGTGCGCCGCCATCTCGTTGCTGTGTACGGCAATCCGCCGCTGCGCGTCCACGAGAGCCTGCGCTTCACGGTGATGGATGGCGAAACTGCGCTAGGAACGCTGTTCTTGCTGCACGGCCATCAGGGCGATGCCATCAACGATCGCTTGTCTGGGGTCGCGCGTTTCTTTGTTCGCTATGTCTGGCGGACATTCCAACGCCTGACCCGCATCTCGTTGAACACACCGGCGACAAGTTGGGATCTGCGCACCAAGAATAATCAGGCGCTGTACACGTGGGCCGCGCAGCAGTCAAAACTCATCTTGATTGCCGGACATACCCATGCGCCTGTCTTCAGATCTCAGACCCAGGCGACCCAAATCACGGCTGCTATCGAAACTTTGGAGAGCGTCGCCCCTGAGCGCCTTGTGGACGCGGAAGCGGTCAGTCTGCTGCTCGCGCAGCGTGAATGGGTTCTCGCGCAGGATCAGCCTAACCCGCCTATCGAATCTGCTGTTTCTCCGGCAAAGCCGTGCTACTTTAATGCTGGCTGCTGCTGTTTTTCGGACGGCGACATCACGGGGATCGAAATCGCCAGGGGCCAGATTCGCCTCGTCCGCTGGCCCGATAAAACGCGCAAACCCACACCCTGTATCCTGGCGGAAGCCGTCCTCCGCGACGTGTTGGCAGCGTGTTGAGCGCGCCAGAACCCGGCGTCGGGGTTGCAAAGTCATATTTTCGCTGTATGCTTAGTTTGTATGTGCAATTGATGGAAAATGTGATTTTGAGAAGGTAACAGGCATTTCTGCACCGCGGGTCCTTTGTCTTTTAGCTATGACGCCTTGCCGTCCACTGTTACCTCCGGCATGGAAAGGAGGTATGCACGATGAATGGCAATTGGTTTGTCCAGCGCAATCAAAGACGCGATGTTTGGTTGATCGTGGGCTGGTTGTTAATTGTGGCCCTGGGTATTGCCCTGGTCTGGTATGGATTCAGGCCGCAGGCGACGCAGACGCCCCCTGATCAAACCACCACCTCCCCTGTCACTGCCGCGCCGCAGTTGCGGCCTACTGTGACGCTGGTTCCACTTCCCAAGCCGACCCATACCTTGATGCCCACAAACACGCCCGCGCCGACAGCCACGCCCCTCCCCCCTACACCAACGCCATACATTGAGGCTGGCGCGGACGGCGTCAATGTCCGCAGCGGCCCTGCCACGACCTTCGACCGCCTGGGGTATCTTGACCCTGGAATGCAAGCGCCGCTCACCGGCCGTGACGGCGAGTGGTGGCAAATCGCCTATAACGACGCGACAGCCTATGTTTACGGTCCCCTCGTCACCCCGCACAACCTTGAGACCGCTGCGCCGGTTTCGCCGACTGTGGCGTCCGAAGCGTCCCCTGGAGCCAATCAGACAGCTTTGGCAGATGAGATTTTTCAACGCATCAATCAATTCCGCGCCGACCGTGGGCTGGCACCCTGTAACCGCAATCCGGCCCTCGAACAGGCGGCGTTGCTGCACGCGCAAGATTGCGCGCAGCGGGGCGAACTGACACATACCGGGTCCGACGGCTCGACGGTCAGCCAGCGCGTCGCGCGCGCCGGTTATGACGCAGTCGGCGCTGCGGAGATCACCACAACCGGCGACTCGGCGCAGGCGGCCATGGATTGGTGGACGAGTGAAGCGCCCGACGGTCCGCACCACAGTGTGCTCATCAATCCTGCCTTCAAGGATATCGGCGTGGCGGTTGTATCCGCCGGAAACACTTATTACTTTGTCGCGTTGATGGCGCAACCTAAGTAACAATTCTATGGACCGAGCCAACGCTCATTCGACCTCTAGCCTGCGAGCATGGCTGCACAGCATCCCCTTGCGCGTCAAACTGATGGCCGCATTCTTCGTCCTCAGTGCGTTAACTGCGCTTCCCATCACGCTCATGACGTATCAGGCGACGACAAAGGCGCTCGACAAGGTTTTGGGCATACAACTCCATTACCTGGCTGCCTCAAAAGCGCTCGCGGTCGGCGATTTATTGGCGCGACAGATCAATGCAGTGGAGGCGCTGAGTTTGAACAGCGTCTTATATGAGGCAGTCGTCGCTTCCAATGCGCAGTATAACGGCGCTGCTGGCGAAATCCAGGCCGGATTGGAGGCGCTGGATCGCCGGTGGATGGCGGCGGCTACCGATAAAGATTCACCGGTTTACGAAACTCTCAACAACCCCGCTGCTGCAGAGCTGCGGCGCTTTCAACACCAGTTCCCCAACCTGGCCGAAGTGTTTCTCACGGATCGTCACGGGGCGTTAGTGGCTGCGGCAGCTCGCACCACCGATTATTATCAGGCTGACGAGGCATGGTGGCAGGCGGTCAATGCGGGACAGGGCGACCACTATATTGGCGCGCCCATGTTTGACGATAGCGCCGGGATTCTGGGGGTGCGGCTGGCTGTCCCGGTCTACAGCGAAGATCAAACCACGGTCATCGGGGTGTTGGCGACAACGTACCACGTCGCTGCGCTTGAGGAGGCTTTGAACGTCGTCATTGATGACGACTCGAACTTATGGGTCGCGTTGCTCTTGCCGAGCGGCTACTGGCTGCGACCGGCTGAAGACCAATTCGAAGCTGTGCCTGGCAGCGCATGGGCCGACCTCCGCACAGCAACAGCCTCACCGTACACTGTGCTGGATTTTGAAGATGCGTCGTACCTGGTCAGTCAGGCTGATGTCGCCACGCTCACACAAGAGCCGTCTGTTGCCGCATTAGGGTGGCGGGTTGTTGTCCGCCGGGAAAGACAATCTGCCCTGGCGCCGATCATTGCGCAACGGAATGTCACCTTGTTGTGGGCCGGACTGATTGTCGTCGTCGCCGCGGGAGCAGGTATCCTCATGGCGCTTTGGCTGGCGCGACCGGTGATACGTTTGACGGCCATCGCGCAACAGATCGGCGCGGGTCATCTGGACGCGCGTGCGACAATCGAGGCGCGGGACGAAATCGGCACGTTGGCCACCACCTTTAACGCGATGACGGACCGTCTTCAGCAGACTTTGCGCGGGCTGGAACAACGGGTGCAGGAACTTCAAGCGGCGCACACCGCCCTGGAGCAGCGCACCCACGAGTTCACAGCCTTGTACGATACAGCTCTGGAAATCAATGCGCAACAGAACCTAACCGTCCTGCTGCAAGCGATTGTCGAGCGCGCAGCCAAACTGCTCAATGCCCCGATGGGGGGGCTATATCTCCTCAAGCCGGAAAGTCAGGTGCTTGAACTTGTCGTCAGTCATAATTTCCCGCCGGCGTATATCGGGACCACGTTGCAGGCCGGCGAAGGCCTGGCAGGGCGCGTTTTTCAAGCCGGGCAACCGCTCATGGTTGAGGATTATCATCATTGGGAAGGGCGCGCCGCACAATACAGCGACATATCCACCCGCCGTATTGTGGGGGTGCCACTCACCGTCGGACAGCAGATTATTGGCGTTCTCACGGTTGGCGATGATGAACAAGCCGGTTTGTTCACTGAGGATGAAATTCAGTTAGTACGCATGTTCGCCGATCAAGCTGCGACGGCGATCAATAACGCGCGTTTGCTCGAAACCACGCAGCGCGAACTTGCGGAACGTAAGCGCGCCGAGGAAGAGCTGCACAGCCGTCTGGAAGATATCGCGCGCTTCAGCGCCCTCGCCGTTGGGCGCGAACGCCGGATGGTGGAACTCAAACAGGAAATCAATGCACTGCATCAGGCGCTTGGACAAACAGCTCCTTACGCCATTGCGCACCATGATCTCGCAATCGAACCAGAGACGCCGGCGCCGGAACCCGCGCCAGCGTTGTTTACGAGCGTTGAAGAAGCGTCCTATAACCTGGCTTATTTGCTCCCGCTGGATCAAATGCAGTGGCTGCTGGACAGCTTTTGCGACGCGGTCGGTGTGGCTTCGGCCATCATTGATCTTGAAGGCCGGGTGCTCGTGGGCGCCCGCTGGCAACACATCTGTACCGATTTTCATCGCGTGAATCCCATCACGTGCGCCCGCTGCATTGAGAGTGATACAATCCTGGCGGGCCAGCCGGTGGAAGGGGAGCATTTCGCGGTTTACCAATGTCGCAACGGGCTGGTGGATGCGGCTGCGCCTATTATCATTGAGGGACGCCACGTCGCCAACGCCTTCGTCGGACAATTCCTGCTTGAGCCGCCCGATCCAGCTTTCTTCCGCCAGCAGGCTCACGAGTTTGGCTTTGATGAAACAGTTTACCTGGAAGCTATGGCGCAGGTGCCGATCGTTCCCCGTTACAAGCTCCCGGCCATTCTGAGTTTCTTGAGCAGTTTTGCCAAACTGGTCACGCTGATGGGGTTGGAGCGTCTCCGCGGCGCGAAGGCGCAGACGGCGCTTATCGAACACACCGAAGCCTTGCGCCGCAGAAACCAGGCCCTGCAGCAGCAACAGGAAGCTGTGCTTAACCTCGCGCAAGATATGGAAGAAGCCCGCCTGGCCTTGCAAGAGAGCGAAACCCGCTTCCGACTGTTGAGCGAGAGCGCGCTTTTGGGCATTTACATCATCCAGGATAACCGCTTTCAGTATGTCAATCCGGCTATGACGCAGATCTTTGGTTATACCGTCGCAGAATTTCTCCAGGCCCCGTCCTCTTTGATGCCGATCCACCCCGACGATCGGCCTTATGTGGCGGAAAGTGTGCGGCAACGCCTGACGGGGGAGAAGGATACGGCGCACTATGTCACCCGCGGTCTGCGCAAGGATGGCGAGGTGATTGATATCGAGATCCTCGGACGGCGCATTGACTATGCCGGGCGACCCGCCGTGATGGGCAACTTGCTCGACATCACCGAGAGCAAGCGCACCGAGTCCGCGCTGCGGCGTCTGGCGGCGGCCGTCGAGCAGTTGGGCGAGACGGTCGTCATCACCGACCTGGATGGCAAAATCGTCTATGCCAATCCACATTTCGAAATCGCGACCGGCTATACTGTCGCCGAAATGTTGGGGCACGATCACAGTCTGATCAAGAGCGGGCTTCACGATGCGGCCTTCTATTGCCAGTTGTGGGATACGATTACCGCCGGACGCATGTGGAGCGGGACGTTCATCAACAAGCGCAAGGATGGACAGCTTTACTATGAGGCTGCGACCATCTTCCCAATTCGGGATGCTGAAGGGGTGACGATCAACTATGCTGGCGTCAAACGCGATATTACTGAGCAAGTGCGCGCCGCCGAAGAACGCGAGAAGCTATTGGTGCAGATCAGGGAATCCGCCGAACAAGTGCGCCAAATTATGGATACGGTTCCGGAAGGTGTGCTCTTACTGGATACGCATCTGCGCATCGTCCTGTGCAATCCCATTGCCGATGAGTATTTGTCCATCCTGGCGGACGTCTCTGAACGTGACACGGCGCAACCCTTGACCCATCTGGGCGGGCGTCCTATCGGCGAGCTACTCACGGCGCCCCCCAGGGGATTGTGGCATGAGGTCGTCGCCAAACGACGGCGCTTCCACGTCGTCGCCCGCGCTGTGGAAGCCAGCCCGGCGGTGGAAGGTTGGGTGGTGGTGATCCATGATGTGACCAGGGAGTATGAGAACCAGCAAAATATCCAGCGACAGGAGCGCCTGGCCGGCATCGGGCAACTGGCTGCCGGCATTGCCCACGACTTCAACAATATCATCGCAGTGATTATGTTGTACAGCCAGATGTCGTTGCGCATCCCTGACCTCCCCGACAAACTGCGGGAACGCCTGGCGATCATCGCGGAACAGGGGCAGCACGCCTCTGCGCTGATCAACCAAATTCTGGACTTCAGTCGCAGTTCTGTACTGGACTTGCGCCCGCTGGACCTGGTCCCGTTGTTGAAAGAAACGGTCAAGCTGTGGCAACGCACCTTACCGGAGGACATTCGCATCGAGCTGACTTATGATGCAGAGGTCGCTCTGGTGAACGCTGATCTGACCCGTATCCAACAAGTGTTGATGAATCTGGCCGTCAATGCGCGCGATGCGATGCCGGATGGCGGGACGCTGTCCCTTCATTTGGCGCACATCCACATTGCCGACCGCGACCAGACGCCGCTGCCTGATCTGGGCCTCGGAACGTGGGTGGCGATCTCCATGACCGACACGGGGACCGGCATCCCGGATGATGTCCTGCCCTATATTTTTGAGCCTTTCTATACCACCAAAGCGCCGGGAGAGGGAACCGGCCTGGGATTGGCGCAGGTTTACGGCATCATTACGCACCACGCGGGCTACATTGACGTGAAAACCAAAGTCGGCGCAGGGAGCACCTTTATCGTCTATTTGCCCGCCCTCTCTCCGACACAACCCGCCGAGACGCTGGCGCTGGATAAGGATTTGCCGCTAGGCCACGGAGAAATGATCCTGGTCGTGGAAGACAACCCCACCACCCGCGCGGCGATACTCGGCAGCCTGGAAGTCCTGCACTATCGCGCCTGTGAAGCCGCCAATGGCGAAGAAGCCTTGAAAGTTTTCGCGCAGTCCTACCATGATATAGCTTTAGTTCTGACCGACCTGGTGATGCCCGTGATGGGCGGCAAGACATTGGCGCGCGAGTTACATCGCCAGGCGCCGGCGCTCAACATCATTGTGATGAGCGGCAACCCATTGGACTCCACCGACGAATCCTGGCGCGAAGTCGGCGTGCGCGGCTGGATCCAAAAACCACCCACATTGGAGCAATTGGCAAAAACACTAGCTGGCGTTATACTATGTGCCAATACAGACAGTGCGAAACGCCCATCAGGGGGAACCACCATCCAGGAGGAGAATGCATGAAACCATCTTTCATTTTAACGCCAGAATGTCTGCTCGGAACGCTTCAAACAGAGGATACCCCGGCTCCTATTGCCGATGCGACCGTCTACCTTGCCCGCGACATTGGCGACGGGCTGGGCTATATCTTTCCCAAAGGGGCTTTGGCAGACATGTGCTACCTCACTGCCGATACGTTGCTCGACGGGGAACAACTCGCTGTTTTTGCCTTGCACTTGCAAGAGGGCCAGAGTGGCCCGACGTTTGTGTTGAGCTACGGCCTGCTCTCGCAGTGTACGGCGCGGCTGCGTGTGCCGTTAGAAGCCGTGAATCAGAATCGCTGGCGCTACGAGCGCGAAGGCGCGTGGCTCAAGCCGATCTGCGGAGGGCAGCGCGTGGATTTGCGCAAGGTAGACCGGATGCGTCTGGTTGTGCTGCGCAAGGGACCACAGCCGGTGCGCTTTTCCCTCACCCCGATCACCGCAACCGTCGCGGAGCCGCCCAGGCTAGAAACGTTGACGCTTCCCAAAGGCAAGTTGTTAGATGAGATGGGGCAGAGTACGCTTCACGAGTGGCCGACCAAGAGCCGCAGTCCCGAAGAGGTGACGGAGCGTCTGCACACCCAGCTTGCCGCCGCGCCGGAGTATCGCCTCCCGCCGGGCTTCTCGCGGTGGGGTGGGTGGCTCGGCAAGCGTTTCCCCGCCACGGGCTTTTTCCGCACACTGCGCGACCAATCGCGCTGGTGGCTCGTGGATCCCGATGGCTACGCTTTCTGGTCTTCCGGGCTGGACTGCGTCGGGTTTGGTATTGATACGGCCTACGAGGGGTTGGAGGCCGCGTTGACGTGGCTTCCTGAGGCCGACGGTCCTTACGCCCAGGCGCACCACGAGCGCGGCGAAGTGAACGCCTTCGATTACCTCAAAGCCAACTTCATCCGCGCCTTCGGGCCGGAGGCCGCCCACAACAAGTGGAGCGTCATCACCCTGGGGCTGCTGCGGCAGTTCGGTTTCAACACCGTTGCCAACTGGTCGGATTGGCGCATCGCGCGCGACGCACAAATGCCCTATGTCCGCCCGCTGGATGGACGCGCGCTTGCGATCCCCACCGTCTACCGCGACTTCCCTGATGTTTTCCACCCCGATTGCGACCGCGCGAAGGCGGCGTTCGCCGAGCAGTTGCGCGAGACCCGCGACGATCCGGCTTTCATCGGCTACTTCTTGATGAACGAACCCAATTGGGGTTTCGCGCAAGAGTCGCCGGCTGCCGGGATGCTGTTCAACACCCCCAAGTGCTACACGCGCCAGGCGCTCAGCGTCTTCCTGCGCGGGCGCTACGGCGACGAAGAACGATTGTCCGAGGCTTGGGAAATCGGTACCACATTCGCGGAATTGGCTGAAGGCGAGTGGAACATCCCACTGACCCCGCGTGCGCAGGCCGATCTGGCGGACTTCAGCGCGATTATGGTCGAGCGATACTTTGGCGGTCTGAGCGCAGCGTGCCGTGAGGTGGATCCGAATCACCTGAACCTGGGGATTCGCTATTACACCATCCCGCCGGCGTGGGCCATCAAGGGAATGCGCGCCTTCGACGTCTTCAGCATGAACTGTTACCGCACGCGCGTCCCCGCCGCGGAGATGGCCCAGATCAACGCGCTGCTCAATATGCCGATTATGATCGGCGAGTGGCACTTCGGCGCGCTGGACGTGGGGCTGCCGGCCGCCGGCATCGGACACGTGCCGACGCAGGTTGACCGGGGGAAGGCGTTCCGCGTTTACCTGGAAGACGCGGCGGCGCAGCCCTGGTGTGTGGGCGTTCACTATTTCACCCTGTACGACCAATCCGCCCTGGGCCGTTTTGACGGCGAGAACTACAACATCGGCTTCCTGGATACCTGCAATCGCCCCTATGAACCGCTGGCCGAGGCCGCCCGCCTCAGCCACGAGCGGCTCTACCAGGTGGCGATGGGCGAAGTCGCTCCTTACGACGACGCGCCGGAGTACCTGCCGTTGTTGTTTATGTGATCATGAAGCGTAAAACGTAAAGACGTAAAACGTAAAACGTAAAGCGGCTGTAACTGTTCAGTCGTCATCCTTCGGCAAGCTCAGGACAGGTCTCCGAACGTAGCGGAACGAGTGAAACGAGTGGAGCGAAGTGAGGAATCTCTGCTCGTGCAACGTAGAGACCCTTCACTCCGTTCCAGTCGCGCAGACGTTCCTTTCACTCCGCTCAGGGTGACGGTCGCATTGCAGGTAGGCTGAATAGTTACAGCGGCTTACGTTTTACGTCTTACGTTTTAGTCCGATTGAGGTGCTGAAATGGACTCGCGCACACGGGTATTGACGGCGTTGGACGGCGGGGAACCGGATCGGGTGCCCTGCGCGCTTGGGTTTTCGCGCGTCACACTCGCGTCGCTGCTGCCGCCGGAGCAAGCGCAGGCAGTGGCTGTTGATGTGGAGTTTGTCCGCTTCCCGCCCTCACCGGAGGATGAGGCGCTGCGTCAGGTTGGGCGGCCTTTTTCGCCAGACACGCGCTTGGGGACGTTGGAACAAATGGCGACGTATGCCCGGTGGAACTACCAGCCGTCTGATCCTGAGCACCGCAACCCTCTCGCCCGCGCGCAGACGCTAGGTGAACTGCAAGACTTTCCCTTTCCCGATATCAGCGCGCCGTATCAAGTAGCGGGGTTGGCGGAGGAAGTGGCGCAATTCCACGCGCGCGGTTTGGCGGTGGGCGGGAGCCTGCCGCATCTGGGCGGTGAATTGTTTGAATCAGCCTGGCGGCTGCGGGGATTGGAAAACTTTCTGCTGGATATGGTGCAACGGCCTGATTGGGCGTACTTCCTGTTGGACCGGCTGACGGCGTTTGCCTGCCGCAATGCAGAAACCCTGGCCCACGCCGGCCTTGACGTGCTCTCCCTTGCCGATGATGTGGGGATGCCGGGTTCGATGATGATCGGGCCGGACACCTGGCGCGCGTTCTTCAAGGCGCGTATGGCCGCCATCATCCAGGCTGCGCGCGCAATTAACGGGGATATTCGTGTCGTCTTCCACAGCGATGGCTATTTTGAGCCGATTATCGCCGACTTGATCGAGATTGGGGTCAATGCGATCAATCCTTTGCAACCCGATCACATGGACGCTGTACGGATTCGCCAACAGTTCGGCGCCCGGCTGGCCTTGTGGGGAACGATTGGGCGACAAACGACGTTCAGTTTTGCCGCGCCTGACTCCATCCGTCAGGAGGTTTCTCAGCGGATTGCCACACTAGGCCGCGCCGGCCTGATCCTTTCTCCGGCGTATGACATTGACGAACCTGACATTCCCTGGAAAAACATCGTCGCTTTTCTGGAAGCGGTTCAGGTTTATGGTTGAGAAACCAGAATTACACTGGTTTAACTCAGTTGAAACTTACGCTTACACAAGGAGGTCAAACGACAAGAAAACCCTGGCGCAGCGCCGGTTATGTTGTGGCGTCTGGCAGACTCCAAAATCAACGTTAGAGGCTGGTCACCTTGAGCGTCAACAGGGCTTCGTGAAGTGGGTTGTGTTTCAAAGGAGGTTTTCTATGCGTAGAGTGGTGTTTGTGTCGTTGCTTGTTTTAGGGTTGTTGCTGGTTTCCAGCGCGCCTGCGCTCGCCCAACCGGCCACGAGTGGCATCATTGTCAACCACGTTGTCAGGTCGGGCGAGACGATCTTCTGTATCGCCCGCGCGTATGGCGTTAGCCCCTTTGCGATCATCAACTATAACCTGGTTGCATATCCTGGCTGGATTTACCCTGGACAGGTCCTCGCCATCCCGAATGTGCCGGCCGTGTTACCGCCTGGCCCGGTGTGCGCGCGTCAGGACCCGCAGCCTCAGCCGTCGTCATGTACCTGCGCGTACTATTACACCGTCATGACGGGTGATAATCTTTACCGGATTTCGCTCAGATACGGTGTGAACATGTGGCGCATCGCTGAATGTAACGGGATTTTGAATCTGAACTACATTCGCGTTGGCGATGTGTTGTGCATTCCTAGTCCGTAAATCCACATTGGGTCAGGCGCAGCGCATTGTTTGATGCGTTGCGCCTGACCGTTTGTATGCCGCCGGAGACCAAGACCCGCGTAGTAGCGACTTCAGTCGCTCTTCTCGCAACCGCTGAAGTCGTCACTACGCTACATTCCTATGAACCTATACGATCTTGACTTTGCTTCGCTCGAAGCGTTGTTCGCCAGGTGGGATATTGCCCCCGTTCATGCGCGGACGATATGGCGCTGGCTTTATCGCTATATCCCTGCCGACCTCGCCGAATTGCCGCACGGCTTGCCCCAAGCGCTGCCCGCGCGCCTGAGCGCCGAAACGACGCTGGAACTTCCGCCAGTCGTAGATTTGCAGATCGCCGCCGACGGTTCGACGCGCAAAGACCTGCTGCGCTTGGCGGATGGCGAGCGCGTGGAGGTCGTCGTCATGCGCTACCGCCACCGCTACAGCGCGTGTATCTCCACACAGGTGGGCTGCGCCTGCGATTGCCGCTTTTGCGCTACGGGCCAAATGGGCTTCGTGCGGCAATTGACCGCCGCCGAGATCGTCGCGCAAGTGCTCTACGCGCAGCGAGTTTTGGCTGCGGAAGGGCATACACTCACTAACTTCGTGCTGATGGGAATGGGCGAGCCGCTGCTCAACTACGATAACACGCTGGACGCCCTGCGCCGTCTGTGTGACCCGCGTGGAATGGGTTTCGTCGAGCGGCGCATCACGCTGAGCACGGTGGGCATTGTCCCCGGCATTGTGCGGCTGGCCGCAGAACCGCTGCGCATCAACCTGGCCGTCTCGCTGCACGCCGCTACCGATCCTATCCGTGACACGCTCCTGCCCATCAATCGGCGCTACCCGCTGGCTGAATTGTGCGACGCGCTCCGCGTGTATACTGCGACTACCCAACGCCGCGTCATGCTGGAGTGGGTGATGATTGACGGCGTCAACGATACGCGCGAACAGGCCGAGGCGTTGGTCGTGCGCTTTGCCGGCATCCCTGTTCACGTTAACCTGATCCAGTTGAACCCCACGCCGGATTTTGCCGCGCAGCCCTCGACGCCGGAAACGGTGGACACCTTTACCGCTATCCTGGACCGTGCCGGCATCCCGCACACCATGCGCCAACGGCGCGGCGCGCCGATTGCGGCAGCCTGCGGGCAGTTGCGCCGCCGTTCGTTGTTGGAAGAATGATCGTAGTGTGAATTGGCAATTCGCACTACAATGGGAGGCATTATGCATTTTCATAGTGATGATGGGTATCTCTACTGTGAGCGATTGAGCGTCAAGGACATCCAGGCGCGTGTGCCGGATAGTCCTTTCTACCTTTACAGCGCCGCGCAACTGCGGGAGAATTTCGCCGCCTACGTCGCCGCGCTGGAGGGGATGCAAGCGCGCATCTTCTACGCGGTCAAAGCGAACGGCAACCTGACGCTGCTCAAAATCCTGCGCGAATTGGGCAGCGCCGCCACGCTGGTGAGCGGCAATGAGCTGCGGATGGCGCTGCGCGCCGGTTTTGCGCCGGGCGATATGCTCCTCAACGGGAACGGCAAGCGCCGCGACGAGCTGGCGCTCGCCGTGCAGCACGGCGTCATGGTCAACATTGACAGCGAGTTCGACCTGGCGCACATTGCCCAGGCCGCGCAGACGGCGAACAAGCCGGTGGAGGTGCTGCTGCGCGTCAACCCGGACATCCGCGCCGACGTGCATCCTTACGTCGCCACAGGGATGCGCGATTCCAAGTTCGGCATCCGCGCCGAGCGGCTGGCGTGGTTCCTCGAGCAGCTCAAGCGCACGCCGCTCTTGCGCCTGGTCGGCCTGCACTGCCACCTGGGTTCGACGATCAAGGATGTGCGGGTCTTCCACGATGCGGCGGCCCTGATGAGCGACCTCTTGAGCACGGCGCGCGCGCAGGGTTTCGCTTTGCGCTATCTCAACCTGGGCGGCGGCCTGGGCATTGATTACGAACGCGCGGGTGGATTTCCGACGCCGGGCGACTTGATCGGCGCGGTGCGCAAGCTGTTGCCCGACGATGTGACCTTGATCGTCGAACCGGGGCGCAGCATCGTCGGCAACGCCGGCGTGTTGGTGTGCCGGGTGCTCGGCGTCAAGGCCAACGGCGACAAGCATTTCATCGTCGCCGACGGCAGTATGACGGAACTGATCCGTCCGAGCCTGTACGGGGCGTACCATCACATCGGCTTTGTCGAGCCGGTGGACGGCGAGGTGCAAACGTTCGACGTTGTCGGCCCAGTCTGCGAATCAGCCGACTTCCTGGGCAAGGCGCGCGCGCTGCCCACGCCGCACGAAGATGCCGGACTGGTCGTCTACGACGCCGGCGCCTACGGGTACGCGATGAGTTCGAATTACAACTTGCGCGCGCGCCCCGCCGAGTATTTGGTGGATGGCGACCGGCTGCTCCAGATTCGCCGCGCCCAAACCTTCGACGATCTCCTGGATTATCCCATTTTGGAATTTGATCCCACCCGCGAAGCGATTATCGAGCCGCGCCGGCTTGTCCCGCGCCATAATGTGCCCGAACACTGCGTCATCTGCTTTTTCCAGGACGTTATCAATGGCCTGGTGGAATCGGGCCGGGCCAGGCACATCGTTGACGGGCACTCAGAGATCGGTCGCCATCCGCTCTACGAGATTGACGTGGACGGCAAGCGTCTGGCGTTCTTCCATCCCGGCGTCGGCGCGCCGCTGGCGGCGGGGTTGCTGGAAGAGGTCATCGCGCGCGGCTGCCGGGCGTTCATCGCCTGCGGCGGGGCCGGTGTGCTGGATAGTGAGATCGCGGTCGGACACATCGTCGTCCCCACAGCGGCGGTGCGGGATGAGGGCGTCTCGTATCACTATATGCCGCCATCCCGCGAAGTGCAGCCATCCCCCGAAGCCGTCGCCGCCATCGAGCGCGTGCTGGAACGCCACAAGCTGCCTTACATCGCTGGCAAGACGTGGACGACCGACGCTTTCTACCGCGAGACGCCCGACAAGACGCGCCGTCGCCGCGAAGAGGGCTGTCTGACGGTGGAAATGGAAGCGGCGACGTTTTTCGCCGTGGCGCGTTTCCGTGGCGTGACCTTCGGGCAGATGCTCTACGGCGGCGATGACCTTGGCGGCGAGGCGTGGGATCACCGCGATTGGGTGCAGTGCGGTTCGGTGCGCGAGAAGCTCTTCTGGTTGGCGGCGGAAGCCTGCCTGGAGTTGTGAGGCGATGACGACAATCTGCGTCTACTGTTCATCCAGCGACGCGGTTGCGCCAGTCTACCTCGCGGCGGCGCGCGACCTGGGCACGCAGATCGCCGCGCGCGGGGATGCGCTCGTCTACGGCGGCGCGGATTTGGGTTTGATGGGCGCGCTGGCGCGCACCGTCCACGCTGGCGGGGGACGGGTGGTCGGTGTCATCCCGCACGCTTTCCGCGAACGCGGCATTGCTTACGAGGCTGCCGATGAGTTGATCGTCACGCGGGACTTGCGCGAGCGTAAAGCGCAGATGGAGGCGCGGGCCGACGCCTTCGTCGCGCTGCCCGGCGGCTTCGGCACGTTGGAGGAGCTGCTCGAAATTCTCACCTTGCGCCAACTGCGCACGCATACCAAGCCCGTCGTCCTGCTCAACACGGGCGACTTCTACGCGCCGCTGCTCGCGCTCTTCGCGCACTTCTACCGCGAGCACTTCGCCAAGCCTTTCGACGGTCTCTACCACGTCGCGGCGGATGTTCCCGACCTCTTTGCGTACCTGGATACCTACCGTCCGACTGTCGCGCCGAGTAAGTGGTTTACGCCAGATGAGCGATAAGCAGCGCCGCAGGTCATTTCCGTCTTATCCATTTCCATCCGCGGTGTTCATCCGGTTATTGTGGGCCGCCTTGCACAGCCCGCCGCAAAACCGGTCTTTCGGCGCCGATGCGCGTCGCTGCGTCGCTGCGTTGCGCCCATCTCTGCGGGTTGACGGACGGGAACACATTCCCACGCAGGGTCCATGCCTGTTGACAATCAATCACTATGCCTGGCCAGCCTCAGACGATGCCGCGATTTTCCGCGCGTGGTGGTTGGCGCTGGGCGTCAGCGCCGTTGTTCCCGCCGAGATTCACTGGATCGTCACCGCGGCGTGGACTTACCCTGATCCACTGCGCGCGCATCTGGTGACGCCGGTGACGCGCTGGCTGTTCCGGCGGGTGGCGCGGGTGTACGGCTTCACGTCCATGCCGCCAATGCCGCCTGATCCTGATGACGTTGTGGCGCGAGCAGCCGCCGTGCGGCGCATCCTGGCGTATGCGCGCACGTCCACCAACCCGCTCATTGGTATGGCACCGGAAGGCAGCGACGCGCCGGGCGGGGTTGTGCAGATGCCGCCGTCTGGCGCGGGGCGTTTTATCGCACATCTGGCGCGCCTGGGATTGCGGATTGTGCCGGTCGGCGGCTTTGAGGCCGACGGAGCGTTCTGTCTGCGCTTTGGGCCGGCCTATGCGCTGGAAACGCCTGCCGCCTTATCCGCCGCCGAACGTGACTGCGCCGTCAGCGCCGTCGTGATGCGCCATATCGCCGCGCTACTGCCGGCGCACTTGCGCGGTGAGTTTGTGTGTGATGCGTGAAACGTAAGACGTAAAACGTAAAAGTAAAGCGTAAAACGTAATGCAGGGTGTTTCTTACGTTTTACGTTTTACGCTTTATTTTCTACGCCTTTGCAGGAGATGAGTATGATGAAACGCGCGCGTTGGTATGATTTGATCACTATTAATTTGTTCTGGTTGGCATTGAACATCCGCAACAACGCCGTCGGCACGCTCTTTATGCCGTATCTGGTGGACCGGTTCGTCCGTCCGGAAATCCGTAACACCGCGCTCGGTGGAATGCGCACAGCCGGCCTGATCATCGCTATGTTGGTACAACCGGCAATGGGGCTGCTCAGCGATCGTTCGACCTCGCGGTTTGGGCGACGGCGACCCTTCATTTTCGTCGGTGTGTTGCTGGATCTGGTCTTTCTGGCCGGCATCGCACTGGCTTTCAATTACTGGAGTCTGCTCATTGTCATCTTGCTGATACAGTTCTCGTCAAACATGTCCCACGGTCCGCTACAAGGCTTGATCCCTGACCTTGTCCCGGAAGAGCAACGCGGCATGGCGTCGGCGGTCAAGGCGATTATGGAATTGATCCCCTTGATTTTGCTCGGATTCACGATTGCCCGCTTAGTCAGCCTGGGCCAGTTTACGTTAGCCGTGTTGGCGACCGGGATCACGCTTCTGGTGTTGATGCTGCTGACGATGGTGTTTGTCAAAGAGACCCCGCAACGGGAAAAATCCAACGTCCCCTTGGCCCCGACGATGCTGCGCGTTTTGGGTATGTTGGCGGGTATTGTGGGCGGGGCACTTGCCGGGTTGCTCGTCGGCGGCGTGATCGGCGCGCTGGCAGGATTGGTCGCCTGGCTGTTCGCCGGGAAGAGTGTGGGGATCAATGTCGCTGTTGGCGTGGGGGGTGTTGTAGCGATGGCGGTGGCCGTTGTGGCTGGCGTGTGGGCTGGAACTCTGGCCACCATCGGCAGTGAAGTGCGCCGCCGCCCGACGTTTACGTGGTGGGTGGTCAACCGTTTGATGTATTTTGCCGCTATCACCTCTATCCAGAGTTTTGTCCCTTACTTTTTGATGTACGCCTTCAATGTGAACCGCGAGATAGCGACTGGCATGACCGGCACCCTTGTCATGTTTGTCGGCTTATTCACGCTGGTGAGTGCGCTGCCGGGCGGCTGGCTCGCTGACCGTTTTGGCCTGAAGCGCATGGTCGCCTTGAGCGGCGCTCTGGGCATCATAGCGACGCTGGTTCTGCTCGGCACCATCTGGACCCCCAGTATGGCGTTGCTCTACGTCGCCGGGGCCATTCTTGGTCTGTCTGCCGGACTGTTTACTACCACCAACTGGGCCTTGGGCACGCGGCTCGTTCCATCCGCCGAGGCCGGGCGCTATTTGGGAATCTCCAATCTGGCTGGCGCCGGCGCGGGCATGATCGGCGCTGGCATCGGCGGGCCGGTGGCGGACACCCTGAACGCTGCCTTTCCCGGTTTGGGATACTTCGTGATTTTCGCCGGATACGGGATTTTGTTCTTGTTGAGCATCATCAGTCTAAAGGGCGTCGTGGATGGCGATTCACCAGCCTAAAACGCCTCCTCTCCCTTCCGGCAAAAATGTGCTACAATGGAAACGAGTGATGAGAAACCTCTGGTCCGTTGGACACAGGACAGCCTATGGAAAGTCAGACACAAGATCGCATACAACTGCTTCTCATGACATCCCCTGGGGATGACATGGCGGCGCTGCGCGACACTTTTGAGCAACACGCTCTTATCGAGGTGTTCCCTTGCCCGGATCTCGCAACGGCATTGGCGCTGATGGCGCAGCAGCCCGTAGAGGTGATCTGCCTGGCTGCGGGTGCAGAGACTCGGTCATCCATTGCGCGGCTTAAGGCTATGGATGGCCGGTTGTTAATTGTGGTGTTGACCTCGCCGGAGACGCGCGACAGTACGGGCGGCCTGATGCGGGAAGAGCCTCAGGTAGCGGTGTTGTCGCTGGAGGATGCGCTACTGCCGTGCTTCCCCATCTTGTTACGCAAGTTGATCGGTTACGAGCGCTCTCGTCGCCTGGAAATAGAATTGTATCAATCCCTACGGGCAGAACGGGATCGCTTATTGGCTCTCTCTACCATTGATCAACATATTTTGAACATCGTTGATAACCCTGAGGACGCCATTCGGTTGATTCTGAACTACGCTCTGGAATTGTTGCGCTTGTCCAAGGGTTTTGTCTTTGTCGCTCATGATCACCAGCCTCAGGGTGATCTGGTGCTTATGACGGGATATGCGCGTCCGCAGGATTTTAGAACGCTGTTGCTAGAAAACTGGGATCAAGAAAAATCCGCTTATGAGAAGTTGGGACCGCAGAGCTATGTTGTTTGTGAGAATGTTCGCGAACATGATCCCATTTTAGCTGATTGGGCGAATGACGAGAACATCGGCGCTGCTCTCAGTGTGTCTTTGTGGCTGGATGGACGTGTCGCCGGGGTCTTCGTTTTGCACGATGAACGTGTTCGGCCCTGGGAAGAAGCCGAAATCAAGATGGCGCAAATGTTAGCCGGGCTGGCTTCGATTGCCGTGGAAAAAGCCTTGCTCGTCCGGGAACTCCGCCGCCGCCTGGAGGATGCCGAATTCGTCAACCAGGCGCTGGTGGCGGCCAATATGACGCTTGCGCCGAAGAACGTGCTCACGGTGACCTGCCAACAAATACGGCGCGCCCTCAATGCGTCGCTGGTCATCGCCGGCGTCATTGAACAGGACCGGCTTGTCATCGTCAGCGAAGACCGCGACCTTACTTACCCCAGCGCCATAGATGATGTGGTTGACTTGCCGCAAACGCCGTTCCTCCAATATGCACTGTTGACGCAGCGCACGTTGACCTTCACCGATGTTCAAACCGACATCCCGCGCCTCGTCCACCAATTGCGTCGCGTCCAGGCGCGCGGGCTGTTGATTACACCTTTGATCGTGCGGAATAAAGTGATCGGCATGGTCAGTGTCGAATCTGCCGAGCCGCGCGCATTTACCCACCATGAGATCGAACTGGTCAAGCTGATCGTCACCGCCACGGCGCCGGCGCTCGAAAACTCCCAGTTATTTGAGGAGGTGCAGGCAGCGCACCGGCGCGCCGAGGACGCGCTGATCCACATGCAACGTCTTGATGCGCTCAAGACCCAGTTTATCCAGAATGTTTCCCATGAATTGCGCACACCCCTGGCGATTGTCCAGGGCTACATTGATTTGACCCTGGATAGTGCGTTCGGCAATGACATGGAACCGGTGCTCAAACAAGCCTTTGAGGCCATCCGGGTGAATATGCACCATCTGGGAAAACTGGTGGATTCCATCACCGTGCTGGAAGATGCAGAGATGCAGAAACTAGCTCTCACGCCACAGCCCATTCTCCCATTGTTCACCGCCGCCCTGCAAGCCCTCAGCGAGCGCGCCGCCCAGCAGCAGCTCGAGATTATCAACGAGTTGCCAGAATCGCTTCCCTTAGTGAATGTGGATGCTCATGCGATTGGACGTGTGTTCGGTCAGATCCTTGACAACGCGATCAAGTTTAACCGCGGACCGGGGAGAATTTGGGCCAGGGCGTGGCGCCAGGAGGCCGAAGTGTGGCTACAAGTTGAGGATGAAGGGATCGGCATACCGGCCCACGAGTTGCCGCGCATTTTCAATCGCTTTTACCAGGTGGATGGGACCACCAGGCGTAAGTATGGCGGACTGGGGCTAGGACTGGCAATTGTCAAAGAAGTTGTGGCGGCGCACGGGGGGCGTGTGTGGGCCGAGAGTGGGGGTGTCAATCGGGGCGCATCCCTGACCGTCGCGTTGCCTATCTACAAGCCTGAGGCATCGGCATGAACAAACGTATCCTTCTATCTATCCATACCTTCGTTGTCTTAATCATATCATCCCTTGTTTTGGCGTCGCTCTCGGCCTGTGGCGGATCGCCTACCGCGCTCGCTCCCACCTCCACACCGGCCTCCGCCGTTCTGCACGATGAATTTTCACCGCCCAATGCGGCCTGGGCGCGCTTCGACACGGCGGAAAGCGCCGTCTACGCGCAGGACGGTGAGTTGTACCTTGAGGACCGGGGGAAGGGTGTGGCCGTCTACGCGCCCTTCGCGGGAAAGACTTACGCCGATGTCGCCGTTGCCGTCCAGGTGCGGCATGTTCAGGGGACGGTGAATAACTGGATGGGCGTGATTTGTCGTCAACAGGATGAAGATAACTATTACCTGTTGGCGATCAGCGCCGATGGTTATTACCTGATCTTGCTTGTCGAGAATGGCATCTCTATGCCGCTTGTCGGCCCGCAGTTTGACGAAGGGATTAAAATCGGCAAGGCGCGAAATAATCTCGAAGTTCGCTGCCAGGGCGAAGACCTGACGCTGCGGGTGAACGGCGCTATTGATGTCACAATTGCCGATACCGTGCTTCAGAAGGCTGGCGGTGTGGCGCTCTTCGCCGATGCCGTCGAGCGTGGCGAAACAGCCGTCGTCGCCTTCGACAACTTCGTGCTCACGCAACCCTGAGAGGATTGGAGATTGCGAGATTGAAGATTGCTGGATTGAAAACTGGTGACTGGAAAATTCTTTCTCCTCACTCTTCACTCTTCACTCCTTACTCCTTACTTCTTACTTCCTGGCTTCTGGCGCTCATCGGCTATTTCGGCGCGTGGGTAGGCCGTCGCGCCGCCGCGTTAGCCTGGAACGCCTACGATCTCTTCGACCTGCTGCGCCTGTTGCCGGAAATCGAAACTGGCGCGCTCTCGGTCAATTTACAGACCTTGCGTCTGCCGTTGGTGGGATTGGCTGTGTTGCTGCCGATGTTGTTAGCGCAAGCCGCCCTGGGCTGGCGGATCGTTGGCGCGCTGCTGGGCGCGGGAATGGCGCTGGCGACGCTCCCGCCCTACCCCGAAATCGTGAGCGCGTGGCGCACGCCGGGCTGGCGCATCCCCTTCTGGTGGGGCGTCGGCGCGATGCTCGCGGCAGGGCTGGCGGTGTGGATTGCGCCGCGTTTGGGCCGCTACCGTCCCTGGCTGATGTTGGCGTGGGTTGCCGTCACCGGTTTGCCCGCTGCGGCGACGTTGCACCGTCTGCTGCCCGCGCTGCGCGCGCTCCACGCTGCGCCTATCCAGCCGGGCTGGGGCTTCTGGGTCTGCATGGCCGGGCTGTTCGGCATCGCCGTGCTTTTGTGGATACAGGGCTTTCATCACGATTTAGCAAACAACGTTGAAACGTTGGAACGTTCAAACGTTTCAACGTTCTAACAGTTTACTTACAACAATGGAGGCTGATATGCCAACCATACCCGAAGATGAAATCACGATGGCGAAAATCCAAAGCGTTAAAGCGCGCTATGAGGCCGACTTGCTCCAAAAACCTCACGTCGTGGGCGTGGGCATTGGTCTGCGCACGCAAGAAGGCCAGCCGGTAGGCGAGCCAGGGTTGATTGTTAACGTGTCGCGTCGCGTGCCCGCCCTGTTCCAGCGTCCCAAAGATCGTATTCCCAAAGTGCTCGACGGCGTGCCGGTGTGGATCGAAGTCATCGGCGAAGTCAAAGCGCAGGGATAGGGAGTGGGGAGTAGGGAGTAAGAGTTACGCAGAAAGTTTTAGCTGTAGGCTAACTTGTAACCTGTAACGTGCAACTTGCAACTATCCTTGAAAGGAGGTGCTATGAGTAACCAGATCATGGCGCAAGCGCGCCAAGTTTACCAGCAAGCCCTGCCGGACATTTTCCGGCGCCGAAATGTGGTAGCCTGCGGCTTGGGCTACAAGGTCAGTGAGGGGAAACCCACTGGCGATCTTAGCCTCGTGATTTCGGTAACGCGCAAGGTCCCCAGCGCCCAACTCGCGCCGGAAGATCTCATCCCCAAATCGGTGCAGGGGATGGTGACCGACGTGGTGGAAACCGGACGCATCCGCGCGCAGATGCCGGTGAACCCGACGGGGCGCTTCCGCCCGGCGCAGCCTGGCATCTCCATCGGCCACCACGACATCACCGCCGGCACCTTTGGCCTGCTCGTGCAGCGCAACGGCGCGCCCTTTATCCTCAGCAACAACCACGTCCTGGCTGATTGCAACGCCGGCCAGGTTGGCGATGCAATCTATCAACCCGGCCCGGCGGATGGTGGAACCGCTGCCGACCGGATTGCCACGCTTGCTGAGTTTGAGCGACTGGATTTCGGCGACAACCCTTCACAGTGTAGCGTCGCCGATCTCATTGCCAGTTGGCTCAACTTCCTCGCGCGTGTGACCGGTTCTAGCCATCGCCTGCAGCCGATTCAACAAACAGCCGGCGTCAACACGATGGATGCGGCGCTGGCCCAACCGGACGCGCCTGATCTGATTATCCCATCAATTTTGGAGATTGGGCTGCCGACCGGGGTGGGGGATGTCGAATTGGGGCAAGAAGTCCAGAAAATGGGACGCACCACGGGATGGACGCACGGCTACGTCACGCAGGTGAGCGTGACCGTGAGCGTGGACTACAACGGGCGCACCGCGCGTTTCACCGACCAGGTACTCACGGGCAGCATGAGCAGCCCCGGCGACTCCGGCTCCGGCATCCTGGATATGCAGCGCCGCGCTGTGGGTTTGCTCTTCGCCGGTTCCACCAGCGTCACCATCTTCACGCCCATCCAGCGTATCTTGGATCGCTTCAGCGTGCAACTCGTTATCTAACGCAGATGCGACGCACTTTCGGGTGCGTCGCATCTGTATTCACCAACCTACCCCAGCGCCACATCCAGAATCATCATCACCGTGAAACCCAACATCACGCCGAGGGTAGCCAGGTGTGTATTGCCGCCGCCCTGCGCTTCGGGGATGAGATCCTCGGCGACGACGAAAATCATCGCGCCCGCGGCGAACGCCAGCGCGTAGGGCAAGAGGGGCCGCGCAACCAACACCGCCGCCGCGCCGAGCACGCCCGCGATGGGTTCCACAAGGCCCGACAATTGTCCATACCAGAAACTCTTGAACGGCGTGTAGCCCTCGCGCCGCAGCGGCATAGAGACGGCCATGCCTTCGGGAAAGTTCTGGATGCCGATGCCCAGCGCCAACGCGATGGCCCCGGCGATTGTGGCGGAGGGAAATCCCGACGCCGCCGCGCCAAAGGCGACGCCCACCGCCAAACCTTCCGGGAAGTTGTGCAGCGTGATGGCGAGAACGAGCAATGTGATGCGCCGCCACACCGTCTTGACGCCCTCTGGATGCGCCTCATCGCTGCGGTGCAGATGCGGCAAGAGCAAATCTACGCCGCGCAGGAACACGCCGCCGAGCGTGAAGCCGACAGCCGCCGGCACCCACGCCGGAAGCCGTCCCCCTGCCGACATCTCGATGGCCGGCGCCAGCAGCGACCAATAACTTGCAGCGATCATCACACCGGCCGCAAAACCGAGCATACTGTCCAGCACCTTGCGGCTGACCCCTTTGGCTAAAAACACCGCCGCTGCTCCCGCCGCCGTCATAAACCACGTGAACAACGTGGCGAATAAAGCCTGAATGGCCGGATTCCAGTGCGCCATAAAAGTTACCATAGCGACTTTAGAACTCTTCCTCTAGTGCAGATCCTTCCTCAATATCCGCACTGGCACCGAATTCCAGCGGGATGTCCTTCATCTCAGCCAGCTTTTTGCGGATCAGGTCCTCGATGGTGTTGGCGAATTGAGGATTTTCTTTGAGATAAACCTTCGCATTCTCGCGGCCCTGCGCAAAGCGCTCGCCGTCGTAGTAGTAGAACGAGCCGCGCTTGTCAATGACGTTCAACTCCAGGCCCACATCCATCAAATCGCCTTCGCGGCTGATGCCCTCGCCGAACATAATGTCGAATTCGGCCACGCGGAAGGGCGCGGCGACCTTGTTCTTGGTCACGCGCACGCGGGTGCGGTGCCCGGTGATCTCGCCCTGCGCCTTGATCGCCGTCACGCGCCGCACGTCCAGCCGCACCGAGGCGTAGAACTTGAGCGCGCGCCCGCCGCTGGTCGTCTCCGGCGAGCCGAACATCACGCCGATCTTCTCGCGCAGTTGGTTGGTGAAGATCATGATGGTGTTGCTCTGCTTGATCGCGCCGGAGAGCTTGCGCAACGCCTGGCTCATCAAGCGCGCTTGCAGGCCGGGATGCGAGTCGCCCATCTCGCCCTCGATTTCCGCGCGGGGGACGAGTGCCGCCACCGAGTCAATCACGACGACATCCACCGCGCCGCTGCGCACCAGCGTCTCGGCGATTTCGAGCGCCTGCTCGCCGGTATCGGGCTGCGAGATGTAGAGGCTTTCAACGTCCACGCCGCAGCGCACGGCGTAACTGGGATCGAGCGCGTGCTCCATATCAATGAACGCCGCCACGCCGCCGCGCCGTTGCACTTCCGCGACGATGTGCTGGCAGATGGTGGTCTTGCCGGAGCCTTCCGGCCCGTAGATTTCGGTGATCCGCCCGCGCGGCACACCGCCGACGCCCAACGCCACATCCAACGCCAATGAGCCGGTGGGGATCGTTTCAACGTTCAGGTGCGTCGCGTCGCCCAGGCGCATCAACGCGCCGTCGCCAAAGCGGCGCTTGATCTGCGCGACCGCCTGATCCAATACTTTCTGTCGTCCGTCGTCAGCCATAGTAGCCCTCCTCAAAAAGAATCAAGAGTTAAGAATCCTGAATTGTAAATGATGCTCACGCATCACGTATCATAGATATTTTGTAGTTTGATTATAGCACAAGTGTTCTATTTTTACAATAGCTACTTTGGCTTTTGGCGTGAGCGAGCAGGTTTTGCAGGGCGCGGTGCGCCGCCGCTCCCACGATAGGCTGGCGCGAGGATGCTGAAGACGGTGCAGCGGCTCACGTCCAGCAGGCGCGTGTGGAGTTTCGGGTCTAAATCCTCAATACGACGCGCTGTCGTCAGCACGGTAGGCAGTTTGGCGACGTAGCGGTGGTTGAGCAACTGAAACAGCTTCTCCTGCGCCCATTGTGTCGCGCTTTCTGTGCCCAGGTCGTCCAGCACCAGGAATGGCGCGCGGCGCACTTCCTCAAAACGCTTGTCATACGTGACCGGGCTTTGCGGGTTGAAGGCCGCGCGCAGGTGATCGAGCAAATCGGGGACGACGACGAACAGCGCCGGGTATCCCGCGTGCGCGCGAGCATTGGCGATGCCGGCTGCGAGATGCGTCTTGCCGCAGCCATACGTGCCGGTGAACGTCAACCAGCCGATGGGATTGGCGGCGAAGGCGCGCGCCTGTTCCAACGCCCGTTCGAGGTTGTCCGCTTCGGCGGCCTCCAGTTCGTCGCGCCGCAAATCGAACGAATCCAGCGTCATATCGGCGTAGAGAACGAGCGTGTTCAAGTTGGATTCGGTGTGATCCACGCCGGCCTGCCGGAAATCCGGCGCGAGGATGGTGGCAATCTGCACCAGTTCGGGATCGCCCAGGCGCGAGCGCAGGCGCGGCTCCATATCCTCCAGATCGCGGTTGGTGGTGATGACGGTGGGTAAGTGCGCCATGTAGCGGTAGTTGAGCAACTGGAAGAGCTTTTCCAGCGCCCATTGTGTGGCGTGTTCGGTGCCCAGGTCGTCGAGGATGAGCAACGGCGCGGTGCGCACCTCCTCGAAGCGCCGGTCGTAGCTGGTGGGGGAGGTGGGGGCGTAGGCCGCGCGCAGGTAGTCCAACAAATCCGGCACGGTGACGAAGATCGCCGGCAGGCCCTTATCAAGGGCGACGTTGGCGATGGCCGCCGCCAGGTGCGTTTTGCCGCAGCCATACCCACCCAACAGCAGCAGCCAGCCGTCGGGATGCTGCGCGTAAGCCAGCGCCGTGTCGTAAGCGCGGCGCAAGTTTTCCTGGCGCTCCGGGGAAAGTCCGTGGCCTTCTGGCCGAAAGGTCTTGAAGGTGAAGCGTTCCAGCGTGGCGAGATTGCTCGTCAGCCTGAGGGACTCGGTACGCTGCGATTGGATCTCGCGCGTGCGGCAGGTGCAGGGGAAGAGTTTGCCGAAGCTCGGATGGTCCACCGGCACGTCCAGCCGCACGTATCCCATCCCCTGGCACAATGGGCAATCCGGGCGACCGAGCATCGTCCGTCCTGGGGAAACGCTCGCGGCGGTATCCTCGATGGCCGGTTCATTTTCGGCAACGGGGACCGGCTTTACAGCGGTTGGCTCAGTGCTGGATGAGGTCCTTGTATTTGCCTTCGATGTAGCGTCGCGGATCTGCTTCACGATCTCGTCTATCGGCTTCATCTTTCCCTTCCGTGCGCCACCGTTCGAGGATGGCGTGAATGTATTTCCAGTTGCGTTTGTTGCGGCTCGCGGCCTCGTGGAACGCTTCTTCGATCCACTCCGGCGGATAAGTTTTTTCGGCTTCGAGCAAATCTTCGCTGAGAATGGCCGTGAGCGGGCCGACGTTTTGTTCGTAGAGGGCGAAGATGTTAGGCCGCGCCGTCTTCTCCGCGCGCGCCGGTTCGACGCCGCGCCGCATCGCGCGCAGCGCTGCCCGTCCGCGCGGGCTGTTGGCGAGATAACGGTGTTCCACCGTGCCATCGGCCAGTCGCCACTCGGCCATGAGCAGCGTCCCGCGTCCTTCTGCGCGGGCCAGCGCGTCGGCGAGTTGCGCATCCACCGCGTCCCCCAATGCGGCGCGGATGGCCGGATCGGCTTGCAATTCGGCGAGCGTGATCCACGGCGCAGCGTCGGACTGCATCTGCGCCAGCCGCCGCAGCACGAGCAGCGTCACCTTCAGCTCCGCCAGGTCGTCAATCTGCGGGACGAGGTCGGTGAAGACCAGGTCCGGCAGCGTCACGACGGTGACTTTGGCCTCCGGGAAGCCAGAAAAACGGGTGAGCGTCACAATTCTCCTTAAAACGTTTGAACGTTCAAACGTTCGAACGTTGAAACGTTAGAACGTTATTGCCCCCTACCGTAATCATCGGGGGAGATGTGCGTGGCGGCGTCAAGGAACTGGGTGAGCCGCTTGTTGAAGTAGAGCTGCACCGTGCCCGTTGGCCCACTGCGGTGCTTGGCGATCATAATATCGGCGATATTGGGATTCTCCGTGTGTTCGTTGTACAACTCCTCGCGGTAGATGAACATTACAATGTCGGCGTCTTGTTCCAGACTGTTATGCACGATGATGTCGCCCGCGACAAAATTGTGATGCTCGGACACGGTTAAGTCATAGACGTCTTCTTCGCCGTCTGGCTCAACGCTTGCGATTTTATCCCAATAGATGTTATTTTGCGCGAGACGGATAAGTTGTTCACTAGCGACAATCTGTCCTACCCGCAACGCTCTCTCTCGACTCAGATTACTTTTATAAAGCGCCGTCCCACAGTATTGCATATTCAGCGCAGCTTGAAATTCACGTTGGCTTATGTTTGCCTTTTGTCGCGCTGGTTCTACAATGCTCCGCCAAATTTCTTTGGGAATGACATCGCGGTTAGTATTGTGAGTTTTACTTTGATAAAAATCTCGAATGGCCTGTGCGGCGGATTGCTTTGTAGATACGACATCTACTTTACCAAGAAATGTCATCAAGTCAGGCTTGCCTGTAATTGTCACATGCCATTGGTCACGCCCACGTTGACCTTGCGGAACCCGCTGAACCCGAGAAGTGATACTCAACCGCAATAAGAGGTGCTGAATATCCTGGGCTAAGCCCACACTACTTGTCGCGTAAGTAGCAATAGCTCGTTGCCTTTTCTTACCAAAGACGCCCATTGTGCCATCCGTAGCCCACAGATGGCGCAAGAATCGGGCAATGATATTCTCCGGCTGTGTAAACAACACTGCTGGTATGCGCTTCTCATACGAACGATACCCCCAAGCGTCTAGAGTATCCAACCATTCCGCAACAGGATTGCGTTTACCGTGCGTAAGATGCTCAGAGGCGCTTAGATAAACCTGCCACCATTGACGTTCACGTGAAATTTTTGGTTCAATCGCCTCGCCAAAAGCTGACCTCGCTAACTCGGCGACCTGTTCAGCTAAACCTATGTCATTGGTTGTATATTGCACAGCATGGTGTGGCAATGTGCAGCCATCTCCTAATAAATGTCCTAGCAACGCGGCTTTAGTTTCGCTAAGGGTTGCATCAGGAACGTTGATACAGTGCAATGTGCGTGGTAGTGCAATATGCTCCCCAGGTTTCAAAGTATCTAACTGTTTCCATCCCTCAATGGTGAGAAACTGGTGATTTGCCGAGGCGCGAATTTGTCGTCCTGACTGGGTCACGAGCCGAAAAACGGGTTTGACGCCAGTATGCCAGGCTCTTTGTACTTGTGTAGGTTCCAGGCATCCAGTTTCTTCGTTGAGGGCTATGACTTCTGGTAAATGATTTTCCTGAGCTAGATTGCAGATTGGCACACGCCGCCCATCGGCCAACTGGACTAACGTTTCACCAGTCAAACAACCACTTTCCCGCAAATCCGACAGCACCGGGCGTTTATCGGCGCGTTGTTCGACGGCGCGGGAGAGCTGCGAGGCGGTCATCAAGGGGATGTCTAGCTCGCGGGCGATGCCTTTGAGGGAGCGTGAGATGTACGACACTTCTTGCACGCGGTTGTCGGAGGCAATGTCGGAGTTCATCAGTTGCAGGTAGTCAATGAACACCATCTCCAGCGGGCGTTCGGAAGCCAGTCGCCGGCACTTGGTGCGCAGTTGCAGCACCGAAATGGATGGCGTGTCATCAATGTAGATCGGCAAATCCGAAAGGTGCCCGATGGCATCGGCGAAATGCGGCCATTCGTCATCCTGTAACTGGCCTAACCGCAACCGCTGCGCGTCAATTTGGCTGATGGCGGCGACCATGCGCTGCGCCAGTTGTTCCGCCGACATTTCCAGGCTGAAGACGGCGACGGTGCGCCCCTTCTCGGCAGCCTTGAGGGCGAAGGTGAGCATCAGCGATGTTTTGCCGACGCCGGGTCGCGCCGCCAGGATCAGCAGGTCGGAACGTTGGAAGCCGCCCAAGATGCGATCCAGGTCGCGGAAGCCGGTCGGCACGCCCATCGGCTCGCCGCGATGCGCGTAAAGGTATTCCACGCGGTCGTAGTAGCGCTGCACCACTTCCTGGATGGGCTGCAAATCGCGGGTGGCCCGCTGTTGCGAGACGCCGAAGAGCGCCTGCTCGGATTTGTCCACTACCTGTTCGATGGGCAGTTTCTCGTCGTAGGCCAGGCGGGCGATGTCGCTGACGGCGTCCAGCAGACGGCGGCGAACGGCGGTCTGCTCGACCAGCCGTCCGTAGGATTCGATGCTGATGGCCGAGGGGACGGCGTTGATCAACTGCGAAATGTACACCGCGCCGCCGACGGCTTCTAACTGCTCGCGCTGTTCCAGGTCGGTCGTCAGTGTGAGAAAGTCAATCGGATCGCGCCGGTCGTGGATGCGAATGATGGCTTCATAGATCCAGCGGTGTTTTTGCAGGTAGAAATCGTCCGCCCGCAAAAACGGCAGCACGCGGAAGATGCCTTCTGGATCAATGAGCAAAGCGCCGAGGACAGCTTCCTCGGCTTCGATATTGTGGGGAACGGTTTTATCCGGTACGGTCATACTTTAACTGTCTTTGTTCGATGGCGAGCCATCAATGTCCAACGTGCTGAGAAAATCGCGGAAAACGCCCAGGTCTTCTTGTTCCTTGGGCATAAGATCCGGTTCGGGAAAAACGCCGGCCTCGTCCATCACATCTTCGGCGACGTAAATGGGTACGCCCATCCGCACGGCAATGGCGATGGCGTCGCTGGGCCGCGCGTCAATATCCACCTGTTGCCCGTTGACGTCGAGCATTAACCGCGCGAAGAACGTATTATCGTGCAGCGAACTGATGTGGATATAAAGCAGGTCTGCATCCAGCGTGTCCAGGATGCTGACGATCAAATCGTGGGTCTGGGGGCGCGGGATTTCAATGCCGTTGAGCCGGTTGGCGATGGCTTCCGCCTCGCACGGGCCGATCCAAATCGGCAAGTAGCGTTCGACATCAACCTCACGCAGCACCACAATCCGGTGCGGCGAGACAAGACTCATTTGCAGGGTTTCCAACGTGACTTCGATCATAGTTCCTCCTGTGGACATCTTCCAGGATGCACAACATTATACTCCCTCTGGAACGAAGTCAAAGCCTTTATGACAGGCGACGGGTGATGGGCGCGGTCAGAAGACCGGCCCGAGCTGCGCGCGAATCTGCTCGAACACAGCGTCGAACATCGCCATCGTCAGCCGGCCGGTCTGCGTGTTCTGGCGGCTGGGGTGATACGAGGCGACGAGTGTGGGCCACGGCGCGGGCAGTGGGTATGTCGCGCCGTGGGCGAAGAGCAATGCGGGGACGTCAACACCCTGTTCGCGCAGCAGCAGCAAATAGCCGTCGAAGGCGATGCGGCCAAGCGCCAGGACGACGCGCGCGTTGGTCAAGAGCGCCAGTTCGCGGGCGAGGAACGGGCGGCAGTTCGCCAATTCTTGCGGCGTGGGCTTGTTCTCCGGCGGGACGCAGCGCCCGACGGCGGTGATGAACGTGTCGCGCAGCGTCAACCCGTCGTCGCGGGCGGTCGCGGTGGGCTGGCTGGCGAAGCCGGCGCGGTGCAGCGCCGCGTAGAGCGTGTCGCCGGAGCTGTCGCCGGTGAACATCCGCCCGGTGCGATTGGAGCCGTGCGCCCCCGGCGCCAGTCCCACGATCACCAGCCGCGCGCGTGGATCGCCGAAGCCGGGGACGGGCTTGCCCCAGTAGTCGGCGTCGCGGAAAGCGCGCCGCTTCACGCGCGCCACCTCTTCGCGCCAGGCGACGAGACGCGGGCAGCGTCGGCACGTCACAATATCGTGAGTGAGTGCGCTCCAGGTGTCAGTCATAGTCACGTCGTCCTTAGTCGGATAGTCGGAATGGTTATTGCGGCGGCGTCTTCCAAAACACTGTTCGCGCAATCAGAAAATCTGCGTGAATCTGCGAAAATCAGCGTCCACTTCTGTGTTTTCAACGATGTAGCGTGCTCAGTTTTGCCAAGAACGACTTGGCCTGCTCGTACTGCGCGAAGCGCTGCTCAGCCTCGCGGAATTCTGGCGTGTGGGCGTAACGCCGTCCGTTGACGAGCTTGACGCCAAGCTGTTTGTGCAGCAGCTCGTGGTACATCACGAATTCCACCACGTAGGGCGGCACGGCGGCATTGTCGAGCGACAGGCTCAACATCACCGTGTCGGTGTTGAACTGGTAATGGCCGAGTTTACGCTGCGTTAGCGTCTTATTCCACGTCAGGCGCGGCGTGGAGAGCGTCCCGTCGAAGTAGGCGGCGTTGACCCGCTTAAAAACCGCCGCCAGATCGTAATGCTGCCCCTTTGTGCTGATCGCAAGGTCGGCGGTCGTCAATTCCAGCGCCAGCGTGATCTCCTCAAAGGCATCGGACGTGGAATAAGCCTTGATCTGCTCCACCAGTTTCTTCTCCGGGTGACGCAGCGCCGCGTAGATGAGCGCCTTGAGCACCGGATGCGGCGCGCCGATGAAGCCTTCATTGGCCGTAATCGTGATGCCATCCGCGACAATGTGTGAGCGATACGTATGCGTGGTGGTGTAGAATTCGATGCGCAGCGGTAGGATGCGTTGCGCAAGCGAGAGCATCTTCTGCGCCGCGCTGGTTTGGGCGATCTGGTAGGCTTCGGTCAGCGTCGTCAAGTGCAACGCCAGATTGTCGGGATCGCCGAGGAACGCCAGCCATTGATAGCCGCGCCGCGATTGCGTCGGCAGGTCGGCGGGCGTGCCGCCTTCCTCGGCGCATACTCGCACAATACCTTCAGCGTGGCCGCGCACCGCTGCCGCCAGACGTTTGACCTCAGCATGATCGGCAGTCCAGGTGGGCGTATCGGGTTGTGACGCCAGCTGGGCGAACTCAGCGTGGAAATAATTGCAAGCGGCGACGACATTGGTGACGCGGACCGTCTTGGGCGCAGCATCCGCGCGCGCGGCGGGCGGCGGCAAACGCTTGAGGTCAATGCTCTTGAGATAAGCGTAGGCGCGGCGCGACGGCGCGGGCAAATCGTCCGGCGTGGCGTGATTGTTGCGGCAAATCGTCTCAGCGGTGCGGATACCATCCGTCACTATCGCGCGAAAGTCGTCGGCCTGCTCCGGCGGAATTCCCGCGCTCAATCGCTCGCGAACGTTGTTCATCAGCGCGACCAGGCCCGTGATGCGTACCGTTGCTTTTTTCATAGGCGGAGAGTGTACCACAGAATCGGCGAATGGGCGAATCAGCGAATGAGCGATCAGAACATCTCGTTGGCGATGGCGTTTTGGAAAAGCGCGTGGAAGCGTTCTGGGTCGCAGTGGGGCAGGCAGAGGGCGAGACGTTCCAGGCGTCCACGGCGGAGGTAGGCCAGGGCTTCTTCTTCCAATTCAAGCACGGAAACCGGCGCGCCATCCAGATCAACGGTCGCGCGGGTGGTCAGAAACGACGGGACCCAGCGGTTGCCTTTGCGCCAATGCAGCTCGGCCATGATCTCGACGCGCACGCCATCGAAGGTGAAGCGCCCAATGTGCGACCGGGCTACTTCGCCTTGGCGGAAGGCCACCGGCTCGACAACGTGCGCGGCGAACAAGTCCTGACAGCGGTAGGCATCCGCGACGGCCATTTCGAGGTCAATGTCGTTGACGGGGACGGGCAACCCGCGCAGCGCCAGCGACGTCCCACCAACGACGCGGTACGCGATCCCGGCGGCATCCAGCGCGGCGACGATCTGCCGCAGCGCCGTCCGCCAGCGCGGTTTGCGGCACACGGCGAGCAGGTGCTCTGCCCCGCCGTGGATCGCCGGATCGTGGGCAATCTCGTAATTCACGTCCACCCAAAAATCCCACGCAGCGCCTTCGAGGGCGTTGAGCAGCGTTTCATGGGCGCTCGCCACACCTTCGACGCCGAGCACGGCATCCACATCGAGGCCCACACTGCGACAGAGCGGCGTCACCTCGGCGGGATGCGCGAAGTACGCGGTGAAGGCCACGGCGCCATCAGCGCGCGGCGGCAGCAGGCCGGTCTGCGCGATGTTGCGGTAATCCGCTGCTTCCTCGAAGGCTTGCTCAGGATACCGCGCGGCGGCGTCGCGGTGCGCGGCATAGCGTGTGATGAAGGCCGCGCAGACCAGCCTGCCGGGTTTGACCACGCGGTAGGCTTCGGCTAACGCCTGCCGGCGCTCGGCTTCATCCAGCAGGTGATAGAGCGGCCCCATCAGCAATACGGCGTCGAAGCTGCCGTCGGCGAAGCGCGAGAGGTCCGTCGCTGTCCCTTGCTCGAATCCGCGTAGCGTGACGCTTGCTGCGGCGGCTTTCTCCCGCGCCAGCGCCAGCAAATCTGGCGAGAGATCGAAGAGCGTGACGTCGTAGCCGCGTTGCGCCAGCGCGATGGCGTAACGTCCCGGCCCGCCGCCGCAATCCAGCACATGGGCGGGCGCGGGCGGCAGATGCGCGTCGAGCGCACGCAGTGTCACCGCGAACTCCGTGCGGTGGCGGTCCATGCGCTGCCACTCGCGTTCCGCGTCGCTGCGGTACAGATTTTGGACGGCGTTGAGCACGTCTTGCGGCGTTGTCACCGGCGGCCTACCAGCGGTCGTACTTGACCAGCGCGGTAAGTTCTTTGCGGCTCTTGGGACGCGGTTGGTCGGCGGGATAGCCCAACGGTGTGAAGAGCAGCGGTTCGACCTCTTCTGGCAGCCCCAGGACTTCGCGCGCGGCGTCGGGATTGAACGCGGCGATCCAGCACGTGCCGAGTCCCAACGCTGTCGCCATCAGGACGATGTGATCCATCACAATGGCGGCGTCAACGTCCAGATAACATTTGCCGTCGTGCTTGCGCACCCAGGCTTCGTCTTTGACGCCGCACACACAGAGCGCCAGCGGCGCTTTGCCGAACCATGCCGCCCCGTAGACCCGCTGAAGCTCAGTTTCACGCCCGGCGGTTTTAATGACGATCACCCGGACGGGCTGCCGGTTGGCGGCAGTGGGCGCCAGTTGCGCCGCCTGCAAGACCTGTTGAAGTTTTTCGTCTTCAACTGGCGTGGGAGCGTAGTCGCGCACGCTGTAACGTTTTTGAATCAGTTCTGCGAATTCCATTTTATCCTCCTAAATTTTTCTCGTTCCCTGCTCCCGTCTCGGGGGTAGGGAACGATAATGATAAAACCACGGCGCAAATTGTCGCGTCGGTGGTATAAAAAGGTAGCTGATCTCCTGGAATTGTCAATGGCTGGTGGGGTTGCCCTATCCCCTGAGTAAATCCATTGAGCAGATTACATGCTGTAAGCCCAAGAAGCCGTCATCGGTTTTTGTGGTGAGATGAATCTGTGCTAAACTATACACGTTTTACATATCATCTCAATCGTGCCATATTTTGGTTGAATTCCTACAGCAGATTTTTCTGGAGCGTTTTTTAGAAAGAGACGAGGCTATGACAATGGAAAATGCGGCAACGGTTAGGAGATCAATTGTTCTTACCCCTGTACGCGCTGGTCGTTTGCGGCGTCTTGCGCAACGTTATCACGTCCGCGAGGAACAAGTCATTACACGAGCGTTGGATATGCTTTTCAATTTGACAGAAGAACTGGATCCAGAGACCGGCAGATTTCACGCGGCGATGCTAGAGACTTCGGTTCCTTGTGATGAGGTGTCAGTTTCCCCTATAGCGGACGCACGTGCCGCACGCTTTGAGCAAGCACTATCTGCCTATCAAGCTACAGGCGATCCAACTTTGGTGAATGTTCTGGTAGATTCTGTGCTTGGATGCTTGGGACGGGCAAAGCCTGATGAATATGACCCAATCAGGTGCTAAAATTGCCCCATGTACACTTGATAGGCATCGAACCTGGTGATAGTTTGCTTATGTTGCGTAACACCGAACAGTACGCGCTGATGCGCGTGACGCTTTGCATTTAGCCATCGTACAGCGGTTGGAGTTCCCTGGCATTGTCAGTGACGACGCAGATTTTGATCGTGTTCCGGGTTTGCAACGTCATTGGATATTGAACGAACCTGCGATTTGATGAGGGACGTTTCTGAACTCATAGAATAATAAGAACAAGGCGCGTAACGACTGCGTCTATGCGGAAAGGTACTATGATCCATACCGAAAACTTGACCAAGAAATTCGGCGACCGCACGGCGGTTGAGGCGTTGACGTTGGATGTGAACGAGGGCGAAGTCTTCGGCTTCCTCGGTCCCAACGGCGCGGGCAAGACGACGACGGTGCGGATGCTCACCACGCTCATCGGCCCCACGGCGGGCACGGCGACCGTGAACAAGTTCCGCGTGGGCCAGGACGATATCGCCATCCGCCGCTGCACCGGCATTCTCACCGAGACGCCCGGCATGTATGACCGCCTGAGCGCGGAGAAGAATCTGACAATTTTCGCGCGTCTCTACGAAGTGGCGGACGTCAAAGGGCAGGTGGAAAAGTATCTGCGCCTGTTGGGGCTGTGGGATCGGCGCAGCGACCTCGTCGGCAACTTCTCGAAGGGGATGAAGCAGAAGCTCGCCATCTGCCGCGCGCTGCTCCACGAGCCGGCGGTGGTTTTTCTGGATGAGCCGACTTCTGGCCTGGACCCGGAGGCCGCGCGGCTGGTGCGCGATTTCATCGAGGAGATCAAGGCGCAGGGGCGCACGATTTTCCTCTGCACGCACAACCTCGACGAGGCTGACCGGCTGTGCGACCGCATCGGCGTGATGAAGCAGCGGTTGATCACCGTGGACACGCCCGCGAACCTGCGCCAGAAGCTCTACGGGCGCAAGGTGGTCTTCCACTTGCGCGCAGCCGACGATGCGCTGCTGGCCCGCGTGCGCGCGCTGCCGTTCGTCAAAGAGGCGCAGCGGATGGAGCGCAAGCTGGTCATCGGGCTGGATGACCCCGAAACGCACAACCCGGTCTTAGTGCGGTTGTTGGTGGAGGCCGGGGCGGATGTGCAGTTCGTCGGCGAGCTGCGGCACTCGTTGGAGGATGTCTATTTGTCGCTAGTGGGAGTGTCAACGGATTGAACGGATTTGAACGGATTTTTCTTTCCCCAATCCGTTTCATCCGTTAAATCCGTTGACCTTGATTTTGGAGGATAATCATGCCAAAAATATGGACAATCGTTGATAAAGAATGGGCCGAGGTGTTCAAAAATCGGCTGGTGCTGTTCACGGTGGGCTTTATGCCGATTTTGTTCACCGCGTTGCCGCTGCTGATGGTCGCCATCGGCGGATCGCAGGCTGATCTTGGCGGCGATGCGACCGACATCCCGGCGCAATTTATGGAGATGTGTGGCGATTTGACCGGCACGGCCTGCTTCACGCTGATGATGGTCAACCAGTTCTTGCTGCTGTTTATGATGCTGCCGCTCATCATCCCGATCACCATCGCGGCGTACAGCATCGTCGGCGAAAAGACCACCCGCTGCCTGGAGCCGCTGCTCGCCACGCCAATCACCACGGCGGAGTTGCTCATTGGCAAAAGCCTGGCGGCGCTCATCCCCGGCGTGTTGGCGACGTGGTTGAGCTTCGGCGTCTTCGCCGTGATTGCCTACATCATGGTGCAATCGCCCGAACTGCTGCGGCGCATCCTCGACCCGATGTGGATTACGGCCATCACACTCGTCGGTCCGCTGCTCGCGCTAGCCGGCATCAACGTGACGCTGATGGTCTCCTCGCGCGTCAGCGATCCGCGCACTGCCGAGCAAGCCTCGATGATGCTGGTTTTGCCGCTGTTGGGCATCTTCTTCGCGCAGATCGCCGGCGTGTTGCTGGTCAACGCGCAGGTGATGCAGTTGGCGGCGGTCATCCTGCTGGCGATTGACGCTGGGTTGGTCTCTTTGGGCGTGCGCGTGTTCCAACGCGAGGCGATTTTGACGAAGTGGAAGTGAGAGAATGAGCGAATCAGCGAATGAGCGAATGAAAGAATTAGCGAATCGGCGAATGGGCGAATGGGGACGTTGGGGTATCGCCATAATGGTGGTTGTGGGGCTGTTGGCGGCGGCGCCGGTGTGGGGGCAGGAGGCGGGGCTGACTATCTCGGTGAGCAAGCAGTTTGGCTACAATCTGGGCAGCCAGATTCAGGGGACGTTCAAGGTGCGAGTGCGCGGGCCGGAGGATTTGGCCGTCGTCACGTTTTTGCTCGATGGCGAGACGCTCGGCGAGGCGACGGCGGCGCCGTTCGATCTGTCGTTCAAGACCGACGAGTACGCGCCCGGCTGGCACGAGATTACCGCCGTGGGGAAGACGGCGAGCGGGCAAATCTTGACGACGCGCGCGGTGAGTTTCCAGTTCGTCACCGCCGAAGCCGCTGGAAAAGGTATGGCGCAGATCCTCGTACCGGTGCTTGTGCTGGTAGTAATCGCTACCGTCGCTTCGGCTGTTTTTCCCATGCTGACCGGGCGCAGGCCAACGCAGTATGATCCCGCGACCTACACGCCCGGCGAGCCGCGCAGCTACGGACTGATGGGCGGCGTGGTGTGTCCCAAGTGCGGACGGCCTTTTGGGATGCACTGGTGGGGTCTTAACATCAGTTTGGTGGGGAGATATGACCGCTGCCCGCACTGCGGTAAATGGAGTATCATCCACCGTGCCAGCCGTGAGGCATTGATCGCCGCCGAAGCCGAAGAACACGCCGCGCACACCGCCGCCGCGCCCCGTCCCGCCCCCAACGCCGAGGAAAAACTGCGCGAGCAACTTGACGATTCGCGCTTCACCGACCGCATTTAGCAACGTTGGCACGTTCAAACGTTGGCACGTTCAAACGTTGAAACGTTCCAACGTTCCAACAACTCGTTCCAAGGGGTTTCTGATGAACACGACACTTGACCGCAAACGCATCTTCATCTTCCTGGCGCTGGCCTTTGGCATCGCCTGGGCTGGCGCGTTGGTAATCTATCTCACTGGTGGACTGGCGGACAGCCCGTTCACCTTTGTGATCCTCACCGTCGTCTACATGGGTGCGCCGACCATCGCGCACGTGGCAACGCGCGTCATCACCCACGAAGGATGGGACAACTTGTATCTCCGGCCCCAACTGCCCCGCGAATGGCCTTATTGGGTGACGGCGTGGCTTGCGCCGGGCGTGCTGACGATCATCGGCATGATTGTCTTCTTCGCGCTGTTCCCGCAGTATTACGACCCAGAGCTGAACGCCGTGCAGCAAACACTCGAAGCGCAGGCTGCGCTGACCGGTCAGCCAGTCCCGGAAGTCAACCCGTGGATGATCGTCATCAGCCAGACATTGGTGGCATTCATTCTCGCGCCGCTGATCAACGCCTTTGCCACCTTTGGCGAGGAATTCGGCTGGCGCGTATACCTGCAACCCAAGCTGCTGCCCCTCGGCGGGCGTGCAGCGATGCTGCTGATGGGCGTGATCTGGGGCGTGTGGCACGCGCCGGTGATTGCGATGGGTCACAACTATGGGACGAGCTATCCTGGCGCGCCGTGGGGCGGCGTGTTGATGATGATCTGGTTTACGTTGGTGCTGGGGACGCTACTCGGCTGGCTGACGTTGCGCGCCGGCAGCGTGTGGCCCGCCGTCATCGGGCACGGCGCGATCAACGGGATCGCTGCCCTCAGCGTGTTTTTCATCAAGGGGACGCCGAATCCGTTGCTAGGGCCAACACCGGTCGGCGTTATCGGCGCGGTGGGTTTTGCCGTGGCGACGCTCGTGTTGTTTGTGTGGCGCGGGGCCTTTGAGCCGCCTGCCGTTGTCGCGGAGACCAGGGAGGTTTGACTATGCCTGTCGTCGTGATCGTCTTTGCTTTTATGGCGTTTGGCGCTATCGTCTTTACGCTCGGCGCGCTGCGGATGTTCACCAGCGTGAAGAAAAACATTGAGGCCGCTGGCGGATTGGAGGGACTCAAAGCCGCCCATCTTCAGATGACTGAGGAGCATCCGGCGGCGGTCCTTCCTGTTATCATGCCCAGCGGTCAGGTGAAAACGATGCGCTTCGTGTGGCTGCTTCTCGCGCTTGCGGCCGTGTTTAGTTTTGGCGTGGGGGGATTTGCGCAGTATCGCGCCATTCGCAATGCCAGACTTTTGCAAAACGAGGGCGTTATCACGCAAGCGTTGGTCACGGACAAGCGTATTACAGAGGACGACGATGGCAACGAGACCTGCTACGTGAGTTACGCCTTCGACGCGCCATTACCAGATGGTGGAGCGAGACGGGTACAACGCCGAGAAACTGTGTCTTATTTGATTTTCGACCAGGTGGAGGAGGGCGGCAGGATCGAAATCATCTACGCGCGCAGCGATCCCACGGCGGCGCAGATTAAGGCGAACTACAAGCCAGGCAAAGTCAGCTATTTGCCGCTTCTTATCGGCAGCCTGATCGGGTTGGCGACTGCCTTGCTGGCGCTCCCATTTTATCGGCGCTTGCAGAACGCCGTGCGCCTGGACGCTGAAGGCGTTCCCATTACGGCGACGGTGTTGGACCTGTTCGCGTCCTCTGGTGATGCGGACAGCGCTATGTATTATGTCGCTTATGCTTTGCCGGATGGACAGCGGATTCGTCATACGATCAGCGCGCAGACCTACAAGCAATTGCACGTCGGCGACTCGATCCAGCTCGTCTATTTACCCGACAACCCGCGCATTTTTCGGCCAGAGTGGGAGCGCCCAGAATGGGCGTAGCGCCCAAGATAGTCGCCTCTATCCGCCGCCGACCGGCGGGAAGATGCCGACCTCGTCGCCGTCCTGCAAGCGATACATCTCTGCGCGCGCCCGCCCATTGACGAACATCACTTTGACCTCGTTTGCGCGAATTTCCAGGCGCGCCACCAGGTCGGCGAGCGTGCTGCCTTCAGGCAACTCGACGGCAAACACCTCACCGGCGAACACCTCCGGTTTGTAGCGTTGCAACGTCGCAAACAACTTAACATTCACTTGCATACTTCACCTCTGGGCAGATTGTAGGGCGATTTGCCAAATCGCCCTACAACTTTTACGATAATCATAACATAAGGTCATAGAAATGAAAACCAGGAGGTCATCATGGCTGAACAAACGGGGCAGCGTTCCAACGTCATCTGGATTTTCGGCGACCAACATCGCGCGCAGGCGACCGGCTACATGGGCGATCCCAACGTCCACACGCCCAACCTTGACCGGCTGGCGGCGGAAGGACTGAATTTCACGGCGGCGGTGTCCGGCTTCCCGCTGTGTTGCCCCTTTCGCGGCTCGATGCTCACCGGACGCTATCCCCACCATTGCGTGCCGGGCCACGAATACCAGATGCCGCCCGCTCAGCCGACGCTGGCGACAGTCTTCAACGAGGCCGGTTACCGCACGTCATACTTCGGCAAGTGGCACCTGGACGGCTTCAAGGAGCGCGAGGGCCGCGCCGGGTTGCACATTGTCCCGCCGGAGCGCCGCGGCGGCTTCGAGGAGTGGGTTGGCTATGAGAACAACAACAGTCAATGGGATTGCTGGGTCCACGGCGGCGCGGGGGACGAAGCTTTCCAGTACCGTCTGCCCGGCTACGAAACCGACGCACTGACCGATTGGTTCATTGATTACCTGAACGCGCGCGGCGCGGAACAGCTTCAAGCACAGTATACCGATCTGGTCGCGCGGCCATTTTTCGCTGTGCTCTCCGTCCAGCCGCCGCACGATCCCTATGTCGCGCCGGCCAGGTGGATGGAGCATCACACGCCCGGCGCGTTGACGCTGCGTCCCAACGTCCCCGCTGTCCCGCGTGCGGTCGAACAGGCGCGGCGCGAGTTGGCCGGCTACTACGCGCAGATCGAAAACCTCGACTGGAACCTGGGCCGCATCCGCAAGGCATTGGCCCGCAACGACTTGGCGGACAACACCCACATCGTCTTCTTCTCCGACCACGGCGATATGCACGGCTCACACGGGCAGTTACGCAAGACCGCGCCCTGGGAAGAAGCCATCCGCATCCCCTTCATCATCGGCGGGCATATTCCGCGCTACGCCAACAAGGATGGCCACGTCGCTGCGCCCATCAACCACGTGGACATCGCCCCGACGACGCTCGGTCTCTGTGGCCTTGCTGCTCCCACGTGGATGGAAGGGACCGACTATTCCGGCTACCGCGTCCGTGGGCGTGAGATCGCCCGCGAACCGGACTCCGCCTACCTGCAACTCGTCATCCCCACTATGCACGGCGACAGCGTGGATCGTCCCTGGCGCGGCGTCGTCACCCGCGATGGATGGAAGTACGTCGTGCTCGAAGGCCAGCCGTGGTTGCTGTTCAACCTCAACGAGGACCCCTACGAGCAGGTCAACCTGGCGCACAATACACGCTTTGCCCGCGAGCGCCGCGCCTTGCACGCGCGCCTGGCGCAGTGGATCGCCGACACGGGCGATGAATTCCCACTGCCCACGCTCTAGCCCTCCTCCATGCTCAGCGCCCCCGTCTCGGGGGCGCGAAAAGCACATAGCAGGGGGATCAATAACGCTGACAGGGATCAACGCAGACTTTCGCTGATTCACGCAGCTCACTGTCAGCGCAGCGGCAAAATTATTGAAAACCTGCTTTGAGGGCGACCGTAATCTCGCTCCGGTTGTGAAACAACTGCCGCGCGCCAATCACATGGCAGTCCGCGCGCAACAGCGCCAGCGCCGCCGCCGCGACGACTTCGGCCTTCCTTTCCGGCAGCTTGAGCGTCAGCAGCGCCCACCCATCGGCGCGCAGATGGTCGAGCGCCGCCAGCATTATCTGCGCTGAGTCGCGGGCGTCCATCCGCATATCGTTGAGGATGATGTCAAATTGTACCGTGGTTTTCGGCAGGTAACTTTGCGCCGTTTGCCGGATGTGGCGTACCAGCGGATCGGCAGCGATGCGTTGGTCTAAATCGCCGGGGTCCACCGCGATGACGCGCAACCCGTGTTGCCGTGCGATGCGCGTCCAGCCGCCGGGCGCGGCGCCCAAATCCAGGGCCACGCCGCCGGCCGGGAGGTGCAACTTGAATACTTCTAACGCTTCCAGCAATTTGAATTCCGCCCGGCTGATTTGTTCCGGTTCCCATCTGAAGCGCCGGACGCCGCCCGCCCAATCGCTCAGATTATCCACCGCGCGCGACACGCCCAGGTATCCCTCACCGGGCGTGAGAACGACAGAGAAAACCTGTTCGGGGCAGCGCACATCCAACGCCAGGCCGTGCTCTATCAGCATCTGCGATAGCCGTTCATTGACATCATAGCGTGCATAGGGCCACCCTTCGTCAAAGAGCCGCGTCTGCACTGAGAAGGGATGCGTTACATCCAGCAAGGGGATGAACTGGCGGCTGGCCTGCGCCAATGCGTCGAGGTCGGTTGCAATCTGCCGCAGTGGAACGTGCGCCTGGATCGGGCAGATGTGGCGGCAAAACACGGGCAGTTGCTCGCGTAGGCGCACTGCCAGGGTATTCCAGTCTATCTCAAATTCAAGCAATCCCACACCTGGCTCAAGCCACCGGAGCAGTCGCGCACCCGGAACAAGAGCGCGGATTTCGTTCAGGGCGGCGTGGCCTGAGGTTGGGCTGGATGTCAGAATAGCGCGATGATCGGTCTGTAACATAGTTGTTTGATTTCAAAACAAAACGGGATCGCCTTGAGCGATCCCGCTTTTTGGTGCCGAGACTGAGAATTGAACTCAGGACACAGGGATTTTCAGTCCCCTGCTCTACCGTGCTGAGCTATCTCGGCATCACGCGTTACATTCTAACGTAAGCCTGGGATTTGTCAAGCTCCGCGATGAACCGCTCAGGGCATCCAGCGTCGCGGACCAACCTCGCCGGGGCCTTCAGTCTGCGGCGAGCGACGGCGGTACGGTTCGACTAACTCCTCTTCGTCGGGACCGAGCAGCCGGCGCACCTGGGCTAGTGCAGCAACGTCATAGCGCGTGAAGCTACACGAATCGCAACGCCATGCGGCGAAGTCCGGTATCACGACCAACCGCGCGCCCCATGGACGGGTGTACGTGATCTTGACCGGCTTGAGATTGCCGACATTGCAAACGGGACAAGTGTAACTCATGCGGCGGCTCCCTTGTCGCAGATCGAAGTTTGGTGTTTCACGGATTGCTCTCCAATTCCGGGAAGGCGTAGTGCGGGATCAACCCCCACTTCTCCGGCGGCCAGTAACGGAAGATGGACTTGCCGATGATGTTGTCGCGCGGCAGAATACCCCAAATGTGTGAATCGCTAGAGTTGTTGCGATTGTCGCCCAAAACCAGGTATTCATCGTCGCCCAGAACCAGGCTCTCGGAGTAGCTTGGCGGGCCGCTGATGTATGGCTCGTTCAGCGCAATACCGTTGATCCAGACCCGCCCATCGCGGATCTCCACCCTTTCGCCGGGTAGGCCGATAACGCGCTTGATGTAGGGAATCTCGCTCTGATGGTTGGGCGGGTCGAGTACGATGATGTCGCCGCGCTCTGGCGCATGGAGCCAATAGGCAACCTTGCTGACAATCAGATATTGCCCTTCGTGCAACGTCGGTTCCATACTGATGGATTGGACTTCGTAGCGGCCGGTGAACGTATTGACCACGAGAAAGATGATGACAGCCAGCACCAGCGTCTCGACCAGATCGCGGAACCAGGCCCATACGCCCGTTCCACTGCCGGTTTTCGGCGGTATAGCATCCACTGTGACATTCTCCGTTTCAAGACTGTGCATAATTGTTTGGTCATTCAACATAAGCGAGTTTCCCGTAGGGCAATCTGTCCCTTATTGCACGTTTTGCAGTTCGGGGAAGGTGTAATGTGGGATGACGCCCCACGTCTCCGGCGGCCAGTAACTGAAAATCGCCTTACCGAGAACAAGGTCCCGCGCCAACAATCCCCAGGCATGAGAATCGCTGGAGTTATTGCGATTGTCGCCGAGGACAAAATACTGATCGTCCGCAACCACCCAGTTGCCTGTGTAGTAAGGCGGCGCGCTGATATAGGGTTCGTTGAGCGCGACGCCGTTGACCCACACGCGCTGCTCGCGGACTTCCACAATATCGCCCGGCAGGCCGATGACCCGTTTGATGTACGGCACGGTGCTCTGTGCGCCGGGCGGATCGAGCACGATCACGTCGCCGCGCTCTGGCGGGTGGAGCCAATACACGACTTTGCTGGCAATGAGGTATTGCCCATCGTGTAGACTCGGTTCCATGCTTTGTCCATGCACCTGATAACGGCCAGTCAAAGTGTTGATGACCAGAAAGAGAATCACTGCCAACAGCAGCGTCTCCAAAACGTCTTGCAACCAGGAACGGATGCCGAAAGAGCGACTTAACGAAGGCTCACCCTCTTCTTGTTCTTTTTCCTCTTCCGCTAACGTCTCGGTGACGACATCCGCGTGTTCTTCTACCAATTTAGCGCCTCCAGCCTATCGTTTACGTGGGGGATTATAACGTATCTCTACGAAGCTGCAACTTAAAGCAAGACACCCCCGGCATAACCAGGGGTGTACTTTTCAATGGTAAAAAAGCGCGCCGTTTATGCCTCTTTCGGTGATTTGTTGTTGGCTGGAGGTGTGGCGCCTCCCTCTTCCTCTTCTTCATCTTCCCAGCCGATGATCCACACGGCCAGACCGGCGACGGCGATAGTGGCGACGATCAACGCGACCCACTGGCCCGCCAGAAGCCCCACATCCCGCGCCGACCAGATCAGGATGGCAACCATACCGATGGAAAGCACGATCCAGGAAGTCCACTGTGGATGTGCACTGACGAATTGCTTTATCTTGTCCATGAACTATAGTCTCCTTGATGGCATATCGCTTTGCGTTAACCCCTACATAGGCCGACGAACCAATTCTTCGCGGATCTGCCGGACCATCACTTCGGTCGCCGCGGCGTTCCACTCCATTGCCGCTTCACGCCAGGCTTTGGGCAGCTCAGTCACCGGTTTGCGCGTGTAACCGAATCCTTGCCAGTACTGGATCAATGTCTGCGTTGGAGCAGCCGGGAGGAAAAGAATGACGGCTTCTGCTTGCAGCAGTTCGCCCTCCTTTTCCATCGCAGTGACGAGCGCGCGTCCCATCGTCACCCGATCCACACTGGGAGCGATCAGAAAATCGGTCATGCAGATGACCAAATTCTCCACGCGCCAGCCAATCAATCCTACGATGCGTTTCTCCTGCTCTGCCAGCAAAAAACCCACCTGGCTAAAACGTTCAGCGACATCCAGTTGGGTTAACAGGCGCGCCGGGCGGGCGCTATTGACGAAATTGGCAATCGTCTCAGCATCACTCAACCGCGCTTTACGAATTTCGACCTTCATCGCCATGGTGCCTTCCTCTCACGTCATGTTTTTAGACATGACGTTTTGCGCTTTACGTTTTAACTTTGACCACATCCATTATACTCTTGTTTTGAAGATGTACAAAAATGAGGTTGCGCTTTCGACCCTCTCAGTATATAGTAGGGGCAAACTGGCGTCACAGCACGCAGATCGCTGGGGGTGTCTGTCAGAGTATGGATGAGGCCACAAAATTCTCGGTCAATCTGGTTTCGGCTGCTGCATTATCGCATGATCGCCTGGCGATTTTCTTGAACCAGGCCTACGCGAATTACTACCTTCCTATCTGGCTCGACGCGGAACAATTCGAGCGGATGTGTTCTACCGAGGACATTGATTTGCGGAAGTCGGTCGTCGCTTTGGTTGACGATATGCCGGTAGGCATCGCGCTGCTCTCGCTTCGCGGCGACGCCGGATGGGTCAGCGGGGTGGGGGTGCTTGCGCCCTGGCGTCGGCAAGGGATCGCGCGCCGGTTGATGGAACACATCCAGGCGACGGCGCGCGCGGCCAGGCTCCACATCTTGCGGTTGGAAGTCCTGGCGCAAAACGAGGCCGGGTTGGCTTTGTACCAGCAGTTGGGTTTCGCCTGGGAGCGCGATTTGCTGGTGCTCACGCTCGAACCGGGGACTTTCGACCCTCTGCCGTTGCCCACTGGGGTTGCGCCGGCGTCTTCCGGGGTCGCGCTGGCGTCTTATGCGGCATTTCACGATGTACGCGCGCCCTGGCAGCGGCAATTGGCCTCGCTGCAACGTCGTCAGGCAGATTTCCGCGCGCTGGCCTGCTGGGACGGTGCGCGTCTGCTCGGTTATGTGCTTTACCATGTGCAGCATGGCAACCATGTGGTGATGGATCTGGGAGTTGACCCTGAATACCCGCACCGGCTGCGGGTAGCGCGGACGCTGCTCACCGCGATGCACAGCGCCCGCCCTGACCTGGGAGGCTACATCATCAACATCCCTGCTGACGATCCCTTACTTTCTGCCTTCACCGGCTTCCGCTACCGTATCTGGCAGCGCCAGCACGAACTGATTTGGAGAGTGGGGGAGTAGGGGAGTGTGGGAGTAGGGGAATTGTCATGATTACCAGGTTCCTGTTTACATTCCCCTCTCATTTCTCGTTTCTCATTTCTCTTTTCTCATTTGAAGAGGATTGCGATGTCTGAAACTGTCCAAGTTACATCGAACCATACGCCTCCTGCCGCGCAGTGCCCAAGCTGTGGGCGCTTTGTGGGGCCTTACGCGACGTGTCCTTACTGCGGCGCGAAACTTGCCGGGCGCATCCCTGTGCGCGCCGTCAAACTCGCGGCAATCCTGCTGGCGACGGTGGGATTGCTGGGCCTCTGGTGGATGGCGCGCCGCGCGGATATTCCCACCGTCTCTGCTGCTGACGCGCTAGGGACGATGAATATGGCCTACGTGCGCATGGCAGGGCGCGTCTCGCGCAGCCTCAGCTACGACCCGACGAGCGGCTACCTGGCGTTTTGGCTCGACGATGGCACGGGCGAAGTGCGTGTCTCCTCGTACCGCGATGTGACGCAGGCGCTCCTGGCGGCAGGGACGATCCCGGCGTTGGGCGATGAAGTCACCGTCGCCGGCACACTGCGCATCCGCGAAGATTACGTCGCGCTGACGTTGAACGCGGCAGAGCACCTCGCCTTGCGCCGCCCGGAACCTGCAACGATCAAGGCGAACACCCTCACGCCCCTGGACGCCGGGCAGCGCGTGCGCGTCGTCGGTGAAATACGCCAGGTACGCACGCCCTACGCCGGGATGACGCTCATCACCGTGCGCGACGATTCTGGCGAGGTCATCGTCGCCGTGGATGAGACCACGACGGCGCTCACCGGCGCGCTGCCTGAAATCGTTGAAGGACAGGGGATTGATGTAACCGGCGCGGTGAGCCTCTACAAAGACACGCCGCAGATTGTCCCGGCGACGGTGGCGGACATTGTCCTTTCCGCCGCGCCGCCCGCCGCCGCGATCCCCGTTGTCAGCCTGAGCGAGGCGCAGAACGCCGCTATCGGCAGCCGGTTGCGCCTACAGGGGCGCGTGGTGTTGATGGAGGGCTTCAAAGGCGGGATGAAGGCGACGCTCGACGACGGCGCGGCGCAAATCATGCTGGTATTGTGGAATAACGTTTATACCGCGCTCGAAAACCCGTTTGCGCTCGATGTGGGCGCGGACGTTGTGGTGGATGGGGAACTCGGCAGCTACGAGGGTGAGCTGCAAATCGTCCCGGAGCGCCCCACGGACATCACCATTATCACGCCGGCGCCGGAGATTCCGTGGATCGAAGTGGGCGATCTGCGAACGCTGGACGCGGGGCGCGTGGTGCGCTTGCGCGGCGTCCTCGGCGCGCCGCAAGGCTTCTCGGCCGGCGCGAAGGCGCTGCTCGACGACGGCAGCGGCGCTATCACTGTTCTGTTGTGGACCAACATCTTGACCACTCTCGACCCGCCGCCCGCCGAGGGTCAGGCCGTCGAAGTCATCGGCCTCATCCAGGAATATCGCGGCGACCTGGAAATCATCCCCCGTTCCGCGCTCGATTGGCGCGTGGCGAGATGAGTGGGGGAGTGAGGGAGTGGGGGAGTGAGGGGAATTTGAGGGTTCGCCATTTACCATTTGCTGATTCTTATGCTTGAACTTATCCTTTGGACACTTGCCGGTACGTTGTTAGCGTCATTGCTGGCGCTGGTGCCCGCGCTGCACATCTACAATGTGGCGGGCTTCATTCTGCTTGCCAGCGGGGCGCTCGCGGCATGGATGTCGCCGGAGCAGATGGCGTTTCTGTTTCTCGGCCTCATCACCGGCTATGCGATGCTGAACACGATCTCCAGCATCTTCCTCTCCGTGCCCGACGATAGCACGGTGTTCATCGTTCTGCCGGGGCAGAAATACCTGCTCCAGCGGCGCGGCTACGAGGCTGTCGTGCTCACCGGCATCGGCGGATTGGGCGGGCTGGTGGTCTTGGCGCTGCTCGCGCCGGTGGCCTCGCGCATCTTGCCGCCGGTCCGCGAAATCCTGCGCCCGCACATGGCGTGGATTCTATGGACGATCATCGCCTATATGCTGCTCTCCGAGTGGCCCAAAGGCACCGACCGCGCGCCTGCCGGGTGGAAACGCTGGTGGGACGGCTGGCGCTCGCTTACGGCGGGGCTGGCGACGTTCTTGCTCTCCGGCTTGCTCGGCTTCGTGATGATGTATCGCTCGCTCGTGCCCGTGGAAGTGGCCTACCAAAACCTGCTGCCCGCGTTTGTCGGCCTGTTCGCCGTGCCGTGGGTGATCCAGAACCTCATGGCGCGCATCGAACTGCCGCCGCAGCACATCGCCCGCACCGTGGATGCGCCGCTCGGCGCGATCTTCCAGGGGACGGCGGCGGGCGTGTTGGGCGGGATGTTCGCCGCCTTCTTCCCCGTAATTACCGGCGGCATTGGCGGATTCCTGGCCGGGCACGCGACCGCGCAGCGTGACGAGCGCGCGTTCGTCATCTCGCAGGGAGCCTCCAAGGTCGTCTATTACGTCGGCGGCTTCCTGCTCTTCTTCGTGCCGGGGCTGCACCTCACGCGTGGCGGGATGGCGTGGATGGTGAGCACGCTGTACAGCACCTACACGCCTGACCGCTATTACTGGGCGACGGCGGCCGTGCTGGCGGCGGGCGTCCTTGCTTTCTTCCTCTCGCTTGGGCTGACGCGCCTGGCGATTGCGTTGACGGCGCGGGTGAGCTACCGCCTCATCAGCCTCGTCACGCTGGCGATTCTGCTGGTCGTCGTCGTGGGGATGACGGGCCTGGGCGGCCTGGCGATCTGCGCCGTGGCGACCGGCATCGGCCTCATCCCCGTGCTGTGGGGATCGCGGCGCATGAATGCGATGGGCGTGCTCTTGTTGCCCATCGCCCTGAATATGGCCGGCGCGGGCGACGCCGTGGCCCGGTGGTTGGGGCTGTTATGATCTGGGATGACCATCTCACCGATCTGATGCAACGCTACCACTTCTCCATTGCGGGGATGCGGACTTTGGGCGGCGGCAGCGCGCCGTGGCATAACGGCGCGGATGGACGCCTGGCCTTCGACGCCAGCCGGCGTTGGCGGGAAGTCGCTTTGCAGGTGCGCCGTGAGGTGACGTGTGAGCAATGCGGCGTAGTCTTTGATTACACGTTCCGGGTGATCGAAGAAGGACACGTCCACCGTGGGCGGGAGGCGCCTACCTACGACGCGCTTACGCGCGCACTGGAACACCAATTGCGTCGTCCCATCCACTGCCCCTATTGCCGCGCGGTGCAACAAGAGATACGCCAGATGTTTATGCGCCGCGACCGGCAGCACGCACTTGTCGGTGTTGCGGCAATGGGTGGGGGGATTCTTGGCACGCTGGCGTGCATCTTTGGCGGATACGCGCTCGCCGGGACGTGGGGACTGGCGCTTGGTGCGTTGGCGGCGACTGGGCTGGTCGTCAAATTGACGCAGTGGATGCTGACGCGCATCATCTGACGCGCACGACGCTCACCTCCGCCCACGTGGTATCGTATCTAGCCTGCCCTCTACGGTGATGCAGTAAACCGGCTGTGCGTGCGTCTTCATGTTCTGCCTCTCCTCAAAAAGTCCGTAACCGAAAAAAACCGGCTGAAGCCGGTGTGTACATGTCACATCGACTTCAGCCGGTATCGTCAAGGTTGATGCGTTGAGGGGAAGGGGCTTAATCCCACCACACCCAATGGAACGAAGCCGCCGGGAAAGGCCGACTCAGTAGAGTGCCGTTGCCTTTGGGCAACTTGTTGTTCACCGGATTGACGCCGTTTGTCCCGATGGCGTAGAGGTAGGCCGGCTTGCCCGCGTTCATGTCGAAGGCCGTCTTCACCCACGCCTCGCGGATGGTGAGTTGCGAGCACCACCACAGGAAACAGTGTTCTTGCAGGTTGTAGCCCAACGGTCCGCCAAAGGCGATATCGGCCATGTTGCTGTGGAAGCCGAGCAGCATGTGCGCGCCCTGGAATGCATTGAACCAGTAGGTGAGCGGCGGATTGCCCGGCCCCACATAAGGTCCAGCGCGCAAGGTCTGGCACGACGCAAAGCCAATCCAGCGCGTATTCTGGTAGCGCGCGTTCGCGCCATAGAAGCTGTTGCTATCTTTGTTGGAGGAGAAGTAGATGCGCGCCGGGCTGCCGTGACCGGCAAAGTACATAAACTCGGCGCTCTCCACGCCGGAAGAGCAGTCAATGCCGCCGAGCGAGCAATCGCGCCAGTCCTTTTCCCAGGCCGAGGTCTCGCCGTATTTGATCGCGTGCCCCCAGCCGTAACCGCGCAATTGGTTGTAGAAGCCGTTGGCGTCCGGCACGGTCATCGGAATGTCCGAGCCGCCAGCGCCGAGCGGCGGGTAGTCGCCGACCCACTCGACGCCCACGTCGTAGTTGGCGAGCGGCGCGGTCGGGCGCGGCAGGCTGAGCGTTATGCTGCCCTCTGTGAAGTTGCGCACGACGAGCGGCAGATAAACGTTGATGATGATCGGCTGCAAGTTCACTACGCTCCAGCCGGTTACGCCGTTACTGTCGGTCGCGTCGAGGCGCAGCGTGAGGCTTACCGGCTCGCCGCTGCGAATGCCGGGGAGCATGACGTTCGGCAGGGTCAGCGCGCTTCCCGTCACCCCTTCGCGCAGCACTGTCCCGTCATCGCTCGATAGCGTGTACGTGTACGGCGCAGTTCCTTCGGCGATGGTTGCCGTGACGGTCAGCGGACGGAAGGGTGGATGGACGGCGCCTTCCACCGGCGTCACAATCGTCACCAGCGGCGTCATCCCTTCCACCGCCGGCACATAGAAGCCGCGCACCGCCGCCACCTCGCCGCCAATCGTCGCCGAGACGTTGTTGAAGGCCCACATCGGCAAGACGACGGATTGCGGCGCAGCCGGGTCGCCCAGATAGTAGACGAGTTCCGGGGTGCCGAGTTCGATGTTGACGGCTTGCGGCATACTTTGCTGGACGCGCGCCAGGGCTTGTTGCGTCGCCTGCGCGCGGGAGACAATCTCGACCACGCCGAACTCCTGCATCTGTCGGCCAAACGCTGGGGCAGCCAGGGCGCCCAGACCAGGCACAGAGCTATCCAGCGAAGGCAGAGTGCTGGCGGGATCCGTGCTGAGGAAGATCAGCGAGAGGTGTCCGCCGGGGCCGTCGTAGGGCATGAAGTAGGCTGGCGGTTCTGGCTGCGGGTTCAATTGTGGCGCGTTGCCTTGTGCGATTGGCGTCTCAAAGGTGTTGATCTCAACGCCGACCGGAACCTGTACGACGACGCCGATGATCTCCTCCGGCGCGGCTGTTGCCGCGGCCAGCGCGGAGGGTGGTGTGAACATCGTCTGTTTAATCAGCGTCAGGTTGTAGCCGAGCGTGGCCGGATTGTTGCAGTTTTTCGCAAAATCCGGCGTCTGACTGTTGAACAAGCCGTTGAGCAGGAGGAACTGGCACGCCAGCCGCGAAGGATTGCCCGCATTGGGATCCATCGGCGCGCCTTGCCCAAACGCGAGGCCAGGATTCGAGGCCAACAGGCCGCCGCTGGCGGTGAACAGCTCAAGCTGCGTCCCGTGGCCTGGATCGGCCACGAGCAGCCGCCCGGTCCCGGTATGCGTGTCGCCGGTCAGCACTTCGGTGGTGGTGATGCCTTCCAGCCGGTTGGCAAGGTCCTGCGCGTCTTCGGGGGTGACTTTCGGCGGTTGTAGTTTGAAAACGGGCAAGTGCGTGGGATCGGGACATGGTGCGCCGCCGTAGTAGGCCATCTGCCAGGTGCGTGGCTCATCGTAAAACTGGTTGCTCGGCCAGCCGAACGGCGTGAAATAGACGCTCTGGTAACCCTGATGATAAACCGCCAGGCCAAAGGGCGCGCCGCACAAGCCGCCCGTCAATGTCATCGGGATGCGGTACTCGGCCACATCCGCACCCGTCTGCCCGATGACGCCGGTGTATGTCGCCACGCCCGTCCAACCGAGCAGCGCGTTGGTGGGGCTGTAGGGATTGGCGGGGTTGCTGCTGCCGAACCAACTGCTCTGTGCGCCCAGCGTCCCTTCCATGAAGTTGACCTTGAGCGCGTAATCGTCCGCCTCGGCCTGGGTTTCGCGCGCGCCGTCCGTATCAAGGTAGACGACGCCAGCGCGATCTTGATCGAACCAGCCGTGGAAGGCGTCCATACACACGTAGAGGTTGGTCCCGTCGTGCTGCAAGTAAACCGTGCGCGTGTAACCGAAGTCGGAGAATTCGACGGCGAGGGCGTTAGCATACTCAGTCCGCGCGCCGCACTGTCCATCCAGCGTCACTTTGCCGTCGGAAGCGGGGATCGTAACCGGTTCGGGTGTGGCGAGCGCCGTTGCGTAGATGTCCTTGACGCCTTGCGCATCTTCCAGCGTCCACAGCACGTGCGGTGTATCTCCGGCGGCGATAGCCGGGCGGTAGTGCGTCGTGCCGCGCCAGGCATCGTTGACGCGGCTCGGCGTGCTCCATAGCACCCCATCGCTGGATTGGGCGTAGTATATCTCCGGGACGTCGAGGCCCTGTTCCCACACCACGTAGGCGAGGCCGGTGCTGTTGACGGCCACGGCCGGCCACGTTGCGTAGTAACCGGCTTCACTGAGGCTCTGCGGCGTACCCCACGTGTTGCCGCCGTCGCTGGATAGCGCGTGGTAGATAGCGGTGTAGTTGCCGTCATTTTGTTCCCAGACAACGTGGACATTTGCGTTAAGCCGGTTCACCGCCACGTCGGGGAGCGCCTGCGGGAGTAAGGCCACCGGGCTATCGAAACAATGCGGCGTTGTCCAGGTGTCGCCGTGGTCGGCGGAACGCGCATAACACACCGCCTGTTTGCTCTCTGGAATCATCTCTTGCCATACCAGGTGCAGCGCCCCGGTCGCGTCCACCGCGAGCGCCGGAGTGTTCAACCAGCCGGTTGAGGTTATCACCGGGGAGGGGGTGACCGCCCACTTCGCGCCGCCATCGGCGGAATGGGCCAGGTACAGGCCGTCATACTCGACCCAGACCACGTAGACATGGTCGCCGCCGTCGGTCGCTACGTCTGGTTGCGTCGCGCCGCCCTGCTCGCCCAGTTGATCCAGGGTGCGCGGGACGCTCCAGGTTTCCCCGCTGTCGCCGGAGTGGCTGTAAAAGACGCGCGGGAAGTCATTCTCATAGCTCCCCCAGACGACGTGGACATCCTTTGGCCCGGAGGCGGCGACCGCCGGCCATCCGCCTTCGTTGATCATCAACTGTGTGGTGATGGGGATGTTCTTGCTCCACGTCTGCCCGCCGTCCGTAGAGCGCGCGAAATAGACGGGCAGCACTTCATAGTAATCCCGTCCATCCGCCCACACGGCATAAACGACGCCCGTGGAAGCCACCGCCGTCGCCGCGTAATCTTGCGGCATGTTCGGATCATAGTCATCCGTGACCCGCACGCTATTGCCCCAGGGCGCATCGGCCAACGCCGTGCGGGGGGGGGCCGCCAGCGCGGTCAACACCAGCGCCCCTATCAGCCCTAGTCCCAGGGCCAACGCCAACCGCCTTAGATTGTGAAATTTCGCCTGCACATCGAACCTCCTTGATCAAACGCCGCGAATGCCAGTCCATCCTCACGGCAATGGTTGTTCTGGGGACTGGCCCAGTCATCCCTGCCAAAGGCAGGATAATGAAGGTTGTGTTAGTAAGATTACCTTATTTTATAATAAAATCATCTATTAATCAAGTAGGAAATTGGGATTACAAGGCGCGGTATACAACCACGCTGATGTTGGCTGATTCTCTATTTTCACCACTGCCACTTAGCACGTTTTTGTAAAGAGTACAAAAACTGCGTGAAACATAAGGCGTAAAACGTGAAACCTGATCTGCTTTTGACTCCGCTGTGGGTTGCGCTATACTGAAAGAACCATGCAATCCGAGTTTCGTATGTATGTATAGGAACCTGGCGTGCGTCGCCACAACAAGCCTGGCTATCGGACTATGTAATCAACGACTCTCAGCCTACGGAGGAACATCATGAAATTTGTAACTTATCTAATTGCTGCTGTTCTGGCTTTGTTTGCGCTCATCTTCATCGTCGGGTCGCAGGGGCAGATTATCCGCCTGGTCGTTGGCGTGGTGCTGCTCGGCGCGGCTGGCGTCCTCATCTACCTCACCCGCGTCCAACCCAAAAAGGAAGAGATCACTCACGTGCAGAAGATTGACCTCACTGGCGACGTGCGCCTGGAGCAGATGAAGTGTAACTCCTGCCACGGCACGCTGAGCAAGGAAAACATCGTCGTCAAGGCCGGCGCGATCTTTGTGGATTGCCCGTACTGCGGCGCATCGTACCAGATTGAAGAAGCGCCCAAGTGGTGAGGCGTAAAACGTAAAACGTAAGGTTTTTTTACGTTTTACAGAAGGTTGTGCTACGATGGCAAACGGTTGGTGGAAAGAGCTGCGGCAGAGCGTGATGAGCGTCTTGGGCGCGCCATCTGCGCCGCCCGCGCCGGGGTTGTACACGTACCCCGTTCCCCTGGATGGCGGGCAGCGGCGCATCCACCTGCGCGTCGAAGAGGGCGGCGCCAGCCTCCTCTTCATTGACGTGACCGACGTGCTGCACCTCAACGCCACGGCTACGGTGATGGCGAAGATGGCGCTGGACGGCGTCCCGGCGGAGCAGGCGCACAACCGTTTCTTGCGGCGCTTCAATGGCGTAGATAAAGGCCAACTTACCCGCGAGATTGCCTCCATCTACAGCCTGGTCGAGCGTTTCCGGGCGAATGATGGCGGTTGTCCTGTGTGCAGCGTCGCCGATCAACTGGAATTTCGCCCCCTGTTCAGCGCGCCCGTCCACGCGCCCTACAAAGCTGACGTGGCGCTCACCTACGGCTGCAACAACGCCTGCGCGCACTGCTACAACGAAGCGGAGCGTCTCGATATGCCGTCTCTGGCGCTGGCGGATTGGTTCCGCGTGCTCGATAAACTCGCCGAGATCGGCGTGCCGCACCTCATCCTTACCGGCGGCGAGCCGACGCTGCACCCCGATCTGCCGGCCATCATCCGCCACGCCGACGGGCTGGGGCTGATCGTGGGGATGAACACGAACGGGCGAATGCTTGCCCACGCGCCCACAATGGCGGCGCTCGTCGAAGCGGGACTGAACCACGTGCAAATCACGCTGGAAACCCACGACGCTGCCATCCACGACGCGATGGTCGGCGCGCGAGGCGCTTTCGCGCAGACGGTGCGCGGCATCGAAAACGCCCTGGCGAGTGGCATCCACACCATCACCAACAGCACGTTGACGCGGCAGAACCAGCGCGACGCCGTGTGCATCGTGGATTTCCTGCACGGCCTGGGCCTGCGCACGTTTGCGATGAATGGGATGATCTACGCCGGCGGCGGTCTGGCTGCATCGGACGCCATCCCCGCCGAGGACATGGCCGCCACGCTGGTCGCCGTCCGCGAGCACGCTGAGGCGTTGGACATGCGTTTCCTCTGGTACACCGTCACCGACTACTGCCGCCTTTCGCCGTTGGAACTGGGTCTTGCGCCCAAGCGCTGCAACGCCGCCGAGTACTCCATCTGCATCGAACCGAACGGCGATGTGCTGCCCTGTCAATCGTATTATGTGGCGGCAGGCAGCCTGCTCATCGATCCGTGGGAGCGTATCTGGAACAGCCCGCTGTTCCTGAGCTTCCGCGACCGTGAAACTGACCCGCTCGCAGCCGGGCTGCCGGAAGCGTGTTGGGATTGCCCCGATTTGGAGATGTGCGGGGGCGGCTGCCGTCTCGAACGCGAAGCGCACACCGCCCATCATCCCGCCGAACATGGCTGCGCGCGGGGAAGAAAACCTAAAACGTGAAGCGTGAAACGTAAAACGTAAGTGACTTACGAATTACGTTTTACGTTTTACGAGCTACGTTTTACGCCTTATTCTGGGGGACTATGTTACGCGAAGGTACGATTCTACAACAAAACCGGTATCGCATCACCCATTTGCTTGGCCGGGGTGGCATGGGCGCGGTCTACGCCGCGTGGCACTTGAGCCTGGAAATTCCTGTCGCCATCAAAGAGCTGATGGTGCAGGCTGACCTCGACCCGGAAATGCTGGCGCAGCTCCGCGCGCAATTCAAGCGCGAGGCGGTGACGTTGGCGCGCCTCAACCACAACAACCTGGTGCGGGTGATGGACTCTTTTGAGGAAGGCAGCAACGCCTATCTGGTGATGGAGATGGTCGAAGGCGAAAGTCTGGCGGATCGCATCGGGCGTGAGGGCGCGCTGCCGCAGGCGCTCGTGCTGCGGTGGGCGCACCAACTGCTCGACGCGCTGGCCTACTGTCACGGGCAGAATGTGCTCCACCGCGACATCAAGCCCACCAATATCATCATCCGCCCCGATGGGCAGGCCGTGTTGGTGGATTTCGGCCTGGTGAAGCTGTGGGATCCGCGCGATCCCCGCACCATGACCGTCGTGCGCGGGATGGGAACGCCGGAATACGCGCCGCCGGAGCAGTATGAAGCCGAATCCGGTTTTACCGACGTGCGCAGCGACATCTACGGCCTGGGTGCGACGCTCTACCACGCGCTCGTGGGACAGGCGCCGCCCACTGCCACCAAGCGCATCGTCAATCCGGCGGCGTTGCTCCCCGTGCGCGCGTTGATCCCCAACGTTGATCCCGCCATCGAAGCGGCGTTGATGCGCGCGCTCGAACTGCGACCGATTGACCGCTTCCAGAGTGCGCGGGAGATGGCGAGCGCCCTTAGCGCCGGCGCGCCGCGCCAACCGGCGCAACCGCCGGTCGCCGGACCGCCTCGCCCGCCAGCCATGCCGCCAAGAACGCAAGCCGTCGCAAGGCCAGTGACAGGCGCGCCGCAGTCCCCACCGCCCGCCCCGATGCCGCAACGCGCCCGCCCACTTCCCATGCCCAAAGTCCAGCGCGATGGCAAAGCTGCGGCTTCTATCGCGGCGTTCGTGTTGGGCGTTCTCGGTTTGGTCACGATGGTGCTCTTGCCGCTGTGCAACCTTCCCCTGCCGTTGATCGGCATTGTCGTGAGCATTCTAGGGATCAGATCGAAGCAGCGGCGGGGATTGGCCTGGGCAGGCCTGGCGCTTTGTCTGCTGACATTGGCGCTGACGTTGATCCTTTTGGCGATCGGCGCGCTCTCGTCTCTCAGCGAATATGGGTCCTTTTGAAACAAAGCGTCTACATCTGCGTAGATTTAGATTAGCGGACCTGGACGACATTTACACGCAAGTCTACGCTGATCCGGCGGTGTGTGCGATGTACTGCGGGGAGACTTTGAGCCGGGCGCAGGTCCATAACCGGCTGCTGTATCGCGCGCACCAGCCCGATAGCGCAGAGTTCGGCTATCTGGCGATTGTGTTGCGGGCGACAACGGGCGCGAGTGCGCGCGTCATCGGGCAGATCAACCTGACGCCGTTCGCCAACAGTTACTACCGGCTGCCCGGTGAACCGGCGACGCCATGCAACGCGCTGGAAGTGGAACTGGCTTTCGCGCTTGGTGCAGCCTACTGGGGGCAGGGATTGGCGTTCGAAGCCTGCCAGCCGGTGATTCGCTATGCGTTTGAGGCGCTTAAAGTGCCGCGTCTGATGAGCGGCATCGTAATGACCAACGAGCGTTCCATTGACCTGCACAAGCGCCTGGGCTATCGCATTGAGCGCAATCAGTGCGAAGACGATATTTGCGGCCTGGTCGCCGTGCTCGACAACCCGCTCATTCGCAACGCTTAACTCGCAGCTTGTAAGGAGTGTAAACGAATCTGCGGTACAGACCCGATAATGAAAATTTCACCGCAGAGCACACGAAGAACGCAGAGGTTTTTTATCTCTGTGAACTCTGTGTCCTCTGTGGCTATTTGCAGAGGAGCAAACTATGACGAATGAAAGACCGACTTATGCACACGGGATGCGCTGGTTCGGCATCCTCTTGATCGCGCTTGGCGTCCTGGGATTATTCAGCCAGATATTTAACATCCGGTTTGGACATTTCATCTGGCCGTTCTTCATCCTTGTACCGGGCGTGATGATGATTGTCTTATCCCTGCGCGCGGAACAAGGGGCCGGCGAGCCGTTCGTGATGTTGGGCAGCCTCGTCACGATGACCGGCCTGTTGTTGTTCTACCAGAACCTCACGGGTCACTGGGCCAGTTGGGCCTACGCCTGGGCGTTGATCGCGCCCACGGGCGTCGGCGTGGGGCAGTGGCTCTATGGGACGGCCCACGGGCGACCAGGCGCGGTCAAAGCGGGTAAGGACCTGGTGAGCATCGGATTGATCATCTTCGCGGTCGGTTTCGTCTTCTTTGAGTTGATTCTCAACATCAGCGGCCTTAATCTGGGGTTGGCTGGCTGGGGTATCTTGTTCATCCTGGGAGGCGCGCTCATCTTGTTGCGACCTTTCCTCTCCAGGCCAAGAGAACGATGAACGAGCACATTGTTGATGTAATTTCTTTTCAACCCGATCTGGCGGAACTTGTCAAGCGGCTGCGACTGAAAGAAGGCAGCCCCTATCTCGCCGACCTGCAACGGCTGCGCGACGAAGCTGAACGTATCGCCCGACCGAAGGCGCTCTACAAAATCGCCTTCATTGAGGCAAGGGGTGACAACTATGTGATTGTGGATGGCGTGACGCTGACGAGCCGGGTGCTGCGCGTGAACCTGGAGCGCGTCCATCGCGTCTTCCCCTACGTCGCCACGTGCGGGGTGGAACTGGATCAATGGGCGCACGCGCAGGAGGATGTGCTCTTCCAATATTGGGCCGACGTGATCAAGGAGATGGCGGTACGGGTCGCCAGCCAGGCGTTGTTCCAGTCCATGACGGCCTGCTACGAATTGGGGAAAACGGCAGTAATGTCGCCGGGGTCGCTGGCCGATTGGCCGCTGCCGCAACAGCGCCCGCTCTTTAGCATCCTGGGCGATGTCACAGGCGCGATTGGCGTCACGTTGTCGGACAGCTTCTTGATGACGCCCAACAAAAGCGTGTCAGGGGTGCGCTTCGCCACCGACGATGACTTCGCCAGTTGCCAGCTCTGTCCCCGCGAGAACTGTCCCGGTCGCCGCGCCCCCTACGATGAAACGTTGTATGACCGCAAGTATCGCAAGGAGTGAGGAAGTGAGTGGGTAAGGGAGTGGGGGAGTGAGGGAGTGGGGGAGTGAGGGAGTGAGGGGGTGAGGGGGTGATAGAGCGAAAGACCCAACCACCTAACCACCCAACCACCTGATCCCGTATCCAGCATCCAGCATCCAGTATCGAGTATCCAGCTTCAAGTCAGGAGGTGACTATGGCAATGGAATGGCTCAAGAACCTGTTTGGCGTTAAGCGCGCGGCGACCACGCCCGCGGTAGCCCCTGGCATCTACCATGCACTGCGCGAGGCCGAGGGGATGTATACACGCTTCCATCTGCGGGTGGAACGCGATGGGACGGGGATGTTGATTGCCAACGCGGCGGCGGCGGCGCGGCTTTCGCCCTCTGGCGTCGTCATTGTCAAGGGCTTGCTCGACGGCAAAAGCACCGAGGCGATTGTCGCTGATCTCACCGCCAAATTCCGGGGCGCGAGCGCGGACGTGATGCGCGCCGACGTCACACAAGTCGAGACGCTCATCAAACAGATCACCACACCCGGCGATACGTACCCGGTCTATAATCTCAACGACGCCGCCCTTTCGCCCTACGCTGCGCAACTCATTGCCCCGTTGCAAGCGTCGCTGCCGCTCGCCGCACCCGATAAGTTGCTGCCGATTCTTGACCGGCTGTGGGCGGTGGGCATTCCCCATGTGACGTTGCTGGCGCCGCCGCAGCCAGAACCGGCGCACCTGATCCGCGCCATCGAACGCGCTCAAGACATAGGGATGATCGCCGGAGTGCGCGGGCGCGCCGTTGACCTGTGGAACGTCGAACTGTTGGCGGCGCTGATGCAGGCTGGCGTGGATCACGTCACCTTCCTCTACGCCTCCAATAACTCCGCCGTCCACGACGCCCTGTGCGGCGAGGGCGACCATGCCGCTGCCGTCGCGCTGTTGGCATGGCTGGAAGAGAACCAGCTCTGCGCCGTCGCCGAAATCCCGTTAATCCAGGCGACGCTCAGTACGCTCCATGCCACGGTTGACACGCTGATGGCTGCGGGAACGGATAACATCGTTTTCGCGGCCTACGCGACCACCGACGCGGCCCTGGCGGCGCAAGATGGCGTTTTTGCCGCTGACGCGATGCCGCAGGTGGCGGCTATCGTCGAGGAAGTCGCCGACAATGCGCAGGCGCGCTTCATCTGGGATCCGCCGGTGCAGCGGGATGCGACGCAGGCGCTGTCTGCGCAGATTCAGCGCGGCCCGCGCTGCTCCGGCGACGTGGCGGTGCGCGTCGAGCCGGATGGCGATGTCATTCCGCCGCGCGGCCCATATCAGAGCGCGGGCAATATCCTCACTGCTACGTGGGACGACATCTGGAATCACGATGTCTTCCGTGTGTACCGCGAGCGAGTGGAAGCGCCGACGCATTGCGATATTTGCCCCGGGCTGGCGATTTGCGCCGCTGACTGTCCCCGCGAGCCGGCCGGTTGGGCGCAGGGGTGATGGAGGTAGCGATATGAAAAAGCGACCGATTTTCCATATTGTGGCCTTGTGCGCCTTGTTGGCGTTGCTCGGCGTCTTTTTGCGCGCGCCAGCGTTGGCGCAAAACTACAGTTTCGCCGTGCCGGAACTGCTCATGCACGTCATTGTCCAGCCGGACAGTTCCGCGACAATCATCTACGACATCACCTTCCAGAACTACGGGAGCGCCATTGACATCGTTGACATCGGGACGCCGCACAGCAAATACAACATCGGCAATATGAGCGCATCTATTGACGGTGTGGCGCTGACCGACATTCGCAAATCCGAGTACGTCAATCCCGGCGTCGAAGTTCACCTGGGGAGCAAAGCCATCCCGTCAGGCGGCAAGGGCACACTCCACTTCGAGATGACGATGCCGGAAATGATCTTCACCGACACGACCAACAAAGAGAACGCCTCGCTGCAAATCACGCCGACGTGGTTTGACAGCAGTTTGGTGCGTGGCACAGGCACGATTGAAATTCGCGTCACGCTGCTCGAAGGCATCCAACTGGACGAGGTGTTGTACCAGGACGTGGCTTTCACCGACAAGGGCACGGAGAATGGTCGCGTGGTCACTGTCTGGCGCTTCGAAAATGTCGCAGCCACCAAAGAATACCGCGTGGGCGTCTCCTTCCCGCAGCGCGGCCTCACCAACATCACCAAAGTGACGGCGTGGGATCTCTTTGTCCGTTGGATCAGCCAGTTTTTAGGCGGGATCAGCATCCTGCTCAGTGTGTGCCTGCCTTTTGTCATCCCTCTCTTCATTTTCTGGCTGATCGTCCGCGGCATCATCAAGGCCAGCAAACCCAACTACCTGCCGCCCATCGCTCAGGTGGAGGGTGGGGGCATCAAGCGCGGGCTGACCGCGCCAGAAGCCGCCGTCATCCTGGAAATGCCGCTCAACAAAGTGTTGGCGCTGGTCATTTTCGGGATGCTCGAAAAAAAGCTGGTGCGGCAGACGGACGACACGCCGCTCAAAGTGGAGGTTGCCGAACCGTACCGCGTCGCCGACAAGGCGGATCTGAAAGACGCTGAAGCCCGCGCGGCGTACCGGCGCACCGTGGCCCAGCAGCAAGGGACGGTCATCCACAAATACGAAGACGCCTTTTTGGACTTGATCGAAGCGCATCCCGATAAGCCGGTGAAGCAATTGAACGTCGTCGCGGCGATGGAAGGGCTGGTCAAGGGCGCTGCCGCCAAAATGCAGGGCTTCGATCTCTCGGATACACAGGACTACTACCGCCGGGTCATCGAACGGGCCATGCAGCAAGCCGCCGCGTTGGGTGACATCGAGCAGCGCGAGCAATATCTGGATCAATATGCCCCGTGGGTGATGATGGACAAAGACTACCGGACGGTGATGACCGTCGGCGGCTACAACTACTGGCCGCGCTGGGTGCGTCAGACCCGGCCCGTGGCGGCGGGCGGCGCAGCGAGCACGGCGGGAGCGGCTGGCAGCGCCGCCAGTGGGCGTCCTGCGCCCAAGTTTGGCGACGTCGCTTCTTCGTTCGCCGGCTGGGCCGAGACCACGATGGGCGGCATGGCGGCGGCGATTATGCCCACGTCGCTGCAAAAGCCCGCGCCGCCCAGTACATCATCGTCTTCAGGGGGCGGCTTCCACAGCAGTTGCGCGTGCGCATGTGCCGGATGCGCCTGTGCGTGCGCGTGTGCGGGCGGGGGACGGTGAGATTAGCGGTTAGCTTTCAGCGGTCAGCGATCAGCCAGAGCTGACTGTTGATGGAGGATAAGGGGATGAAGAGTAAATATGTGTTGCGGGTCTTGGCTTTCGTGGCTCTGTTGGTGGCGCTGACTGCCAGCGGCGGGCCGGCGTTGGCGCAAAGTTACAGCTTTGGCGTGCCAGATTTGAAGATGCAGGTCTATGTCCAGCCGGACGCCTCGGTGAAGATCGTGTACGACATCACCTTCGACAACTACGGCAGCGCGATTGATGTGGTGGACATCGGGATGCCGCACAGCAACTACAAGATCAGCACGATGAGCGCCTCCATCGGCGGCGTTGGCCTGAGCGATATCCGCAAGTCTGAATATGTGAATCCCGGCGTCGAGGTTCACCTGGGCAGCCAGGCGATTCCGCGTGGATCGCAGGGCACGCTGCACTTCGAGTTTTCGATGCCCGATCTGGTGTTCCAGGACACGACCAAGAAAGACCACGCCTCATTACAAATCACCCCCACCTGGTTCGACAGTGACCTGGTGCGCGGTACATCGAACATCCAGATCGCCATCTACATGCTGGAGGGCATCCAGCCGGACGATATGCTGTATCAAGACGTGCCCTTCACCAACAAGGTGCTCTACCAGGGCCGCGCTGTCGCCGTGTGGCAGTTTCCGCAGGGGAGCGCGACGCGGGCGTATCGCGTCGGCGTCTCCTTCCCGCAGCGTGGGATGACGCGCGTGGTCAAGATGTCGCTCATCCAGTTGACGAACAAGTGGCTGAAGGATAATCCCACCACGCACTTTGTGCTCGGCGCGGTCATGGTTGTGATGTTTGCCGTGCTTTTCTTCCGCTTTTCGGGCGGCACCGGCATCTCGGTGTTTGTGATTCTGACTGCCGGGATGGTTTTCCTTTTCGTCTCCGGTCCCTTTTTGACGTTGTTGGCGCCGTTGGTTCTCGTCCCGCTTATTTTCTTGAACGAAGGCTCGCTGAAAAAGAAACGCAAAGCTTATCTCCCCGCTATCGCGCAGGTGGAAGGCGGTGGCATCAAGCGCGGGTTGACGGCCCCGGAGGCGGCGGTCTTGCTGGAAATGCCGTTGAACAAAGTGCTGACCCTGGTCATCTTCGGCCTGCTGGAAAAAGGCGTGGTGGAAGTGACCAAGGATGAGCCGCTGACGGTGGCCATCACCCAAGATTTTCAGGTGCTTAATCGGGGTGATTTGACCAACGAAAAAGAGCGCCGCGACTTCCGCCGCCAGGTAGCGCAGGCGAAAGGTACGATCATCCACAACTACGAGGACGGCTATCTGACCTTGTTGGAACACCATCGCGGGAAACCTGTGCGCGATATAGACTTCAGCAAGCCCACCGAAGGGCTGATCAAGTCAACTGCCGCGAAGATGAAGAACTTCGACCTTTCCGACACGAAAGAGTATTATCGCCGCGTGATCGAACGGGCGATGGAGCAGGCTTCGTCACTCGGCGAGATCGAAGCCCGCGAGAAGTACCTGGACAAGTATCTGCCCTGGGTGATTATGAACGACAGCTATCCTACCGTCCTCACCCATCGCGGCTACAGCTATTGGCCGATGTGGGCGCGCAGTTCGCGGTCGGTGGGCGGCGCGGCGGCGTCTGTCAAACCGAGCGGCCCGTCCATCGGCGGGCGCACGCGGGCGGGCGACGTGGCTGGCTCGTTCGCCGGGTGGGCTGAATCTACGATGGGCGGTATGGCGGCGGCGATCATGCCCGGCTCGCTCAATATCCCCGGCGCCAAGGGCGGCTTCATTGATCTGAGCGGCGCGGACAAAGTGACCGGCGATATTTTCACCGCGCTGGCGAAGTCCAGCGGCGGCAGAAGCGGGGGCGGCGGATGCGCCTGCGCCGGATGCGCGTGCGCGTGCGCGTGCGCGGGCGGGGGAAGGTGAGAGCGTGGGGGAGTGAAGATTGAGGTACGATTTGCCGGCGCCGGAGATGCTGGCGCGGCAGGCGGAGTGGCTGGCCCCGGCGCGTTCGCGGCTGCTGCGCCAGGTGAGCATCGCGCGCCGTAAGTGTGTGTTGGATCTGGGCGCAGGCTACGGCGCGACGACCGGCGAACTGGCGCGGCGCGCCGGCGGGATGGTCGTGGCGATGGACCGTGCGGCGGGCGCGCTGCGGGTGGATGCGGCCTCGTTCGGCGGCGCGCAGCGCGTCGGTGGGGACGCTGTGCGGTTGCCCTTTGCCGATGCAACGTTTGATCTGGTCTTCACGCAGTTGACGCTGTTGTGGGTGCAGTCCATCGAACACGCGCTGCATGAGATCGGGCGCGTATTGCGGGCGGGCGGCGCGCTGGTGGCCCTGGAGCCCGATTACGGCGGTATGATTGAGTATCCGCCGGTTATCGCTACACGCGAATTGTGGATCCAAGGGCTGGCGCGCGCCGGCGCCGATCCGTTCATCGGGCGCAGACTGCCGGGCCTGCTCGCCGCGTGCGGATTTCGCGTGACCGTGGGCTTGTTCGACGCGCTGTATGCTCCATCTGTTGCGCGGTTTGACTTTCTACGCGATTTGCCGCTCACGGCGGAAGAGGGAGCGACGTTGGCGCGCATCGAACAGGAAGCTGCGGCGCGCCAGGGACCGTGGGGGCAGGTTGCGCATCTGCCGTTTTTTCTCGTGACGGCGATGAAGCTGGATTGACATTCCCCCTATTTATAAGATATAATTATTCGTAACTATGGGATTGACCTGGGTGAAGGTTCGGGAAGTGCGCCAGGTCCACAACAAGAGGGGACAATATGACAATTCTGGATGGACTTTTAATCTTGATCGGCGCTGCTCTCATCGTTCTCTGCGCGATGGAAGGATTGCTGCGCACGTTGATGATGTTGCTAAGTTTTTACATCGCAACCACCGTCGCCGGAATGATCACCCTGGCGACCAATACACTTCATGGTGTAACAGTTGCTTTGATCCGCGCCACCGGCGGCAGCAGTGCGCCGAACATGACCATCGCCGAGACGGTCACATTCGTGGGGTTTGCCGTGCCGCTGTTTGTCGGCGCTTATTTCCTGAGCAAAATGGCTTTTCCTGATACGGCAATACCGAAGTTGCACGCGCTCGACAACATCTTCGGCCTGCTTGTCGGCGTTGTCCTTGCTTTTGTCGTGATGGCAGTGTTCTATAACACGTGGGGTGTCGCTGTCAGCGTGCGTTGGCGCGATCCTCAACTCTGGAATCAGATGCGGTACGCCTATTTTGGAGCATTTTTGCGCCCCTATATGCACCAGGCCCTTGCCTATTACCGCCCCGCGCTTTTCCTGTTCAGTCTGCTTCGTTATCCAGCGTTCTTTTTGCCACAATGACGAGGAAATTAAGCTTCTATCTTGTCATCATCGCCCTCATGGTGATGCTATCCGCGTGCCGTAGCCATTCGTCTGGCATCCCAACCCCGGGGATCGCTTTCGTCTCCGAACGCGACGGGAACCCCGAAATTTATGTGATCCAGCCCGATGGCAGCGCGCTTGAACGGTTGACGAACGACCCCGCCGTTGACGCCGATCCGGCCTTCTCCCCCGATGGGCGGCAGATCGCCTTTCGCTCGCGCCGCGACGGCACCTCAGACATCTTCGTGATGGGCGCAGATGGCAGTCGCCCGCGCAATCTGATCAAGGACGCTGTCGGCGAAACCAGCTACGACGAGACCATGCCGACATGGTCGGCGGATGGGCGGATGTTGGCGTGCATCACCAATCGTTTTTACGAAAGGACGAAGATTACTGCCGTCATCACTGCGGCTGACCGGGGCCGTTACCAGGTTGCGTTGTTGCCGCTCAGCGGTGGAAAAGACACGATCACTTTACTGGGGGCCGTCGCTGCTGAACAGCGCACGGTCGCGTGGTCGCCCGATGGACGGTACATCGCGTTCAGCTCGCTGGCTGGCTTCATGCTCAAGAACATTGATGACAACCCGCAGCCGGTCAACCTTTCGATGTGGGATCTGCAAGAAGAACGAATCTATCCACTCACCAGCCGTCCGCAGGCCGACCTTCATCCCGCCTGGTCGCACGATGGACGCTTTCTGGCCTTTCATTCCACAGAGGATGACAATCTGGAGATTTTCGTCCTGGAGTTAGCCACGAAGAAAGTGACCAATCTGACGCAACACCCGGCGCAGGACATGCAACCCACCTGGTCGCCCGACGACACTCAGATTGCCTTTGTCTCCAACCGCGATGGGAACCAGGAGATCTACATCATGAATGTTGACGGCTCGGAGCCACGCAACATCACTCACAACCCCGCCGCCGACTATTGGCCGAACTGGTCGCCGGTGTTGCCGCCAACTGCGCCTTGATGCGTTGGCATGGCGGGCGCCGATATTCCACAGCGGTACAATCCTCATAGAAGGCGGGGCCTTCTCTTGCTCACTGCCCCCGTCCCCGGGGGCAGGTAAGCGAGATAAAGCCCTGCATAAAAGGAGAGGGGCCGGCTACTGCCGGCCCCTCCGTGAACTAACACTCAGCATAGATCACCTCCTTCTCTAGGAGATACAGCGCCCACGTGTGTGCACCCACTGTGATTGCCGTCCACTTACTATTATAGCATACTTGTCAAGCGTTTTTCGGCCATTTTTGCCGCGTCTTTGCTGACCTGTAGAGATTCAGGGCTTGCTTGACTGCATATTCATGCTACAACTAGAGCCAGTGTTCGGCATCATTATATCTCTGCAAAGGAGTAGACGATTCGCTATGGACAAACCTAAACTCAACTTTGGCAAGACGTTCCTCATAGGCTTTGGCTTCTTCGGCATCAGCGTGATGTGGAAATTGTATAATGATTATGTGCCGATCTTCTTGCAAGCCGGCAACCCGGCATTTAAGTCTTCGACGACAGCTTCCGGGTTTGGCCTCGGCGCTACATTGACCGGTTTTGTGATGACCCTGGATAACATCGCTGGACTTTTCCTGTTGCCGCTGATTGGCGTGTGGAGTGACCGGGTGTGGACCCGTTTGGGGCGTCGTCGGCCCTTCATCGTAGCCTTGGCGCCGATCTCTATCCTGGCTTTTAGCATGATTCCTTTTGTGGTGCGGCAGATTCCGCCTCAGTTGAGCGGGCAAACCGCGCAATTGGGGCAACCATTGGCGCTGTTTATGATCGTGATCGGGATTTTCTTGTTGGCGATGGCGGGTTTTCGCACCCCCATCATTTCGTTGATGCCTGATCTGACGCCTTCTCCTTTACGCAGCCAGGCCAACGGCATTATCAACTTGATGGGTGGGGTAGGGGGCGTCATCATCACCCTCGTCGGGGCAAAACTTTATGGCATAAATATCGCTTTGCCCTTCATCGTTGCCGGTGTGTTGATGGTTTTAGCGGTGCTGATGTTGATCTTTTTTGTGCAAGAACCTCGACAGTTGACAGATGCACCCGAGGAACGTGAATCGGAAGAGCGGCTGCGCGCGCTGCACAATCTGCGACGTGTCCCTGCTGAGTCCCGGCGTAGCCTGCTGCTGTTGATGTTGTCCATTTTCCTTTGGTTTGTGGGGTACAATGCCATCGAGACTTTCTTTACCTCTTACGGTGTCAACGTCCTCCACATCAAGGAAAACCAGGCGTCGTTGCTGTCCAGCGTCTCTTACATCACGTTTATCCTCTTTGCCGTGCCGAGTGGATATATTGCGGCGCGCATCGGACGCCGCAAAGCGATTACGATAGGGCTGGCAGTGTTCGCGTGCCTTTTGCTGATCGGCTACTTCTTGCCGAGCCTCTACGTTATCGGGACGGCTCTGGCTTTAGGCGGTTGCGCCTGGGCTATGGTTAACATCAATTCCTTGCCCATGGTCGTAGATACCTCGCCCACCGATGCCAATATCGGCGCATACACCGGTTTCTACTACCTTGCTTCTCAATTGGCGGCCATTACCGGCCCCATTCTGAATGGCTTTGTCATCGAGCAATCCAACAACTATGGACTGACGTTATTGATGCCGGTGATCTTCTTTGCCCTGGCTGTTGTGACGATGCGCGGGGTGAGTCGGGGGGAATCGCGCGAGGCAGCGGTCACATCTCAATAGGCGCGGTCACGCTGCGCGACGCTCAAGGGGGGTCAGGGTACAATCTTGAGCGCCACAGCCGGCGTAGCCGGCAGGGTGCGGGGCAGCGTCAACGCCAGAGCTGACCCGCGCCGTTGCCAGGCGAAGGGCGCGTTGTAGCCAAGTACGTAGACGCTGGCTGTCTCCGGCGCCGACAGCGCGTGGATTTCCAGTTGATCGGACCGCGGTTTACCGAGAATAATGGCGTACAGTGCATTGTCTTTCTGCGTAAAGCGCACGGGAAGGCCGGCATCGGTCTTCCCTTCGGCGCGATCCCAGGGGCGCGTGCCGAAAATCGCTTCGCCGTTGATCTTTAACCACGCGCCCAACTTTTCCAGGCGTTCCACCTGGGCGGGCGGGATCGTTCCATCGGCCATCGGTCCCACATTCAGCAGCAAGTTGCCGTTTTTGCTGACGACGTCGGCCAGCAGGTGGACGAGGTCTTGGGCGGAGATGAGATCGTCGGGCTGTTCATTACGGTTGTACCCGAAGGAGCGTCCCATGCCCCGTGTGGCTTCCCATTTCTGCGCTGTGATTTTGGCGTAGGTGGCATATTCGGGGGTGCGGAAATCGCAGTGGATACCGCCCGTTTGCAGTCGCGCGATGAGGCTGTGCGGATGGGTGAGCGCCCGGCGGACGATCCAACGAATCAGTTTGCGCGCTAAACCGGGCAGGTTTCCGAAACCCGGCAGGTTTGCCTGGGTAAAGCGATCGTTGACTGCCCCGTGTGGGACAGTGTTGTAGTAGTAGGCGAGAAGCGCTGGCAGGTCGGCGGAGGCGGGGTAGCCGATGTCGTTCCACAGGACGGCCGGCGCGTAGCGTTCGATGAGTTCGCGCCAGTGGGCATCGGCGTAGGCGGTGTAGGCCGGATCATTCGGAATCGCCGTCAGCATATCGGCGAAGTCGCGGATGACAACGTCCTTGAAGGTGAAGTCCAACCCGCCGGAGTAGTACAATCCCATCTGTAGTTTGTTTGCGCGAACGGCAGCGGTGAGTTCGCCCACACAGTCGCGTTCGGCGCGCCAGTCTGGCCGGTAGGGATTGCGTGTGGCGCTCGGCCACATCAGAAAGCCGTCGTGATGCTTGGCGACCATCACCACGTAGCGCGCCCCGGAGCGGCGAAAGAGATCGGCCCACAGCAGCGGGTCCCACTTCCGCGCTGCCGCGTTGAACTGGGGGCCGAACGCGGCATAAGGGGTGTGCGCGCCGTAAGTTTCCGCGTGATAGCGCTGCGTGGGGCTGCCGTCAATCTGCATCGCCTGACAGTACCACTCGGCATAGGGATTGTGCGTGAACCAGTGTGCATCGCCGTGTTGGGCGACGACTTCGCGCAGGTTGCCGGTGCGTGGCGCCCATCCCGGCACGGAGTAGGGTCCCCAATGGATGAAGATGCCCAGTTTGGCATCGTCGAACCATCCTGGAACCGGGTGTAGCTTCAAGGATGCTGGAGTGGGTTGGTATGTTTGCATGGTTCTATTAAACCACAAATTTGTAGAACTGTAAGTGTGTCAACGGATTTAACGGATTCAACGGATTTTGAACGACTATCCGACTAACGACTACCTGACTATTTCCAGGAGGATGCTATGCCTGATCAAATTCATATCAAAGATCTGTTGCTGAGGACTATCATCGGCATCAATGATGAAGAGCGCCGCAATCGCCAGGACGTGTTGATCAATATCACCCTCTCGGCGGACTTACGCCCTGCCGGCGTCTCGGACCAGATTGCCGACGCGGTGAACTACCGCACTATCACCAAGCAGATCATTGCAATGGTCGAAGCCGCACGCTTTTTCACGGTGGAAAAGCTGGCGGCTGAGATCGCGCACATTTGCCTGGCTGATGCGCGCGTGGAGGCCGCGCAGGTGCGGGTGGAGAAACCGGGCGCATTGCGCTTCGCGCGTTCCGTTGGCGTGGAGATTGTCCGCACTCGCGCGGATGCGGCGCGCCGTAACCGCGCTTTCATTGTGCTGGGGTCCAACATTGACGCCGCGAGCAACCTGCAAGCGGCCATACGGCTGCTGGCGGAGCATTGCGTTGTGCTGGCGATTTCACCGGTCTACGAGACATTGCCTATCGGTAAAACCGATCAACCGAACTTTCTCAATGCCGCAGTGCTCATCGAGACGCCTTTGGCGGCTGCGGATTTGAAGCGGGAGGTGCTCGCGAAGATCGAATTACAGTTAGGCCGCGTGCGCACCGCAGACAAAAACGCCCCCCGCACTATTGATTTGGACATCGCTCTGTTCAATAGCGAGGTGCTGGAGGTGGATGCGCGCCACATTCCCGATCCTGACATCCTCAAGTACGCGCACATCGCCGTACCATTGGCCGATCTCGCGCCGCAGTACCATCATCCCGAAACGGGACAGTCGTTGGTAGAGATTGCCGGGCGGGTTTCGATGGGCGGCATTATTCGCCGCGATGACGTTCGCCTCTAAGGTTTCGTCCTTGCACTTCTTACGAAATGTATATATAACCAATTCAATATATTGACAAATACTATACATTCGATTATAATGATAGCTAATACAATAGACCCATAAGGAGATAACGATGAATCAGCCTTTACAGATTACACCTGGAGATTACGATGTTTTTCGCAATGATTTGTTGGACATTCCAGAACAGGAGTGTACGAACGAGATCGAATGTGCGGTGGGGATGATCCTGGAGGCAATTGGCGAGAACCCCACGCGCGAGGGCTTGCTCCGCACCCCGAATCGGGTCGCCCGGATGTACGAGGAGTTGACCGCGGGCTATCACGTTGATCCGGTACGCCTGATTAACGACGCCCTCTTCGACGTGAACTACGACGAAATGGTCATCGTCAAGGACATTGACTATTACAGCTTGTGCGAGCATCACATGCTGCCGTTCATGGGCAAAGTCCACGTCGCTTACATCCCCAACGGCAAGGTGATCGGCCTGAGCAAAATCCCGCGCATTGTGGAGATGTTCGCGCGGCGCTTGCAGGTGCAGGAGCGGATGACGCAGCAGATCGCAGAATTCCTCGACGAGACGTTACATCCGCAGGGCGTCGCTGTCGTGGCCGAAGGATTGCACATGTGCGCGGCGATGCGTGGCGTAAAGAAGGCCAACGCTCGCATGAGCACCAGCGCGATGTTGGGCAGCTTCAAAACGTCCCAGGCCACCCGCAACGAATTCCTGTCGCATATTGGGCGACGAACCGTCCAGCTCTAGCTGCTTCCTACGGACAGGATGAACAGGATGAGAGCCATCCTGTTCATCCTGTTCATCCTGTCAAAAAAAGAAACCCCGACAAGCTGTCACAGCTTCCGGGGTTCGTTGTTTCCAATCTCCTGCTTTACTGTACGCTTACGTCCCTTCCTGCCAGGAATCCAGGTAGTGCTTCTGCGCTTCGGTCAGCACATCAATGTCCACACCCATCGCGGCGAGCTTGAGCCTGGCGATGGCCTGATCAATCGCCTCTGGCACGGCATAGACAGTGTGTTCCAATTCATCGGCGTGCGCGAGCATGTACTCGGCGCTGAGGGCCTGGTTGGCGAAGGACATATCCATCACCGCGCTGGGATGGCCTTCGGCGGCGGCGAGGTTGACTAGGCGCCCTTCGCCCAAGACGTTGATGTGCCGTCCATCGGGCAGCGTGTATTGCTCAACGAAGGGCCGGATGCGGCGCGGCGCGCCGACGGCCATTTCGGCCAATCCTGGCAGGTTCAGCTCGACGTTGAAGTGCCCGGAGTTGCAGACAATCGCGCCATCCTTCATCACCGCGAAGTGCTGCGTGTCCACTACATTGATGTCGCCGGTGGAGGTGACGAAGATATCGCCAATCGGCGCGGCTTCGAGCATCGGCATCACGCGGAAGCCGTCCATCACGGCTTCGAGCGCCTTGAGTGGGTCTACCTCGGTGACGATGACGTTGCCGCCCATGCCCTTCGCGCGCATCGCGATGCCCCGGCTGCACCAGCCGTACCCGCCCACCACCACCGTCTTACCGGCGATGAGGACGTTGGTCGCGCGGATGATGCCATCGAGTGTGGACTGGCCCGTACCGTAGCGGTTGTCGAAGAGGTGCTTGGTCATCGCGTCGTTCACGGCGATGATGGGGTATTCCAGCGCGCCTTCCTTCGCCATCGCCCGCAGGCGGATGACGCCGGTGGTCGTTTCCTCGGTCCCGCCGATAACCGTGTTCAGGGCGTCGCGGCGGTCCTTGTGCATCGTGCCTACCAGGTCGGCACCGTCGTCCATCGTCATGTGCGGCTTGTGATCGAGTGCAGCATAGATGTGCTCGTAGTAGGTGGCGTTGTCCTCGCCCTTGATGGCATAGACAGGAATCTCGTCGTAGGTGACGAGTGCCGCCGCGACATCGTCCTGCGTGCTCAGCGGGTTGCTGGCGACCAGGACGAGGTCCGCACCGCCGGCCTGGAGCACGCGCGCCAGGTTGCCGGTCTCCGTGGTGACGTGGAGGCACGCCGATAGGCGCACGCCCTTGAGCGGCCGCTCGGCGGCAAACCGCTCGCGGATCTGCCGCAGCACGGGCATTTCGCGCTCGGCCCATTCCATGCGCAGGCGGCCGGAGGGGGCCAGGTCCAAATCTTTGACGTGGTATTTTTTCATGATGTGATTGACTCCTTTGTTGTTCTCTTTTAGCGTTGAAACTTTTTCTGTATATTTTAGTTCTCGGAGTATGCCTCTAAAAAGTCATCCCGCGCTATTCCAGCTTGAGTAAGGATGATGCGGAGTGTGGATGCCTTGATGAAGCGGTGATTTGGCATCGTTAGTGGGGTGCGGGTGCCATCATCGTTTTCGCGTACCATAGCAATGTGATTTCCTTCACGCACCATCTGGAATCCTAGCTTTTCAAATGTCCGAATGACTCGGCGGACCGGCGCGTCTACTGGAAATTTAACCATTAGATTGCGACTCCAGCTTCGGCGACAAAGGCTTCCATTACCGGCGGCATATTCTCTAAAGCCTCAGGGCCAAAGGTCTCGATATGAAAAGCGAGGGCTGATTTGACATCCGCGAGGGCCTCTTCGTAAGTGTCTCCTTCACCGACTACAATGCCTTGAATCCCTAATGGATAAGCGACGTACCCATCAGAGTGCTTTTCAACGACGATCTTAAAATATCGGGTCATAATATCACCCCCTATGCGCTAAACTTAATCACGCCTTATACACTCATTATACCAGTAAATGCATCTTCTCCGAACACCGTTTTATACCGCTCCCCAAACGCCGCCAGTGTGTACGAGTGCGCCTGCGGGCCGTGAGTTTCGAGGACGTAGGTGGCGGCCAGCGCGCCGATCTGCCCGCAGATGCGCCACGGCAGGCCCAGCGCCAGCCCCTTGATGAGACCCGCGCGGTACGCGTCACCGACGCCGGTGGGATCGAGCACTTGCTGTGGCGGAACGACCGGGACGACGATCTCTTCTCCGCCGGCCCAAATGCGGGAGCCTTTTTCACCCCGTGTGATGATGACGGCACGTTTTACGGTGGCGCAGATGTCAGCATCGTTCATGCCGGTGCGATCCTTGAGCAGCTCGTACTCGTAATCGTTGACGATGAGAATGTCCGCGCCCTCGACACCTTCGCGCAGCGCCGCGCCGTCCAACCGCACGATTTGCTGGCTCGGATCGTAGATGTAGGGGATGCCGAGCGCCTTGCACTCCGCCGGGTACTTCTGCATCGCCAGGGGGTCGTTGGGCGAGATGATGGTGATATCCACCGGCATTGTCATCTCGTGAAATGACAGCTCTCGCGCGTAAGCCATCGCCCCGGTGTAGAAGCTGGCGATCTGGTTTTGTCGCCGATCGGTGCTGACGAAGAACGACGCGGTGAACACGTCGGGAATGACGCGCACGCCGGAGGTATCGACACCGTGCGCTTCGAGCCACGCGCGGTAGTCGCCGAAATCCTGCCCCGCCGTTCCCATCACCACGGGACGCTCGCCCAGCAGCGCCAGCGTGAAGGCGATGTTCGGCGCGCAGCCGCCGTACTGTTTGCGCATCTCGTCCACCAGGAAGCTGAGGCTCAGCTTGTTGAGCTTGTCCGGCTTGATGTGCTCCATAAAGTCGCCCGGAAACGACATCAGATAGTCAAAGGCGATAGAACCAGTGATCACAATGTTCATTTTGCAGCTCCTTGTGTAAAAATGGTCGTTAGGTGGTTGGGTTGTTCGGTTGTTCAATCCAACCACTCAACCACCCAACCACCTATCTACCTAACCACCAATCAACACTTTCAGATAAATCCACAGCACGCGCAATCCAGTGCGCACGGCCTTCCAGCCAGCCAGGCCCTTGCCCTGCGCCACCGAGCGCGGGTGGTAGTTGATGGCGATTTCATCGATCTTGTGGCCATTTTTGAGCAGCTTGCACGGCAGCTCGAAGTCCAGATCGAACTCGTGGCTGCTCAACTTCAACGACCGCACCACGTCCACGCGCACCAGTTTGGGACCGGTGGCGATGTCGGTCAGATGCCCGCCGAACAGCACGTTGGCGATGGCGGTCAGGCCGCGCACGGCCCAGTAATTTTGCGCGTAGAGATAGATTTTGCGTCCGCCCAGCGTGCGCGATCCGAACACGGCGACCGTCTCGCCGGGCGTCACAGCGGCAGCCATGCGCGGGATGTCGGCGGCCTCGTATTCCAGGTCGGCGTCGAAGATGACGCCGTACTCGCCGCTGGCCTCGCGGAACCCGGTGAGAATCGAGGCGCTCTTGCCCATGTTGTGTGGGTGCAGAACGACGCGCACGCCCGGCATATTCACCGCCTGGAGCATCTCGCGCGTGCCATCGGTAGAGCAGTTGTCCACCGCGATAACTTCCTTGTCCCACCCGGCCGGCAACGCTACGGCGTGCGCCTGTTTGATGGCATCGAGGATCGTGCGCCGCTCGTTATAGGCACAGATAATGATCGAGAGTTTGGTAACTGGTAAGTGGTGATCGGTAATCAGGGATTCGTGATTCGCCGATTCGCCGATTCGCCCATTCGCTGCTTCGCTGCTTCGCTGATTCGCTGATTCTGCTTCTTGTATCCTGCTTCCTGCCTCTTGCTTCATGTCAGACCCCGCGCCGTGAAGAAGTCTTCAAAGACCTGCAAGATGTATCCTAGCCGCGCGTCGTCCATTCCCGGATACACACCGATGAAGAACGCGCTCTTGAGCACGCGCTCGGTTTCCGGCATAGGCGTGGCGACGCGGTGTGGGATGTCGCGGTAGCCAGGCTGGTGCAGGATGTTGCCCGCGAACAGGTAGCGGGTCTCGATTTTGCGCTCGCGCAGGTAATCGTTGAGATCGCGGCGGGTGAAGGGCGCGCGCTCGCGTACCGCAATGGTAAACGCGAACCACGCCGGATCGGCTTTGGGACTCCACACGGGCAGGACCAGATAGTCGGCATAGCGCGACAGCCCCTCATACAGGACTTTGAAATTGCGCTGCCGTGCTGCCACGAAATCCGGCAGTTTGTCAATCTGCGGTAGGCCGATGGCAGCCTGGATGTCGGTCATCTTGAGGTTGTAGCCGATCTCCGTGAAGTAGTAGCGATGGTCGTAGGGTTCGCCCAGACCGGGGATTTCCCAGTCGAAGCGTTGGCGGCACTCACCGTCGCGGTGGCTCTTGTGATCGCACCAGCAGTCGCGGCCCCAATCGCGGATGGAGTGGGCGATGTGGTACAGCTTGGCGTCGTTTGTCCCCACTGCGCCGCCCTCGCCGGTGGTGATGTGGTGCGCCGGATAGAAGCTGAAGGTGGACAGATGCCCAAATGTGCCGCAGTACGCGCCGTCGTAGCGGCTACCAAGCGCGTCGCAGGTGTCTTCGATCATGTAAAGATTGTGGGCCTGTGCGAAATCCATCACAACATCCATCTCCACCGGATTGCCGAGGATGTGCGGGACGAAAACAGCGCGTGTTTTCTCCGAAAGCGCGGCTTCCAATAAATTCACATTGATGTTGTACGTCCCCAGTTTGCAGTCCACGAAAACGGGCATCAACTGGTTCTGCACGATGGGGGCGACGGTGGTGGGGAAGGTCGCAGCCGGTGTGATGACCTCGTCGCCAGGTTGCAAGGGGTGGTCGAGTTGGCGGGAGCGCAGTGTCGTCATCGCCACCAGATTGGCCGATGAGCCGGAGTTGACGGTGAGAATGCGCTTCAGCCCCACGTATTGCCCCAAACGCTCGGAGAACGTTTCTACACGTGGGCCGTCGGTGAGCCAGAAATCGAGCACAGCTTCGACCGCGCTCTGCAATTCACGCTCGTCGTAGACGCGCCCACCATAATTCACAAAGGTCTCGCCCGGTGTAAATGCCGCCGGCCGGTGCGCGACGTTGTGGTATTCAGCCACTTTATCGAGTATCTCGCGGCGCAGCGCCTCTGCTCGCGCCGTGACTTGCTCATCTGCCATATCCATACCTCCGATAAAACGTTCCAACGTTCGAACGTTCCAATGTTTCAACGTTCCGACACGCAGTCAATCGTCTGCTGTAATCCTTCTTCCAACCCCACGCGCGCTTCCCATCCTGTGAGCCGTCGCGTGCGGTCTACATCGGCGGGGATGGCGGGGACTTCGCCGGGGCGGTAGGGCAGCGCGCCGGCGAGGATGCGTCCGCGCGCGCCGCTCAGCGCCCATACACGCTCGACGACGGCGCGGATGCGGTGCAATTGACCGGTCCCCACGTCCAGCGCGCGTCCTTCGATGCCGGGCGCGGTTGCCGCTGCCAGCAATCCTTCGACGACATCTTCCACGAAGATGAAGTCACGCTGCTGCTCGCCAGCCGTCATGCGGAAGTCGTCGCCGTTCAACGCCGCCCGAATCGCGGCGGGAATCAGCGCCTGCTCGCGCTGGCCCGGCCCATACACCTGAAACAACCGCATCCACACGACGGGCGCGCCCCAGGCGTTATAAGCAGCGCGGGCAAATGCCCATGCCGCGACCTTCGACGCGCTGTAGGCATTGAAGGGGTCCAGCCCATCGTCGGCGCGGCGCGCGCCATACTCGTAGGATGAGCCGACCAGGACGATGCGCTGTATGCCAAAAATGCCGTGCGCCGCATCCAACACGTTGATCGTGCCGTTGACGTTGACCTGGCTGGCGATGGTGAGCGGCAGATCGGGATTGGTGATGCCGACCGCAGCCAGGTGGACAACCAACGCCGGTTGCGCCGCAGTGATGGCCCGGTTCACGCTGCTGGCGTCGGTGATGTCGCCGGTTATAGCGCGCGCGCCATCGGGCAGTAGAGATTCTTCGCCCGGCAGCACGAGGGCGGTTACAGAAGCCCCGGCAGCAACCATGCGTTCTGCCAACCGGTGTCCGATGAAGCCCGTCGCGCCCGTTAAAAAAATAGAAGTTATGGGTTGTGGGTTATGGGTTCCAGGTTGTGGACTAGCTTCCAACATAACGTCTAACCCTTAACCTTCAACCTTCAACTTGTAACCCAAATACTGCGCGTACCACGCCAACGTTTCGACCAGAGCTGCTTCGCGCGACCAGGCCGGCTGCCAGCCAATCGCCGCTTCGATCTTTGCGCTGTTGAGATACTGGTCCTTGATCTCGTTTTTGACTTCGTTGAGCACAATGGGCTGCATCCGGGGATGCGGTGACAGCGAGAGGATCAACCGGGTCATTTCCAACACGCTCATCGGCTCGTCGGTGCTGCAATTGAACGCTTGCCCGCGAATATCCGGGCGATCCAGCGCCTCGGCGAGCATCATGTAAGCGCGCACGGCATCGCGGACGTAGAGGTAGTCGCGGACGAAGGTGCCGTCGGAGCGGATGATCGGCGCTTTGCCTTGCAATGCGCTGCGAATTGTGCCGGGGATGAGACGGTTCCAGTTGAGATCGCCGCCGCCATAAAGATTGGCGCAGCGGGTGATGGCGATGGGCATATTGTATGTTCTGGCATAAGTCTGCGCGATGAGGTCAGCGGCGCTCTTGGAAACGTCGTAGGGATGTTCGCCGTGCAGCGGCATGTCTTCGGTGTAGGGCAAGATGGGTTGTGTACCGTAGGCTTTGTCGCTGGAGGCGACGAGGATGCGTTTGACACTGGAGACGCGGCGCGCTGCTTCGAGCGTAATCCACGTTCCACGCACGTTGGTCTCGAAAGTCGAAAGCGGCGCCCGGTTGGCGATCCCTACGATGGTCTGCGCCGCCAGATGGAAGACGGTGTCAATCTCGTACTCGTTCAGTACGCGCTCCATCGTGACGTAATCGGTGACGTCGCCGCACGCGACGCGGATGCGCTCGATCACGCCGGAGCGCACGAGGTGCGACTGTGGCACATCGTCGCGGATCAGTCCGACGACGTCGGCGCCAGCCTCAACGAGCGTTTGCGTGAGCCATGAACCGAGTAGACCCGTGCAGCCTGTGACCAGGACGGGACGATCGCGCCAGAAAGATGTGTTCATTCAGTTACCTCCTTGTTGGGAGTAGGGAGTAAGGGGTAAGGAGTAGAGTAGGGAGTAGGGAGTAGGAATATTCGATTACTCGCAACTCGCAACTCATAACTCTTAACTCATAACTCTTAACTCGCAATTCTTCACCAGATTTTCCACGGCGCGCCTTGTTCCCACAGTGCGGTGAGTTCTTGCGCCTCTTTGAACGTGTCCATCGCGCGCCAAAAGCCGTGATGTTCGTAGACGGCCAATTGCCCATCGGCGGCCAGGTTGTGGAACGGATCGCGCTCCAGGATCAGGTCATCGCCACCCTGGAGATACCGGAGCGCGTCGCGTTCAAAGACCAGAAAGCCGCCATTGATGAGGGTCTCGACCAGGGGTTTTTCCTGGAATCCTGTCACTTTGCCTTGCCCGTTCGTTTCGAGGATGCCAAACCGCGAGAAGGCGCGCACGCCTGTCATCGTAACGAGCAGCCCATGCCGCTTGTGGAAGGCCAGCAGCGCGTGCAAGTCAATGTCGGCGACGCCATCGGCGTATGTGACGAAGAAACGCGGCGTGGTCACGTAACGTGCAGCTTTACGCACCCGCGCGCCGGTCATCGTTTCTGGCCCGGTCTCGGCGAAGGTGATGCGCCAGCCGGCCGTGTCGTTGGGGGTGTGGAACGTCGGCGTGCCATCGCCCAACGCCAGCGTGAAGTCACGGCTCTGCCAGTCATATTCCAGGAAATAGCGTTTGATCAGGTCGCCTTGATAACCGAGCGCCAGAATGAAATCGGTAAAACCCTGCGCCGCATAGATTTTCATGACATGCCATAATACCGGGCGCTCGCCGATTTCGACCAATGGCTTGGGGATGGTGCGATCCCCCATGCGGGTTCCTTTGCCGCCACAGAGGATGATTACGGGAATGGATTCATTCATATCTTATGCCTGCCGCGAAATATCGAATGTAAAACGCGAAACGTGAAACTGCGTCTGGGTATCCGCCACGTTTCACGTTTCACACTGTGTAAAGTCATCATCCTGCGTCCTGGTGGGTTGATGTGACCAGCGGTATGGTAACACGGCGGGGCGTTTTGTCAACCGCTGAATTTGACAACCATCCAGTTCGCTGTACAACTGAGATGCTGAACGGGGGGCAAACATCTCGTGTGCGCCTCACGGGGAGGTGTTTGCCCAGACGGTGGCGAGGGTGCGGAAAGGAGGTGTGCTGTGGCCGTAATCACGATTTCTCGTGAACTGGGGAGCAATGGGGACGCCATTGCTGACATGGTATGTGAGAAATTAGGATACCGCCGGGTGGATAAGGCTATCATGATGCAGATCGCCCAGGAGGCGGGTGTTGATGTGGAAGCTGTTTTGGAAAAAGAACGCGACGTGACGCAGCGCGCGCGGCTGGTCAGTGGCGAGATGACCTCTTTGTACCGCAAGCAAACCTCGGCTTTTGAGAAAAAGGGCGCGCTCGACGACAAAACCTACGAGCAAGTAGTGCGCGAGAGGCTAGAACGTTTTGCGCAAGAGGGCAACGTCATCATTGTGGGACGCGGCGGGCAGATGGTGTTGAGCGCGTGGCCGACGGCGCTGCACGTGCGTCTCTATGCGCCGCCCGAAGTGCGCGTCCGGCGGCTTATGGAGCGCGACGGCCTATCGCAGGCGGAGGCCGAACGGCGCATTGAGCAATCCGACGAACAAAAACGCCAGTATATCCGCCATTGGCACAACAACGCCGATTGGCGGAATTCTAAGTATTATCATCTGTCCATTGATACGGCGCGCATTGCGCCGGAGACGGCTGCCCAGATCATCATCCTGGCAGCGCGCGATATAGATACTGTCCGCTGAGCTTTCTGTTCTCTACTTTGACAAAATCAACGCGAGGAAAAATGACGAAAAAAAATTGGTTAACTCATATCGGCGTCTATCTATTGTGGGCCGTGTTGGTCGCTCTGGGCTTTTGGTTCTTGATCCTGAGCCGCGAAGCCTTTCTCACGGCTGCGGCATACTACGTGGGGGATTCGTTCACGCGAGGGTGGCAGGTCCGTTTCTACGATAAAATTTTCTTTTTGTTTGTGGGTTTGCTGCTGCTGATTTTTATCTACGTGACTGAAAATTATCTGCGTGAAGGGATCGAGAAACATAACGTTCTGCGCCGTTTTATGAAGGTCGTGGGGTGGGTGCTGCTCTTAATTGCCGCGACGGATATAGTGTTGCTGGTTCTACAGGGTTTTACCGGCGCCGGCTTGCTGCGCTGGCTGGTCATTGTCGCTGAAGTGGGATTGGGCGCGGCGTTTTCCTGGATTAGCCGTCGCCCGGCGGCTACCGCTCGCCCAAGTCCGCCCAGCCTTGAGACCGGGGGCCGTCCCAACGCATAGAGTCTCGACAAGCATTACAAATTGGGAGGAAAACGATGCGTATCAAACAATCCTTGTGCTATCCAATGTTCAAGCCTGCTGATATGAGCCTGGATGATCTGTTCAAGACCGGCGCGGAGATCGGCTACGCCGCCGTCGAACTGTGGACGCGCGGTCCGGATTTCGAGGAAGTCGTCGAAACCGCGCACAAATATGGCCTGGTCGTTGCCAGCATGTCTGGTCACAACTCGCTGCCCGATGGGTTGAACAAACGCTCAAACCACGACCGCATCGAGGCTGAACTGCGCGAATCCATTGACCTCGCGGTACGGCACGGCATCCCCGGCTTGATCTGCTTCAGCGGCAACCGCCAGCCTTTCCAGACAGAGATCGAAGCCATCGAGGCCGTCGCCGACGGCTTCAAGCGTATCGCGCCTTACGCCGAGGAGAAGGGCATCAACCTGAACATGGAGCTGCTCAACTCCAAAGTGGATCATCCCGGCTACCAGTGCGACCACACGGCCTGGGGCGTCGCGGTGTGCGAGCGCGTCAACAGCCCGCGCGTCAAACTGCTTTACGACATCTACCACATGCAGATTATGGAAGGCGACATCATCCGCACCATCCGCGACAACATCAAGTGGATCGGCCATTTCCACACGGCAGGCAATCCTGGACGCAACGACATGGACGACACGCAGGAGATGAACTACGCCGGCATCTGCCGGGGGATTGCCGCGACAGGCTACCCCTACTACGTCGGTCACGAATTCAAGCCGAAGGGCGACCTGATTGAGGCGCTGCGGAAGGCTTTCGTGCTGTGTGATCAGGAGTGATGATGAACGTTCTGGTGATCCACTCAAGTCCAAACGATGACGGGTTGACGGCGGCCTGTGCGACGGCGGCGCTTGAGGGCGTGCGCGAAGCCGGGGGGACAGCGGACGAAATCCGCCTCAACGATCTGGCCGTCGGCATGTGCCAGGCGTGCAACCGCGGATGGGGAACGTGCCAGTCGGCGCACGAATGTCAGGTGCACGACGATTTTCAGGCATTGCACGCGCGCATCTGCCACGCCGACGCGCTGGTTTTGGTCACGCCCGTCTACTGGGGCGAGATGAGCGAATCGGCGAAGGCGCTCACCGACCGGCTGCGCCGCTGTGAGGCCACGCGCGGCGATGAAAGCTGTCTCGCGGGGAAACCCGTGCTCGCCGTCGCGGCGGCGGGCGGCAGCGGCAACGGCACGATCACCTGCCTGCTTAGCATGGAACGCTGGATCCAGCACGTCCGGGCGCGGGTGTGGGACCTGCTGCCGGTGAATCGCTGGAGCCGCGCGTACAAGCTCACGACGATCCGTGAGGCCGCGCGGGCGATGGCGGCGTCCTTGCCGACGCGCTAAGCCGCACGCAGAAAATCTCGCACGCGTGCGAGCGCGTCGTCGCTGGCTGCGGGATCGAGCCAGTGGATATTGAGGGCTTGCGGGTGGAACCAGGCGTATTGGCGGCGGATGAAAGCGTGCGTGTCGAGTTTGATGCGCTCGCTGACCTCTGCTAACGTGGCTTCGCCCGCGAAGTAGGGCCGAAATTGCCCATACCCCAGGCCCGACATCGCAGGGAGCCGCCAATCGTATCCACGTTGCAGCAGTCCTTCAACTTCCGTTGGCAGCCCCGCCGCCATCATCGCTTCCACGCGGGTGTCGGCGCGGGCGTAGAGCGCCGCGCGCTCCATCGTCAGACCGAGTTGCAGCGTGTAGTAGGGCGGCGGAACGTGGCGGCGCTGCTGCGAGAAAGGCTGTCCTGTTTTGAGGCAGACTTCCAGGGCGCGGATGATGCGCCGCACGTTGCGCGGGTCTATAAACGCGCTGGCTTCTGGATCGAGGGCGCTGAGGCGCGCCCACAGTTCGGCGGGGTCTGCGGCGGCTTGCGCCTCCAATGTCGCCCGCAAGGCCGGATCAGGCGCGACTTCTGGCGTCTGCCAACCTTCCAGGAGTGCACGCACGTATTGCCCCGTTCCCCCCACCAACAAAGGTATGCGCCCCCGTTGCGCCACATCCGCTATTGCCGCGCGCGCCAGACGGAGAAATTGCGCCAACCCCACGGTTTCATCCGGGTCGGCAATGTCTATGAGATGGTGAACCACCCGCGCGCGTTCTGCTGCCGTCGGTTTCGCCGTGCCGATGTCCATCCAGCGATAGAACTGCCGCGAATCGGCGGAGACGATCTCAGCGGCGAGCATCTCACCGAGCGTCAGAGCCAGTGCCGTTTTCCCCACCGCCGTCGGCCCCACAATAGCAATGACGGGAATTAAAGCATCCTTTTGCATACGCGGGATTGTACCGTATTTTTTGCGATTGACACACTTTCTATTTTGGGCATACAATAGGGTCAACTTTTTGGCGAATGGAGCTTAGTCAGACTGACGACTATCAAACTGCATGGAAAAGGAGATTGCTATGGCATATACGATGTATTCCCAACTTTACGATGGCTGGAAGCGCGTGATGCTCGGCCAAAGCAGCACGACAATTGGACAGTACGGCTGTCTGTTGTGTTCCGTCGCTTCGGGTTTGGCGGATGTCGGCGTGGCTATTGACGGCCTGCCGCCCGATCCGTCGCGCCTGAATCGTTGGCTGGCGCGCAACGGCGGCTTTATGGCCCCGGTGGACGCGCCGCAGGAGCAGAACCTCTTTGTCTTCGGCGCGCTGGGCGCGTTAGGCGTGCGTCTGGTTGATTTTGTAGATTGCAGCAACATTCCCGCGCCGCTCGACAAAGTGCAGAACGCGCTGGCACAGTCTAAAAACTTCGTGGTGATCCAGGTAGATTTCAATCCAGGCGATGGGCAAGTGCAACCGCATTGGGTGCGCGCCGTCGAGTGGTTCGACGGCGACCTCAAAATTATGGACCCCTGGCTGGCGGAGCCAGGCTATGACCTGTATCTGATGACTCGCTATGCGTTGCCGACCTGGGATGGTCCGGCGCGCGCCATCTATCGCCTCGCCATCTACCGCTACGACCTTGCCGGCGTGCCCTTTGCCCCGGGCGTTGAAGCGCCGATCGTGCAAGAAACCCTGTGCGGTTATCCATATTAAAACGTAAAACGTGAAACGTAAAACGCAACTCTTAACTCGTAACTCGTAAAAGGAGAATAGCAATGAGAATGCACTGGAGGATGCTGAGCAGTATGATCGTGTGTGTGATGCTGGTGACCGGCTTGCTGTCGCCGTTGCGCGCCGACCGGGCGGCAATATCAGCGACGGTCGCGCCGGATGCAACGCTGCCGGAGGGCAAGCCGCTGGCGGGTCCGCCGCTGCGCCTGGCTGCCGGGACGTTCGACCCCCTGCGTGAGGCGGGGCCGGGCAGCGCGACTGCGGCTTTGCAGCTCACAGCTTATCCCGGCGACGGCGCGGGCTACTACCTGGTCCAATTCCAGGGGCCGGTTGCTGCGGCGGATGCGCTGAAGGCCGCCGGTGTGGAGGTGTTCGACTACATTCCCGACTTTGCCTTCATCGTTAAGATGGGCAACGCCGGGCGTGCTGCCGTCGAACGGATGGCGCAGGTACGGTGGGTGGGGCTCTACCAACCGGCGTACCGGCTCGCGCCTGATCTGCTGGCCCGTGCTGAAGCGATAGAAAGCGCGAACGCGCCGGTGGCTGATGAATCCCTCGCCCTTGTCGTCAGCATCTTCCGCAGGGAAGCGGTTGCGCCGGTGGCCGCCAGCGTCCGGGGGCTGCGTGGCGTCATCCTCGACCAAAGCCAGACGACCTGGCAGAGCAAGCTCAAAGTGACGCTTCCCGCCAGCGCGCTGGCGCAACTGGCGGCTATTCCTGGCGTGCGCTGGATCGAGCTGGCGCCGCAGTGGAAGTTGCACAACGACAGAGCGGATAACGTCATGGGCGTCCGTGAGGTGTGGGATACGCAGGGGCTTTACGGCGCCGGGCAGACCGTCGCGGTGTGCGATACCGGCCTCGATAAAGGTTCGACGCTACCTGCCGACCTGCACGATGACTTCGAGAACGGCAGCGGCGTCTCGCGTGTGATCGGGCTGTATGATCTGGTTGGCGGCGGCGATGGCGCCGAGGATCGTAACAGTGGGCACGGCACGCACGTCGCCGGTTCGGTGCTGGGCAATGGCGACCTCTCCGGCGCGACGCCCTCGACCCACACGTACCCGGAGACTGCGCATGTAGGTATGGCGCCAGAAGCGAACCTGCTCTTTCAGGCTGTGGAAAGTGATGCTGGCGAACTGAGCGGCATCCCACTTGATCTGAACGATCTCTTTCCCCAGGCATACACGGGGGGAGCGAGATTGCACACCAACAGTTGGGGGGCCGATGAAAGTGGTAAATACACAACCGACTCTGAAGCGGTAGACCAGTATATGTGGGATCACAAAGACTTCACCATCTTTTTCTCGGCGGGAAACGCGGGCACTGACGCCAACAAGGATGGTGTTGTAGACCTCGATTCTTTGGGCAGTCCCGCGACGGCGAAAAACTGCGTCACCGTCGGCGCTTCAGAGAATAATCGCCCTGAGTTGACTTACACATGGGGCAGCGGTTGGCCTTCCGACTTTCCGACGAACCCGGTGCATGATGACAAAATGGCTGATAACATCGCCGGTCTGGCGGCGTTCAGCAGTCGCGGCCCGGTGGATGACTACCGTTATAAGCCGGATGTCGTTGCGCCGGGATCGTTCATCGCTTCTGTGCGGTCGTCAATGGCAACTGGAACGGGTTGGGGCGTCATTGATACGAATTATATGTACATGGGCGGCACCAGCATGTCCACCCCACTGGTAGCGGGGGCAGCGGCGATTGTGCGCCAGTTCTATACCGATGTCAAGGGGTACAATACACCGTCGGCGGCCTTGATCAAGGCCACGCTGATCAATGGCGCGACAGACATCTACCCCGGCCAGTATGGCACCGGTGCGACGCAGGAAATCCCCGCGACCCGGCCCACGAACGTTGCCGGATGGGGGCGCGTCAACATCCAGAATAGCATTTTCCCCACTGCGCCGCGCGCGATGGTCTACGTAGATCAGACGACCGGCCTGGGCACCGCTGCTTCCGATGTCTACAATTATCAGATTACCAGTTCCGCCGCGCCGTTCCGTGTGACGGTGGTGTGGACGGATTATCCCGGCTCGCCGATGTCCGATGGCGCGTTGGTCAACGACCTGGATCTGACCATCACCGGCCCTGGTGGGACCATCTACTATCCGAACAAAGCGCTCAACAGTGACGGTTCGCCTTCAGCGACCCACGATCGTGTCAATAACGTGCAAGGCATTGACATCGCCAGCCCAGCGACCGGTATGTACACCGTCACAGTAAATGGCTTCCACGTCCCGCATGGGCCGCAACCTTACGCTCTGGTTGCTTCTGGCATCTTCAACGTAGCTAACACCGCGCCGACCCTTGCCAGTCTGCCGGATCTGACACTTGGCTTGGGCGAGAGCCGGGACAATGCTATTGACTTGTGGCAGTACACCTACGATGTTCTGGATAATGACGCCGACCTTACCTTCTCCATCACCAACGCGCCGCCAGCCGATGCCGGTGTGTCCCTTGACAGCAACCGGTATATTGACATTAACCCAACGTCGGGCTTCACGGGTACTGTGCCGGTCGAAGTTCAGGTGATGGATACCGGCGGGCTGACGGATACGGACACGTTCATCATCACCTTCCGCGATGTTGAGAATTTCCGTGTCTATCTGCCCGTTGTTATACGGCGCTATCCCCCGCTCCCCTACACGCCGACGTTGAGCGCGATTGAAAACAGTGATGGCGATGGTAACTATCCAGTGAGTTGGAGCGCGGCGGACCTGGCCTCAACGTATGAATTGCAGGAAGCGACAAATGTGGCTTTTACGGGCGCAACGACAGTCTACAGCGGTACGTTAACATCCTGGAATGTTTCTGGCAAACCTAACGGGACTTACTACTATCGCGTCAGAGGCTATAATGCATACGGCTATGGTTCGTGGAGCAATGTTCAATCTGCGACCGTTGCTCCACCGACGCGGTTCAATGCCACCGCAGACGCCTGCATCCTGCAAGGGTATCCGGGCAACAATGCCGGCGCAACCACGGATATGTGGGCGGGCTATGATGATTATCTGAGTCCTGCAGGACAAATCGTGCGTAGTTTGATTAAATTCGACATCTCTGCAATTTCTGCCGGTACTTACATCAACAGCGCGGTTCTTCGGGTGTACTATGTTGGTTACTACGACTACGCTAACCGCTCACGTACCGTCACGAGCTATCGCATTGGCTCGAACTGGTCCGAGGGCAGTGTTACCTGGAACACCGCGCCTAGCGTTGGCGAGGCGTACGGTTCTGTCGCGTTGATCGCGGCTGATGGTTCGTTTGGCTGGTACTCGATTGACGTAACGAATCTGGTGCGGGGTTGGGTCAACGGGACGTTGCCTAATTACGGCGTCATGCTGCGTGGGCCAGAACAGTCTGGTTCTGATTCATCCTGGCGCAGTTTTGCGACGAAAGAAGCTGGTTCTGGCTACATACCCTACTTGCAGATCACGTATTCTGGCATGGCGGCGACTGATGTTGAACTTGATCCCGTCGTTCCGCGGGTGGGCTATGTTCTCCCGAACGGGCCTCGATCGTTCAAGCAATTGCAGGGTGTGCAGAAAAATTCGCTGTGTGAATTGTTGGGCTGTATAACGCCGTAGCTTGCGCTTTTGTTGTTGTGTGAAGGGGCTTGTGTTCTGCACAAGCCCCTTTGTTACATCATCTCCCACGGCTCGCTCTCAGGGTCGAGATACACTGTGACTCGTTCAAGTCGTCCCGCGTTGTCCAGCGCCACGGCAACGAAGCTGAGATGCCAGGCCGCATCTGGCGCGACATCTGGCGCGTCGTCTGCGCCCTGGTCGCTGAGATAGCGCCGGGCGACGGCCTCCATACGCGCGAGCTTGCGCGGCGTGAGCGATTCTTCCGGGCTGCCGTAGCCGCTTCCACGCCGGGTGCGTACCTCGACAAAGTACCACTCGCCGGCGCGCTGTGCGATCAGGTCCGCTTCCCCCTCACGACAGCGCCAATTCTGCGCCACAATGCTGAATCCACGCCGCTGCAATGCCTCCGCGGCGAGCGTCTCGCCGCGCCGTCCCAGTCCAACCTTGCCCTTTGCCATAGCCCTATCCTAACGAAAAAGGTATGACTGTCAAATTGCTTTTCCTGCGGGGCGTGGTATGATCGAGAGTGTTCTGTTTAATCAACGAAATTCGAAAACGTAAAACGTAAGAAATTTACGTCTTACGTTTTATGTTTTTGTGACCAGGTTTGATCATGAGACGTTTTACACAAGTGCTTGAGTGGCTGATTTTAGCCGCATTGATCGTTTTGGTTGTGGTTGGTGTTCAGGCGTGGGGACATAATCATGCGCCCCAAGTGACGGTGGTGGTGACGCCCACCGTCTATGACTCGGCAACAGTGCCGCCGCCGACACCGACTTCTACAGTAACACCGCCCGCGGATACGGCGATGCCGCGCCCGCCTACCTGGACGCCGACTGCGCGGCCCACGCGCACGCCCTTGCCCACGGCGACGCCGACGGCCACGGCTACCCCCACACCCGCCTCGATTGACCTTCCGGTCGCCGCCACGCCGGTATTGACCACGTCAACGATGGTGACGTCGCCGCTGGAACAGCCGACGCCGATGCCCCTGATCGAACAGCCGAAAGGCACGATCAACATCCTGCTTCTTGGCAGCGACAGCACCGGCGGACAAATCGCCCGCACTGACGTTTTGCTGATTGTCTCGATCTTCCCCGACGTTCCATCGGTCAGCATGATCTCGATCCCCCGCGATTTCTATGCCTGGATTCCCACGTGGGGACTGGACAAGATCAACACCGCCTATCTACGGGCAAAGACGACTGGCTATCCCGGCGGCGGCCCCGCGCTGATCAAGGCCACGATTGAGTACAACTTCGGCATCCCCATTCACTATTACGCGATGGTGAACTTTGACAGTTATCGTACCATCGTAGATGCCGTAGGCGGCGTGGATATTGTCGTCGAGTGTGGTTTCCACGATACCTATCCCGACCCAGAGTCCGAGACCGGCCAGACGGACATTGATTTTGAACCGGGCGTGCAGCATCTGAACGGGAAGTTCGCCTTGTGGTATGTGCGTTCCCGCTGGAACACTTCCGACTTCGACCGCCATCGCCGCCAGCAGCAGGTGCTCCGCGCGATCCTGGAGCAGGCGTTGAACCAGAATATGCTCACCCGCGTTCCTGATCTGTGGAACGTTTACAAAGAGTCGGTAGTGACGGATATGGGCTTGCCGGAGATGCTTTACCTCGCGCCGGTGGCGATGAAGTTGGATATGCGCGACATCAAGAGCCGCTTTATTCGCGGCGAAACTTTATTACAGTCTATGTCCGTGGCGCTGCGGGGCGCAGTGTTGGCCCCACACCGCGATGCGCTATACGAATTCATGCAGGAAGCAGCGCAGCCTCCCGTGACCAGCCGCGCGGCGCAGCGCGCTTATCGCGTGGAAGTGTGGAATGGCTCCGGCAACAGCAGTTGGGGCGAAGTGGCGGCCTATCGTTTGCGGTTGGAAGGCTTCGAAGTGCCGGCGATTCAGCAGACTGAGGATGTCGCCCGCACCGTCATCACCGACTATACGACGACCAGCAAGGGATCACCGCTTGCCAAATTGCTGACCCTCTATCGCCGCAAGCAAAGCGACGTGACCGCCGAACCCACCGAGGGCAGCCAGGTTGATTTCCGCGTCACGCTGGGCTGGGACTACAATCCGTGCGCCGGGACGGGCAGTATTGGCTGGTATCCAACGCCTACACCGTCGCCGACGCCGACCTCTACGCCGTAATACCGGCTAAAACATAAAACGTAAAACGTGAAACGGAAGGGTCTCCCTTTGCGTTTCACGTTTTACGTTTTTATTTACGGTGTGCTGATCACGCCCCCGCACGCCTCGAAGTTTACCAGATGCTCGGCTTCGGTCCGCGCGAAGAAGTGGCTGCCGTCGTTTTTGACGCAGTCCACCATAAAGAAGTAATACTCTGTCTCGGCGGGATTGGCCGCCGCCTGGATGGAGCGCAGGCCGGGATTGGCAATGGGCGCGGGCGGCAAACCCTGATGACGATAGGTGTTGTACGGCGAATCCACTTCCAGGTCGCCGAAGAACAGTTGCCGCTTCCACCAGCTTTGCTCGTCGGGACGGTAGCCGAGCGCGTATTGCACAGTGGGACACGAGGAGAGCGGCCAGCCATCGCGCAGGCGATTGTAGAAGACGCCCGCAATGACCGGGCGCTCATCGTCAATCACGGCCTCGCGCTCCACGATGGACGCCAGCGCAATCCCCTCGTAGAAGCTCAGGCCATGATCCGTGAACTGCTGCTGAATTTCCGGCGTGACCTGGCGCGCGAAGTTCGCCAGCATCCGGTCAATCAAATCATACGCCGTTGCATCCAACGGCAGTCGGTATGTATCAGGGAAAAGCAGCCCTTCCAGCGTCCCCGTGATGGGAACGTGCGCTAGAAAGCCATAGGTTTGCGGCAAATCCGAGCCTTGCCAGCCGGTTTGCGCCATCTGTAAGAACATATCCGCCGGGATGGTCGTCTGGCTGGCGACGAATTCGGCGACTTCTTCCAGACGTTTCCCTTCGGGGATGGTCACTTGCTGCTCCTGCGCCTCAGCCTTTTGCAGCGCCCGTGCGATTTCCGGGATGGTCATCGCTTTATGGAGGGTGTATGTTCCGGCCTGGATGCCGGCATCCAGCCCCTTGTATTGCACATAGCGGCGGAATAGCTCGTTATCGGTGATCAGCCCTTGCGCCTTGAGATCGCCGGCCACTTGCGCCACGCTCTCACCGGGTTCGACGGTGAAACGCACCGGCGTATTGTCGGTCCCGGCCGGCTGCGCCAGTTCTTCGGATTTGCTCTCGATGTAGAAGCTCAGATAGAGCGATTCCAGTGAACACCCTAGCAACACGAAGGTCGCCAGGAGAAGACTCAATACTATCACCCCACGTTTCATACACTACCTCTTGTGAATTGAGTTTGTAGGGCGAGTTGTCAACTCGCCCTACAGTGTTCAGTCCGTTGATCCCGTCGGCCTATTGCGCCGTGCATCCAAATAGCCTTGCAGGATCAATGCTGCTGCGACGGCGTCAATGGTACCTTTGCTTGGGGTTTTACCCTGATCGCGGATCACGTCGGCGGCCTCTTCACTTGTGAGACGCTCATCCCAGAGATGGACAGGGATGGCGAGGGCTGCGGCCAGCGCCGCGCTGTAATCTCTGATCCACGCGGCCTGCCGGCCCTCCGTGCCGTCCATATTGAGCGGCAGTCCTACCACGACGGCGTCAGCCTGATGCAGGTGGAGCAGCGCGCTGATGTGGGCAAAGTCCGCCGCGCGCGAGGTGCGCTGGAAGATTTCGAGTGGGCGCGCCAGCATCCCCAGTGTGTCGCTGATGGCGACGCCGATGCGTCGTTCACCCAGGTCCAGGGCCAGAAAGCGCATCGTTTACCCTTGCCAGTCCACCGGGACGATTTCGATGACGGTGCGGATGGGCAGGAAGGGTATGTAGGGGAACCAGTCTGGCTGCACGGTGATAATCGGTGGTTGCGCCAGGGGCAGATTTTCCGCCAAAATCGCTGCCGCCTCTTCTTTGGGTTTGCCCAGGATCAGGCGCAGGGTTTCTTCGGTATCAATCTCCGCACTGGCCGAACCATACGTGGTCACGTAGAAAGTGAATAACCCCGGGCCGACGTCTTCTTCGGCGGCCTCGCCGTACTCGAAACGGGCATCCCGCAACACATAGCCCGCCGGCAATTGGGTCGCCAGTTGCCGGTAGGCGACGGCTTGCACATTCGCCACGTTGATGGCCTGACCGGTGACCAGCAGCCGCAAGGCCAATCCCAAAACGGGGGTTTGCTCGCCGGTCATGTGCGTGTACGCCTGCTTGGGCGTGGCCTGGATGATGAGGGCCTGGTTGGGCAAAAACTCCCCCGGTTCGAGGTAGGCCGGGTCTTGCAGGCCGTTGTAGGCTTCAGCCATCACTTTTTGCGCTGCCAGGTTCCATGCCCGTTCGCGGTCGGCATCGGTGACGGTGGCGACGGCGGTGCTCTGCGCGCCGGAGGTTGCATCGGGATTGGTCACCCGTGCCGCAAAGCCGACCACCCCTTCGATCAGGTTGATCTGGTAGGGATCAACATTACCGCTTGGCCCTTCATCCAGGGCCTCGATAGGCGCCATCACTTGCCCAAAGGCCGGGATGATCACCTCTTGGGTGGTGGCAAAGCGCACCGGGTACGACCCGGCGGTCGTGCGGACGATGGTGCCGGCGGGCACGCGGTAATCCTGGCCGAGCAGATTGGTGAAGAGTACCTGCCCCCTGGCGCGACCGGAGAGCGAGAACCCCCGGCCGCTGGTGCCGATTTCCACATAGCCCTCAAACTCGTCGCCGATGCGCCGCGAGGGGATGATGCCGCGCTGCACATCCACCTCGGTCAGTGTCGGGTCCACCGAGACGGCGACGACGCGCGAGTATGTCATCCCCTGGGGGGTGAGGACGATGTGCGCCGATGGCCCCGCCAGAAACGCGGCGACCATCAATGTGATCAACACCACGCCCATCACACCCAGTTCCAGGGCGATCAGCCACACTGGCTGGCGGCGCAGTCGCGGCGGTTTGGGCCGTTGCGGTTCTTCGGCCCACCAGGGACGGCGCGGGCGCGCCGGTTTCTTGGGCGCGCGCAGCGGCGGAAATGCGCCTTTGCGCGTGAGGTGTTCCTGAGCGGCTGTTTCGCTGGTGAACAGCGGAAATCCTGCCGCACGCGCCAGAGGTCGCCGCGCAATGTCGTCAATGACCCAGGCGACCTCCAACTCGCGCTCTTGCGCCGCGCGGAACAGCACTTCGTAATCCAGGGGGTGCATCCACCCCTTTTCTACATCCCACGGCAGCACCAGCAGGACGCGCTGTTCCGTCGAATGGTTTAACGCCGCGCGTATGGTGTAGCGGTCATCGGCTGGCGTAATGCGTATGATGTTCACAGGTTGCGTTTATCCTCTAACCGGTATTTACTGCGCCAGCATGGCCCGCAGCAGCGCCGGGACTTTGTCCAGCGCCTCCGACAGTTTAGACGCATCGCGCCCGCCGGCCTGCGCCATATCGGGGCGTCCCCCGCCACCGCCGCCCACCACGCGCGCCAGGTCGCGCACGAGGTTGCCGGCGTGGATGCCGCGTTCCTGGATGAGCGCCTTGGTCGTCGCCGCGATGAGCAGCGGTTTGTCGTCAATCACTGTGCCCAATACAATGACGCCGCCCTGCATTTTATCGCGGAACCAGTCCGCCATCTCGCGCAGCGTATCGGCGTCGGGCACATCCACCCTGGCGGCGAGCACCGGGACGCCGTCAATGTCTACCACGTTGTTCAGCAACGTTTGGAAATCGGCGCGGGCCAGCTTGCGCGTGAGCGCCTCGATCTCCTTGTGCGCCTCGCGTAGCTCGTGTTGCAGACGCTCGACGCGCTGCGGCAGCTCATCCACCGCGCCGCCGAGCAAAGCCGCGGCCTGCTCCTGGCGCGCGCGCGCCGCCTGCATCATCTTAAGCGCGCCGCGCCCGGTGACGGCCTCAATGCGCCGCAATCCCGCCCCGATGCCGCTTTCGGAGGCAATGAGGAACGGGCCGATGTCGCCGGTGCGGGTGACGTGCGTCCCGCCGCACAACTCCTGGCTGAACGGCGCATTGGCGTCGCCCACCCGCAGCACGCGCACCACCTCGCCGTATTTCTCGCCGAAGAGCGCGGTGACGCCCTGCGCCAGCGCGTCGCGGTAGGCCTCCTGGCGGGCGTTGACTTCATAGTTCGCCAGCACCGCCTCGACGACACGGCGCTCGATCTCCGCGCGCTGCTCGGCGGTGAGCGGTTTCTCGTGATTGTAGTCGAAGCGCAGCCGCTCCGGGCTGACCAGCGACCCTGCCTGCGCCACGTGGCTGCCAAGCACATCCCGCAGCGCGCGATGCAGCAGGTGCGTGGCAGTGTGGTTACGCATCGTATCCCAACGGCGCGCGGCATCCACCTGCGCGATGACCGGATCGCCCACGCGCGGATGCCCGGCGACGACGCGCCCGATATGGACGATCATCCCCTCGATGGGACGGCGCACATCCTCGACCGCCACTTCCCAATCCGGGCCGACGATGCGCCCGGTATCGGATACCTGCCCGCCGGATTCGACGTAGAAGCAGGTCTTACTCAAGACGATTTCGACGGCCTCGCCAGCCAGGGCTTCGGTATCCAAACCATCCCCCCGGACGATGCCGGCCACGCACGCCTTGATCTCCAGGGCGCTGTATGGATCAAAACCGAGGTCGCGGCCACATTCCTGATCCTCAATCCAATCGTGGAGGATGGGATAGAGCAGGTCATGCTGATCGGTCTCCATCTGGAACTCGCCCGCGGCCCGTCCACGCGCGCGTTGCTCTTCGCGGGCGACGCGGTAGCCGGCTTCATCCACGGTGAGACCGTGTTCGGCGACGATGTCGCGGGTGACCTCAAATGGCAGACCCAGCGTATCGTGCAGGAAGAAGGCCGCGTTGCCGGGGATGACGGTCTCGCCGCGCGCTTTGGCGTCGGCAATCACCAGGTCAAGCCGGGCCAAACCCTGGTCGAGGGTGCGCAGGAAGCGCTCTTCCTCGCTGGTGATGGTGGCCTTGATGAAATCGGTGCGCGCAGGCAGTTCCGGGAACACGTGGCCCATCATCCCGATGACCACGTCGGCCAGTTCCGCCATAAAGGGCCGGGTGAAGCCGAGCTTGCGCCCATAGCGGATGGCGCGGCGCAGCACCATCCGCAGCACGTAACCCTGGCCCTCGTTGGACGGCAGCACGCCATCGCCCACGAGAAACACGCCAGCGCGGATGTGATCGGCGATGACGCGGTAGGCGACGATATTGGCCTCGCGCTCGGCGTCGGTGTGTCCGGCCAGAGCTTGCGTCTTCTCGATGATAGGCCAGAACAGGTCGGTGTGGTAGTTGGTGGGGACGCCTTGCAGCAACGCGACAATGCGCTCGAAGCCCATGCCGGTATCCACGTGCTTGGCCGGCAGCGGTTCCAGTTGCCCACCGCCGAGGCTGTTGTACTGGATGAACACCAGGTTCCAGATTTCGGTGAAGCGCGGGCAGTCGCCGTTGACGCGGCAGACGTGGCCCGGCACACCTTGTTTATCGCAGGCCTCCGGGCCGCGGTCGTAGTTGATCTCGCTGTTGGGGCCGCAGGGACCGGTGTCGGCCATCATCCAGAAGTTATCCTTGCGGCCAAATGGGAGGATGTGATCGGGGTTGATGTCGGTCTCGGTGCGCCAGCACGCAGCAGCTTCGTCGTCGCGCGGCAGATTCCCCTGATCGTCCTCGAAGATAGTGGCCCAGAGCCGGTTTTTGTCCAGCCCGTACACGCGGGTCAACAAGTCCCAGGCCCAGGCGATGGCCTCTTTTTTGTAATAGTCGCCAAACGACCAGTTGCCGAGCATTTCGAAGAGCGTGTGGTGGGTGCCATCGTGGCCGACATCCTCCAGATCGTTGTGCTTGCCGGAGACGCGCATACATTTCTGCGTATCCACGGCGCGGGTGTAGGGCCGCGTTCCCGTCCCCAGAAAAACGTCCTTGAACTGGTTCATGCCGGCGTTGGTAAACAGCAGCGTCGGGTCATCTATTGGCACAAGGCTGGCGCTCGGCACGATGGTGTGCCCGCGCTCGGCGAAAAAATCCAGGAAAGCCTGGCGAATTTCGGCGCTGGTGAATTTCTTGTTCATGGCCCCTCCGAAAATAATAAATGGCAAATTGCGAACTGAATTGTAAATGGAAAGGGATGGATGTCAACCAGACTACCTGACTATCCGACTTTGTGGTACAATCATCACAGCAAAATAAACCCTGACTCGACTCATAGACTAGAAAACCTTATGACAAAAGCAACTCAATTGATTGTAGACGATTTGGATGCGCTGATGCACGTGCTGCCGCCCGCGATCCAGGACGTGCTGGAAAAGGAAGGCCGCCGCGACGACTTGTTGGAAGTGATTCTCGATCTGGGCCGCGTGCCGACGGCGCGCTATACCGACAAAGAACTCGTGTTGTTGGAGCGCGAAGTGACCCAGGAGGACATTGATTGTGTCGTCGAGCGCGTCGGCGATTTCGACGCGGACAACCGCGCCGGCATCGCCCGGACGCTGCACCGCATCTCCGCCATCCGCAACCGCAAGGGCGCGGTGGTGGGCCTCACTTGCCGCGTGGGGCGCGCAGTCTTCGGGACGATTGCCATCATTGATGACCTGATCGCCTCCGGCAACAGCGTGTTGCTGCTTGGCCGGCCTGGCGTGGGCAAGACGACGATGCTGCGCGAGGCCGCGCGCGTCCTCGCGGAGACGAAGCGTGTGGTCATCGTGGATACGTCAAACGAAATCGCGGGGGATGGCGACATCCCGCACCCGGCGATTGGCCGCGCGCGGCGGATGCAGGTCTCGCTGCCGAGTTTGCAGCACGAGGTGATGATCGAAGCGGTGGAGAACCACAATCCGGAGGTCATCGTCATTGACGAAATCGGGCGTGAACTGGAGGCGATGGCCGCCCGCACGATTGCCGAGCGCGGCGTGCAATTGATTGCCACGGCGCATGGCAACACGCTCGAAAACCTGCTGCTCAACCCCACGCTCTCTGACCTGGTCGGCGGCATCGAAAGCGTCACGCTCTCCGACGAGGAAGCGCGCCGGCGCGGCACACAGAAATCGGTGCTGGAACGCCGCGCCCCGCCCACCTTCGATGTCCTGGTCGAAATCCAGGATCGCCAGCGGGTGTTGGTGCGCGACGACGTGGCCCAGGCTGTGGATGCGCTGCTGCGAGGTCACCCCCGTCCCGACGTGCTGCGTTACCGCGACGACGACGGCGAGGTGCGTATGGAGCAGCTCGATTGGGCGCAGGGAGACCGGGACGACGAGGACGAACGTCCCGCGCTCGCCTGGAACCCTGAGACGACCAAAACTATCGTCAGCCGCCGCAAGTTGAAGGAGAAGCGCGTCTATCCCTTTGGCGTGGCGCGCAACCGGCTGATCCGCGCCGCGCAAGTGCTCCACGTGCCGGTGCGCATCGTGGACAATCTGGGCGAGGCGCACGTGCTGGTTACATCCAAGCAGTACTATCGCAAACGGCCCAGCATCGTGGTGGATGCCGAGCGCAGCAACATCCCGGTCTTCGCGTTGCGGGCGAACACCGCCGCGCAGATGGAATCTTTCCTGACGGACCTTTTCCAACTCTCCGCAGAGGAGACTGACCCTTACACTCTGGCGTTGAAAGAGACCGAAAGCGCCATCCAGCGGGTGCTCGGCGGCGAAGAACAGGCGGTGGACCTCGCGCCGCAAAACTCCTTCGTCCGGCGCGTCCAACACGAGATGGCACAAAACGCCAATCTTGTCTCGAAATCGCACGGCAAGGAGCCGAATCGCAGCGTGCGTATCTTCCGCGAAAGCTAAAACGTAAGGCGTAAAGCGTAAAACGTAAAGCGTAAGGTTCTCTTACGTTTCACGTTTTTACGCAAGGAAAGCGCGTATTGGTGATGAAAGGACTGTTTATCACGTTGGAAGGGCCGGATGGCAGCGGCAAGACGACGCAGGCGCGTTGGCTCGCTGAATGGTTGACTGCGCAGGGCTATCCGCTGGTGACGACGCGGGAGCCAGGCGGCACGCGCATCGGCGAGGCCATCCGCGCCGTGGTCCACGATTGCGCCCACACCGAAATGGCCCCTCAGGCCGAGATTCTGCTCTACTCCGCGTCGCGCGCGCAGCACGTGGCGGAAGTGATTCGCCCCGCGTTGGACGCCGGAAAACTCGTCCTGTGCGATCGCTATTTCGATAGCACCTATGCCTATCAGGGCTACGGGCGCGGCTTGCCGCTGGCGACCTTGCGCGTCATCACGGAGTTCGCCGTGCAGGGTCTCATCCCCGATTTGACGCTGTACCTGGACGTCTCCCCGGAAATCGGCTTGCAACGTCGCGCGCGCGGCGGCGGGGAATTGAACCGTCTCGACCGCGAAGCGCTGGCCTTCCACGAGCGTGTGCGCGCGGGCTACCTGGAACTTGCCGCCGCCGAACCGTCGCGCTGGCGCATCATTGATGCCACCCGCCCCCCGGAAGACGTGCAACAATCATTACGTGCGGCGCTAACCACGAATCTTCACGAATTTACACGAATTCAATCTGCTTAATCTGCTGACAAGGGAGAAACAATGAACGTAAAAGTAGCCGTGGCGCAGATGGACCCTAAGCTTGGACAAAATGAATCAAATCTGGCGCGCATTCTCGCGTTGCTCCGCGAAGCGGCGGCAGCGGGTGCGCGGTTGGTGGTGTTCCCGGAGTGCGCGGTCTCCGGCTACGGCTTTGCGACGCTGGAAGCCGGCTATGCGGCAGCGGAAACCATCCCCGGCCCGGCGACCGACGCGCTGGCAGCGGCTTGTCGCGAAACCGGCGCTTACGCCGTCGTCGGCCTGCTCGAACGCGACGGCATTGAGAATGTGTATAATAGCGCCGCGTTGGTCGGCCCGGAAGGCGTGGTCGGCGTGTACCGCAAAGCGCACCTGCCGCTCCTGGGCGTGGATCGCTTCACGACGCCGGGCGACAGCGGCTTCCGCGTGTGTGAGACCGCGATTGGGCGCGTAGGCATCATCATCTGCTACGACCTGCGCTTCCCGGAGGCAGCCCGCGTACTGGCGTTGGTGGGCGCGGACATCATCGCACTGCCCACCAACTGGCCCGACGGCTCACAGAACGCGCCGTACCTGGTCACGCGCACGCGCGCGTTGGAGAACCGCGTGTTCCTGCTCGCCTGCAATCGCTGCGGGGAGGAGAGCGGCTTCTGGTTCTTCGGCCATAGCCAGATTACCGATCCAGGCGGCAACGTGCTGGTGGAAGCTGACGCCGGCGAGGAGATCTGCTACGCCGAGATTGAGCCGGCGCAGGCGCGCCAGAAGCGCATTGTGCTGCGTCCCGACGCGTTCGAGCTGGATACCGTGGGAGATCGCCGGCCCGATTTGTACGGTGCGCTGGCGAAGTTCTGAGAAAAACTGTCGTTTTTTGTCGCTGAACGCCAGTGACAGGAAGACAGGTTTGGGTAAGATGTATCAGGTTCGCTGACGTCATGTGGCAGGGTTACAACCCAATTGAAACACAGATGTAACGGACTGAACGGATCAATTTCGGTTGACTTATGCAAAGTAAAGGTATAATTGTTGACAGAGGGGTGGTTTCTAACCGGTTATGTTAAATCCAATGTCGAACACAACACCAATCTATCGCCTGAACCCCGTCGTCGCCATCGAAGATTTTGGCGAGCGCTCGTTGGCGCTGCACTGCGAAGACTTGCGCTTGGTGGAGCTGAACGCGACCGCGCGCGACCTGGTCAACCGCCTGGATGGAGAAACCCCGCTGGAACAGGTCGCGGCAGCGATGGCGGCGGATTATCAGCAGCCCTTTGAAATGATTTTGGAAGATGCGCGGATCATCCTGGGGCAGATGGAACAACTCGGCATCGTTGAAGCGGTGTCATCCCAAGTTGTCGAAGACCAAATATGAGTCGCGTGACGACTATATAACAAGAGGCTAACTATGAATACACCTGAACCCACACTGTACATCGTCAATCCCGACGTGTCGTGCCGCGAGGAAGGGCCGGACGGTGCGCTGTTGTTCAATCCCGATACGGACGCGGTGCTCGTCATCAACACCACTGGCCTGCTGATCTGGGAGGCGCTGCGCAAGCCACGCGACAAAGCGGCGGTCGTCGCGGCGCTGGTGAGCCGCTGCAACAACGTCCCTGAAGACAGCGTCGCGGGGGATGTGGACGAATTTATGGAACAACTCGTCGCCAGGGGTTTTGTCGGCGTCTACCAAGGTGTGGTGCAGTTCTAGAGGTGTGCTCTACAATTGTGTTTTATCGAAGATTTGGGACGCCGGGCATCGTAAGCGGAGGTGAGCAGATGCTTCAAGCTGTCGAAGCTGTCATTGATAAAAAAGGAAAAGTACGCCTTCTGTCGCCAATCCGTTTTACGGCAGCACGACGCGCCATCGTGACCATTTTAGATGAGGAGTGGTATGGTGGCATTGCTGAAACGGCTTTACTCAGCGAAGCTGCACTTGCTGAAGATTGGAATCGTCCAGAGGAAGATGCCGCGTGGTCACACCTGCAACTGGCGCAGTCGTTTTAGTGCCATTTCCATTTTCGGATTTATCGAAAGCGAAACTGCGGCCAGCGGTTGTGCTGGCAAAGGTTGCGCAAGGGGATTCGATTCTATGCCAAATCACCAGTAATCCATATAGGGACGCTCAAGCTATTGAACTGACAGACGCTAGTTTTCTTGCATGCTCGTTACGCACAACGAGCTATGCCCGTCCAGGCAAGTTGTTTACCGCAAACCACGAGTTAATAAAGGCTCAAGTGGGCGTATTGCGAGCAGACGCTTTCGGATAGGTGGTCGAAGCGGTTATTGCGATTTTGCGTGCGAGTATAGCAACATAAAGACAGTAGGAATGTTCAAACGACATATTTCAGGAGCTTATTGTTGGACAATCTCTCCCTCCCCAAAGTCATAGGCGCGCCGAAGTCGGTGGACATCGCCATCACCGGGCGGTGCAACCTGGGCTGCAAATACTGCTTCTACGCCGACGAGATGGTGGCGCTGCGCGATTTGCCGACCGAGCGGTGGCTAAGATTTTTCGCAGAGCTAGGCAACCTCGCCGTGCAGCGCGTGACCTTGACCGGCGGGGAGGTCTTCACCCGGCCCGACCTCTTCGAGCTGATCGACGGCGTGATCACCAGCCGAATGCGCTACGGCCTGCTGACCAACGGGACGCTCATCACCGAAAAAACGCTCGCGCAGTTTGAGCAGGGCAAGCGCCGCCTGCGCCTGGACTCGATCCAAATTTCGATTGACGGCTCGCGGGCGGAAATCCACGACAAGACACGCCCCGGCAGCTTCGACCGCGCCATCCGTGGTTTGCGGCTGCTGGTAGAGGCGGGCTTCCCGATGACGGTGCGCGTGACGATCACCCGCCACAACATCGATGACCTGGAGAACATCGCGCACCTGCTGTTGGACGACGTGGGCTTGAAGAGCTTCAGCACCAACGAAGCCTATGCCTGCGGCATCGTCGAACGCCAGGAGGAGAATATATTGCTAACCCCTGCACAGCGCCGCCAGGCCATGCAAACCCTCACCGACCTCGTGGCGCGCTACAACGGGCGCATCGGCGCGACGGCAGGCCCGCTGGCCCTGGCGCGCGAAGCCGAGCGCATCGAGGCAGCGCTGGCGCGGGGCGAGACCGGCTTCCCCGGCCGCGGGACGCTGTGCGGCTGCGGCGGCATGTGGAGCAAGCTGGATGTACTGCACGACGGCGCCATCGTCCCCTGCCACAATCTGAGTGGATTGGCGCTCGGCGTCATCGGCGAGGACGACTTCCAGCAGGTGTGGCTCTCGCACCCCACGATGGTGATGCTGCGGCAGCGCCACACCATCCCGCTGCAATCGTTAGAGACGTGCCAGGATTGCATCTACCAGGGGTTCTGCACGGGCGGCTGCCCGCAAGGCGCGATCTTCTTCAACGGCGAGGTGAACGCCCGCAATCCGATGAACTGCTATCGCGTCTTCAAGGGCGAGGACCCGTATTACGCTTTGGAGACCGGCGGAGCGATGTGAAGTTCTTGTCACAAATTTCACGAATTGACACGAAATGGAGTATAAAGGGTATATCGCTCATATCCAGTTTGATGACGAGGCGAACCTCTTCCACGGTGAAGTGATCAACATCCGTGATGTGGTCACTTTTCAAGGCGAGACAGTGGACGAACTACACCAGGCGTTTGAGGATTCGGTAGAAGATTATTTGGCCTTTTGCGCCGAACGCAAGGAGGAACCTAATCGGCCCTACATGGGTTTGTTCACGGTGCGATTATCGCCTGAGCAACATCGGAAAGTTGTGATTGCGGCTGAAAAAACAGGCAAACCCATAGACCGTTGGGTGACAGAAGTCTTAGAACGCGCTGCCGTTAGTTGGGGATAACGCTATAATTTCACTGCTTTTCGCGGATCACAATCCGTGTCCTGGAGAACGGTGGATTGTGATCCACCGCAAGCGTTGAATGAGGTATGGCGCTGCGATTTCCAAATCGCGCGCTGTACGGGGGAAATAAGGAGTGACGTAAAATGGAAAAGACGATGCGACAGGTCTTTGTATATCCCGGTGAAGATGGGTATTGGGTAGCGGAATGTCCCACATTGCCTGGTTGCGTGAGTCAGGGCGAGACACGCGCAACAGCTATCCAGAATATTCGCGAGGCCATCGAGGTCTATATTGCCGCGCTCGAAGAAGACGATCTACCGATACCTGAAGAGCAATTCGCGCTTTTGTCTGTAGTCGTATGAGCAAGTTACCCGTTATCTCTGGTCGTGAATGTGTCCGTGTATTAGAACGGATGGGTTTCTATCGCAAGCGACAGACGGGAAGTCATATTGTTCTGCGCTGCGATGATCCATTTGTGCAAATTGTTGTTCCTGATCACAAAGTTTTGGATCGTGGTACATTACGCGCAATAATTCGGCAGGCGAACTTGAGCATTGATGAGTTTGTGGATTTGATGGACTAGCCGCGATTATCACGTCGCATATTGGACAGGCGAGATCACGTTGAAGAAACTATGCTAAAATTATCCGTGGGATTAAGAGACACACTGCCTGAGAATTTCGACTCGCTAGAAACATTCTGGGAGTTCTGGGATACCCATAGCAGCGCCAATTATGAGGACCTGATGGAACCCGTTGAGGTGATTTATGACCGTCTGTGACCCCCTCCCCGACGACGCGCCCGAGACGGCCGCGCCGGCCCTGAACCTGCCCGACGGCGTGCCGCCGCTCACCTCCTTCTACCTCTACCTGACTGACGGCTGCAACCTGCACTGCCGCCACTGCTGGATCGCGCCGCGCTTTGTGAACGGCAAACCCGATCCCGGCGAGTGCCTGGACCTGGACCTGCTGCGCAAAGCCGTGGCGGAGGCCAAGCCGCTCGGGCTGCGCAACGCCAAGCTGACCGGCGGCGAACCGACGCTGCACCCGCAGTTCGTCGAGATCGCCGATTATTTGACAGCCGAAGGGTTATCTCTTACCATGGAGACAAACGGCACGCTGATTGATGCAGCGTTGGCCCGGCACCTTAAGGAGAAAACGAGCCTGTGGTTCGTCTCGGTGAGCCTTGACGGCCCCAATGCCGAAATCCACGACGCCTTCCGCCGCGTGCCCGGCAGCTTCGACGCCGCAACGCGCGGGCTGAAGCACCTGGTGGACGCGGGGTACAAGCCGCAGGTGATTATGAGCGTCCACAAAGGCAATATACAATTTATCGAAGATGTGGTAAAGATGGCTGTGGATGCGGGCGCCGGTTCCGTGAAATTCAACCCTGTGACATCTACTGGGCGCGGCATTGCACTACATCAACACGGCGAGGCATTGGATGCGGAAGAAATCCTGGAATTGGTGCATTGGATTCGCGGTGAGTTGCAAGGACGAACTCCTATTTCGTTGATCCTGAGCACGCCATTGGCATTCTACACGGTAGGAGAGTTATTGCATTCTGGTAGCAATGGGGCATGTCACGTGCGTCACATCCTGGGCATATTGGGTGATGGGCAGATGGCATTATGTGGCATTGGACGGACAATCCCAGCTTTGGCTTTTGGAAATGTGTGCAGTATTAGTGTGGCCGAGGTATGGCAAAACCATTCGGTGCTATTACAGTTACGTACTGATCTAAATGGACCGTACTCAGGAGTATGCGGCCTCTGTATTCATGCGCCGCGTTGCTTGACCTATTGTGTAGCTCAAAACTACCAGGATAATGGAACTTTGGTCTCACCGCATTGGTTGTGTGCTGAGTTGGATGAGCGTGGGTTGTTTCCTGCTGCACGGCAAGTGACCTATGGTTAAGAATATATTCGATACCCGGAAGTTGTTAATTATCCATGCTTCTGCTGTACTTATCAATGGTGAGGCGCTACTTTTTCTTGGTAAATCAGGTACGGGTAAGAGCACAGTATGTCAGCTATTGCGTCCCTATGCCACTCAGATAGCCGATGATTGGGTATATCTGATGCCTTGCGACGACAATCGCTGGAGAATGGCAAGTGCAGATGCACGTAAATTTTATACCTTATCTGAACAGCAGCTTGCTAATCTTGTGTTAACTCCTGTGAATACCATTTTAAGTTTATCTCAAGCGAAAGAATTTGCTTTGGCGCGTTTGAATGATATGACAGTCTGTCGGTGCTTGGTGAATGCATTTTATGAAGTATGGCCGAATATCAATGCTGATAGAAATCTTGGCCGGGCTGTATTCCCTTGGATTGCCAGTCTGGCGCGGATGGTACCTGGTTATGAATTGAGTTTTACCCGTTCAAAGAATCTTTTTTCCTTTCTCGTGAAAGAAATTGATATGGCATTTGATTGACGATAGTATGTGAATTATCAAGGAGGTCAAACATGAAGGAAGAGCAAGGTATTAAAATCGCTTATGTGAAGCCGCAACTACTGGATCTCGGTAATGCAAGTGTTCTCGTAGGTGGTAACTGTACTACTGGCGATAGTGATAACTGTCCAGCTGGTAGTACTGCATATAATGAGTGTGCAAGCAATGGTCCAGGCGCTGCTGTAAACTGTTATAATGGGCCTTCTGCTGCGAATCAGGGGTAGAGCAATATTACTTTAAGATAAATCTATCCGACGAAATTTTTCTAAACATGCCGAATTTTTTATGCGAACCAGCGCATTTCGCGGCCTTTTCGTACCGTGGACGGAGTATGGAAGGCACTTTTAGGCCAGGCGATATACTCTTATTGGAACCTGTAGCTCTGCCAACAGTTCGCTCAGGTGACGTCATAGCTTTCTGTTTTGCGGAACACGATTATGGGAAGATTGGAACCGTGCATCGAGTCTTATCAAGTACTTTAGAAGGGCTTGTCACAAAAGGTGATAGTGAACTTCTTCCTGATCAGAAATTTGTTACTTCTAAACAATTGATAGGCCGTGTCCGGTACTTAGAGAGACACAATAAGGTATACCCTGTTCTGGGGGGGGCGGTTGGGTGGTTATGGGGCTATGGTGTGCGTTTACGGCGCTTTTTTCTAAAATTGGGCCGTATATTGCATCGTTGGTTACATGCAAGTGGTCTTGTCCGTCATCTGTGGCATCCGTCTGTTGTGAGTGTAACATTGACAACCGAACACGGACCAAAGATAAAGTACTTATGTCGCGGGCAAACAGTCGCCGTCTGGAACCCGGAGACAGGCGACTATTGGTGTCGCAAGCCGTATGATTTGGTGTTGGAGCCGCCGGCCACGAATTGTTCAGCAATAAGCGAATAACGCGGGTCTCAAACTAACATACTTCTGCGCGGGCGAGCGAATCGTCCGCGCTTTGTTATGCCTGGGACGTAAACGCACCGTTGACGGATGGCCTGTTATGGCATATACTGATATTGGAGGTGCGATATGGAGAATGCTTTGATCAATGTGGCGTATGAAGTCGAGGTGCGTCCAATGAAATTAACCGATTACTTTGAGTTTCTCAGTGCAGATGATATCCGCATCAAGGGCACCCGTGTGGGGATTGAAACCGTATTAGAGGATTATCTCAATGGTGTCAGCCCAGAAGAAATTGCCGCGCGTTATCGCGCTTTGACTCTGGCGCAAGTATACGCTACCATTACCTATTACTTAAACGCCCCACAAGAGGTCGAAGCTTATTTAGAGCGTTGGCGAGTGTACGCAGAAGCTGAATGGCAGGCGCAACAACAACGGCCCTCGGCCGCCGTGCGTCGGCTGCGTGAATTGAAAGCGCGTCGTCAGATGCAGATGCAAACGCCGGCCTGATGGACAAAATACGTTACCTCGTAGATGAAAACACTGCGCGTGCATTGGGCGACCAATTGCGCCGGCGGCAACCTACTATCGAAGTTCTGTACGTAGGCGATGAATTAGCGCCGTCCTTAGGAACCGCCGATCCTAATATCTTGTTGTGGCTTGAACAGGAATCATATCATTTGATTACCCGTAACCGGCGCTCTATGCCACAACACTTGCGTGAACACCTGGCAAGAAATAGACATATACCTGGCATATTCACGCTGCGTCCAGGCGCGCCGCTGCGGCAGATCATTGAAGACCTGCTGCTGATTTGGGAAGCTGCCAATCCAGGCGAATACGAAGATCAGATTGTGCATATCCCACTCTAGCGCCTATATACTGTAATCTGTTCTTTACCGGCTGAAGCCGGCGTGTACACGCACACAACGGGCTTCAGCCGGTTTTTGATATCAGGCTTTCAAACGTTGCAACGTGAGAACGCTAACGTAACGCTTTTGTAAGTTCTGCATTTTTGGGTTATAGTACTCTTGGTTCGCTTATTTTCCAGTGAGTTTCCGAAATTCAGTCTCGTAATCAAAACTTATAGCACAGACAAGCATAGATTGTCTACAAAAATGTACAAATGAACTCAGAACAAGCTTGAAGCACCCATTTTTGTGCTAATTTCTCAAACTCAAAAGCGAGCTTTCATACAAATGAGTTTCAATACAAAAGATAAGCTATTATATATGCATATATGTAGTTTTTAGATGCAAAATTCAAATTTGTGTGCATATATGAAGCGCAGAAAACCGTTTCGACAATTCCAAAAACCGTTTAAAAAATGAGCGAACCAAGAGATAGTAAGCTATGAATGGCGAATGACAAAGAGCAAATGGGGAAAGGTGCGCGTAGTGTAGTAGTGTAGCCCCTTGTGGGCGGATAAGTGGAGGGTAACTATTCAGCCGTCATCCTTCGGCAAGCTCAGGACAGGTCTCCGAACGTAGCGGAACGAGTGAAACGAGTGGAGCGAAGTGAGGAATCTCGGCTTTTGTAGCGCCAAGACCCTTCGACTCCGTTTCACTCCGCTCAGGGTGACGGTCGTATTGTAGGCAGGCTGAATAGTTACCCTGAATTTTCATTTTCTGAGGCTAGATGACAACCCTTTTTCTGCTGTGGCGACGACTATAAAGATGAATCACAATTTCAATGCACGGCCCGATGAAGAACTGGCGCACATGGCGCGGGAGGGAGACCGGCTGGCCTTCGACGTGCTCTGCGACCGCTACCTGCCGGTGGTTTACAACCGCCTGCGTGCCTTGCTGCCGCCCGATGTAGTGGATGATGTGACGCAGGAGGTCTTCATCGCCGCTATGCGCGCGATCGGGCGGTACCGGGCGACGGCGAGTTTCCGCACGTGGATTTCGGCCATCGCGCGGCACAAGGTGGCGGATTTCTACCGCGCGCGCGGTCGCCAGCCGCAGACGGTGGAGCTCGACCTGGACATCAACGACGTGGCGGAGGGCGAGGGGTGGCAGGAGCAATTGCGCGTGCGGCTGGCCTTGCAACGGCTGCCGGAACAGTATCAAGAAGTGCTCCTGCTGCGCTTTGCGGAGGGTTTGCCTTTTCAGGACGTCGCCGACGCGCTCTCGCTCTCGCTGGAAGCAACAAAATCGCGTTACCGGCGGGCGATGGCCGCGATGGCGGAGGCGTTGGGCGAGGGGGGGAGAGAGGGAGAGGGTGAGAGGGAGAGTGGGTGAGTGGGTGAGGGAGTGAGAGGGTGAGACTGGTAACAGATTCCTCTAACCTTCAACTTGAAACCTGTAACTTTCAACTTGAAACCTGTAACTTGCAACTGTCTTTGAGGAGATTATGAAAGCTCAAGAGAAGGTAACCGATCAGGGCGTGCGCGCTTATAGCGACGCGCGAGTGGAGGCGCTGCTGGGGCGGACGCTTGCGCCGCATCCGCCGCCGGAGAGCCTGCGCCGCCGGGTGCGGCAACAGGTCGCGGCGGAATGGGAGCGCCGCCCGCTCAGCCTGCGCCAACGGCTCGGCGGGTTGCTGCGCGCGCCCACGTACCGGCAGACCTGGGCCGCTGTTGCCGCGCTTGCCATCATCGCCGTCGTCGCGGCGCTCGTGCTGCCCTCCAGCGGTGTTCCGGTCGCGGGAACGGTGCTGGGGAAGGGAGAAGCCGTCGCGGCGGCGCTGACGGTCGTCGCGGTCATCGCTATTGTTGTCGCCTGGCTCGTTCACAAGCATCGGCAGTGATAACATTCAGCGATCAGCAGTTAGCTTTCAGCTTCTTGGGCCAATCTGGCTGATAACTGAAAGCCGATGGCTGAAGGCTTACAGCAGTTCGCGGCAAAGATTCCTAAAACTCGCGACCCATAGCGCACCAGCACGGCGACTATAGGAGTAGAAAGGGTGCAATCCGAAAATTTTAATTTTAGTCAAGAAAGGAGAATTGAGATGTCTAAGTTCAGTCGTTGGTTTAATAGCAAGACCGGCAAGAGAACGGTGGCCGGCGTTCTGGCGTTGGCGCTGGTTGTCGCCATCGTGGGGCAACTGGTGAATTGGTGGGATCTCATCCCCGGAGCAGGCACAGTGATCGTGGTACCACAGCCAGAGCCGTATCCTGCGCCGGTCAATGGGTATACCTGTCTACCCAGTTGTGCAGAAAATGATGGCAAGTTTTTTGTCGCAGCAGGGCAGCAACAGGCAACTTTTGCTGGAGCAAAAACAGCAGTATGGATTGCTGTTCCGGCAAACTACACAACGTTCGAGGTGGGAATTTTTGACGGTGACGATGGTAAGGATGACAGTGGAAACCTTAACTACAAAAATGGAAACTGGGATGAATCTACAGAGGAAAGTACCTATACTCTATATGCGGACCCACTCAAAAATGGGCAAGGGATGATTGTAGTAGGGCAATGGCGAGGCAACCAGGATCCAATGCCTAACAACGCCTGGTATAACATTACTCTCAATAATGTACCCGAAGCAAAAAGCCCCGCTGGTCACTATTTTTATCGGTTGGAGGTCACGCGTGATGTAAGGCAGTACGGCTCCAACTTTTACAAAGTCCGCTCTAATGGCTATGTTTCGACTGGTCAATCAGGACTTGTAAATGCCAGTATTGCCATTTCTGGTGGTATTGCTAATGCGAGAGACATTAGCATTCTTTATCCCAATGGGTATCCGGGGCCTTCGAATTATACAGGAGAGTGGAAATTCTACTTGTACGTTCCAAATGGGACAAATTTGCTAGAATTGTGGGATGGCGATTTTGATCGAGGAACAGCAGCTAATAATTTGGCCGACACAGATGATCCCAATACAGAGGGAATGCCGGACTGGGCTATCCCCGGTGTAACAGTACCAGAAAGAGCAGGTGGTAAAGGGGCGCCGGCGGACGATAACAGCTCTAGCCTGTTGCGTCGTAGTCCTGCCGTGCAGTATCGGTTAATTGATCCTGTTGGTTCACCCCTTTATATCAATGACGAACCTTCCGGTACCGAAGAATGGGAATACTACTCGATTAGCACCGATCCTAACCAAAATCCAGACTTGTTGGTGGATGAAATCAAGCCGGGGTTCTATACAGTTCATATTGAGGGGTTAGACCTGCACAACTTCGTATGGTTCCGCATGAACTACGAAGTCTGCGATTCTGCCAACGGCTGCGGCCCCACCCCCTGGCCCGAAGGCAACTGCCCCCGCACCATCGGCTACTGGAAAAACAACGTGAGCAAAGTGCTTGCCGGACGCACCAACGGCGTGCAGGAGAGTCCGGAGACGCTGCAATGGGCGCTGAAGAACGTCGCTGCTGCCAGCCCGCTCTACCGCAGCGGCCTCAATGGCACCTTGATGAATCCCGAACCGATTGCCACTCCCACGCCTCTGACCCTCAAACAGGCGGAGGAGATCCTGCAGCGTGTGGTGGGCAAGAAGAGCACCTACCCCGGCGATCCGCAATCCATGCTGGCGCGTGCCTTGCAGCAGAACCTGGCGACCTGGCTCAACCTCGGCTCCGGCAAGGTCGGCCCGACGACGGTCGTGCGGCTCGATGTGGCCGGCGGCGTCTTCGAGGGTACGTTGATGGATGCGCTGCTCGAGGCGCAAACGATCATCCTCAACGCGACCAGTCCCAATGATCCGGCTCTGGAACGCGCCAAAGATATCGGCGACCAGATCAACAACGGGTTCCTCGGCGAGGAAGCTGGCGATAGCGCCTGCACGGACTACCATCAGGTGATGCCGCCCGACAAGCAGCCGCCCAAGTACAAGGATATGCCCAAGGCGCCCAAACCTACCGAACCGCCCGCGCCGGTGCCCGTCCCGGTCTGCACGATCCCGAACCTGCACCTGGCTGGAGACTACGCCATCGTCGCACTCAATCCGGCGGATTGCCAGGGACAGCAGAACGGCCTGCTCTTCCACGGTACTTCCCTGACCCAGATTAGCGGGACGGCTTACTCCAATGGCTGTGTGCGCGCGGTCGGCACGACGGATGTGCAAGTGTCGGCCCCCGTGGACTATGTCCTGGACAAGTTCGGCGATATGAGCCTGATCAGCGCCGGCGTGCGGCAGATTCCGGCCCTGGATCCGGCGACCTGGACAGTCAACCCGCCGAACTGCTCTGATCCGGCAGCCATCCAGATGCAGGGTAAGGACTTCAAGGGGAACGTAGCCCTGAATCCAGGCCTGTACTGTATCAGCGGCGATGTGACCATCAACAATAACGAGTCGCTGACCGGCCAGGGAGTGACGCTCTACTTTACTGACGGCAAGCTCACCATCAACGGCGGCGCTACGGTGCAGTTATCGGCGCCCGAGGCTGGCGCGTCGCCCGCGCTGCCCGGCGTCCTGATCTACGTGCCGCAGACCAACAGCAACCCGCTCAAGATCACCGGCAACTCCGACTCGACCTTCACCGGCGTGATCTATGCGCCCGCTTCCGAGATCGAAGTGCTGGGAACCGGATTTGTCCTCGGCTACAACGCCCAGTTTATCGGGTGGGATGTGCGCGTCGGCGGCACAGCGGATGTGATCATCGGCCTCCAAAGCGACGGTCAGTACATCTGCCAGTAAAATAACCACTTACCATCAACGGGGAGGCGTCAAGCCTCCCCGTTTTTTATGCGCTATAAACGCTTGCGGGGCTATGTAAGGGCGAGGCATCCCACAGTGTTTCTCGATTGACAAGGCGCCTCGCGAGGATGCCTCGCCCATACAGCACAACATTCTGATTGACTTACAGGTAAATCTGGCTATACTATAGCTATAATGCGTTACGAGATTATTTTCTCACCTGAAGCTATCGAAGATCTGGACGACTTGACGGCATACTGGCAGGCTAGAGTCAAGGACGCCATCAAAACACATCTGCGGTACGAACCGACCAAAGAAAGTAAAAGCCGTATCAAACGTTTGCGTGGTCTATCTCGACCTCAGTATCGTTTGCGTGAAGACGACATTCGGGTGTTTTATGATGTTTCATTCAACACGGTGGAAATCTTGGGCATAGTGGCAAAATCAGAAGCGGAGACTTGGCTCAATAGAATTGGGGAATAAGATAATGAAAACAGTCGCATTAGCCGAAGTGAAAAATGATTTATCGCGCTATTTACGGTTGGCTGAAGAAGAGCAGATCATCATTACCCGTCACGGCAAACCGGCGGGTGTGCTCATCGGCTTTGAGACAGAAGATGATTGGTTTGACTATCGCCTTGAGCATGATCCGCGCTTTTTGCAGCGCGTCGCCGAAGCGCGGCAAAGCCTTCGGTTGGGACAAGGCGTCAAGCTAGAAGACCTCGAGGCATAAAAAACCTTGCGTGGAATCCGCATAGCCCTGCTCGCGTCCCCGTCTCGGGGACGCGAGCAGGGCTATCTTCTCTAGCCCGTAGGGCTTTGCTCTCTTAGCGCGATGCTTCAGCTTCGCGCTTTCCCCCATAACCCTCTCACCCCTACCCACCACCGGTACGGATAGTACAACGGCGTCAACCACGGATGTATAATGTTGTACCGCGCTTGCATATACACTGCCGTAGGAAATATACTGTGCCACGCATACGCCAGGCGTGTTTTCCAACCGGGCATACTCGCCAGATCGGCCCAGAAACGCCGGATGACCGGGCGATGGGGCGCGGTGAGGTCCGTGAACACCCGCGCCTCTTGCGCGGAAGGTTCCAGCGCGCGCAACCGCGCTAAGGCTGTTTCGGGGATGGGGGCGTGCCATTGCTCTTGCACGCGCAAAAGCAGTTGGCGAACCGGCAAGGTCAGGTTGAAAGCTTGCGTTTGCCGTAGCAGCGTCTCCCAATCGAGCGTCTCCCGGTACGCGACGAGCACCTCGGCGATGTCGTGCAGCCAGAGCAGGCGGGGTGCGCCGCTCCCGTGGTGCAGCAGCAAGTGCCCGCACAAGTGCAGCACTTGCGCCTCTGGGCCGAGCATCCGCGCGGCAACGCCCGCGATGTACAGCGGCGTTGCCGTTGCCCAGAACCAGTCCACCGCCAGGGTGTGCTGGTAGTAGGGCGAGTCGAAGAGGCTCCAGTGGATTTCCAGCACGATGTCCTGCGCGCCGGGCTTGCGGAGCAGGATCTCATTCTCGTAGGTCAGCGTATCCCCCGCGCGGGCTTCGCTGTGCGGCGCTTCGTAGTTCAATGCGACTAACGCGCTCAACGCGCGGGGAACATCCTGGCGCCGCACCAGCACATCCGCATCGCACATTGGACGGACGGCGGGGTTGCCGTAGACCGCTTCCGCCAGCGCCGCGCCCTTGAGGACGATGGTCGGGATGCCGCGCGCGTCAAGTTCCCGCAGCACGCGCGCCAACTCCTGAAACAGCAACAAATTGCGCCGGGCATTGGCGAAGTAGGCCATGCGCCATTCCTCTTCGATGGAGGAAGGCAGCAAGTTGCGTCCGCGCGCGATGGCGTAGAGCAGCGGCGCGATGCCCTCACGTTGCGCCGCGTCATAAATGGCGTTCCAATCAAAGCCATTGGCCTGACTCAGCGCCCGCGCTGCCTCCAGCGCCGTCTCCTCCCACCGCCCGCGCAGGCACAACAGTAAAAACTCGGTTGATAGCCCTTCCGGTGAAATTTCAGAAAATCCGTTCAAATCCGTTGACATCAGAACTGCGTCAGACTGCCATCGCGCCTTGCCTGTTTGACAGCCTCGCGGAACGCGAGCAGACTCAGCGGCAGCAGCACGAGCGAGAATCCCGCCAGCACGCCGATCTCCGGCAGCAATTCCAGCGCCGAGGCGCCGGTCAGCAACGCGCGGCGCATCGCGTCCAACGTGTATGTCAGCGGGTAGACCTTCGCCACGACCTGGAGCCACACAGGAAGCACCGCCACCGGATAATAGACGCCGCTCAGCAGCGACGAAACGCTGCCGATCACGAAGTTGAGGGGATTGCCCTGTTTGAAGACGATGATGAAGCACGCCGAGAGGATGCCGATGCTGCTCAGGCTGAGGATCGTCAGCAGCAGGATCACCAGCGCCGCCAGGAGGTTCGCGCCGCGCAAGTTCACATCGAAGATGAGTACGCCCATCAGCAGGTAGACGATCACCCGCAGCGAGGTAAACGCGAAGTTCCACAGGCTGGAGCCGAAGAGCAGCGTCGACAGGCGCGTCGGCGTGACGAGCATCGCCTCCAGCGTACCCATTGACTGCGCCGACTGGATGACGCCGGAGAAGCTGTACAGCGCCACGCCCTGGTAGCCCGTGAAGGCGATGCCAATGAGGACGAAGGCGAAATAATCCCCACCGTAGCTGTTGAGATACGGGTTAGCCTGCGCGCCAAAAAGCTGCGCGACGAAGTAGAAGCTGGCGACGGAGAACAGAATACCCAAAATCTGCATCACGAAGGAGAAGCGATAGCTAAACTGCGTCTGAAAGTCGCGGCGCAGGAAGAGCCAGGCCTTGCGCGCCACCTCCACGCCACGCCCGCCTATCGCCCGCCACCCCGCAATGCCTGCTCGCTCGCTTGCCTCTGCCGCCCGCCCCGTTTTCACAGCTCCCGCGACATTCTCCCCTCGTCCCTCTTCCCGACTCGCGGCTCTCTCCCATCGTGGATTTCTCCCATCCGTGGTCTCCTCCCATCGTTCATTTCCTTTATCCGTGGTCTTCCCCTCTAACTTCTCAAACACCTCATCCCACGAAGCAGCCGTGAACTCCAGTCCCGCGACCTCGCTGCCGCTTTCTTCCAACGCGCGGATGATGGCGGAGAGCGTGTGCTTGCGGTCGGCCATCGCCACGTCAAGGATGGCGACGCCGCCGGGCGCTTCCTGAATCGTGAGACTGTGCACGCCGGCGATGGCGCGGATGCGATCGCTGGTTGTGGCGGCGAAGCCACGCGCCGTGATGGTACACCGTTCCGCCGACGCCAGCAGCGGGCGCAGGCGCGCCGGGTCATCGACCACGCGCATCAGCCCGCGCACCATGACGCCCACGCGATCGCAGAGTTCCACGGCCTCGTTCAAGTCGTGCGTCACCAGGAAGATCGTGCATCCTTCGCGGCGCGCCAGGGTGAAGAGCGCCTCGCGGAAGCGCGCCGCCGCCAGCGGATCGAGGCTGCGCGTTGGTTCGTCGAGAAAGAGCAGGGTGGGGCGGTTGAGCAGGCTGCGCGCTAAGGCCAGCCGGTGCTTCATCCCCAGGGAGTACAGGTCATAGCGCTTGTCGAGGAATTCGCGCAAATCGAGCAAATCGGCCAGCTCTTCGATACGTTGCGCCGTCGCCGCCGGGGATAAGTTCAGCAAGCCGGCGTAAAAGCGCAGGTTCTCGCGCCCGGAAAGCCGCGGATAGAAGCTGCGCTCGTTGCACGTCATCAAGCCGATCATGGCCTTGATCGGCGCTTCGTCGGTGCAGTCGTAGCCGCCGACCTGCGCCTCGCCGGACGTGGGCAGGATCAGCGTCGTGAGCAGCTTCACCAGCGTCGTCTTGCCCGCGCCGTTCGGCCCGACGAGACCGAAGATCTCACCCGGCTGCACGTCGAAGCTGACGCCATCGACCGCCAGCGTCTCGCCAGGCGCAGCTTTGAAGCGCAGCAAACTGCTCAACCGGCGCGGCTTGGGGAACCACTTGGTCAGATTGCGCGTATGAATGGCTGGCTGCACGCAGACTCCCTGAGAATCATGATTCACAAGGGTGTATCATAACGGGAATGGGGATGGCGTCAAGTACAAAAACCGGGGTTTTGTCAGAACCCCGGTCTTTGTGGCAGCTTTTGTTGGCTTCAGTTGGATTTTATGGCTTCAGCCAGGGCGCGTTGTAGACGATGACGGCGGTGTGCGGGTAGGTTCCCTGCGTGGGAATCCAATAGACCACACGCCCTTGCCGCGTGTCAATGACGGCGACGCGGTTCTGCTCCGGCAGGGTGACAAAGACAATCCCGCCGCCCGCCGCGAGGCCCTTGGGACTGCCGCCCACCGGGATGTGGGTGACGTTAGGATAGGCTTGCCAGGCGCGCATCACGGTCGGCAGGTAGATGTTGAAGCCGAGGAGGAAGGTGCCCGGCGGCAAGAAGGTTTCCTGCGTTTGAATCGCGCTCTGGGCCGCGACGCTGTAGCCTGATTCATTGCATGGTCCCTCGGCGAGCACGCTGACCGACTGCGCCGCGAAGTTCGCGTTGTAGACACACTCACCCATCACCGCCATGCCTTTGCCGCCGTCCGTCGAATCGGGACTGGGCGCTTGCTGCTGGGTCGGGAAGACAGTCCACCGTGAGAAATCGTCTGGGTCGTAGACGCGCAATTCGTGCAAGTGCGGGAAGGTGACATAGACATGGTCGGTCGCGCGGTTGTAGATGGTGGAGTACGGCAGATTGTCGCCTGTGTTCAGCATATACGTCAGGTTGAAAGTCAGCGGGGTGGGGGTCGAAGCGACTCTCCAGATGCCTTGTGCGCCCATATAGCGCTTTGTGCTGTACACCACATGCCGTGTGGGATCGGCGGTGATGCCGAAGAAGCCCCAGTCGTAAACTACCGGCATGTCCGGTTTGAGGCGCGCCACGACGTTGTGGGTGGCGTGTTCGATGACGGTGATCCCTTCGCCGCCAACGCTGTGATCGGTGGCGTAGATGTAGCCGTCGAGTTGCGCCAGGTAGAGTGTGCCGAAGCCTGTCGCCACACTCGTGATGACGTTGTGTGTGGCGAGATCGAAGACTTGTACCCGGCTGGGCGTGCTCGGCGGTACAGACGTGGCGTTGGCGACGTACAGTTGATTGTCAACCACAACCATGCCAAAAGGCGCGTCGCCTGTGGGAATACTCGTGAGATAGGCGAAGTTGGTGGTCTGGAACACGTCAATCGTGTTCGATGTGCGGTTGGCGACATAGAGCAACGTAGCGGTGCGGATCGGTGTGTCGTCGTTGGAGCTGTTGTTCGATGTGTCGCACTCCTCGTCCGTCGTGGTGATGCGGACTTCGTTGACGACTCGATCCACGCCGAGCGGGAAGGGATCCACGACCTCCACGACAAAGATCAGGTCGCGTCCCTGACCCGGAGCGAGTGTGCCGAGGGTCATCGTGTAGTACGGCCCAACACTGTGCGTCCATCCGCCGCCGACGTAGGTGGTGTAATCCGGCAGACGCTCGGTGAGCATCACGTTGTGCGCCGTACCGACGCCGCTGTTGACGTAGACGATCGTGTAGGTGATCAGTTCGCCGGGCTGCGCGTAGAGGCGCTGGGTGACGCTTTGCGTCGTCGCCGGGCGCTCAAGTTGCGCTGTGACCTCGTCCCATGCGGCCTGCTGCGCGAGCGGCAGCGGCCCGATGTTGTCGTTCTTCACCACCACCAGGTCTGGGCCGAGGTCCACGGTGCTGGTGAGGGTGTAGCGATAGCCGCCGCTGATTTCGATGGTGTTCACGATGCGGCTGTCGGCGGTGTAGGCGAAGTTGGGATTCAACCGCACCTGCAGGAGCGGGCCGGGCTGATTGTACGTCGCCGCCGGAATCGCAGGGATCGTGTAGCGGCAGATCGGCCCCACGCACGCCCAATTCGTACCCGCGTAGGTGATGAACGGCGAAAGCGTGTCAGTGATGGGCACGTTGACGAAACCGGTTGTGGTGTTGGTGTTGGTGTAGAACGTGCTGTAGTTAAAATAATCGCCCGGCGCGATACAGCGCGGCGCCGCCTTGGAGATGCGCAGCGGACGGCGGCGCAGCGGCGTGTCTTCGTAGTTGCAGTTATCGGCCGGGTGGTAATCCGGCTCCCGGCTCCATCCACAGACGTAGTTGATCAGGTTGTTCACGCCTTCGGGAATCGTGTCGTGCGCGCGGACGACGAAGTAGTAGATGCCGCCCTGCCCCGGCGCGAGCGTCCCCAGCGCCATCGTGTACGTTCGCCCGCTGACCAGCCTCCAGCCGTAGCCGATGTAGTCGGTGTACAGCGGCAGAATTTCCGTGAGGACGACGTTCGTGGCGGTGTACGGCCCGACGTTCTCGACGGCGATGGTGTACGTGACCACATCGCCCTCGTAGACAAACTCGCGGTGTTGGGTGATGCCCAGCGTGGTGACCTCGCGCAGCAGCAGGCGCTCAATGGTCTGTTGCTTCGCCACCGCAAAAGGCGTCGTCGGCCCGACATCGTCGTCCTTGATCACTACCAGATCGGACGGGCAGCGGATGGTGAACCTTTCCGAGTCCGCGTCGGCGAAGTAAGCCACGTTGTTGTTGAGGACCGTCAGGGTGACGATGTTGGTCAGCGCGATGTCGCAGACTTCCACTGCCGGACGGTAAATCACATTGAGAACGAAACTGCCCGACACCCCCGCGCCCAGGGTGGGGATGTACCACGCGACGTTGGGCGTCGTGGTCACGCGCGTCCACCCGGCAGCAGTCGCCGTGTCGCTGTGCCAGATCGTGTCCGGCGGCAGTGTGTCGGTGATGCGCACCCCGGTCAGCGGGACGTTGTTGGGGTTGGTATAGGTGATGGTGAACGAGATCACCTGTCCCGCCACGCCCATCGCCGCGGTAAAGGTCTTCTCGATCTGTGGACGTCGCAGCACGGGCGTATCTTCGTGGTTGCAGTTATCATTGGGCGCCCTGTCGCCTTCAGCCGCCCACCCACACACCAGGTTGTCCAGATTGTTGATGTTGGCCGGCAGCGGTTCATTCACGCGGACAATGAAGTAGCGCACCACACCCTCACCAGGTTGCAGCGTGCCCACCGACGTGATGTAGGTGCGTCCACCCATCCCCGTCCAACCATAGCCGACGTAGCTGGTGTAGAGCGGCAGCGTCTCCGTCAGCACGACGTTGGTGGCAGGCATCACCCCCACATTGACGACAGAAATCGTATACGTGACCAGGTCGCCATCGAAGACAAACTCGCGGTGATACGGCTCGGCGGTCGCCAGGGCGCTCCCGGCAGTCTGCCGCCAGGCATCGAATGCGATCTGCTTTGCCGGCGCTAGCAGCGTGTTGGTGATCGGCCCAACGTTATCGTCTTTGATGACGACGATGTCCACCGCGCCGATAATGGCGAGCGTGTGCATATCTGTGTCCGTGATTGAGTTGGTGAAGCCGAGCGGGTGATAACGCACACTCACGGTGTTCACCCGGTCGCCGTTTGGCGTGCTCGGCGGAATGGCGTAGGGCACACCGAACACACAAGCCGCCCCTGCCGCCAGCGACGTGCAGCCGTTCGCCGCCGCCCGCGCCGTCAAATCTCCCAATCCTGGCCAGCCGACGCCGACATCGGTGACGGCGTCGAGCACTAAAGCCGGACTATCCGCGGAGCCGGCGTTGGTGATGCGGAAGGTGTAGGTGATCGTGTCGCCGGGATGCGCCTCGGCGGGGCCGCTTTTGTCCACCTGGATGGCCGGCTGGAAAAGGTTGACGCTATGATTATCCGACGCCGTGATGACGTTAGAGAACCCGATGGGCGAGCATGTGACGTTGGCCGTGTTGACCAGCGGATCAGGCGCGCTTGCGGGGACGGTGAACTGGCGCGTCAAGACGTAAAGCGGAGCATTCCAGGGCAAGGTCACTGCCTGGTCAAGCCCCAACATGGCATCGGTGATGCGGCATTGCAAATCAGGCGCGTCGTTGGAACTGGTGTTGTCCAACGTCAATGTGTACGTGGTCGAATCGCCGATCTTGCTCAGTGGGTCGCCTGTCTTGGCGAAGGCGATGGACGGCTGGAACAGGTTGACGCTGTGCGTTGCCGTTGCCGTGATGACATTGGGGAAGCCGACAGGCGAACAGATGACGTTGGCCGTGTTGACCAGTGGATCAGACGCGCCCGCGGGGACGGTGTATGGACGCGTCAATACAGAGGGCGCAGCACCCGCAGCCAGTACCACAGTCTGATCGAGACCCAACAAAGCGTCGGTGATGCGACAAACCAGCTCCGGTGAGTCGGTGGAACTGGTGTTGGCGAGCGTCAACGTATACGGCGTCACGTCGCCGATCTTGCTCAGCGCATCGCCCGTCTTGCTGAAAGTGATGGAGGGCTGGAACAAGTTGACGCTGTGGCTATCCGTCGCCGTAACCGCCTGGTTGAACGCGGTGAGGCGGTACGTCGCCGTGACCACGTTCACGAGCGGGTCGGGAACGCCCGCAGCGACGACATAAGGAACCTGGAAGGTGCAAAGCGCGCCGGTCGCCAGGGGCGTGCAACCGCGCGCCGTCAAATTGCCCAGACCCGGCCAGCCGACGCCGGTATCCACGATGCTCACCACATCCAACGGCGGCGTAGAGGCCGGGATGCTGGTGTTCCTGATCTGATAGGTGTACGTGACGACATCGGTGACTTTGGACAGCGTCGGTCCGGTTTTGGTGATTTCGATTGAGGGGCACAGCACCGTGACTGGCGCTGCGCTGGACGCATTGTTATCCAGGCGCGCTTCCAGTGTCGTGCTGGTGATGACCGCCAGATTGGTCAGTTGCAATCCACAGGCAGCGGCGCTGTTCACGGTGGTCGTCACCAGGAAGCTGCCGCGCGCGCCGGCCGCCAGGCCTGGCAGCGTCCACACGACTTCGGGCGTCGTCGCGCCTCGTGTCCAGGGCGGGACCGCGGTATCGGCCACCCACTGCATCCCTACTGGCAGCGTGTCACGGATGGTAAGACGGGCAGCGGCGGCGTTGCCCTGGTTGGCATAGTCAATCCGGTAGGTGACCAGCCCGCCGACAACGGCTTGTGTGGTTAGCGCCGTTTTGGTAATCGCCAGATCGGGGAGGGGGAGGTCATAGGGAACCGCGAAGTCGCAAAAATCAGTCGCGGTCACAATAATGCGCGCCGGGAGTGGACCGACGCCGGAGGGGACATATTGCGCCGTCGCTATCCCCTGGTCATTGATAAGGACTGCGGCAGGCTCGAAATGCCCCCAGTTGGCCGTGAGCGCGACCCGCCGCGCGTTAGGAATAGGAGAATCCGCCAGCAGGTCGGTCGGCGTGCGCGGGACGGTGAAGAATGACGCGCCATCTTGCCCGCGCAACGTTAGCGTCACGACACCATAGGCATCGCTGGAAGGAATGGAGAGCGTAATCCAGGGGGTATAATTGGCCTGACCGAAGATCGCACCGGCAGGCGGTGTGTTGGTGCCCCACCAATTGTAACGCGCGTCGGCTTGCAGGGTTGTGTTGTTCCGCAATTCATATGTTCCACCTGTGAGCGCGCAGAGTGCGTTGCTGGTGACGATAGGTGGAATAACCGTGCTATTCACCGACGCATACTCGACGGCGTCGGCAAGAGAGTCGTGGATTACATTATTAGCGACGTTGACGACGCCCAGGTTTGGCGTATTGACCACATAAATCGCGGCCTGATACCCGCTGCCGCCGCCGTTGTTATAGAGATGATTGTATTGGACTCCCGTGCCATTTTGTGCTTGCACGTAGATCGCAGCGCCGGAATGACTACTTGTCAGCATCGTGCTGTGAATTGTGTTACTCAACACCTGGTTAGAACTGCCGATATCCAAATAGATGCCGGCTGCGCCACAATGATGAATTGCGTTGTTCGTGATAGCGTTAAAGTGGCCGTCTGCTACCAGAATGCCTGTCCCGGCGCAGTCGTAGATTTCGTTACGGCTGATGGTGTTGTAATTGCCGCCACCGGTACCCCCGCTCTTCAGATGCAAGCCTACGTTAGCAATATCCCGGATGATGTTGTTCGACATAAGATTGTGGCTACCTTCATTCAGGACAATCCCGTTGGTGGAACTGTAGATGGTGTTGTTCCTGATTTCAGAATAGTCAATGTCCCCACCGATACTCCCGTTGAATTCACCTATGCCGCCGTTATAGCGCATAGTATTAGATAAAATCCAATCTCCATCACCCGGTTGTGTTGATCCACTGGGAGCGATGCCGGTACAGGCATATTCGATGTGGGCGTATTGGACTCGGTTGCGGATGCTGTTCGTCCCGAAAAGGATCCCCAACCACCGCCCTTGTCCTCCACAGGGACTGGTGGCTGTCGGGTTAGAGGCCGTAAACGTGATGGGCCTGCTGGGCGTCCCGAGAGCCTGGAGATTGCCTTCCACCTGGAGCCGCGCGCCGGTTTGGAAATAAATGGCTGTGCTTGTACCTGTCGGCGCAATGGTGAGCGTGATACCAGGGATAACTGTAACGGTGTTCGTCACAATCTCATAACATCCTTCACTCCATGTGGTGGGGGTGGTGATATCCTGATTCACGGTTTTGCAACCGGAAGGTGGTGCGGCATACGTCGTCGCCGTGGGCTGGGAGAGAAATACAAGCAGGATGGCTACACCGCCGAGGGCTAATAATACTGTTCCAGTGGCAATCAAACTTTTCCTTATCATTCTACCTGCCTCCTGTTCTATGTAAAGAAGGATCTTGCGAAGGTTTGAGCGGACAGGTTCTTACACCTTCGCACTCGGCTAGTATTACCCTTATTTAATTATAGGATGTTTCTGAATCGCTGAGGGTTAAAATCCAATTACGATTGGATTAAGCCGACAAAAAAAGCGGCATCCATTGGACGCCGCCTGGCAACTTAATCTCCCTGATAAACTTTAATCTCCAGGATGCGAAGGAATCAACGCCTCGTAATCTGCCACGCTGCCGCCGTCGAAACAACACTCGATGATCTGCCGTCCCAACGGCAGCAAATCATCGGTATAAAACTCTTTCAGACACTTGTGGAAGAAATCGGTCAGCATCTTCGCGCCTACATCATAGGCCTCTTCGCCCACTTCGGGCTGGATTTCTACTTTGGTCAGATAATTGGTGACCATGCGCCCTTCGACCTGTAAATGGTGCAGACGATAGCCGAGTAAGTTGCAGCGTGACACGCGCAGTTGTTCTGGCTTGAAGGGGGCGATACCGCGCCGCGCCATATATTCGCGGGTGATCCACTGTGGCATAAAGCCCACCCGCCACGCGCCGATGTATTGATTTGGACACAGAATGTAGCGCGTGCGCGTGTTATCGCGGAACTGCGCCAGCAGCAGATTGGCCTGATCCACCTTGCGCCCGGTGGCGAAAGGCCAATATGAACCGACGCCCTCACTGCTCATGCCGCTAGTATCGGTGATGCTCGGATTTTCGTGGCCGCGCGGGGCAGTGAGCCGCCACAGCCACGCCAGCGCTGGCGGCAGCAGATGAAAAAGCCCGATGATGCCGTAGGAGGGGTTCTCGCGGGTGCAGGGCGGCGTGCGTACCCCAAAGCTGCGAATATCCACCCGCACTGGCTCATTAACGATGTTGGGCACCGCCGCGCGCGGAATGACAACGCGTGGATTAGGGCAGCGCTTGCCCGGCGCGTCCTCGGTGTGCTCCCAGATGAGCGCGCGTCCGCGCGGCACGGCGTCAATGTTGAGGAACAACATCGGCATTGTGGCTTCGGCGGTCAAGCGCTCCAGATGCACATCCGTGCCGTAGTGCTCGATGTGGTTGACGCGCACGAACCACGCTTCTTCAGCGTCTGCAATCGTTAGCCGCCCGTTGTTCTTCTGAATCGCCGGATGGCACACCGCCATGTCGTCGGCGACCGGGTTCAAATCGCAGGTGCGCGGAATTTCAAGATAGCGCTTCTCGCCGGTGACGATGTTCTCGCCAAGCAGCAGCCGTCCGTCGCTCTCGCGGTGGGCTTGCTCCAGCATCTCGCTCTTGCCGCCGCCGCTCGCCCCTTCGTGCATAATGACCACGGTGTTATCATAAGGCGTCACCACGCGCACGGCGGAACAGTGCGTCGTCACCCACCCCTCGCGCTCGCCCTGATTGAGCAACATCCCATAGACACCCTTCTTGGCGCTGGGGCCGGGGTAGAGGTTGTAGGAGAACATCTCATGTAAATCATCCAGGCGATTGTGGACAACAACCTGCTTGCCAGCGAAGTGCGTATGCCGGAACGTCGGGGCGACGTAAATAATGGAAGTTGGGTGAAAATCAGGAGTGATCTCGGCGGCCGGAATGATCCCTTGCAGCAACGCCAACCCCAGAGCGAAGAACCCGGCGTTGGCCGGCGCGATGCACAGCGCGTCACTGCCCATGCCCTTTGGCCCGGCGGTGAAGGCAAACATCGCCAACGGCTGCTCTTTTAGCCACTCGAAGGTGGCCTGGCGCAACATGTGGAAATCTTCTCCGTAGCGTTCCTTGAACGTAGGTTTGTCGGTGGGCTTGTCATCGGCGATGACCATACAATCGGGGTCGCGGCGGCGCATATACGCTTCCGGGTAATTCGCGGCGACGCCGTTCCGCACACGGGAAACCGTCGCTTCGAGCACCTTGCCGTGGTCGGGGATTTCGTAGCTGACTTCGGTATGATTGCTACCCAGGCCGCCGCAAGCCATATTGATCAGCTCATTGACCGAACTGGCGATAATCACAGAGGGACATGCTTCCAGAATCCGCCGCGCCTCTTCCGGCGGATTGTACCTATGCCAATCCATCGCGTTTTCTCCTTTCCTTACTGCCGACTGGTCGCGCGTCCCTGGGCTGGGCAGGGGGCGACCAAAAAGATTCGAATCATCATAACACAAAATGCGTTTTTTACATTTCGTGCATCCCCGCTCGAATGATTTTGATACTCATAGTCTGTAGACTTATAGAATGACTACTCATATAATTCATTTTCAATGAAAAACGCGCTGATTCCACTGCAAATCTTTGGCGCAACGGTAAGAAAGTTGCGTGAAGAACAAAGACTGTCCCAAGAGGCATTCGCCGATTTGTGTGGCCTACACCGCACGTACATCGGGGGCATCGAACGCGGCGAGCGCAACATTGGATTATTGAATGTACTACGCATCGCTAAGGCGCTTGGCGTGGAGCCAGGGGAATTACTTGTGGATTTCGACCAGAAAGTTATGGAGCAATTGGATAATCTGCAATGACGCCACAGCTTTGCCTTGAACGTATCCCCAGTCGCTCGGTTTATGAGCAAATTCAACCACGACTTTGTCAATGCCTTCAGGGCCATGACGGAGCACATCACGAGTTCCCTTACCTTGTGCAACTCAGCCAGGGTGTTTATAGATCTGTCGCCAACAAGATCAAACGCGATGCAACGATGACGACTGGCGCAGCCTGGAAAAGCAAAGAGGCTGGGCCAAATCGAATTCTACGGTGGGTGATGCTTTTATCGGATGCGGAGTTGGAACAGTACGATATTGTGATGCGCGATCTCAAGCCCCAGGTCGTTGCCAAACTGCGTGACAAAGCCGCCAGCTACGAAAGTTGTATGGGGGTTGCCAAGAAGCTGACCTGGTTGGTTTATCAGATGCAGGGCGCGCCGATACCACCGCCGGAAATTGCCGAATATCTGGAAGCGCATTTCGGGCTGATGCGTTCGGAAAGCACAACTTGTATGGTTTGCCATCTACCGCTGCCGTTCGAACTGTTCTTCAAGGCCGCGCGAGGCAAAGCTGAAATCGAAACCGGTCACAGAAATCCGCGGCTTCACGACGTGGACAATGTTGGATTTGCGCATAGGGAGTGTAACATTGCTCAGGGGAACAAAACACTGCCGGAGTTTTACCTGTGGATTCGAGACATCCTCCAACGGGTAGAAGATGTGCGCTAAAGCTCGTACCCTGGATGCTCGAATTCGCGCAATTTCTTCAAAAATTCCGCTCTCCCTTGTATCAGGGAAAAAAAATCACCGATAGTTTTTGTCCATTCCTCATTACGTTGGGGTAAAGGGATAAGAATTTCCCCCAAACGTTTGCCTAACGAGCCAAGTGTAGATTGAATAAAAACCAGATTGCGAATTTGATGCTGAACCATCGGCAAATTCAGCAAATACAACAATTCTATGGCATCTATCGGCGCGTTAGGCGCGACAGAAATAATCCTGATGTGACTCTGCACAACAGCGCGGTAATTGTGTTCATGCAAAATCGCCGTTCTACCAATTCTGTATCGCCCATCGCATACCATTAAAATATCGTTAGGCTTAAGCCGTTGTTGCTTTTTGAAACGTTCGTAAACATCCTCGCTTACCGAGCGCGTAGGGTCAATCGAAACCTCGTAGTTGGCAATATCTGATGTGCGGATGAAAGGAACATCGCCTGTGCCATACGCCTCCGCGCCAACTTCGTGCCCCTTGCGAATATGAACATAGCCTTTCTTAACCAATTCCTTGAGCGCAACCATCTCTGCGCCAAGCCGCGCCGCTTCTTGTTTCAGCTCCTCGATAGGCGATTGATCGTAATAACGCGGGCACAAATAATAGGGGTTGGTGATTTCTGTATGTTGCCAGAACTTAGCTGTGTGTTCTTTCACGCTAAACGCATTGCCGATTTCGAGAAAATCATCAGGGTACGGCTCCCCATTGGACGTAGTCATCCTGCCCCTTCTATCATGGCCGCACTGCAATGCTACGGCCATCCACACTTTTCTGGTAGGGGCAGGTTGTTGCGCTGCCTCGGCAGCTTTCTGGAAAAACAAAACGTTGGTCTTTGTATCTGTACTTGGTTGGAACGTCGTGCGTGGACAATCGAGCAGCGCCGTAATCTCCCCTTGACTGCGGATAAAATCCCAAACGTACCCCATATTTGCGTTGCCAAAAACGCCTTCCGGCAACACAATGCCCATTTGACCGCCGGGCTTCAACAGACGAATACACAACTCGACAAAGAGAATTTGTGGATCCTGAGCATCCCGCACCTGGCGTTCGACGCGCCATTGTGTAGCATCCCATTGCCATTTGTGTCCCAAAGCGAATTGCTCCAAGATAGACTTTTCATTCACTTTGATGCGCGCGCCAAATGGTGGATTCGTCAGCACAACATCGGCGTTCAAAGGGGAAATATCTTCAGAGAGGTGAGAAAGCGCCTCATAGTCCAGTGAATTGAGGTTCAGTACAGCGCTTCTGCCCGGCGCAGCCATTTCCAACATTGCTTCGGCAAGACGGCAGAGATCACGGTCCTTATCTATCCCGATCAACTTGCCAACGTTTTCTTGGATCACGTCCGGCTGTTCACCCATTTGAAAAGCATGTGTTTCGACCAGAAATCCGCCTGTGCCGCACGCCGGATCCACGACTTTCGCTGCAACCGGTGGGTGCAGCACACATACCATCGCCCGGACAAGGCTGCGCGGCGTAAAGAACTGCCCTTTATCACCGCGCAGCCGCGGACCCATCAAAGCCTGAAACGCCTCGCCCATAACGTGCGCGGGCGCAGAGCGTAAAGATAACGGCGCCAATTCTTCGAGGCCATACCGCAGCACCTTATCGTCGAGGTAAAATTTCTCGTCCTCACCGATCAAGTGCGGGAACGATCGCAAGAGAACCGGCAACAGCAACTCGTTGGCTGACCCCTCCTCGTTCAGAAAAGCATGCATAGCTTCGGCGCTATGGTTTCTTTCCGCGACGATTTTGCAGAGCAGCAAATTGGACAAATCAGAGATGATGCGTTCAGCGCGGCTGGCGTTGCTGTTGGTGTAAAGATGATAGTAGAGCTTGCGAAAAGCTGCCGTGTACGCTTTCGCGCTGACATCCAGCGCATCGAACTCGCCTTGCATCCCCAATTGCTGAAAAGATAACTGCTTGACGGCTTTCATCCTTGATCCACACTGTTGTTTTTCAATGCTGCCCGGCCTCCCGCAGCGCGCGCCACAAGCGCTCCGGCGTGACCGGGGTGCGCGTCATCATCACGCCAGTCGCATCGTAAATCGCGTTGATGACAGCCGGCGCGACGCCATTCACGACGATCTCCGCCACGGACTTGACGCCGACCGGGTGCGACGGCTCGAACGTCTGCACGAACAGCGTCTCCATCGGCGGGCTTTCGTCGGCGCGGAAGACGCGGTAATCGTCGAAGCGTGGGTTGAGTGTGCGCCCGGCCTCGTCGTAGACCAGCTCTTCGGTGAGTGCGTAGCCAAGCGCCTGAAGCATGCCGCCGTCCGATTGCCCACCCGCGGTGAGCGGGTTGATGATCGTGCCGGAATCCAACGCGATGAGCAGGTTGTCCACCGTCGTCTGTCCGGTCTCCATATCCACCGTCACTTCGGCGAACTGCGCCGCAAACGGCGGCGGGCTGACGGGACTGATGAACGAAGCATTGCCCATAATTTGATGTTGATTCTGCTTGTGCGTGGCATACATTGCAATCTCGCGGAAAGACAATACATGCTGACTGCTGATGGCTGACGGCTGAGGGCTAACACCAAGCCAGGCGTGGTTGTAGCGCAGCGTGATGTCGTCGGCGGGGATGCCGGTCATGTCTGCGGCGACGGCTTTGATCTGGCGGGCCACGTCTTCCGCCGCGCGCGCGACGGCCCCGCCGCTGATGTACGTCGTGCTCGACGCATACGCGCCCTTGTCGAAGGGCGTCACGTCGGTGTCGGACGAGCGGATGATGAGCGCGTCCAACGTGCAGCCGAGCACTTCGGCGGCGATCTGGCCGAGCACCGTGTCAGAGCCGGTCCCCAGGTCGGTCGCGCCGATCATCAGGTTGAAGGAGCCGTCGTCATTCATCTTGATGCTCGCGGCGGCCATATCCAGGTTGGGGATGCCGGAACCTTGCATCAAAAACGCCACGCCGATGCCGCGCCGCAAATGGGGCGTGCCAACGACCGTGTGCCAGTTCGGATTCCCGTACTTCTGCGCCCACCCCACCGCCGCCGCGCCCTGGATCGCCGCTTCGCGCAGCGCGTTCGTCTCGATCATCTCGCCGCGCGCCTCGCGGCCCTCGCTCCACGCCTTGCTCATGATATTCTCGGTATGCGGCTTGATAATGTTGTTCAGCCGGAAGGCCAACGGGTCCATGCCCATTTCCGTGGCAATGCGGGTGATGAGCGTCTCGGTGGCGACGACGCCCTGGGTGACGCCGTACCCGCGATACGCGCCCGCGCGCGGCAACGTCGTGTAGTACGTCTCACCCCAGAAGCGCACGTTGGGCGTGTTATAGATCGGCAGCGTCTTGTGGCCGGTGTTGCCGAGCACCGTCAGGCCGTGCCCGCCATACGCGCCGGTATCGCTCCACGCGCGCATGTCCTGGGCAACCATCGTCCCGTCCCTTTGGACGCCCACGCGATAGCGCACGCGCATCGGGTGGCGGGTGGTGGTGTAGATGAACTGCTCCTCGCGCGTCAATTCCAGCAGCACCGGGCGGCCCGTGGCAATCGTGAGGTGCGCGGGGATGTCCTCGTAGATCTCCTGCTTGTTGCCGAAGGCTGCGCCGATGCGCGGCTTGATCACGCGAATCTGTCCCTCCGTAAGGCCGAGCACAGGCGCGAGGATGCGGCGGACGTGGAATGGCACCTGCGTCGAGGTGAGGATGACCAGCCGGTCGTTCTCGTCCCAATAGGTGAGCGTCACCCACGGCTCCAGCGGCACGTGCTTCATCTTCTGCGTCTCCACCTCGGTCTCGAAGACGTAGTCGGCCCCCGCGCACGCCGCGTCCACGTCGCCGATGTCGATTCTCACTTTGGCTACGAGGTTCTTGGACGGGTCGCTATCGCCGAAGTTGACGTAGTCGGGCTGGTCGTGGATGATTGGCGCGCCCTCGGCCCTGGCCGCGTCGAGCGTGAGGACGGGCGGCAGCACTTCATAGGTCACCTTGATCAGTTCCACGGCCTGCGCCGCAATCTCCGGCGTCTCGGCGGCGACGGCAGCGACGCGGTCGCCCACGTAGCGCACCTTGTTGTCGAAGCTGACGTAATCCAGCGGGCCGGGGATCGGGTAGCTCTGCCCCGCCGTCGAGTAGACCACGCGCGGCACGTTCTTGTAGGTCAGCACCGCGCGGACGCCGGGCAGCGCCTCGGCCTGGCGCGTGTCGATGTCCTTGATGCGGGCGTGGGCGTGCGGACTGTGGAGGATTTTGGCGTAGAGCATCCCCGGCCGCTCGAAATCGGCGACGAACGCGGGCAAGCCCTGGGCGAGCTTGGGCGCGTCCACCTTCGGCAGCGGCTTGCCGACCACGGCAAACTTCTCCGGCTCGGTTGTGACCACCACGCGCGGCTGCACCTTGACGCGCGTTTGCGTATCCGTCCCCCCACCGCCGCCGAAATCCGGCGGTTCGGGCATGTCGGGCAGCGTAAACAGCCCTTCCGGCGGGCGGAACAGCGCCTCGCCGAGGTCGCCCAGGTCGGAACCGCCGAGCACGGGGCCGGGATCTTCGCCGCGCAGGTAGGCCGCCGCGCGCAAAATCGCCTGCACCGGTTTGACGTAGCCGGTCTCGCGCGAGACGATGCCGCTGATCGCATCGCGCACTTCGGCTTCGGTGGGGCGCGGGTTGCGGTCGAGCAGCGCCTTGCCGGCGAGGATCAACGCGGGCGTATCGTAGCCGCTCTGGATCGCGCCGGTCTCGATGAACGCGCGTTGCAGCGGGTGCAATTCCGCCTTCTGGTTCCAGCCGGGATGCTGGTGCCCGCTCAAGCCCTCGACGGTGAGCACGGTCGCGCCGTCGGCCTGCGCCGCCAGCGTGACGACGCTGCTGCACAACTTGCCGTTCAGTAGCACGGTGCTGTAGCCGTCCGTGCCGTCTTCGCTGCCGAACTTCACGCTCTTGATGCCGCTGCGCCGCAGCAGATGAAAGAGCGTTTCGCGCAGCTCGATGTCGAAGGTGCGAGGGGTATTGTTTAAGGTCATGGTGATTTTCATACGTCACTCCTGTTGTACGGTGCGGGACATTCAGCGGCGGTATACTCGGCAGCCAGGCTTTCGGCATAGTGTGTCATCTCGTTGATTTCTGCGGGGGTCATGGGCATCTGACCTGTTTCCACGTCAACGTCTACCGTTCCAACAGTTCCCAACAGGCCGGTCGTCGGGAATGCCAAGAGAATCGGAACGCGCCAGTAAAGACGATCTGAAACGACCAGGTTAGGCTCTCCCGCACGTAGCAAATAGCTTATTTCATTCGCCACAAAACGGCCTGCCAGTCGTCTGGCGACTTCTGCTGAGTAGTTCATTTCGGTAGAAACCTGGATTGTCAGGTCAATCCTCCCAATTTTGGGGATTTGTTCGAGCACTATCTCAGTCATTTTATCCTCTTCTATGCTGCTGAAGACAAAGCGTTTACTGATTCCATTATAGCACAACCTGCAGAAGACTGCCGAACGACGTGGAGTTAATGAAATGGGGGACGATAATCGTTCGTCCCCCAAGGAGTGTGAGTTTCAGCATTCTAATTGCGGTTACGCATAACAAGCGGCAGATATACTTTCCAGAGGTATGTGGAATTCCTGGTGGTATTGGACCACTCGCACAGTTCCGTTGACTGCCCGGTAGGGAAGATACAGGCCCGGTTCACGATGGGAGGAGCAAAGCCGGCAGTGCCGGTGATACCTACACGGACAGCAAAGGTGATCTCGTTCGCTGTCAGTGTGGAAAGAGTCCCAGTGATCATATTGCCCTGCGTATCATAATTGATCCCTTCCGGCGCATGCAGCGACTCGGCGATGTAGGTTGTATAGATGGGAATCGGATCGTAAAAGATGAAGGAACCATCATCGAATGAAGAAACCTGAACCGTGTACGTGAGTACATCGCCGAACCCGATTACGTTTTTCTCTCCCGGCATCACCGATTTGCGGATGTGATAACCGGTAAAGTCTTGTTTTGTAGCATCCGGTGGGACAGTTATTGTGCGTTGGGCGGGTTCCCACCACAAAATATCGTTTTTAACTGGGGTAAGCGTGTAATGACCAGCCAGGACGTTGGTAAACGTATAGATGCCACTGGCATCGGTGGTGGCAGTGTAGAGGCTATTGGCAGAAATCACTGCGCCCGCAACCGGCTTGCCTCTGGCATCCGTCACGGTACCCGATATCGTGGGAGGAGAGGCAAAAATGTAAATTCCGCCTGTTTCACTGGTAAAGTAAACTGTGTTCCCTGAAACGGCGATGCTGTTGGCGACGCCCAGCGTGCTGTACCGGGCCACTTCAACGGGGTTTTGGGGATCGGAAATGTCAACGATGTAGAATCCGTAGCCACCAACTGCCAGATAAGCGCGGCTGCCGACAATCTCTATGTCATTAATCACATACCCGCTTCCCACGCTTAAGGAACCGGCCAGGGTCGGATTCGCCGGATCGGAAATGGCGATAATTTGCAGTCGGTAGTCGCCAATATACGCATAGTCGCCAGAGACAGCAACAGCGGCGATGGTCTGGTCACTATCATATTGACCAACGGGGCTAGGATTAGCTGGATCGGCTATGTTGATTATGCTTAAGCCAAATCCACCCAAGTAAGCATAGTTCCCGGCTATAGCCAAGTCGTTTGCGTCATAATCATAGTGTCCTATATCCTGCGGATTGGCAAGGGTAGATATGTCCACAAAGCGTATTCCTCCATTGCCAGTCTCATTCGCGTCTAGATATAGATAAGCGAGATCTCCCTGTAATGCAACATGGGTGACCGGTTTTCTCCCACTATCGTAAAATGCAGTTTCCGCAGGATGTGCAGGGTCAGAAACATTCAAAATATGCATACCCCCTTCAAGCGGCGTGCTTGTAGCAAAGTCATATCTGACATCTTTACCGGCAAAGGCGTAAGTGCCAGAAACAGCGATGCTGTCAATAATGCCGGGCGTATCATAGATTCCCACAATGTGAGGGTCTGTGGGGTTGGTTATATCCATAATGTGCAGGTCGCCGACATCATGGGTATCTTTGTAAAGTGTCCAGTGTTCATCCGCAACGTAGAGATGGTTCCCTCCCGCCGCTATCGCCCCCGGTCGTGTCGGGATATTGTACGCGCCAACAACCGTGGGAGCAGCCGGATTAGCGACGTTAACAATCTGTAATCCATACATACCGGCAGCCAGATACGCAAGGTTGGCGGTCAGATCAACTTGATAAGGTTCAGTCAGATCGTTGCTATCGTAAGGCAAAGAAAACACGCCGCTCAGGACGGGGACTGTAGGATTTGCGACATTCACGATGCGTACATACTTCGTCGGGGCTGGATATGTGGTTGATGTTGAAAGATACGCGTAGTTCTCTTTAATGCGCACCCAGGTAGAATAAAATTCGGCTTTATAGAATCCGACCTCTTGAGGCGCGGCGGGATTGCTGATGTTGACAATACTTAGTCCTGCTTCTGTTGTTAAACTGCCGACACAGGCCAAATATGCGTAATTGCCGGCGACCGCCACACCATGAACGGGGCGACCGGCATAGCGTCCCACGGTAACGGGATTCGCCGGATTGGAAATATCAAGAATGTGTAACCCCTGCTCATAATTCTCCGCTACATAAGCATAGTGATCAACAATGACAACGTCTGTAGTTTTTCCACCAGTGCTTGTATTAGGCGGAATGATGGCTTTGACTTCGATGGGATTTGATGGGTTTGAGACGTCAATAATACGCAACCCTGTGCTTCCATCGGCCACGTAGGCATAATTGCCGGCTATAGCCAGGTTTTGAGCTTTACCCGGCGTGTCATAAAAGCCGACGATATGCGGCTGAGCCGGATTGGAAATATCAATGATTCGCAATCCCTCACCCGAATATATTGAGCCTGAGGTTATGTAGGCATAATTTCCTGAGATTTCTATATCAGTGATATAATCTGATATGATCTCAGTTTGCCCTACCGCGACAGGTTGAACGGGATTTGTGATATTCAAGATCACGAGACGCGGTCCAACGCCCATATAAGCGTAGTTCCCTTGAAGTTTCACGCTATAGGTCGCTCCGCCTATTTGGTTAACTAAAGTGAGAAAGGGTGGTGTGGCAATTGCAGTTTCTGCAGAGAGAGGCATGGCCTGGACCAGGAAAGTAGGAGAAATGGTCAACACAATTAACATCATATTCAAAAGAACACTGAAGAATTTGTTTTTCATGGTTACCCCTCCGATTTATTTGATTTAAAGTTACATACAGGTTGGTAATTGTACTGCACAGAACCAACGTGTCAAATATACAATATCAATGATTGCCGGCCATAAGCTGTGGCGATCCAAATTCCGTATTATCCACCACAAAATCGCTGCGCTCGGCCGGGCGATGCGTCTCCAGATACCACTGCTGGGCGGGGATGTAGCGGAACTTGTAGCGTTCCAGGTAATCGTCGCCGTAGTGTGGGACGTCGCGGGCGGCGGCGCGGCGCAGCACCTCGTCGAAGGGGATGTGCAGGAAGATACGCAGGTCGAAGTAAGCGTCTATGGGCGGGCGGAAGAGCAACACGCCTTCCACGAGGACGATGGTCTCGCGGCGAACGGTGTAGCGGCGAATGGCAGTGGGCGTGTCGGCGTCCAGGTCGAGCAGCGCGAGCGTCTTGTCGAACGTTTCGCCGCGCCGAATCGGGGCCAGCAGTTCGCGTTCCAGCAGGGGCAGGTTGAAGGCGTGCTCGATGTAGCCGCGCACGGGGTCGTCGCCCTGACGGCGGATCGCACGCGGGTTGTGGAAGTCGTCCCCGTGAATGAGCGCGACGTCGCGGCCCTGCGCGCGCAAGAAGGCGGCGAAATCCTGGGCGAAGCGCGTCTTGCCGGCGGTGTCCACGCCGTTGATGCCGACGATCTGCGCGCGCGGCAGTGGATGTTCGTCCAAGCTATGCGCAATGATCGAAAACAACGCTTCAGGTTTCATCGTGACTCCGATTGTAACATGCGCTACGCGATAGACAAAGCGCAACTTCGCGCGACGCAATTTTTGAACTCTTGACTTTTGCATGATTCTCTGTATGCTAAAGCTGTAGTGCGGAAAGTAATGGATCATTCTCACAATAGGGAGGCAAACATGACGAAGTTGCAGACGATTGAAGGGATTGGCGATACCTATGCCGGGAAGTTGGAGGCGGCCGGCGTTGCTTCGCTGGAGGCACTGCTGGAGCAGGGCAAAACACCAAAGGGCCGCGCCGATCTCGAAGAGAAGAGCGGCATCAGCGGCAAGCTCATCCTCAAGTGGGTGAATCGCGCCGACCTTTTCCGCGTCAAGGGGATTGGCGAGGAATATGCTGATTTGTTGGAGATTGCCGGGGTGGATACAGTCCCCGAGCTGGCGCAGCGCAACGCGGAGAACCTCTACAACAAACTGCACGAGGTGAACGAGGAGCGCAAACTGGTGCGCCGCTTGCCTTCTTTGGCGCAAGTGACGGAATGGATTGCCCAGGCGAAGGAACTGCCGCGCGCCATCACCTATTAGCTTTCGGCTTCCACAAAAAAATCCCCAACCGCAGTCGTTGGGGATTTTTTTATGGAATCCGTTTGGCCTTTTCAGGCAATGGGCAACTGAATATGAAACGTCGTGCCGCGCCCGCGTTCACTTGCGAACCAGATGCGCCCGTTTTGTTGTTCGATCAAAAGCTTCGAGAGGCGCAGCGCCAGGCCGTTGCCGGGAATCTGGCGCGTCTCTTCATCTGACGCGCGGAAGAAAGCCTCAAAGATGTGCTCTTGCTCTTCCGGCAGGATGCCGACGCCGGTATCGCGCACGGCGATCTGTACACCCGCTGTAGCGCCGGACGTGTCTTCAGCGGCAACGGTGATCACGCCGCCCTCCGGCGTGTAGAGGTGCGCATTGCTCAACAGGTTCGCCAACACCTGGACGAGCCGGGCGCGGTCGCACCACAGCGCGGGGAGCGTGTCGGGGATGTCGCGGGCGAGGGTCTGGCGCTTCTCAGCGATAGCTGTCGTCAGGCCGCGCAATGCCTCGTCGAGCGCCTCGTTGAGCGCCACGGCGGACGGGGCAAACTTCACCGCGCCCGCTTCCAGCTTGTTAATGTCCGAGAGGTCGGCGACCATCCGCGACATACGCTCCACGTTGGCGCGGATCGTTTGCAGGAAGTTCTTTTGCGCGTCACTGACCGGCCCCACAATGCCCTTGAGCAGCAGGTCGGTGTAGCCTTTGATGGACGTCATCGGGACGCGCAGCTCGTGTGTCACCAGCGAGACGAACTGTTGGCGGGCGTGCTGGGCCGCCGCGAGCGCAGCCTCGGCCTCCTGGCGCGCCTGCTGCTCGCGCGCTAACGCCTCTTTCAATGTGTTGATCTCATCCACTGCTGACATAGCGCCCTCCACATAAACAAATACGTAAAACGTAAAACGTAAAACGTGAAACGTAAAAGTTTGCTTACGTTTTACGCTTTACGTTTTAGGCCGTTACAATGCCGGGTTGAGCAGAATCACTCCCACGATGACGCCGCTGCCGAGGAGCGCCCCGGCAATCGTTTGGCCGAGCGTGTGCCGCCGCAGCTTGACGCGCGACCAGGCGATGAGCGGGATGCTGATGACGAGTGGCGCGGCAACCGGCCCTAGCACGCGCAGGACGAACAATGTTACCCCGGCGGCAGAGGTCGTATGCGCGCTGATTTTCCACCGCAGGGTGATCGCAAACACAATCAGCCACTGCACGAAGCCGGCGCCGGCCATCGCCGTGAGCACGGCAGGCGCGTTCCCGATCCGCATGACGAGCCAGCTCAGCCCGAACCCGGCAATCGTTACCAGCAACGACCCCTTGCGTTGCTCCCGCAATTGCACGTCGAGATCGGTGACGCGCCCGTGACGCACCTGCCAGATCAGAAAAATCATTGGGATGACCATAGCCATCGTCACATACACACCCGACCACAGCCAGACCTTCGGCAACGCCAGGCTGGCCGCGATGCAGATGAGCGATGCCAATCCCATCACCGGTGGGCTGCCTACCTGCGAGATGCAGTAGGCCAGATATTCCCCGCGCGTGCTCGGTTTGAGGACGGCATCCAGCGTCGTCGTCAAGGGCGATCGGCGCGGCGGGCGTGGCGTCTCTGTCATAGCATATTCCTCCATTTGGATTACAATACCTTCATTATACCAGAATTGGGGGAGCGCGTGGGCGGATACTGCAACCGCACTCGATAACGGCGCGTATTATCCTGTAGAACGTGCGTGGAAGGAGGAGAACAAAGTGAAAAAGGGCGTTATTTTGGGGATTACGTTGTTTTTACTGGCGAGCAGCCTGGCCTGTACGGTGACGATTCCCAGTATCAACATCAACATTGACGTCGAGCAGGTCGAAGGCTCCGGGAACGTTGTTGAAGAAACCCGCGAGGTGCGCAACTTCAGCCGCGTGCGCCTGGCCGGATTTGGCCGCCTGCGCATTGAGCGCGGCGATACCGAATCCCTGCGTATCGAGGCCGAGGACAACTTTATGCAGTACATCACGACCGAGGTGAAGGGCGAGGAACTCATCATCCGCTGGCAAAAGAACATCGTGGTGACCAACAACAAACCCATCAACTTCTACCTGACCGTGAAATCGCTGGATACCATCACGCTGGATGGCGCGGGCGACATCGAAGCGCCCGACATGCGCGCCGAGACCTTCACCGTCAACGCGAACGGCGCGGGCAACTTCGACCTGCTGAACCTGGACGTTGACCAACTCGTGGTGACGCTCTCCGGCGCGGGCAATGTGACGGTGACGGGCGAGGCAGCGTCGCAGACCGTCAAAATCAACGGCATTGGGCGTTATCAGGCCCGCGACTTGAAGAGCGAGAAAGCTAAAGTGGAGATCAACGCGGCTGGCTCGGCGACCGTGCGCGCGCGAGAGACCCTGGATGCCACGATCAACGGTGCTGGTTCGATTGAGTATTACGGCAACCCCACCGTCTCTCAACGGGTCAACGGCGTCGGGCGGATCAGCCGCCTCGGCGATTGATCATCTTGTGGACAGGATTAACAAGATAAATCTATATTTATTGACATCCTGTGAATCCTGTTCATCCTGTCGAAAAACGAGGTGTATACTATGAACCGTTGGCGGATCGCGCTGGCGCAAATCAATACCCTGGTTGGCGACATTGAGGGCAACACGCGGAAAATCGAGGCCGGTATCCGGCGGGCGCAAGCGGTGGGCGCGGACCTGGTGGTGTTCCCCGAACTGGCGGTCACCGGCTACCCGCCTGAAGACCTGCTGCTCAAGCCGGCTTTCTTGCAGGCGAACATGGCCGCTGTGCTACGCCTGGCGCGCGCGACGCAGGGCATCACCGCCATCGTCGGCTTTGCGGACGTGGACGACGACGTGTACAACGCCGCTGCTATCCTGCACGACGGAGCCTGGGTGCGCACCTATCACAAACACTACCTGCCCAACTACGCCGTCTTTGATGAAGATCGCTACTTCCGCCGGGGCGTGGACATCCCGGTGTTCACGCGGGACGGGATTGCCTTTGGCGTGAGCATCTGCGAGGATATCTGGTATCCGGCGGGGCCGCCCGAAGTCCAGGCGTTGCAGGGTGGGGCGCGGCTGCTGGTGAACATCTCCGCGTCGCCGTACCACGCCGGCAAGCTGGCCTCCCGCGAGCAGATGCTCGCCACCCGCGCTGCCGACAATGCCGCCATCGTCGCCTTTTGCAACCTGGTGGGTGGGCAGGATGAGCTGGTCTTCGATGGGGGCAGCGTGATCGTGAATGAGCGCGGGCAGGTGATCGCGCGCGGCGCGCAGTTTGCGGAGGACTTCGTCGTGGCGGACGTGGATTTAGGCGCGGTGTTCCGTTGGCGGCTGCACGATCCTCGCTGGCGCAAGGCCGTCCCCGCGCCGCTGCCGACGGCGACGCTCCCCGCCGTAGCGACGCCGGCGCCCCCCCGCGAACCGCTTGCGCCGCATATCGCAGCGCCGCTGCCGCCCCTGGCCGAAATCTACCAGGCGCTCGTGCTCGGCGTCGGCGACTACGTCCGCAAGAACGGCTTTGCGAAGGTGCTGATCGGGCTTTCCGGCGGCATTGACTCGACGTTGGTAGCGTGCATCGCGGCGGATGCGCTGGGGCCGGAGAACGTGGTGGGCGTGGCGATGCCCTCCCGCTACACCTCTGATATGAGCAACACCGACGCAGCGCAGCTCGCCGCCAACCTGGGCATCGGCTTTATGACGATCCCCATCGAACACGTCTTCCAGGCGTACCTGGATGTGCTGACGGAGCCGTTTGCGGGGACAACGCCGGGCGTGGCCGAGGAAAACTTGCAAGCACGGATTCGCGGCAACTACTTGATGGCGCTCTCGAACAAGTTTGGCTGGCTGGTGTTGACCACCGGCAACAAGAGCGAAATGAGCGCGGGCTACGCGACGCTCTACGGCGACATGGCCGGCGGCTACGCGGTGATCAAGGATGTGCTGAAGACGCTCGTGTACGATCTCTCGAACTGGCGCAATACCCAGGGCGACGTCCCCGTGATTCCCGAACGCTGCATCACCCGCCCCCCTTCGGCGGAACTGCGCCCGGATCAGAAGGACACGGACTCGCTGCCGCCCTACGAGGTGCTGGACGCGATCCTCAAAGCCTACGTGGAGGACGATCAGGCCCCGGAGGACATTGTAACGGCGTTGGCGCTGCCGGAGGGGTTGGTGCAGCGCGTCACGCGGATGGTGGATCGCAATGAGTACAAGCGCCGCCAGGCCCCGCCGGGCGTGCGCATCACCACCCGCGCCTTCGGCAAAGACCGGCGTCTGCCGATTACGCAGCGGTACAATTGAAGGGTAGGGAGTAGGCAGTAGGGAGTAGGGAGTAGGGAGTAAGGTGAGTTTCACTCCTTACTTCTTACTTCTTACTTCTTACTCCTTACTCCGCCTTTTCTTCTCCACCTTAGAACGGCGCTTTTCGACGGTGCCGTCTTCGTGGCGATAGTATTTGTAGTGGTAGTACTGGTAATAGTAGTAGCTGCCACGGCGCGTGGAGAGGCGGTTCATCACCAGGCCGAGGAGCGGGGCGTGGACGCGGCGCAGTTCCTCGGCGGCGCGCTTCGACATCCCGCGGCGCGTGGCCCCTGCATCATTGACCAGCAGGACGCCGTCCACGCGGGACGCGAGCACCGCCGCATCTGTCACCAGAAGCGTGGGCGGCGAGTCGAAGATCACCAGATCGGCGTTGGCTTTCAATTCCTCGATGATTTCCCCCATCCGCTTGGAACCGAGCAGCTCGGCAGGGTTCGGCGGGATCGTGCCGCTCGTCAGCACCCAGAGGTTTTCCACCTGGGTGGGCTGCACGTGCTCCATCACGCCGGGGTTGGTGTGCAGGATGCCGTCGCACAGCCCGTAATCGTTGGGCAGGTTGAAAATGTGGTGCTGAACGGGCCGCCGCAGGTCGGTATCCACCGCGATCACTTTGAGGCCCGACTGCGCCATCACCACCGCCAGGTTCGCCAGCGTCACGCTTTTGCCCTCCGAGGGGGCCGGGCTGGTCACCATCAATGTTTTGATGGGTTTGTCTATGGCGGAGAACTGGATGTTCGTGCGGAGTACCCGGTAGGCTTCGACGATGGGGGAGAGTGGGTGGCGGACGGCGATGAGCCGGTCATCGTCGGATTTCCCCTCGATGCGCGCAATCGCGCCCAGGGCGGGCAGGCCGGTCAACTGCGCGGCCTCTTCGGGCGTCTTCACCGTGTCGTCCAGGTATTCGATGAGGAACGCGCCGCCGAGCGCCAGCGCCAGGCCGATGGCGGCGGCGAGCAGCACCGTCTGCGAGACGTTGGGGCTGATCGGATAGGTGGGCGTGCTCGCCGGTTCGATGACGGTGACGTAGTTGATGCCGCCCTGGACCGTGGTGAGCAGCGAGGCGTAGGTGGCCTGGTACGAATTGAGCTTTTGTTGCAGCGCGGTGATGTTTGACTGGTACTGCTGGATGGCACGCGCGCTGTTGGCGGCGTCGAGCTTCTTCTGTTCGTCTTCGATTTCGGCCTTGGTCGTTTTGATTTTGTCTTCCAGGTCTTTGAGTTGCTGCTGGACGAAGTCTCGCCGGTCCCGCGCTTCCGGCGAATCGGTGGGCGTCTGCTTGATCAACTGCGTTGCAATTTCATCCGCCAGGATGCGGGCGCGCTCCGGATCGGTATCCAGCACGCTGATTTCCAGCAGTTGCGAGCCGGCAACCACGCGCGCCGAGACGTTGCCCGCCGAGGGGATGTACTCCAATCCCAGCGCCCGCGCCGCGGCTTCGAGGATGGGCTTGCGTTTCACCATCGTGGTGTAGGTCTGCGCCAACTGCTGGCTGAGCCAGATATCCTGGCTGGACGGGTTGGCCTGTTGGAGCGCCTGCCCGACCATCAGCGTGGTGGTGGCGCTGTAGATGCGCGGCATCTGCCGCGTGCCCAGATAGCTGGAGACCGAGGCGATCAGCACGCAGGCGACCGCCAACCACCACCATTTCTTGATGACCCCAAAGTATTGCTTTAATTCCATGACCGGCTCACTTTATGCATCATCCCATTCGCAGCGGGGAGGGTAAGGTTTCTTGGGGGCGGGTGCATCCCGCCCCCACTTCCCCACCAGCAACGGTAGTATACCGCAGAATCACGTTTTTGGAAGAATGTGCTTGCGCGCGCGTTGGTACAGATCATAGATCGCCAGCGCCGCGAAGGGCAGGGCGACGGCATCCACCGGCAGCCGATAGCGCACCATCGCCCAGGTGAGAAGGTGAAGGACGGTGTAGAAGGCCATGAAGAGGAGGAGTAGGGAGTAGGGAGTAGGGAGTAGGGAGTGGGGAGTGCTGACGGCTGACGGCTGACGGCTGACCGCTAAATAAAGCCCATAAAGCATAAACGGCAAAAACAGCCCAAAAGACCCCGTGCGGCCGATATTGTGGAGCAGCGTGGAATCGGGCGTGGGCCAGAACTCGAAGAAGGCGCGCACCCGGCTCAACGAGAGCAGCACGTAACGTCCCGGGTCGTCCAGGACGAAGCGGATGCCCTGCCGCAGCAGCGCGCGATCCATCTGTGCCTCGTTGCCGGATAGCCCTGCGGGCAGCGGCGCGGCGGCGAACTCCTGAAAGTGCGTCCCGTGGATGGGATGCTGCGCCGAGTACATCGCGTAGCCCGTGTTGGAGTTGAGCAGCAGAAATTCGCCGTAGACGCGATAGTTGCGGTACGTCCACGGCAGAATGCACGCAAGGAGCACCAACCCGGCGATGACGAGCGGGCGTAACATGTGCGCGGTTATACGTTTCGACGCGCTAACGCCTTGCCACAGCAGCCACAAGAAGAAGATCGGCGCCCAGGGAAGAATGGCCTGACGGATAAGGGCGGCGATGCCCAGGCTTAGGCCCAGTTGCAGGCTCAAGCCGAGCGGTACGCGCGCGCCCCGGCGCAGGCAACGTCCCACACGCAGCCCCACCTCCAACGACCACAACAGCGCGACGATGTAGAACGTCTCCGTCATCAGCGTGGCAGCGTAGAGGATGAAGTAGCCGTAGATGGCGGCGCTGGCGGCGGCGAGGAGGGGGAGAGTGGGGGAGAGGGTGAAAGGGTGAGGGGGTGAGGAGGAGAAGACAGTGCGCGTGAGGCGGTAGACCATCCAGGGGAGAAGGAGGCCGCCGAGGACGGCCTGGGTAAGCCGGGCAGCGAGCGGGTGAACGCCGAACACGGCGTAGACGGCGGCGATGAAGAGCGAGTAGAGGAAGGACCAAAAAGCCGTAGGCGTTCCTGGCGGAAAATTAAATGGATACCACGGCCTGGCAAAACTAAACCCGTTCCCGTCAAGCAGACTCACGGCAAGGTAATGATAAGAGCGTTGATCGGTCAGCAGCGGGGGCGCATCAACAATATCGCCGTAGTATATCGCCACCAGACACCGTAGAAAAACGCTGAGTAAAAGTATGATAACGAGCAAGTTTTTTGTGCGCATAATTTTCATCGGGCAACACTCAACAAGGAAACGCCCACTGGAGAGTTGATATTAGCTTCTATGTAGCGCAGGAAAGGAACTAAAAGGTTGAACAGGCGCAATTGGTTCGCCGGCGGGGTTTTCTTTCGCAATATCTTGCCGCTCACAAACCACCCCAAGGCTCCTGCAAAATTCAGATACCGCTGCATGACGATTTCAAATCCTGCCTGACTCAGTTTGACCTGCATCTGCTCTTTATCGTAGCGGCGGAAATGGCCTATAGAGCTATCCATAGTGCCATAAAGCCAACTATGCGCCGGTACGATAACGACAAGATGTCCCGCAGTCAACAATTGTCGCATATTGACCAGGGCCGCAGTATCATCCGCAATGTGCTCAAGCACATTTAGAGAGATGATGGTATCAAATGCGTTTGGCTTCAGGTCCAGAACAGCGGGGTCGCAAATGTCATAGACTTGTGCTTGGATGTTAGGAGCGTGTATAAACCTCTGTTTCAGTTCGCGTATACTTTCTTCGCTTGTATCTATCCCGAAAATCAATTCCCGATCATGTAATCTTGGGAAAAGGTTGCCCAGCCCACAACCTACCTCTAAAACTCGATTGCCTACGAAAGGTGTTATTTCTTCATAAATCCAATCATCAACACGGTTGATTAAGAACCGCGTTTGCCGAACTTCGTGCAAAGCTTTCTCGTCAAATTGCATTGGCGTTTACTCCTGTAACAGCGCAGCGACAATCCGCTCGGCGGCATACCCATCCCCATAGGGATTGACGCCGCGCGCCATGGCGGCGTGGGCAGCCGGGTCGTTGAGCAGGTGGAAGGTCTCCGCGACGATGCGCTGCGCATCGGTGCCCACCACACGCGCGACGCCGGCTTCCACGGCCTCCGGGCGCTCGGTGACATCGCGCAGCACCAGCACCGGCACGCCCAGGCTCGGCGCTTCTTCCTGGATGCCGCCGGAATCCGTGAGGATCAGCGCGCTGCGCTGCATCAGCGCCACCAGCGTGAGGTAATCCACCGGCGCGGCGAGTGTGACGTGGGGGACGCCGCTCAGCCAACGCTGGACGGGCGCTTGCACGTTGGGATTGGGATGGACCGGATAGATCAGCTTTACCGCGCCCGCGCCCTGTTCGGCGATGGCGCGGATGGCCTGGCAGATGCGCTCCAGCGGTGCGCCGAAGCTCTCGCGCCGGTGCGCCGTGACCAGGATGAGCCGTGGGGCGTCCGCCGGACTCTGCGGCTGGGCGGGCAGGCCGGCTTGTTCCAGCAAAGCGACGGCCTCCGGCGGCGTGGGCTGCCGGGTGGCCCACAGCAGCGCGTCGGTGACGGTGTTGCCGGTGAGGCGGATGCGGCTTTCGGGAATGCCGTCTTGCAGTAGGTTTTGGCAGGCGCGCTCCGTAGGTGCAAAGCACAGATCGCTGAGGTGGTCGGCCAGCACGCGGTTCATCTCCTCCGGGAAGGGGTTCCAGCGGTCGCCGGTGCGCAGCCCCGCTTCAACGTGACCGACGCGGATGCGCAGATGGTGCGCGGCGAGGGCGCCGGCGAGCACGGTGGTCGTATCGCCCTGCACGAGCACCCAATCGGGGCGCTCGGCTTCGAGCACGGGTTCCAGCCGCGCCAGCACGCGCGCGGCCAACTGGTTGAGCGTTTGCCCAGGCTCCATCAGATCGAGGTCTACATCGGGCGTGAGCGCGAGCGTGGCGAGCATCTGGTCGAGCATCTCGCGGTGCTGCGCGGTGGCGCACACGCGCGTGACGAAGCGCTCCGGCTGCTGCTGCAAGGCCCAGATCACCGGCGCCATCTTGATGGCCTCGGGGCGGGTGCCGAAAATGCATAGGACCTTTATCATTGCGCCAGAACCTTGTCGTAAACTGCGTCCCACTGCGCATAGACGGTGCGCCAGTTGTAATGGGTCTCCACCCACTGCCGCCCGTTGGCGCGCAGGCGCTCGCCCAGCGCCGGGTTTTCCAGCAGCCGGATGACGGCTTCCGCAAACGCTTCGGGTGTATCCCCCAGGAGAATGTTTTTACCGTCCTGCACGTCAATCCCCTCTGCGCCGATGGTGGTGGAAACGATGGGCAGCCCCCATCCCCAGGCATCCACGACTTTGACCCGCATCCCGCCGCCAGCGTTCAGCGGGACGACGAACGCCGCGGTCTCTGCCAGGTAGGGCGTGGGATCCGGCACGTACCCTGTCACCTCGACGTTGGGGAACGCGGCGGTGAGCGCCTGCACCGCAGCGGGCGGATTCTTGCCGACGACAACGAAGCGCGCGTCGGGCGCGCATTCCAAGACACGCGGGAACACCTCACGGGCAAACCACAGCACACCCTCCACGTTGGGCGGCCAGAACATCGTGCCCAGGCTGAGAATGGTCCGTGGATGCGCAACCCGCTGCACCAGAGGCCGGTCGTCGGGATCGACGCAGATGGGGATGACGGGAGAGTGGAGTAGGGAGTAGGGAGTAGGGAGTAGGGAGTGGGGAGTGGGGAGTGGGGAATCAGGGAAATTGCGATTTTCGATTCTCGATTTTCGATTCTTGCTTCTTGCTTCTTGCTTCTTGATTTGCTCTTGTATTGCTGCACGGTCTTCGGCACTGACGAAGACGACATGGGTGAATTTGGGATAGGTGTGCGTTTCGTAGCGGGCCAGAGCGCGGGCTTCGCGTTGTAACACCCACCGTTTCAATGGATTGCGTTCGTGCTGAGCCAGCCGCTCCGGAATGTGAAACAGCGCATTGTGTGCGTCGAGGACGGTGGGGAGATTGGAGATTGAAGATTGGGGGATAGGGGAAGCTGAACTGTCAACTATAAACTTTGGACTTTGGACTTTGGACTTTAGACTTTGGACTTGTTGAGCGTAGAGCGCGTATTGCGCCATCGAAGCCTGGTCGGCGTGGATGGCGTCGAAGGTTTGTTCCGTCATCAATTGCTTGAGCAGGGTGTGCATGGCGGGGATTTCGTCGCGCACGATGATGGTGGATTGGCCGCTGAGCCAGGCGCGCGTCACGGCGCGCAGGTCGCGCCAGCGCGAGCGCTGCAGCGGGACGGTATGCACGGCCTCGCAAAATTGGGCCAGATGCGCGGTATCGTCCGGGCGATTGTCGCCGCGCACAAACGAGACCAGCGTGATTTGATGCTGTTGGGCGAGATGGCGCAGGACGTAATACGCGCGGATCTTGGCGCCGGAATCGAGCGGGTAAGGGAGCACCTGCGTGAGGAAAAGGATGCGCGCCACCGGTCATTGTCCCTTAAACAACAGCATCGTGGGCAACGTTTGGAGCATAATCAGCACGTCCAGCGCCAGGTTGGCGTTTTGGATGTAGTAGAGGTCGTATTCCAGCTTGATGCGGGCGTCTTCCACCGAGTCGCCGTAGGGGTAGTGGATCTGCGCCCAGCCGGTGATGCCGGGGCGGACGGCGTGGCGCGCGCGGTAGATGGGCAGCGTGCGGCTGATCTCGCCCACGAACTGCGGGCGCTCCGGGCGCGGGCCGACCATGCTCATCTCGCCGCGCAGCACGTTGATGATCTGCGGGATTTCGTCGATGTGCGCGCGCCTCATCCACTTGCCCAGCGGGGTGACGCGGTTATCGTCCTCACAGGCCCACACCGCACAATCGGTTTCGGCGTTGGGTTTCATCGTGCGGAACTTGACCACGGCGAAGGGCTGTCCGGCGCGCCCCACGCGCTGCTGCCGGTAGAACAGCGGGCCGGGCGAGGTGAGGGCGTTGCCGAGCGCCACCAGCGGGACCAGCAACGCCAGCACGACCAGTCCCACCGACGCGACCAGCACGTCGAGCGCGCGCTTGAGGGCAAAATAGAGGCGCGTGTTGAGATCGGCTTCTTTCCCGGTGATCAACCGTAGGGTGCGGCTGGCGTATTCCACGGGCAGGCGGTTGGTGAGCCGCGCGTAGGTTTCGGCCAGCAAGTTCACGGGGATGTTCAACTCCCGGCAATCCAGCAGCGCCTCGTGGACGGCGGGTGAGAGCGTGGCGGCCTCGGAGACGAGGACGGCGTCGATGTGTTTGCGGCGGATCAGCCGGATGAGCGAGTGGGCGGGATCGAGCGCCGGTTCGTCGTCCACGGGCAGGTCGTCGATAAAACCGGCGATGTGGTAGCCGGTGCCGCGGAAGGGATTGGCCCGCTCGGCGCGCGCGGCAGCATTGAGTTCCCGCGCCAGGCGCTGCGCAATAGGCCCGTTCCCCACCACCAGCACCCGCTGCTCGAAGGTGGGTTGGACGAGCAGCCGGGCGTAGAGCACGCGCCAGAGGGTGATGCTGATGACCGTCAGCCCGATGAAGCCGAAGACGAAGAACCGCCTTTCTGGCGTTGGGGGTGAGCCAGGGGATGGCGACGTAGAGCAGGCTGGTGAACAGCCCGGCCAGACTGCTGCTGACCGCGATCGCGCTGACGCTGGCCGCCCGCACGGGGTTGTAAAGATCGAGGGTGTGGCCCACGATATACCACACCAGCCACAGCGTGACGAACCACTTGTAATTCATGAGCAGGACGGGGAATGAGAAGGTGAAGCGGTTGAAGATGACCAACGCGGCCACCAGCATCCAACTGATTACCAGCAGGTCGATCAAGAGCAGCAGCAGGCGGCGTTCGGCCAGGGTGAGCCGCGGCCCCGCCGCGCGGCGTTCTTCCCGCGCGACAACGCGCTGCGCGGCCCAATGTTCCCCATAATCTATAGCTTCTGATTGCATCGTCCCCTCAACAATAATGCAGCCGTCCGACGTTATCACGTTTTAGCGTTCACGCGCTCATACATTCGCAGCAGGGTTTGTTCCTCGGCTTGGCGGCGGTCTTCATACCATGCGTGACCCGCATCTCCCATTCTAACCAGAGTCGTTAAATCTGCAAGCGCGGCGGTTAAACAGCGCGCCAGCGAGGCGGGATGTTCCGGTTCCACGACCCAGCCGGTGACGCCATCTTCGACGTATTCATCCAACGCGCCCGAAGGGGAGGCCAGCACCGGTTTGTGGAAGAAGTAGGCGGCGGGGATAAGCGCCGACTGGGTGCCGCCCATGTAGGGCAAGACGAGCAGACTGCACCGTTTGAAGAGCGCCAGCGCCTCTTTGTCGTCGATGAGGCGGTTGCGGAGTTCCACGCCGGGCGGCAGCGGGCCGCTCCACAGCCTGTTCAGGTCGCCCGGCCCGGCCAGTACCAACGTTGCCGCCTCTGCCGTGGCCGCCGGGTTGACCATCGCCCAGGCGGTGAGCAGGTGCGCCACGCCCTTGTACCGTTCCAGCCGCCCGAAGAAAAGGACCTCCGGCGCGTAGGTGACGCCATCCGCCAGATGCGCCACATCGTCGAGAAACGTGTGTCCCAGGAAGAGATGCAGCAGCGGCGTGCAGGTGAGTCTGGCGGCGGGGATGCCCTGGGCCAGCAGCCGCTCCTGATAGCGGACCGCGTGGATGAGGATGTGGTCGGCGGTGCGCAAGACCTGGCGATTCCACAGGTAGAGCAGCGGGCCGTAGGCCGAGCCGGGGTGGGGGTCCAGATCGTGCAGCGTGTGGATGACGGGGATGCCCGCGCGGCGCAGCCCCAGGATCAACGGCACGTTCCACAGGTGCGGGCCGCCGAAGTGGACGACGTCGGGGGACAAATGGCGAATGGCGAATAGCGAATGGCGAATGGCGGCGGGATTTAGGGCGCGGTGTGAGAAGCCGGTATCCGTGGTGTGGATGGGGGTGTGGACGGTGACGGCGGGGGCGTAGCGGTGGGCGGGGTAACGGCTGGTGGTGACCAGGTGTACCTCGTGATAGGCCGCCGCGCGATTGGCGATGTCGGCGGTGTACTGGTGCATCCCGAAGGTGGGAGAGAGCAAGGCATAGACGATGCGCATGATGGTTTACATCAGGCTATCCAGGAAAGTTTGGATACTGCGCCGCAAGACAAGCATTTTATCGTTCATAGACCAATCTCCCTATTTGCGTCACAACGTCAATCAGCGGTTCAACGAGTGGGCGGACATCCACATCCCGCTGGAGTTCGCGTTCCAAAGCGGCCCAAAACGCGCTTTCGGTTTCGAGCGTGTCGCACACGAGCGCGACATCTATATCGGAGTCGGCGCGGAAGCGTCCCGGCTGCACGAGCGACCCGAAAAGATAAACCTGGCGGATACCGGCATAGCGCGGGGCCAGGCGCGCGATGGCGGCTTGCGCGGCCTCTAGCTGCTGCTGCCGCGCGGCCTCCTGCTGCGCGCGCCGCTGCGCCTCGCGCGTATGATGGTAGGCTCTGGCGCTTTCGATGTCGATCATTGTATCCCTATAGTCGTTCGCGTGAATGATTTCAGGTTCGTATCTTCCCAAAAATCCGGGGGCGGGAGTTTGGGGACGGGCAGCGCCCGCCCCCAAACCCCCACTGCTCCCCTTTTTGTTGTGCTGATAGCTGGATTGTACATTTCCATTGTATCAGATTTGGGATAGATGACAAATTCTTGAGGATGTTGAGCCGTTGCCGCGGCAGTAAAGGCGAAAGTTGAATTTAGCGCCGTTGTTCTATCCCCTATATCCTCCTGACGGTGGGCATACCTCACAGGCCCACGCCAGACAGACCTGCGTCGTTGTGATCCCTACCGGCAGCCAGAGCACCGTCTGAAAACGCGCGTCGCCGACAAAGGGGCTTTTCACCCGTTGGAAGGCCAGTGGGCTGGCGTACTCAGGCAGGCGCAGCTCGATCGGCAGCGTTCCGCCGGTCGGCGACGTTGCCGCCAGGAGGCGCTCCGCTTCCCACAACCGCTTGAATTCCGGATAACGCCGTTGCGCGGCAGCGATGCAAGCTGTGCACCAGTCTTCGGCGGTGTACGGCTGGAGTTCGCGCTTGAGCGTGTGGACGAAACTGCGCCGGTACGCCGCGTCGTTTTCAATTGTCACAAAACGCTGTGCGAGGTCAAAGGCCAGGTCGAAGCTGGTGGCGTTCCGAAAATACTGCGTGTGCCGGTCCGCCGCGCGCAGCCCGACCAACCGGGGCGCGAGGGGGTTCCACTCCAGGACGCGCTGGCTGACATCCATAAGATACGCCAGCTGGGGCATGTGCGCGCAATAAGCGTGCCAACAGCGGCGCACTTTGGCGATCTCATCGTCCGTGGGCAAGGGATAGGGCGGGTGGTAGCCATACGCCATATATACCGCGCTGCGATCTTCCGCGCTGACCGGCGCGCAGCGGTCCAAAGCGGTAAGAATTTTGCATAGGGTCCCTCTTGGCGGGTGATGGGTGACCTCCCGTTCGATTTCTGAAAGGCATTTGTAGGAAATGCCGGCCTCTGCAGCGACGTATTCTATGCTGCAATGACGCAGCCTTCTGAGTATGCGCAGTGGTTGGTGATCTTCGGGCATAGAAATACCTCAAAATATAACCTCGCGGGTTATGGACTTTGGCCTAAGGATGTGTTTCAATGAAATTAACGTAACCAGCAAGACGTAAAACGTAAGCTCTCTACCTTTCACACATGACATAGCACGTTTTACGCACGACGCATCCTGCATCACGTTTCAGGAGGTCGCGATGAACGGAAAGACGCACGTTGCACTTGGATTGGCGGCAGCCGTGGCCCTGGGCTACGACCCGCTCACCGCCCCGCTGGCGACGACCGCCGTGCTGGTGGCCGGGACGCTCTTGCCGGACCTGGATCACCGCAATGGGGCGGGCGCTTTGCGCAAGCCCCTTCCCCGGCCCCTGCAATGGCTGGCCTGCCTGCCCGCCGCCGTCTTCACCCATCGCGGCCCCCTGCACAGCTTGTTGGTGCTGCCACCCTTGCTCTTGATCGCCGAACACCTCCTCGATTTTGCGCCTTACGGCCGTATGGCTGCCTTGGGCTGTGTGGCGCACATCCTGGCCGACGCCATCACCATCACCGGCGTCCCGTTGCTGTGGCCCATGATCAAGAAACGGCTCGGCCTGCCCCTGCTGCGCACCGGCGGGCGGCTGGAACGCGCCATTATCCCGGCCCTGATTGGGTTAGCTGTATGGAAAATGTAGCGCAAGCTGTCAGCTTGCGGTTTGCGGTAGAAGGCAAACTGACCGTTTGCCCTGCGCAAGCTGTAGAGGTCTGCCATTGTCATTCCGAGGTCCTCCGAAGAATCTCGCGTCACAGATTCCTCAGCCTCTGTCTGGCTATCCAGTGGCGCGTCATTGAGGAACGGGGCTTCGGAATGACGTTTGATACCCTTTAACTTTGAACCTTCAACCTTTAACGATTAAGGAGGGTCACGATGAAACGCTGGATGGTGGGTTTGGGATTGGGCATGATAGCAGGGCTGACGCTGGTCGCGCCGGTCGCCGCGCAAAGCGGCGGCGACAGTGACAGGGTGCGGTTTTATGATACCACGGCGGATTCCCCGGTCTCGCTGGGCGCGGATTGCCTGATGATTAGTCAACAGCTTTCGCCTAGCCTTGAGATTCCCATCGGGGACTGTGGGTATTTCTACGAAGACGGCGGTTATGCCGGCGTGGGAACGTTTAACTACAAAGCCTGTCTTCCCGCGCAAGAAGCCGGCAGCACAGCATCCTACCAGATTTTTGTAAGCTATTCGGCGGAAGCCTGGCTGGAGAATCCCTCTACCTTTGCCTACGACATATTCGGGCATGGGACTACCTTTGTAGCCAATGATGTGCTGGACTACAGCTACGCCCACATTGGCCGGTGGGCAAACGTGCAGCGTATCAACCCGGAATATCCGGACGTGTTCTTTACGCAGTATGTTACCGGCAACGTCAATACCAGTCGAACATCGTCTGTTTACATTGAGATGTGTATTAGCGCCGTCAGTGGCCCCACGCCTACCCCCACCGCCGCGCCTGAGGCGACCTTGACCCCCACACCAACGCCGATCATTTTCGGCGGCGGCGACTACGGACAAATCGGGCAGATCATTGACATTGACGTGGGGTTGGGGATTGTGCAAAAGATCGTCGGCTATCTTGGCGCGGCCAACATCCGCGATTACATCGCAATGGGCTTTGCGCTGGCGGCGATTGTGGCGCTGTTCAAGGCGCCGAGTAGTAGTCAGTAGACGGTAGACGGTAGACGGTAGACGGGGGGGGGAGGGGGGCGAGTGGGGGAGGGGGGGAGTGGGGGAGTGGGGGAAATCCACGCCTTAACTCTTAACTCTTAACTCTTGATTCTTGATTCTTGATTCTTGATTCTTGATTCTTGATTCTTCATTCTTGATTCTTAACTATCGGAGGCACTATGGGCGCAGTCATTGGTTTTGTTATCCTGGGGTTTATTCTTGGTGTGGGCCTGGAACTGGCGGCGACGCTTGCCAACATAGGCGAAGGGTGACATGGGCCGCCAGCGTCAATCGCCGGGTTCGCCGGGCCGTTACCCCCGCATGGAGGCGTTGTTGGCAGAGGTCAATCCGACCGCGGGCCTGCCGCCGGGTTTTACCGAAGAGGAAATCTTGTGGCCCCGGATGGGCTGGTGGGAGCGCCTGACGCTCGCGTTGGGCTATGGCGACCGGGAGTTGGGCCGCGCTTACCGCGAGGCCGTCTGGATCGTCCGGTGTATCAAGGAAAGCTGCCGCGCGTGCCGCATCCACAGCCCCGGCGACAAACAATTGCCGGCCATGCGCGTCTTTGTCCCGGCGCTCCCTACCGCCGATCCCGCGACCAGCGTGCTGCTGACCATGCCGCCCGGCGTGCGTGTGGGCCGGGTGGGCGATAACTTTGTGCAGGACTTGCGCTCCCGGCTGGGCGGCTTTGACGTGGAACTCACGATCAATGCCGCCGGCGTGTGGGTGCGCGTGCCCCGCGACAGAACGCCCCCCAAGCCGCCGCAGTGTACGCTGCCGGATTTGGGCGACCCGCCGCAGCGCTACCGCCTGCCGCTGCCGCTCGGCCGGGCGCAGCACGGCCCTTACTGGGCCGACCTCGCCGATGCGCCGCACGCGCTCTTTGCCGGCGCCACCGGCAGCGGCAAGAGCACGCTCATCCACACATGCCTGCACTTTATCCTGGAGCGCGCCGAGGTATGGGGTATCGACCTGAAGCTGGTGGAACTGAGCCGTTACAAGGGCCGGATGGCGCGCCTGGCCACCGACCCGGAGGAGGTGGAGCCGCTGCTGGCGGCGCTGTTCCAGGAAACGCGCCGCCGCCTCACGGCGATGCGGGAACGCGGCGCGAACGCCTGGACCGGGCAGCGGTTGGTGTTGGTGGTGGATGAACTGGCCGAGGTCACACTGGCCTCTAAGGGCGACACGCAGATGCTCCTGCGGCTGGCGCAGTTGGGCCGCGCGGCCGGCGTCCACCTGCTGCTGGCCACCCAACGGCCCAGCGTGCAGATTATCCCCGGCGACCTCAAAGCCAACGTGCCCTTGCGCGTGGCCCTGGCCTTGCCCACCGGTGTGGACAGCCGCGTGGTGCTCGACCGCGAGGGCGCGGAAACCCTGACGCCGCCAGGGGATGCGTATGTGTTGCAGGGGCACAAGATCACGCGCATCAGCACGCCGGATTTCAAAGCGCCTGCGCCGGATGCCGGAGCAGTCGCCGACCCGCGCCTGATCGGCCTCACCGCCGACGAGCGCGCCGCCCTGCAGGCGATTCAGGCGGCAGGATGCAAGGCCACCGTGCGCGGCTTGAAAGCGCATTTCCATTGGGGGACCCCACGAGCGACCCGCGCCTTCCAGGGGTTGCAGCATCTCGGATGGCTGGACGCCGATCCTGCGCCTGATTCATCCACCGAACAGGATGTGCTTGCGAGCACGCCGGTCGATGAAAGCGTGCTTGATGTGCTCGATGTGCTACCCCGACGGGAGAAATATGATTTTTCTATAGTTTTGGGCACACCCGGCACACCGGGCACGCTTGCGCCGCCATGTCCACAGGGCTATCCGACTGAAAGCTAAAAGCTGAACACTGAAAGCTATGACCGACTTACAAGCTGCTACCCTCTGGGCTTTTCTTGCCACCCTCGTGGCCTGTCAACTGGTGCGCGTCGTCGTTGACATCATCCGTCTGACCCGCGAGATTATGCGGGCGTTCAGGGGAGGAGGTGAGAGGTAAAAAATTGAGAATTAAGAATTAAAAATTGGAAATGGGATGCTGGATGCTGGATGCTGAGCTGATCGCTGACGGCTGAAAGCTAAAAACTAACGACTGAAGACTAATGACTGAAGACTAACGACTAACGACTAAAGGAGGATCACAATGTTTCGTAAACTGTTCTTGGCTGTGGTGATTGCTGTTGTCCTCGCGCCGGTGCTGGGGGTGGCGGCTGCCGCGCCCGCGCCGGAGGGGGTGGTGCTGGGGACGTTGGGCGCCGAGCTTGCCAGCACGCTGGCCCAGACGAGCACCGTGCCCGCGCTGGACACGGGGGAGATCATGGATGCCGTGAACGAAGGCGTGGGCTACGGCTTTCAATTCTCCAGCGCATTTAGCCCGCTCATCACCATCATCATCGGCTTTTCGGTGGCCGGGGCCATCATCGGCCTGCTCTTTGCCCTGGGGCCAAAAGTCGCCAAGATGATCAAGAACGCACTGTAAGCGGTCAGCAGTCAGCAATCAGCAATCAGCGATCAGCAATCAGCCAATCGCTAACCGCTGAAAGCTGACGGCTGAAAGCTGACGGCTGAAAGCTGAAAGCTGAAAGCTGAAAGCTAACGACAATGTCCCGGATTTTTCACACCTACCTGCCTTTTGATAAGGCGTCCGACCGGTATCGGCCAGAACCGCGCAGTGACGCGGATGCGGTGAAAATCCGGCGACTGCTGCTCATCGGGATGCTGCTCTTTACGCTGCTGTGCTGCTGCGGGCCAATGGCCTACGGCGCTGTGCAGCTCGCGGCGAACTTTGTACCTTAACAAGCGCATACGGCGTTACACGGTTTTTTGACAGGATTTACAGGATGGACAGGATAACTCTAACGGTTCCATCCTGAAAATCCTGTACATCCTGTCTCAAAACACCGGCGTGTGTAACGGCGGATTGTACGTAGACAGAGAGCGCGGAGGATGTTCCGCGCTCTTTGCGTTGTCTGCGGAGAGTTTTGCCACGAATTTTCACGAAGGGAACGATCAAAAGTCGTTAAGCGCGCGCAGCAGGCGGCGGTAGGCGCGGGCGCGGGGAGCAAGGGCAGGGGAGAGCGGGCCGGCGGCGGTCATCAGCGCGGCGCGCGGGAGGTAGGCCAGCCAGAGCAGATGTTTGAAACGCCGGACTTGTCGCTCGCCGCCGAATTTGCGCTGGAACTGCGCCTTGCTGCGGTAGAGGGCCACGAACATGACCTCGGCGCTTTGCCGGGTGCTGGCCTCGCCGTAATGGACAACCTCTGCCTGCGGCACCCAATAGTTGCACCAGCCGGTCTGCAGCAGCCGGGCACACAGATCCATTTCTTCGGTGTACATAAAATACTGCTCATCGAGCAGCCCCACCTGATCCAGGGCTTCCCGGCGCAGCATAAGACACGCGCCCTTGATGACCTCCACGGGGCGCGGCGTCTGCCCATCCCACCGGCGCTGGGGATAGGTGGCGCGGGGCCAGAGTTTATCGAGAAAGAGCAAGCGCCAGAACTCGCGGCCGGGGGTGAGGATGGGATGGCACGAGGGTTGGAGCGAACCGTCGCCGTTGAGGAGTCGCGGGCCACACGCGCCGGCTTCGGGATGCGCGTCCATAAAGTCCACCAGGGTTTGCAGCGCGCCGGGACGCACGACGGTATCGCTGTTGAGCAAGACAACGTAGCGCCCGGTGGCTTGCTGCAATGCCTGGTTGTTAGCCCGCGCAAAGCCGACATTCTCAGTGTTCTCGATCGGCGTGACCCAGGGGAACTGCGCGCGCACCATAGCGGGGCTGCCGTCGGTGGAGGCGTTGTCAACGACGAAGACTTCGAGGGAGGGAGGGAGGGAGGGAGAGGGAGAGAGTGGGAGAGGGAGGGAGCGAGAGAGGGAGGGAGAGAGGGAGGGAGGGAGAGAGAGGGAGAGAAGACACTGCACGAGAAGATCGCGGGTATTCCAGTTGACGATGATGATGGAGAGGTCCATACGATCACTCAGGGGGATTCACAACCCAAAGACGCTCTATTCCGACAACACAATCAAAGTCCGCATCATCTGAAGCGATAGCAGTCATTCCCAAACGTTGCAGCACCGTTATATGAAGGGCATCTCGCGGCAACAGGGAAAATCGCACAATATTTTCTAACATTCTCTCAAAATCCCTGGGTTCCAGCCCCACCAGGGTAAAATGCGGTAGTCCCATCAGCTTGCGGAGGGCGCTAGATATGCCGTCGCTGTATCTCGCAACTGTTCCCGGCAGATCGTCCCGCAAAACATCCAACGGATTGCGTCCTGTGTGCTCTTTGATCAGCGCCAACAACAAGCGATAGTACAGCTCATCCAAAGTCAACAAGCTGACATAGGCGGCAATGTCTCCACGTACCACGCGCTGCAAAAAACGCTCTATCGTGGGTAAATGGACTGGGTCCGCGCGTAGATACATATACAACACATTGGTATCCACATAGACGTGACCACGCGCAACCTCATCGAGCTTCATACAAACCACCGATCTTGAGTTGAAAATCATATTCTGAAGCAGGCTCTTGCCCCAGGCATCCCGCTAACTCTTTGAGCGTCGCTTCGGCATCGGATACAGGCGCGGTCACAATACGGATTTCTCCCGGTTTGACAATAATGCGCACCTGTTTGCCTAACCCTGCTTCGGTCAAAATCTCTTTACTCAAGAGCAAAGTCCCCTTGGGGGTAATTGGCCTTGCCATCACCGTCATTGTTACCTCCTCGTTCTATTGCATACACTCTCTATGTATTATAGCATAGGGTTGTGAGAGAGGGGGAGAGGGAGATAGAGGGAGGGGGGGGAGAGGGAGAGGGAGAGATAGAGGGAGGGGGGGAGGGGGAGAGAGGGGGTGGTCATAGGGTTTTGGTGGTGGAGGGAAGGGTCCATTGGTCGGGGTGGGTGATCATGGTGACGAGTTTGCCCAGGATGTGGTCGTAGGTTTGGGTTAGGGCGGCGACGGTTTCGGCGTTGAGGTAGCCGCAGCGTAGCGCAAAATCCAACCAGACCTGGGTTTCGGCGGCTTCTGCCTCGGCGTCGCTCAATTTGCTCACAAAGGCAGCAGGGTAGCGCCGCTTGCGCCAGGCTTCGGCGATATTGGCGCACACCGAACGCGAGGAACGCCGCACCTGATCCGTGAGTGAATACGTCTCCTCACGCGGGAAAGTCTTGCTGGCTTCAAAAATCCGCATCGCCCCCTCCATCCCCAACTGATACACCTCCAACTCCGTATGCACCTTTATCCTCACCCCCTCACCCCCCCCCCCCCCCCCCCCCCCCCCCCCCCCCCCCCCCCCCCCCCCCCCCCC
>DAOLUH010000002.1:0-61937 GCA_035420085.1 Anaerolineae bacterium
GCCCTGGTAGCGGGGTGGGAGAGTAGGTCATTGCCAAGGAACTGTTGCTGTTTATGGCAACCTTTAAGAGAGTGTTATTTTGTTTACATTAAACCCAGCGGAAAGCTGGGTTTTTTGTTTGATGCTTCATCCTCTTGTATAGAAACTCGAAATTCAACTCCTTATTGACAAATCTTAATCCTACATTAAAATTAAATAAGATATACACTCATTCATTTGAAGATATTTGAAGAATACTTTTAAGGAGTCGTTGATGTACCCAATTCCTACGAGATGCCCTGTTTGTGGAGACGATCTTATTGTAGAGCGTCTATCGTGTGTTCAGTGCGGTACCGCAATTGAGGGGACTTTTGTTCCTCATAGGCTGACTCAGCTTACTGCAGAACAATGGGATTTTGTTGAGCTTTTTGTACGTTTGGAAGGTAAGCTCAATCGCTTACAAGAAGAATTAGGGCTTTCTTATCCCACTGTCCGCAACCGTCTGCATGAAGTGATTCGTGCGATGGGGTATGAAGTGGGAGAACTGGCGACTGAGGAAGAAGTGATGCAGTCAATGCTGGATGATTTGGCGGAAGGAAAAATCACAGTGGATGCTGTTTTGAAGGCGCTCAAAAGATAAAAGACGCGTTTGCGGGTTAGAGAGTTGGTAAAGCTTTTGCTCAGGAGGCAAACGATGGTAGAAAGGCCAGATGTTGGTGCAAGGATTAGGGAGAAGATGGAACAAAATATGGAGAAAGTACGCCGAAAACTTGAGGAACTCCCGACTGATGAGGAGCTTCAGCGACAGCTTAAAGAAATTCAATTGGAGTTGGAGCGAGTCGAAGCCGCATTGGCATCTGGCCCAGGTGGCGGAGAGGAGTCTTCGCCAGGTGCGCGCGCGCGACTAGAGGTTCAGCGAGAGCGACTATTAGCGCAGATAGAAAGATTTGAGATGAAGCGGGAGGTACTTGCTGAGAAGCGGGAGCGTTTACAGGAGGCTCTGGAAGAACTGCAGAAATCGCCCGGACGTCAGGACCTTCACGCACCATTTTTGGGTCCATCCGTGACATCAGTGCCAGCGCCTGATTCGAGAAGAATGCATGAAGAGCGCCGTAAGATTCTCCAGATGGTCCAAGAAGGAAAAATCACCGCCGATGAAGCCGCGCGTTTGTTGGATGCCTTGCGTGATCAAATGGAAAATGCTCAACAACGGAAACGCCGACCCCGCTGGGTGCGTATTCGCGTGACGGATATGGAAGCCAAGAGGGTGCGGGTGAATCTAACACTTCCGGTGGGATTAGTGCGAGCTGGTTTACGAGTGGGTGGAAATATCGCGGGTATGGAAGGATTGGATACCGGGGGCTTGGAAGAAATGCTCAATCGTGGGGAGACCGGATATATCCTCGATATGCAGGATACTACTGGGAATGGCGAGCGTGTTGAGATTTTTGTCGAATAATGATTAGTTTTGTGTTGACGAGTTTATTGAATACCCCCTCGGCCACTATGACCGGGGGAGTTTTTTTATGCGGAATAACCTTTTCTCCCTCCGCTAAGGTAGAGCCTAAACACTATTTGCCAATTTTACATTAAAGCATTGGTTGCTTCATTGCCAAATTACGTTATACTTGGCTTAAGAAAAAACGAAGTATCTCTCGATTTTTCTGCCCGGGTAGTCTGGTACAGGGCTTGCCTTATTTTAGGAGGTGGATATGCAGGTAGCAAGTGTTCTACGACAGGCGGATATTTTCTACGGGATTTCTAAACAAAATCTTCAGAAAGTTGCGACTGTTTGTCGTGAATGTACTTACAAGAAGGGTGAAATCATCGTCAAAGAGAACACGCCCAGTGATGAGTTATACATTATTATTGAAGGCATCGTAGAAATTGTCATTGACCCCAGCCTCCTGGGTACTGCCCATTCAAACGCGCAGCCGGCTACCATTGCAAACTTATGGCCTGGACAGACCTTTGGCGAAGTCGGTCTGGTTGATCGTGGTATGCGTTCGGCTTCTGCCAGGGCTGCGTCTGAGGAGGCCAAGCTGCAGGCGATTAAACGCGAAGATTTGATGCGCCTTTGCGAGGAAGACCACTATTTTGGTTATCTATTGATGCGCAATATCGCCAGTGATCTGGCCTTCAAAATTCGCAATACCGATTTGATGTTGCGTGAGCAGCTTCTTTGGGAATCGCGCCCCAGAACAAGTTGAGAATAATCTAATCTTCCCTGGATTCTTGAGTGCGGGATGGTGAAAACCTTCCCGCATTTTCTGTTTATAGTACTTAAGTACTATTGGCTATTTGGATAGAAATGTGTTAGAATGATAAGTATAATATAACCAATTTCTAACGTTTTGTTTGGTGGGGAGGTAGGACATGAACAAGAAGCCCGTGGTGTCAAAAGTCATTGCGATCCTTGTTGTTGTGGTATTACTGACTGGTTCATGGGTGAATCCACTACCCATGCAGTCCTCGACAATCCAGGTGATTGTCGAGGGGGAAAGCGTCGCTGCGGCCCAGGCTGCTGTCGAGAAGGTTCATGGCAATGTTACCGCCGTCATTGACATCATTAACGCTGTGGTGGCCTCCATCCCTCCAACATCATGGACTGTCTTGACAGATGCTCCCGGTGTCGTGCGTGTGACGCTAGATCGGCAAGTGACGGTGGCAGCTAATGGTAAGATGCCTGATGCAGACTTCGCCAAAGCCATCGGTGTGCAGGAGGTGTGGGACGCAGGAAACCTCGGCGCAGGAGTGACGGTGGCTCTCCTCGATAGCGGTGTCACCACGACATTTGTTGACCTGAATCGCACTCCCGCGGGACCAGAGACCGGTGAGCGGCTTCTGGCTTATTATGACGTGTTCTCCAATCAAGTGTTTGCATCTTCACGTCTTCAGCGCGCTCTGGGCGATCCCAATGGGCATGGCACACATATTGCCGGTATCGTCGCCAATCGTTTTTACGAACCGTGGGATGGTGAATTCCGTGGAGTGGCGCCAGCAGCTAATCTAGTAGTTGTACGGGTGCTCAATGAAATGGGCGTAGGATCGTATGCGAACGTTCTACAAGGCATCAACTGGATCGTTCAGCACAAAGATGAGTATGGGATTCGCGTCCTCAATATCTCGATGTACGCGGTGCCGGTGGCGCCGTATTGGGCTGATCCTTACAACCGCGCGGTCATGGCTGCGTGGAATGCTGGCATTGTCGTTGTGGCAAGCGCCGGCAATACCGGTCCCCACCCCATGAGCGTCGGTGTGCCCGGAAATACTCCCTATGTCATCACGGTGGGCGCCTTCACCGACAGCCGCACCATAGACGATCTCGGCGACGACTATATCCCCGAGTTCTCGGCTGCTGGACCGACCCTGGATGCTTTTGTGAAACCGGACGTGATTGCACCTGGCGCGCACATCGCTTCACTGATGCACAACAACAGCTACCTCAGCAAAAGCTACCCGGATCGCCGGCTTGTGGGCCACTATTTCGAAATGGCGGGTACTTCGATGTCAACGGCGGTGGTTTCGGGCATCGCGGCGCTGATGCTCAGCGAACACCCCGAATTGACGCCCGATCAAGTGAAGTTCCGCCTGATGCAAACGGCGCGCCCGCAGTTTGATGAAGCGACTGGCGCTGCTGCGTATAGCATCTGGCAGCAGGGAGCCGGGCGGGTTTGGGCCGCCGATGCTGTCTCCACCGACATTGTTGGCAGGGCAAATCAGGGTATGGATATCGCCGCAGATTTGGCTGGCCTCATCCACTACCAGGGATGGACGACCTTCAACCCTGAAACGGGCGAGTTCAAGATCATTGGCGGTGGATTCGATAGTTGGGCCGATGGTTACACAACATGGAGCGGCGGCTTCGATAGTTGGGCGGACGGCTACGATAGCTGGGCTGGCGGTGAGACGAACTGGTCTGGCGGCTTCGACAGTTGGGCGGATGGCTTTGACAGTTGGGCCGGCGGCTTTGATAGCTGGGCCGATGGTTTTGATAGCTGGGCAGACGGCTTCGATAGTTGGGCCGGCGGTTTCGATAGTTGGGCCGATGCCTGCGCAGTGGATGATGGTTTCGATAGCTGGGCCGGCGGCTTCGATAGCTGGGCCGGTGGGTTTGACAGTTGGGCCGGTGGCTTCGACAGTTGGGCCGGTGGTTTCGATAGCTGGGCCGACTTTACAGCTTGGGTGGATGGCTTTGACAGTTGGGCTGCTGGCTTTGATAGCTGGGCGTCTGGCTTCGATAGTTGGGCTGCTGGCTACGACAGTTGGGCCGATACCTGTCAACAGTGGGTAGATGGCTTCGATAGTTGGGCCGGCGGCTTTGACAGTTGGGCGGGCGGTTTCGACAGTTGGGCCGATGGCCTTGCCAGTTGGACCGGCGCTTTTGGCACGTGGCAAGGCGGGTATGCCGCGTGGCCGAGCGGCTTCGACAGTTGGGCTGACGGTTTCGATAGCTGGGCTGGCGGCTTTGACAGTTGGGCTGACGCTTGCGGTATCACACCGGACGGCTTCGACAGTTGGGCTGGCGGTTTCGATAGTTGGGCGGGTGGATTTGACAGTTGGGCCGGCGGTTTTGATAGCTGGGCGGGTGGCTTCGATAGTTGGGCCGATTACGTCGCCTGGGTGGATGGCTTTGATAGTTGGGCCGCCGGTTTCGATAGTTGGGCTGCCGGTTTTGATAGCTGGGCCAGTAGTCTGGAATTGCCCTCTTTCCAGTGCGTGCAATGGGTCAGCGGTTTCGATAGTTGGGCTGGTGGGTTTGACAGTTGGGCTGCGGGTTTCGATAGTTGGGCCGCCGGCGCTCCCAGTTGGACAAGTTCTTTCTCGGCGTGGGATGGCGGTTATGCAGCCTGGGCAAACGGTTATGACAGTTGGGCCGGCGGGTTCGATAGCTGGGCGAATAATGTGGGTGATCCGGCGTGGGCGGCTGCCTTCTCCAACCTGGTCAATATGCCGACAAATTCTACGACCGTGAGCGTCAACACCTGGGTGGCTGCGGACGGAGATTAACCTCAAGCGCGCCGTCATCAGAAACACAGGGCAGAGGAGACTCTCTGCCCTGTGTTTCGTTCGTCGTATTGTCTTCACAAAGGGGCGGGGGGAGACTCACAGGCTCTCAGTGCCTGTTCACTGCGCTGCAGGTCAGGCATCGCGCCAAGTTGCGCAAAAATGCCACACGCTTCTGACAATGCTGCCTGCGCTTTGTCCTGCTCATTCAGGGTGAGCCACACCTGGGCGCTCCAATAGGCAGTCCGGCCTACCTCGAGGTAAGTCTTGCTCGCCTGGAAGATGGCTTTTCCGCGTTCGAGGTGATCAATAGCCACAGCACTATCGCCTTTGGCGGCAGCGATGCGGCCCATCAATTGTTCGTAGCGTCCCCATTCGGTAGATTCGCCGGTGGTTTTGCCGGTCACTTCTTGCAAGAGGGTGTAACTACGTTCTGCCCATACCGTGGCCGCCTCGACTTGTCCCAATTCGAGAGACAAAAATCCTTGTACGCTATAAGCGTCAATGAGACCGGGATTAGCGCGCGCGCCAGCCTGTTTGTAAAGTATGATGGCAGCGTCGAGATGCTGTTGCGCCTCCGTCAGCCGGGTTTGCGCCAGATACAGTCGTCCGAGATTCAGGTGCGCCTGGGCAATTTCATAGGGATTGGCGATTTTTTGCGCGATGTTGAAGCTTTGCTGCAGGTTGGCTTCCGCTTGTTCCCATTCCCCCATCTCAATGTAGACGTTGCCGATGTTCGTGTGCGCGATAGCCATGCCTTCCGTGTCCCCGATTTCTTCGAGGATTTCCAGCCCGTGTTGGTAGTTCGCCAAGGCGCTTTTCCAGTCGCCGGAGTTGCGTTTGAGAATCCCCAAATTATTGGAAGAACGCGCGACGCCTAAGATATCCCCCACCTTCTCGCGGATGCTCAGGGCGCGTTGGACCATCTGCGTGGCGCGTTCCCAATCCCCCTGGCTGTAATAGACGCCGCCCAGACGATTGAGAATGGAGGAAAGGACATCATAGTGCGGCGTGTCATTGACCAGGTGCAGGGCTTGTTCGAGTATAGCCTGCGCTCCCGGCAAGTCGCCGCGCCGCATCGCAATCCATCCCAGAAAACCATAGATCTCAGCTTCAATTTGCGGTTGGGCTGTGCCCTTGAGCTTGGAGAGGCTGTGCCGCAGCCACGTTTCGGCCTCCTCAATATCACCGCGTTGTATCCATACACGGCCCAGTTTCAGCATAACTTCGGCCTGAGCCTCTGCGGGCGCTGCTTTCCATTCATCCAACGCTGCTTGATAGAAGGCAATGGCTTCTTCATATTCGCCGATGTGCTGCTGAACGTCGCCCAGACCCACCGCAGCTTGCCAGCGTTCGTTATTACACTGCGTAAGGTGTTGGGAGAGTTGCAGCGCGCGGCTGTAATATTCGGCGGCCTTGCGGTTGGCGAAATGCGCGCGCGCTTTATCGCCGGCGAGGAGGGTGTAGTGCAAGGCTTGGTCGCGCACGCGCGCCAGGTCGTAGTGCCGGGCCAGGATTTCGGCCTGACCGTGTAGATCATCGGGATACAGCGTGGTAATCGCTTCGGCGACAATCCGGTGCAGTTCTGGGCGTTGGGCGTGTAAGATACTGTCGTAAATGGTTTCTTGCGTGAGAATATGGCGGAAGGCATACGTATCGGGGCCAATGTGCAGGCGTGGCTCGATCAAGCCAGCTTCAGTGAGTCGTTCGAGCGCCGGAGCCACGTTATTGACGCCGTGGAAATGCTGCTCGATTTTTCCCAAGATGCGCGCGTCAAATTGCAGTCCGATGACGGCGGCATCCCGCAACACATTCCGCAGATTTTCGGGCAGCCGATCCAGACGCGCCATCATCAAACCGCGCAGTGAGGTGGGCACGTCGAGTTTTTCCACCGCCACGGTCGAGATGACCTGCCACTGACTGCCGACCAACCGCAGCATCCCTTTCTCGATCAACATACGGGCGAATTCTTCGATATAAAAAGGATTGCCCTCTGCCCGCGTGAGAATCGTGGTGATGGTAGATTCCGACAATCCCTCCAGGTTGATGGTGTGCGCCAGAAGGCTACGGCTTTGTTCCTGGGTCAATGGATTGACATCCACCAAACAGGATTCCAGACCTGGGGTGGGGGCGTCGAAAGGCGCTTCAGCCTGCGTGCGGGTGATGACGCAGAAAATCACCGGGACTTCTGCGGCGACGTGGCTCAGCGTCTTGAGCAGGTCGCGCGAAAGGTCGTCGGCCCAGTGGAAGTCATCCAGCACCAGAATGAGCGGGCGTTGACGGGCTTCGGCGATTAACCATTCACGCATCGCCAGCGCGGTAAGCTGTTTCAGGTTTTCGGGGGTCAAGGCGTTGAGCGACAACGCTTCTTTAGGCGTCAGAGGAAGTTGCAGAATTTGTTTTAAGAACGGCGTCATTGCCGTATAAATCTGACTGTCCCATTGTTTGCCGGGCGGATAGGATTCGATGGCATTTTGTAGCAAGGAGCGAAAAATCCCATACCCCACACCCTGGACATAGGGCAGACCCCGCCCTTGCCAGATTTGTACCGTGTCGGGGTTGAGGCCGGACAGCCATTCAGCGACCAGCCGAGATTTACCCATCCCCGCCTCGCCGCGCACCGTGATGATCTGCCCCTGGCGATGCTCCAGGAAGTCAGTCAGGCGCGCGCGTAGTTGCGCTAGTTCAGCGTCGTGTCCCAGGAAAATGCGCGTGACGCCTACCACTCCGCGCGTCGCTTCCGGCGTCGTCCGCTTGCCGGTGACTTCGTAGGTGACGAGGGGCTGGTCTACCCCCTTGACGGAAACGGCTTCCTTTTCTTGAAAACTGAAGAAAGGTTGCGTCCTGGTGTAAACCTGGGTGCTGACGAGGATGTTGCCCGGCGTGGCTTGAGCTTCCAGGCGCGCGGCCAGATTGACGGTGTCGCCGATGACGGTATAAGCAGCCTGTTCTGCGGTCCCCAGAATACCGGCGATGGCCGGCCCGCTGTGGACGCCAATCCGTATTTTGAGGGGAGCGCCCAACTGGGCTTGGGCAATGGACGTAAATTCTTCCGCGGCGCGTTGCATATCCAATGCCGCGCGGACAGCCATCTCGGCGTTGTTCTCGTGCGCGATGGGCGCGCCAAAGACCGCCATCAGCCCATCGCCGGTGAACTTGTCTACCAGTCCCCCGTAACGCTGCACACAGGCGACCAGCCGCCCTAGCAAGTCGTTGATCAAGTTGAAGACTGATTCTGCATCCAGCGAAGCAGAAAGATGGGTGAAATTGACGGCATCCGCGAAGAGGACGGCGATTTCACGGCGTTCCCCGCGCAGTCGCTCCTGATCGTGCAAGATGCCCTCGGCGACTACCGACGGTACGTAGCGACGCAACCGTTCAATGGCGGTTTGTGCTTGATCGAGGGCTTGTTGGAGGTCCTGAATGGCTTCAATAGAGGGGGTGCGAGGGTTGAGTGGTGCGGCGCAGCGGCTGCAACACTCGGCGTCATCTGGATTATGCGATCCACATTGCGAGCAGTACATGATTTCTGTTCCTATAGACTAGCTAACTGAATTCTATCATAAGAAACAGCTTTGGCTATTACAGGATTGTGAATACTCCGTGAAAAACGCGCTGCCAGTGTTATTTTATGACGCGCTACCCTTATGACTTCCTCATGGTATAATGCCTCTGCTGTAGCCGATTTGTCATCTCTGACGTTATGGAGTTTGTGATAAAAGCATTATGAACCTGTTTGAAGTTTTCCCGCATCTCGGTCGTGAAGAGACGCGCGTGCTCAAGGATCGGTCGCTGCGGCTGATTGCACTTTCGGGTCTGGTGTATGATGACCAGGCGTTCTACTTTGAACTGGGTAACGAGCGATTTTGGGGACGTCTGCCCAACGGGCGCGTCTCCATCGGCGTTGGCGCTGCGAAAGTCCAGCCTGACGCGGTCTCTCCACCGCACGGAGCGTTGATCCGCCACCTGCGTCAGCAGTGGCGCTGTGAGGTGGACTTCTTCCCGGCAGGGCACGCTTACGTTCTCGGCGAGGATAAGCAAATTGTGGTGCTGAATGATGTGGAAATTGCGACGCCCTACTTTTTCGTGCTGACCGCGCCGCAGTTGGGCGGCGCAGAAGTGCCCGACGCGCTGGTGCAAGCCGTCTATCTCTTGCCGTTGCGCCGCTGGCGCGGAAAATCGCGTCAAGCCCTGCTACAAATCCGCCGTGAAGCGCTGTCGCGTTTCCTGGAACCGGCGGACTGGGCATTGAGCGCATTGGTGGAACAACCCTGGGCCGCGCTCCACGCGACGTCGCCCCTGCCCGATGACGCGCGTCTGCGTCCGGTCCTGGCATTGCGCGGCTTGCAAAGCCTCTTGCAGGCTGACGCTATGCCTGTGCATCTAGCCGCTTGAAGCGAATCCCGAAGTGGTCATTGTGAAGGAGAAAGGACGATGGTTGCGAATCTCATAACATTATCGCGGATACCGCTGCTTGCCCTCATCATCCTCCTGCTCTACCAACCGACAGCGACCCCCCGTTTTATTGCTGCGCCGCTCATCATCTTTCTCATTGTGATGGATTCTTTTGATGGCGCCATCGCGCGCAAGCGTGGCGAGACTTCTGTGCTCGGCAGCGTGCTCGATATCGCCGCCGACCGCACAGTGGAATTCCTGTTGTGGGTCGTCTTCGCGCATCTGCGCTTGATCTCCGTCATCTTCCCCTTGATCGTGCTGACGCGGGGCACCTTTGTGGATGCCGTCCGCGCCGTTGCGCCTTCGAAGGGCCTCGCGCCATTCGAGATGATGCGCTCGCGGGTGGGGCGCTTCCTGGTGAAGTCGCCCTGGCTGCGCACGCCCTTTGCGATTGCGAAGGCCGTCGCGTTTTTCTTCCTCGCACTGGCGCACGGGTTGGCGGCGGCTGGCAGTCCAGCCTTGCCGACGGTGAACGTCATCGCGCAGGTCTGCGCGTGGCTGGCGTTGGTGATCTGCCTGTTGCGTGGCATCCCCGTCCTGATCGAAGCGCCGCGCGCCCTGCGAGAAGCGCCACATCAAGGTTAATTTGTGAGCACCAAAGCCTTCTTCTCCAAGGGCTGGCCCACGCGCTTGGGCTTCTACCTCGGCAAATATATCCCGCCGCGCGGAGGACGACACGTTGCCGCGCTGGCGTCGCGCCTGATGGTGACGTTCAAGCCCGACGTGTATTGGAATGTGCGGGCGAATTTGCGGCACGTGTTAGGGCCGGAGGTGTCCGACAAGGAACTTGATCGCACACTCTACCGCCTCATCAGCAACTCGAACCGTGGCTACTACGAACTCTTCCACAACGTCGGGCGCGGCAGAATCAATGTGGAGGAATTCTATCCACCTGTGCGCCTGACCGACGCGGCCAAGACCTATCTCGATCAAGCTATTGCCTCCGGACGCGGGCTTTTCATCCTGGGAGCGCACATGTCCAACTTTGATCTGGCCTGGATTGGACTCTCGCAGTACGTCCCTGTACCGATGCAGGCGCTCTCCCTGGCCGACCCGCCGGCCGGGTTTGAGTTTTTCAATCGCCTGCGGGAAAAGGGCAACGTCATCATCACGCCCATTTCGCCGGGCGCGTTGCGGGATGCGATGGCGCGCTTGCGGCAGGGCGGCGTGGTCATCACCGGCGTGGATCGCCCGGTCAACGAGGGCAACGAACCGGTGGAATTCTTCGGCGCGACGGCCTACCTGCCCACCGGCTACATCCGCATCCCGCTGCGCACCGATTGCCTGGTCATCACCGTCGCCGCCTACTACGAAGACGGCGTGTACAACGTGGTTGCCAATCCGCCGATGACGATGGAGCGCACCGGCGATCCTGCCGCCGATTTCACCGTCAACTTGCGGCGTGTGCTGGCCGAGATCGAGACCCTGATCCGCCGCCATCCTGATCAATGGTTCATGTTTATCCCGGTTTGGCCGGAGTCTATGGTGCAGAATGCCTAAGCTGAAAAAACTCGACGTTCAAGGTTTCAAATCCTTCGCCGACCCCATCACGTTCGTGTATCCTACCGGCATTACGGCGATTGTCGGCCCGAACGGCAGCGGCAAGAGCAATGTGGCGGACGCGATCCGCTGGGTGCTGGGCGAGCAACGTTTGACCACGATCCGCGGTCGCACGGGCGAAGATATGGTCTTCGCCGGGAGCAAGAAGCGCGCCCGCTCCGGCATGGCGCGCGCATCCATCACTTTCGACAACAGCGACGGCTGGCTGCCCGTGGATTTCGCCGAGGTCATCATCGAGCGCCGCACCTACCGCGATGGCAAGACCGATTACCTGCTCAACAATAGCCGCGTGCGGCTGATGGATTTGCGTGACCTGCTCGACCGTGCGGGCCTGGGACGCGATGCTTACCTGATCATCGGGCAGGGGCTGGTGGATCATGTTCTCGCGCTGCGGCCCCAGGAGCGGCTGGCGCTCTTCGAACAGGCGGCGGGCATTGCCCCCTACCGGACGCGCCGCGAGGACGCTGTCAGCCGTCTGGAGGAGACGCGGCGCAACCTGGAGCGTGTCTACGACATCGTCGGCGAGATCGAGCCGCAGGTGCGCCGTCTCAAAAAGCAGGCCGCGCGCGCCGAGCAGCACGCCGAACTGACCGCCGAACTCAACACGACGCTGCGCACGTGGTACGGCTACCGGTGGGGGCGGGCGGTGTCTGAACTGGAACAGGCGCGACAGCGCGTGGCCTATCGCGTCGAGAAGGTGCAGCAGGCTGCCGCCGAATCCGACGCGATAACGACCACCATCATCGCTTTGCGCCAGCACATGGCTGAGGCGCGTGCGCAATTGGCGGAACTGCACCGCGAGAGCAGCGCCCGTCACACCGAGGCGGAGCGCCGCCAGCGCGAATTGGCCGTCGCCCGCGAGCGCCGCCGCCAGTTGCAGGAGCGCCAGGAAGAGGGCCAGGCCAACCTCGTTCCATTGCGTTCGGCGTTGGAGGTCGAGACGCAGGATATGGCGATGTTGCAACAGGAATTCGAGGCCGCGCAGGCACAATTGACCGAAGCGCAGGCGCAGCTTGCCGAAGCGGAAGCCGCGCGCCGCGCAGTGGAGCAGCAGCGCCAGGCCCTCCTCAGCCGCCAGGCGCAGACCCAGGCGCGCGCGTTGGAGAGCCGTCACCGTCTCGCCGACCGCCAGAGCCGGTGGGAACAGGCCACGGAGCGGCTGGCGCAACTGGCGCAGCGTGTGGCCCGGTTAGAGGCTGATCTGGCCTCGGCCACCGAACGCCGCCGCGCCCAGCAAACCGTCGTCGAGGGCGCGCGCCGCGCCCTGGAAGAAGCCGATGTCGCGGTGCAGGCCGCCGAAGCCGAGGTGGCGCGCCTGGAAGCGGCGCTTTCCACTGCGCGCGCTGAAGGCGAAACCCTGCGCCGGGAAACAGGCCGCAAACAAGCCGAACTGCAGCAGGTGGCGGCGCGCTTTGAGGCGTTGGAACGGCTGCACAACGAAGGCGCGGGGCTGTACGCCGGGGTGCGCGCCACACTGCAAGCCGCTGAGCGCGGCGAACTGCGCGGCTTGCCGGGAACCATCGCCACGCTTATCCGTGTCCCCGCGCACCTGGATCGCGCTATCGAGACGGCGTTGGGCGGGCAGTTGCAAGACATCGTCGCCGAACGCTGGGACGACGCGCAGGCCGCCATCGAATGGCTGAAGCGTCAGCGCGCCGGACGCGCCACGTTCCTCCCGTTGGATACGCTGGATCCGCCCGCCGTGTTGGACGTGCCAGGCGGCGACGGCGTGATCGGCGTCGCGTCGGAGTTGGTGGAGTACGCTGCGCGTTACCGGCCTGCCGTGGTGCTGCTGCTGGGGCGCACCGCCATCGCGCAAAGCCTGAACGCCGCGCGCGAATTATACCGGAAATTGCACGGCAGCTTTCGCATCGTCACCCTGGAAGGCGAAATTGTGCGTTCCGGCGGCGCTGTGACCGGCGGCGAGGAGCGCCAATCCCAGAACCAGGGCGGCAGCTTGCTGGCTCGTGCCCGCGAGCGCCGCGAGTTGCCGGAACGCATCAACGCGCTGGAGGCGGAGATCAAGGCGCTACAGGACGGGCTGCGCGAGCGTGAAGCGCACGCTCAGACGTTGCAGAAGGCGTTACAGGCTGCCGGGGAACGTCGCCGGGTGGCTGCGCAGCGCCACCAGGAGGCCGACCGCGCCGTGGATCGTGAGGTCCGCGCGCTGGACAAGCTCATCCAGGAGGGCGATTGGCAGCGCAATTTGCTGGAGGAGGGCGGGCAGGAGCGCGAGCGTTTGCAGGCGACGTGCGTCCGTCTCGAAGGCGAGCGCGCGGAGACCGAGGTTGCGCTGCGTGAGACGGAGGCGCAGCTTGTGGCGCTCTCGCGTGATTTGACCGCGCTGGCCGATGACGAAACGACCCGCATTGCCGCCGACCGCCGCACACAGGCCGCGCTATTGGAACAGGAACACAGCAACCGGCGGGTGTTGTTGGCGGCGCGCCAGCGCGAAGTGCAGCGTTTGCAGGAGCAGATTGCCGCGTTGGAAGGGCACGGTCAAACGCTGGTAGGAGAATTATCCGCGTTGGAAGAGCGTCTGGGCGCATTGCAGGGCGCTTACGACGAAGCGCGGGCGGCTGCGGATGGGTTATCCACGCAGATCCCGCCGCTGGAAGCTGAACTTGCCCGGCTTGAACAGACGCTAGAAATCCACGAGGGACGGGAACGCGAGGCGCGCCGCGTGTTGCACGACGCCGAGCAGCGCCGCGCGCAGGCCGACGTCGAGGCCAACCGCCGGGAGGATCAGCTTCAAACGTTGCGCCGCGAGATCGAAGAGGCGTTGGGGATCGTCATCGGCGACCTGCCAGAGACGCTCTCCGCGCAGCAGCCGTTGCCGCTGGATGCGATTGTGTCCCCGCTGCCGGTGGTGACAGAGCTGCCGGAGGGGTTAGAGCGCCAGATCCGTGACTTGCGCACGCAAATCCGCCGTCTTGAGCCGGTGAACCTCGCCGCGAAGGAAGAATACGACGAACTTGAGCAGCGCCACACCTTCCTCCGCGAGCAGATGACCGACCTGGAAAACGCCTCGACGCACCTGCGGCAAATCATCACCGAGCTGGATGAGATGATGGACACGACGTTCCGCACGACGTTCAAGGCCATCGCTTCAGAGTTTTCGCGCATCTTCGAGCTGCTGTTTAATGGCGGTACGGCCAAGTTGAGCATGACCAGCGACGAAGCGGAGGGCAACGACCTCAACGGCAACGACGGGGTGGAGATCATCGCCCGCCCGCCGGGGAAGCGCACGTCGGGCCTGGGGATGCTCTCCGGCGGTGAGCGCACACTGACGGCGGTGGCGCTGCTCTTCGCGGTGATGCGCGTCAGCCCCACGCCGTTCTGCATCCTCGATGAGGTGGATGCGATGCTGGACGAGGCGAACGTGGGCCGCTTCCGCGCCATGCTGCGCGAGCTGGCGCGGCAGACGCAGTTCATCATCATCACGCACAATCGCGGGACGGTCGAAGTCTCCGATACGATCTACGGCGTGTCAATGGGCGATGATGGGGTGTCGCAGGTGCTCTCGTTGAGCCTGGAAGATTTGCCGTCGTCGGATGTGGTGTAACTGTGGCCTGGCCCTAAAGCGGCCGGGCCAAAAGAACGAAGCCCTTCGGGCTACTATGAGCGTTTCCCGGATTCGGCCAGAGCGACGGCATCACTGACCTTCGTTATAATCTTCTGCGCCACTTCCCAAGCTTTTCTTGCCGGCGGTAGCCGCATCAGATTTGGATAGGTTATGTACGTCTCGATGGCAACCTCTGCTGTCGAGTCCCCATTCTGGGTCACGCGCATAGAAATGCCGACCTGGCCGACGAAGAACACACTCGTCAAATAATAGTTGGCATGCACAATCCCCAGTTCCCGGTCGCTGCTTTCGATTTCCGCCCCGATTGCTCTGACTGCGCCCAGGCAATAGGTAAATAGGATGTCGGCGCCGACGGGATAGGTTTTGCTCCCTCGATAAGTCTTGATCATATCACATACCACAGACTTCCACCTCTGCTGCTCAGGAAAGCAGTAATCTTTTCCTGGGTTTCTCCATAACTAAAAAGCGATTGCGCACATTGTAGAGTCAAGTGGTGAACCGTCAAGCCAATTACGCCAGTGACGCAGTTACCTGCTGCACGAGTGTGTGACCTGCATCATAGCTTTGACACACAAACTCGGCTACGATAAAGACGTCATTGAGACAGCCGACTGGTACTCGACTTACACCTGGCAGACGAATCGAAAGGAGAAGAACGATGAACACAAACTTGATGACCGCTGGCACACCGATTGTCCCGCCGCCGGACTTCCCGGTGGTGTGGGCAAACCCCGACGATGCAAAAGTCCACTGGACGCGCGACCGCGAGCACATGCCCGATCCCATCACGCCGATGTTCGACAGTGTGGCGGCGCTCACCGCGACCGAGGCGCTGCGCCGCACCGCCCACATCTACGACGAGGCGATTGTGGAGCGACGCTACTGGACGATCAATATGTACAGCTACGCGCACCTTGTCCCCTTCCACGGCGCGCCGGAAGAAATGGACGCCCGCATCCGCCGCCACCGCGAGAAGGTGTGGGCCGTCGTTTCGCAGTTGCGCCGCGTGTGGGAAGACGAGTGGCGGCCCGCGTTGGACGACGACTGGGCGTTCTGGGCCGCCTTCGATTACGAGTCGGCGGACCTGGACGCGCTCGCCGCGCACCTGGAGGCAAGCCTGCCGCGCGTCGCCCACCTCTACGAAATCCACTACCTGATGGGGCCGCCGATGTGGTTCGCCATTGACGAATTCGAGACCTTCTACTGCGACCTCTTCCCCGGCAAGACGCCGCTCGACGCGCACCGCCTGCTGCAAGGCTTCGATAACAAGACGCTGGAAATCGGGCGCGCGCTGTGGCGGCTGCGCGACCTGGCTCAGGCCATCCCCGCCGTCCGCCGCATCCTCATCGAACGCCCGGCGGCGGAGGTGTGGGCGGCGCTCCAAGTCTCGGCGGAAGGGCGTGCCTTCCTGGACGAGATGCGCGCCTTCCTCAAAGCCTACGGCGGGCGCAGCAGCCTGTGGGATTGGGGCTATCCCAGTTGGGAGGACGATCCCACGCCCGTCATCAACAACCTCAAAAACTACCTGGCGCAGCCCGACCGCGACCTGCGCGCCGAACTGACGCTCGCCGCCGCCGAGCGCGAAGCCGCCATCGCCCAGGCGCGCTACGACCTGGCCGGCTACCCGCAGCCGGTGCTCGACCGCTTCGAGCAGCTTCTCGACGCGGCGCAGACGGCGCTCGTGCTCACCGAAAACCACACCTACTACATTGATTTCAACGGCTTCGGCTGGATGCACCGGCTGATCGGCGCGTGCGGCCAGCGCTTCGCCGCCGCCGGACGCCTCGCCGCGCCGGGCGACGTCTTCTACCTGACGCTGCCTGAACTGCGCGCCATGCTCGCCGATCCCGCGCTCGACCACGCAACACTCGCCGCGAGTCGCCGCGCGGAAGCGGAGCATTGGGCCGCTTACCCTGAACCGGCGGAATTGGGCACGCGCCCGGCGGAAGCCGTCTACCTCTACTCGCCGGATGCGCGTCGGATGATGCGCTACATCGGCGGGCTGGTGGCCGGAGCGCCCTTGCCGGAGGCCGAACCGGGTCAACTGCGCGGGCAGGCCGGCTCGCCGGGCAAAGCGCGCGGCCCGGCCCGCGTCATCCGCTCGCTGGCGGAGGCGCACCGCCTGCAACCCGGCGACATCCTGGTGACGACGACCACCGCGCCGCCGTGGACGCCGCTGTTCCTCACCGCCGCCGCCGTCGTCACCGACGCGGGCGGCCTGCTCTCGCACGGCGCCGTCGTCTCCCGCGAATACCGCATCCCCGCCGTCGTCGGTGCCCGCGACGCCACCACCCGCATTGCGGATGGACAAATGCTTGAGGTGGATGGGGATCAAGGCATTGTGCGGTTCGTCGAATGAGTGGTAACAGGTAATCGGGGATTGGTAATCGGCAACTGGTAACCAGTAATCGGCAATCGGTGAGCTGACGGCCCTAATCCCTGATTACCAGTCACTAAACACCAATCCTGATTACCAATCACCAGTTACTGATTACCATAATAGGAGGACGCGATGGACACGATTCACTGGCTCGAAAATCCCGATTGTCAGGATGCGGCAGTGGTGGGCGGGAAGGCGGCGAATCTGGGGAAGCTGGCGGAGACGCATCCCGTGCCGCCCGGCTTCTGCTTCACGCCGGAGAAGCCCGGTCCGCGTGGCCTGTCCCCTGACCTCTACGATGAACTGGTCGCGGCCTATGCCAACCTTGCCGTGCGCTGTGGAACGCCGGAAGTGCGCGTCGCCGTGCGCTCTTCCGCCGTGGACGAGGACGGGCAGCAGACGTCTTTCGCCGGGCTGCACGATACCTACCTCAACGTGACGGGGCCAGGCGCGGTGGCCGCTGCCGTGCGCCGCTGCCTGGCCTCGGCGCGGACGCCGCGCGCGCAAGCCTACCGCCAGGCGCTCGGTCTGCCGGAGGAAGCGGACGTAGCGGTGCTCGTGCAGCAGCTCGTCGTCGCGGACGTGTCCGCCGTCGTCTTCAGCGCCGATCCGCGCACGGGCGCGCGGGACCGCGTTGTCATCAACGCGACGTGGGGGTTGGGGGAAAGCCTCGTCGGCGGGACGGTGACGCCCGATCTGTACATCGTCCGCAAGTGCGATTTGGAGATTCTCTCACGCCAGATTGCCGAGAAGACGTGTATGACCGTCGCTACTGCTGACGGTGTGCGTGAAGTCCCCGTGCCCGGCTGTATGCAGCGCGAACCGGCGCTCGACAACGCGCAAATCAGAGCTTTGGCCGATCTCGCGCGCACGCTCGAAAACAGCCAGGGCTGGCCCGTTGACCTGGAGTGCGCGTATCAGAAGGGGCGGTTGTACTTGTTGCAGTGCCGGCCGATTACGACGGTGTAGCGGGTAGCGGTCAGCTTTCAGCCGTCAGCGATCAGCCTTCGCGCTCAGACCGGTCTCCTGACCGTGCCCGCCTAAGCCTGGCTTTGCGGCGGTGCACGCGGATTGTGATCCGCGTGCAGCGTTTGACGATGTTTATCGCTTGCGGCGGATTACAATCCGCCGCCTGCTGCCTTCAAAAAATCCGTTCCAATCCGTTCAATCCGTTGACACCTGCGCCGCCTGCTGCCCCAACCGGAACGCGACCTTGTTCACCTCCGCATACTTCGCCGGGACGCGGCGCAAAATCGCCGTCTCCCACACCGCCGGGTCGGTTTCGAGCAGCGTGGAGAGCGCGGCAAGCATAATCGTGTTCACCGTGCGCGGATTGCCGGCCTGTTCCGCCAGCGGCAGCGCGTCCACGGGGATGACGCGGCTGGCGCGGCCTTTCAGCGCCGCGAGGAGCGACGCCTCATCGGGGTAGACTGCGTTGCCGACGCTCACCGACATCGGCGTGATCTTCTGCCGGTTGACGATGATGACGCCGCCGGGTTTGAGGAAGTTCAGCCAGCGGGCGGCTTCCAGCATCTCGAACGACAGTAGCACGTCCACCGTGCCTTCCTCGCACGTCGGCGATCCCACGCGCGGCGCCCAGCGGATGTGGCTCTCCACCACCCCGCCGCGCTGCGCGAAGCCGTGGACTTCGGACTTCTTGGCGTCCAGGCCCAGGTCGAGTCCGACTTGGGCGGCGATGTCTGACGCCGTGAGCACGCCTTGTCCGCCGACGCCGACGAAGAGCAAGTTTAAGTTCTCAATCATAATCATTCTCCTATAGCGGCGCGGGATTATGATCCCGCGTAAGCTCATTATAGTTGGGGGGGGGGGTTTGGGGGCGGGCGCGCCCCCCCCAAACCCCCACCCAGATGTCTAGCCTTCCTCAATGGGTGCAATGGCCTGGGTGGGACAAACTTGCATACAAACCGTGCATCCCGTGCATAAAAGTGGGTCAATGGACGACTTTGGCTTGTTGTTCGTCGGGTAGATCACCTCGCTCTTGAGAATCGCCGGGCAGCCGACGCGGAAGCACGAGCCGCAGGCCACGCACTTTTCGAGGTCAACCTCCATGCGCGGCTGATAATGGAAGTGCGGCGTGAAGACGCACGCCCCGCGCACGATGAGCACTGCCGGACCGTCCTCGTGTTTCAGCGCGGCGCGGATGGCCTTGTTCATCGCGTTCACGTCCCAGGCGTTGACCTCTTCGACGTAGGTGACGCCCAGCGCCCGCACGACAGGCGCGATGTCAATGTGCGGATTTTCTGCGCCCTGGAGCGTCGTGCCGGTGCCGGGATGGTGCTGCTGGCCCGTCATTGCGGTGATGCGGTTGTCGAGGATGGCGACGACGATGTTAGCCTTGTTGTAGACAGCGGACGCGAGCGGCGCCATCCCCGCGTGGAAGAATGTGCTGTCGCCGATGACGGTCACGACGCCCTCCTGCCCGCCGGCCTGCTTGAAGCCGTGCCCCATCCCGATGCCCGCGCCCATCGAAATCAGCATATCCATCGCCTCGAACGGCGGCAACACGCCCATCGAGTAGCAGCCGATGTCGCCAGGGAGAACGACTTTGCGCTTGTTGCGACTCAGCGCGTAGAAGAACGCGCGGTGCGGGCAGCCGGGGCAGAGCGCGGGTGGTCGCGGCGGAACGGTAATCGGTAACTGGTAATCGGTAACTGGGGATTCGCCATTTGCCATTTGCCATTTGCCATTTGTAATCAGTCCCGATTTTACCGCGCCCTTCCGCACGTTTGCCAGCGTCAGTTCGCCGCACAGCGGGAAGATGTCCTTGCCGTGGGCGACGGGGATGCCGGCGGCCTTCAGTTGGTCTTCAATGAAGGGGTCGAGTTCTTCGAGGACGATCAGCATTTCGACCTGCGCGGCGAAGTCGCGGATGGCGTGCAGCGGCAGCGGGTAGCTCATCCCCAGCTTGAGGATAGAGGCGTGGGGCAGCACCTCGCGCGCGTACTGGTAGGCGATGCCGTTGGTGACGACGCCGAGCGCCTTGTCGTTCCACTCGACGCGGTTGACGTTCCGCTCGAACGCTGTCGTCTCAGCCCACTGCGCCACGTCCAGCAGCCGTTGTTCGATGACGGGATGTCGCATCCGCGCGATAGCGGGCAGGATGACGCGCGTGATTTCTTCTTCGCGCTCGAACGGCGGGAGAGGCTGGAACTCGCGCGTGCCCGGCACGGTCGCTTCGACTGCCGACTTGGAGTGCGAGAGCCGCGTCGTCGAGCGCATCAACACCGGCGTTTTGAACTGCTCGCTCAGGTCCAGCGCCACAGCCATAAACTGCCGGGCCTCCTCGCTGTCGGCGGGATCGAAGCACGGGAACTTGCCAAAGCGCGCGTACTGGCGGTTGTCCTGCTCGTTCTGCGACGAGAACGCGCCGGGGTCGTCGGCGCTGATCAGCACCAGCCCGCCCTTCACCCCCGTGTACGACACCGACATCAGGCTGTCGGCGGCGACGTTCACGCCGACGTGCTTCATCACCGCGATGGCACGCGCCCCGCCGAACGACGCGCCGATGGCGTTATCCAGCGCCACCTTTTCGTTGCTTGCCCATTCCGCTTTGATGCCAGGATAGCGCGCGAAGTTTTCGAGAATCTCCGTGGAGGGCGTCCCCGGATAGGCCACGGCGTACTGCACGCCCGCCTCCCACGCGCCCAGCGCAAAGGCTTCGTTGCCGGAAAGTAATCGTTTCATGCTGTGCCTCCAAAAACAGTCGTTTCATTCTCAGGGTGGGTGCGCTCAGAGATCGGCCCACGCCTCTCCGTAGAACTATTGTAGTGACAAGCGGTGTCTTGTCCAGTACAAACGGCCTGATCTGTAGCAAATGTTACCTTGATTTAGGATTGATGGACAAGTGATAGGTTGCGCCTTCTGTTACTATAGATATAATCAGTTTGTACGCTTCAACGTTGAAACGTTTGAACGTTCGAACGTTGCAACGTTCAAACGACGAATGTATGGTTGATCGGTTACTAAAGCATGGCCTTGCGCACACTTTACCAAACACTGCTCGATAGCGACCTGGCGCGCCTGCAGGTGATTGCCCGCCAATGGGACATTACCCTGGCTGCCGAACGGAAGCCTGATGTCGCAGCGGAACTGGCTGACGCGATGGCGCGCGCTGATGCTGTAGAGCGCGTGATGGCCGGACTCGGCGAGGCGGAGCGGGCTGCCCTGGATGCACTGTTACGGCGGGGTGGGGCGCTGCCGTGGGCGATCTTCACCCGCTGCTGGGGCGAGCTTCGCGCCGTAGGGCCAGGCCGCCTGGAGCGCGAGGCGTTGTGGCGTGAACCTATATCGCCGGTGGAAAGGCTGTGGTATCTCGGTTTGGTGCAGCGCGCTTTTGCGATATGGCCTTCCGGTCAGGTGGAAATGGCCTTCATCCCGGAAGAATTGCGCCTGTATATGCCGGTTCCTGCGCCGCTCGACGTGTCGCCGCCGGTGCCTGCTGAGCCGCCCGGCCACCAAACCCCTGGATCCGATCTGCTGGCGGATGATCTGGCGACCTTGTTTGCGGCGCTGCAAATGGAAGCCAGCGGCTCTGTCCGCGCAGGTGAGCGCACGGCCTGGATGCAATTGCCGCACGCTGGCGCGTTGCTGGAAACATTGGCCGTGGAGCAAGGATGGATCCGCCGCGATGAGCGCGAACGGGCGCGACTTGCGCCTGAACCGGCGTTGAAGTGGCTGCAAGCGGATAGTTGGTCACAGTGGGCGACGTTGGCTCGCGCGTGGATGGAAAGCGCCCGCTGGAATGATCTCGCCGCCGTCCCAACGCTGCGTCCCGATCCAGTGCGCGAGTGGCCCGCCGATCCGTTGTCCACACGACGGGCGTTTCTGGACATACTGCGCCACTGCGCGCCTGATACGTGGTACACGCTGGCAGACTTCATTGCCTTTGTGCGCGAACAGAACCTTGACTTTCTGCGTCCTGACGGCGACTACGACGCCTGGGCGCTGCGCGACGCAGCGACCGACAAGCCATTGCGCGGTCTTGAAGCGTGGGATGCTGTCGAGGGCGCGCTGATCACCTTTTTGTTCAACGGTCCACTGACCTGGTTGGGTCTGGTGGATGTTGGTGGAAGCGCGCCGTCAGCGCCGCTGACGACCTTTCGTCTGAGCGCGGCAGGGGCGGCGTTATTGCAGTCCGGCGATCCGCCAGCCTTGCCCGAACCGCCAGCCCTGCGTTTGAGCGAGGATGGTGTGATTGTGGCGCCGCTGCGACGGCGTTACGCACGTTTTCAAGTCCACCGTATTGCGCGACCGCTCGGCTGGGATAACGGCTATCATTACCGGCTCACGCCGACATCCCTGACCCTGGCGCGCCAACAGCGGATCCCGCTGGAGCGCATTCTGGCGTTTCTGGAAGAAGCGACCGGGCGTCCGCTGCCTGCGCATCTGCGCGCGGCCATCGAGCGGGCCTATCGCGGCGGCGATGCGGCGCGCCTGGAGCACGTCTGGCTGTTGCGTGTGCCTGATCCGGCGCTGCTGGAGCAACCCGCTCTGCGGCGCGCCATGCACGAGCAACTGGACGCGCACACGGCGCTTATCCGCGACGCCGACCACGCGCAGGTCTTGGCTGTGTTAGCGCACCACGGCATTTTAACGGATACAGATATCTAGCGGTCAGCTATTAGCTTTTGGGGAAATTCCGGCTGATCGCTGAAAGCTGACGACTCAAAGCTTAGGGGGAGAACTTATGGCCGAACATGAATTATATAAAAAGGTAACGCAGGCTTACACTGCTCGTTTTCAGCAGCCGCCGCAACTGGTCGTGCGTGCGCCTGGACGGGTCAACCTCATTGGCGAGCATACCGACTACAACGACGGTTTTGTGCTGCCGGTCGCTGTGGATCAAGCGGCGTGGCTGGCCGTCGGGCCGGCCGAGGAGCCGTTGACGACAATACGGGCGATTGACATGAACAACGATGAAACGGTATTCGCGGTTACAGAGGTGCCGGCTTCTGTAGGCGGGTGGCCCGATTACCCCAAAGGCGTCGTCTGGGCCTATTTGGAGCGTGGTTTGCAGCCGACCCCCATCAACGCGGTGCTGGCCTCCGACGTGCCGGTCGCTGCGGGAATGTCCTCCTCGGCGGCGTTGGAGCTGGCGTTTGCCTTTGCGTGGAATACATTCGGCCAGTTCGACATCGCCCTGTCTGACCTGGCGTTATTGTGCCAGAGGGCAGAGAACCAGTACGTGGGTGTGAACTGCGGCATTATGGATCAGATGATCAGCGCGTGCGGCAAAGCCGGTCACGCCATGATGCTCGACTCGCGCTCGTTGGACCGGCGCTATTTCCCGATGCCGGAGGGCGTCGCCGTCGTTGTCGCCGACAGTCTGGTGCGTCGCTCGCTGGCGTCTTCGGAGTATAATGTGCGGCGGGCGCAGTGCGAACAGGCAGTCACCCATCTGCAAGCGCACGTGCCTGAAGTCAAGGCTTTGCGGGATGTGTCGCTGCGTAACCTGGAGCGTTTTGGCCGGAGTCTGCCCGACGTGGTGTATCGCCGCGCGCGGCACGTCGTCACCGAGAATGACCGCGTGCTGCGCTTTGCGCGCGCGCTCTATACCGGCGATATTGATACGGCCGGCGGCTTGATGGTCGAGGGCCATCGCAGTCTGCGCGACGACTACGAAGTGAGCGCGCCGGAATTGGATGTGTTGGTCGAGGCGGCGGTAGAAGTCCCTGGTTGCTACGGAGCGCGTTTGACCGGTGCCGGCTTTGGCGGCTGCACCATCGCCCTGGTCGCCGAGGAGGTTGTCCCCGAGTTCCAGGCGCACATTGCTGAGGTATACGACGCGCGTTTTGGCAAGCGTCCCGCCGTCTACGTGACGCATCCTGCCGACGGCGTCGCCGTTATCCAGTAGATCTGTCAATTCTGCGTTGAGGATTCATATAAAAAGGAGCGGAATATGAACATTGGCATTCCAAAAGAGAGACTCTGTGGAGAAGAACGGGTCGGGTTGACCCCGGCTGGCGTCGGGCTGTTGACGAAGGCCGGGCACAAATGTTTTGTGGAGAAATCCGCTGGCGCTGGCGCCGGTTTCGACGACTACGACTATGAGCGCATGGGGGCGACGCTGCTGACGACCGGCGAGGAACTTTACGCGACTAGCTCTCTGGTGCTCAAGGTGCTGCATCCTACGTTGGAAGAGATCGGGTGGATGCCCGTTGGTCAGTCGTTGATGTGCTTTCTTGGGCTACAGTCGCTTCCTCAGGAAGAAGTCAACGCCCTCAAAGCGCACAAAATAACCGCTGTTGCCTACGAGATGATCTCCAAAGATGGTCGCGACTTCCCCATCCTCAAGACGATGAGCGAGATTGCCGGGCGGATGGCGCCCTACATCGCCGGAACCTTGCTGATGCGCACCAACGGAGGCCGGGGCGTGTTGCTGAATGGTGCGCCGGGCGTCTCTGCCGGTGAGGTGGTCATCCTCGGCGGCGGCGTGTTGGGCATGAACGCCGCGCGCGCGTTCGTCGGCTTGGGCGCGAAAGTCTTCATCCTCAGTCGCTCGCTGGACCGGCTGCGCTATCTGGAGGAGTACTTCCAGGGGCGCGTGACGACGATGATTGACCACGATTTCAACGTGGCGTACACGACGCGCTTTGCCGATGTCGTCATCGGCGCAGTGCGCGATCCGGGCAAACGCTCGCCGGTGGTCATCACCCGCGAGATGCTGCGCACGATGCGCAAGGGCGCGGTGATTATGGACTTCGCCATTGACCACGGCGGCTGCGCCGAGACGAGCTGCCCGACCTCCTTCGATCATCCCACCTATATTGAGGAAGACGTGGTGCACTACTGCGTGCCCAACGTGCCCGGCGGTGTGCCGCGCACCTCGACGCACGCTTTCAACAACGCGGCCTGGTCGTACATTCAGCACATCACCAACATGGGGCCGGTGTCGGCTTTCGCGCAGAACGACGCGCTACGCAACGGCGTCGCCATGCGCAACGGTGAGATCATCGAGCCACAGTTCCCGATTCGACGCTCATAATGTGGGCGAGCCGCCACTCGTCTTCGTAATCCGTCATGCCAAAGGAGGTGTCACTTGTTTCATGCACTTGTCGCTATCAAGCAAGTGCCGGACACAACCAACATCCGCATTGATCCTGAAACAGGGAACCTGGTGCGGGAGGGTGTTCCGGCGATCATGAACCCCTACGACGCCCACGCGCTGGCTGCCGCCGTGGAGTGGAAGCGCAAACTAGGGGGGAAGGTGTCTATCGTGTCAATGGGGCCGCCTTCTTTCATCGTCACCATCCGCGAGGCGGTGGAATTGGGGGCCGATTGGGGCGCGCTCATCTCCGACCGCAAATTCGCCGGCGCGGATACCCTGGCGACTTCTTATGTGCTCGCCACGGTCATCCAAACCATCCACGAGAAAGACCCGATTGATGTGGTGTTCTTCGGCAAGCAGGCCATTGACGGCGATACGGCCCAGGTCGGTCCTGGGGTGGCGGTGCGGCTCGATCTGCCGATCATCACCTACGCCGTCAAAATCCGCGACATTGATCTGGTCAAGCGTCACATCATCGTCGAACGCAAGACCGAGAAATGGACGGAGGTCGTCGAGGCGCCGCTGCCCGCGTTGGTCACTTGTGAGAAGGAGATTGCCGAAGTGCCCTTTGCTCCGCTGCCCGATCTCATTCGCTCGTTGCGCTACGACCCGGAGATTTGGACGATGGATGGCCCGGCAGTCTTCGATCAGGAATACATCGGTGTGCGCGGTTCGCCGACGATTGTGTTCAAGATGGGGACGCCGCCGCTGCCCGAAGCCGGCGAGAAGATCAACAGCCGCGAGGTGGGGGTGCAAGCCGCCATCGCTAAAGCGTTCGACAAAGCCGATGCTGCGGGCATCCTCAAACCGATTCTAGGAGGCGTCCAATGAGCGCGCGACGTTTCTGGGTCTTCATCGAACAAGAAGGCGGCAAGGTCCACCAGGTCTCCTGGGAATTGTTGGGCGTGGCGAGTCGGCTGGCTTCTGAGGTCAAGGAAGAAGCCGCTGCCGCCGGCGACACCGTTCACGTCGAATGTATCCTTTTGGGAAACCAGGTCGAGGGCATTGCGCGCGAGGCGATCAAGTATGGCGCCGAGCGCGTCTACCTCATTGACGAACCGGAACTGGAAAATTACCGCAACTGCCCGTATTACAAATCCATCGTGGGCGTGGTGCGCAAGTATGGGCCGGAAGTGATGCTCATCGGCGCGACGACGCTGGGGCGCGACCTGGCTGGCGCGGTCGCCACCTCGCTGCGCACCGGCTTGACCGCCGACTGCACCGGGCTGGAAATGGGCGAAGTAAAAGGTTCCAAGCAGCGGCTGCTGCTGGCGACTCGTCCCGCGTTCGGCGGCAACATCATGGCGACCATCCTCTGCCGCCAAAGCCGCCCGCAGATGTCGAGCGTGCGCCCGCGCGTGTTCCCCATGCCGCCGTACAATCCTGACGCCGTCGGCGAGATCATCCGCGAGGAAGTCCCGCTGGATGAGAAAGACACCGAAGCCTGCATCCTGGACTTCATCCACGACCAGGCCGAGAGTGTGGATATTGAGTACGCGGACGTGATCGTCTCCGGCGGGCGCGGCCTGGGCACGCCCGAAGGCTTCAAGTTGATCGAGGAACTGGCCCACGAATTGGGCGGCGTCGTCGGCGCGTCGCGCCCCTGCGTGGATGCCGGCTGGATCAGCTACGCGCATCAGGTGGGGCAATCCGGGCGGACGGTGCGGCCCAAACTCTACATCGCCGCCGGTATTTCCGGCGCCTTGCAGCACAAAGTCGGTATGCAGAACTCCGACTTCATCATCGCCATCAACTCTGATCCCAACGCGCCCATCTTCGACGTGGCCGACGTGGGCATCGTCGGCGATCTGTTCGAGGTGATTCCGGCGATGATCAAAGAAATCAAGGCGCGGAAGGAGCAAGCTCGGAGCTTGTCGAAGGAGGCCCTGGCATGAACAACAACGATGAAAAGATTCGCTTCGACGCCATTGTTGTCGGCGCGGGGTTAGCTGGTTCCGCTGCGGCGATGGTGATGGCCCGCGCGGGCCTGAACGTGGCGCTGATTGAGCGCGGTCAGAAGGCTGGCGGCAAGAACTACTTCGGCGGGGCGATCTACACGCACGCCATCGGCGAAGTGCTGCCCGATTATATGGAGCGCAAGCCGCCCTTCGAGCGCCCCGTCACCGAAGCGGGATTCTGGTTCCTTTCCAAGGATGGCGGCCTCACGCGGATGACGGTGCAGGGCGGCAAGCTCGCCAACGAACCCGCCGATGCGTACATGGCCTCGCGCGCCGTTTTCGACGTGTGGTGGGCCGAGCAGGCGCAGAAAGCGGGCGCGCTGCTGATCCCCAAAACGTCCGTCGTGGACGTGATCTGGGACGGCGAGCAAGTCGTCGGCGTCAAGACCGACCGGGCGCAGGGCGATGTCTACGCGCCGGTGGTCATCGTGTGCGAGGGCGTCAACAACCTGCTGACGCAGAAGCTAGGGTTGATTGACCACGACCTGGAACCGGCGCACATGGCGCTGGCGTTCAAGCAGGTCATCGCGCTGCCGATGGACACCATCAACGCGCGCTTCGGTCTGCCCGACGATCAACACGGGTTGGCGGTTTCGGTGTTGGGCGATGTATCGCTCGGCCTGCCGGGGATGGGCTTCGTCTACACCAACAAGACAAGCGTCTCTGTCGGCCTGGGCGTGATGCTGGATGCGGTGGTCGAATATAAACTGAAGCCCTACGAAATTTTGCAGCGCTATCTCCGTCACCCGGCGATTGCGCCGCTGGTCAAGGGCGGGCAATTGATGGAATACGGCGCGCACCTCATCCCCGAAGGCGGCTACCGCGACATGCCCAAGCTTTACACCGGCGGGGCGATGGTGGCGGGCGATGCGGCCTCGATGGTCAACGCGCTGCACTGGGAAGGCACCAACATGGCGATTGTCGCCGGGGAACTGGCGGGTGAGACGGCGGTAGCAGCGCACCAGCGCGGCGACTTCTCCGCGCAATCGCTCTCGCAGTACGAGGCGCGGCTCAAGGATCGCTTCATCCTGCAAGATATGAAGCAGTACCGCAACTTTGCCCACTTCCTGGAGACGCACCCGACCTTTATGGATGCGTACCCAGGCTTTGTCAATGATGCGCTAGGGCAATTCTTCAGCGCCTACGGGATGCCGAAGAAGACCTTGTTCAAGAATATCCTGGGGAGTTTGACCAGTCGCCGGCAGTTGATGAAGGCCGTGGGCGACATCCTCTCTATGGGAAGGGCGGTGATGGGATGGTAATGAAAACGGGGGACGCATTCAGTGTCAAGACGTTGCCGCAGGAGCTGCAGGAAAGCCTGCCCGACGTGTACGTGGACGATCTGCTGGTTTCGCTTAAATACTTCATTGACGAAGAGCAGAGCCATCTCAAGATCAAGGATCACGCGGTATGCGCGCGCTGTGAACACAAGCCCTGTATTGATTTCTGTCCGGTGGGCGTTTACTCGCTGGCCCACGACGGCAAAATCCAGGTGGCGTACCAGGCGTGCGTCGAATGTGGCAGTTGCCGGGTGGGATGTCCGTACAAGAACATCGAGTGGACATTGCCGCGCGGCGGGTTTGGCGTGGCGTACAAATTCGGCTAGTCGCGCAGCCTACTGACCGTCATAAATACGAGACCGCGCCGTCGTGAGACGGCGCGGTCGTGCGCTCCGGCGTCAGTTGGCGGCCTGTCTCCAGAGCGCGACAGCGTCGTCGCTTTCCATATCCTCCGTCGCCGTGAAGAGGTCGGTAGGCTTGGGCGTTTCGCTGACGATAGGATTCTCCAGCGCCTTGAGCGCGTCCGCCAGTGTAAACCCTGCCGCAAGCATCTTCTTCAGAAGCAGCGGCGGCTGTTTCGCCAGATTGAGGTTCAGGATTTTGCCGAAGAAGTTGTTGATCTCAAACAGCCCCTCGAATGGCCCGGCGGAGAGATGAACGCCGTTGTTGGCAATGCTGACCGTCCCTAACCCGTAGTCGTTGGCGTGGGCGTAGAGCGTGCCACGGATGGAGTGGGGGATGGCCTTTTCGGGGAAGGTGGCGCCGACCATCTCGTTGCGCAACGTGGCCCAGGGCGTATCTGCATGGATCAGCACCAGGACGATGCGGTGGGTGGGGTCGGTGAAGTGCATCAACTGCGCGGGATGGAACCCGTTGACCAGGATGAAACCCTTGCCATCCTTCTCGTAAAGCTGGACGTAGAATCCGCTCCTGATCTTGAGCGACTTCTTCGTGAACCACAGCGTATCCAGGTCGAAGCAATTCTCGTTGGGGTAGGCCTTGAGATACTCGTGCCCGCCCAGGATAGGGAATTCGTCAATGGAAGCTACGCCGAGCGCAGCGGCGATCTTTTGACGATCTCCCGCGTCCACCATCGTCGAGGCAAAGCGCGACAGGCGGTTGATGTAGCCGTAATGGCGGTTCATGATTTCGGCTTCCTCCAACACTTTTCCGCCCACGACGGCCACGCCGCTGACGTGCGCGTTGAATTCTTCTAGCCTGGCGAAGACGAGGTTGAGGGCGGCTTCCACATAATCGCTGCCCTCGACCATAAAAATTTCGGGCTTCACGAACAGCAGCAGTTCATTGCGCCACTTTTCCCGGCCAATCTCGACCGGTTGTACGATGGCAAACTCATCACACGCCGGGGTGATGGCAGCGATGCTTTTGATCAATTCGGTGTTGACTGTCATGTATTTTTCCTTTGCGTATGGGTATGGATGATGTTACAGCGTGTATTATAACCAAGGTTTTCCAACGATCAACTTGGGTTCTCCTGAAACATATTCTCCTTCGGATAAAGCAAAGGGCGCACATCCATGTGTGCGCCCTATGGTGGTAAGGATAGGGTTACAATAACTCCATCGCCCGGTTGTAGAATTCCAGCGCCTGGTCCACCAATCCTTCGGCCATATAGGCGTCGCCGAGTGTTTGCAGGATAGCAGCCTGTTGTGGGCGTTCTTCGGCAGCTTGCCGGAGGTCTGCTATCACATCCCGCATCTCAGCTTGCGCCTGGACGAGGTAGGCATAGTGGGTCAGCGCTTCTTCAGTCTCGCCAGCTTTCCACAACTCGCGGGCCAGGGCCAACCGGCTTGCGTAATCAAACTCGTTCTGCAGGACGGCATCGCGCATCGCGTTGAGATCACCAGCGGCAAGCTCTGGCTGCACGACCTCAGCCAGTGGTTCGCGCGCGGGTTGCATGGTAGGAATTTCGGGTTCCGGCTCCACAACCTGCGGTTCGGGTTCGGCCTTGCGCCCCAGAATTTCGGCGACGCGGGCTTGCGCTTCGGCTTCAGCCTGGGCGCGGAGTTCTTCTTCTTTGCCCGCGACAAGATTTTCCAGCCATGTGAGCGCTGCCGTGCCGGGAAGTAAATCGCCTTCGGCGGTGGGAACGGCTTCCTCGACCGGCAATTCTTCAACGACGGGTTCCGGCGCGACGACCTGCGGTTCGGGTGCTGCGGCTTGCGGCTCAGGCTTGGGTTCGGCCTTGCGGCCCAGGATTTCGGCAACGCGAGCCTGGGTTTCAGCTTCAGCCTGGGCGCGGAGTTCCTCTTCCTTGCCTGCCGCGAGACTTTGCAGCCACGAAAGCGCATCTTCACCGGAAAGCAGATCGCCTTCAGCGGTAGGCATGGTCTCTTTAATGGGCACTTCCTCGACGACGGGTTCTGGCTCTACGATCTGGGGTTCCGGCGCAGGCTTAAGCGCGGGCTTGCGGCCCAGGATTTCGGCGACGCGCGCTTGCGACTCGACCTCGGCCTGGGCGCGGAGTTCCTCTTCCTTGCCTGCTGCCAGGCTTCCAAGCCACGCCAGCGCATCATCGCCGGAAAGGAAGTCGCCCGCGGCGGCAGGGATGGGGGTCTCGGCAGGGCTGATGACCGGCGCGGGTTCTTTGACAGCGGGTTCCGGTTCAGCGCGTTTATATTCGGGCTTCCGGCCGAGGATCTCGGCGACACGCGCCTGCGCTTCGACTTCAGCCTGCGCGCGAAGTTCCTCTTCTTTGCCGGCGGCGAGGCTTTCGAGCCACGCGAGCGCGTCATCCCCAGAGAGGAAGTCGCCTTCGGCGGTGGGCGCTTCGACGGCGATTTCTTCGACCTGTTCGGCCAGGCCCTCCCAGTCCAGCCTCGGGGATTCTTCAGCAAGCGGCGCTGCGGCCGGCGTTTCGACTTCGGCGATCTCTTCCCCAAATGCTTCCCAACCGAAGAAACCTTCCGCCGCCGCTGCTTCTTCGGTGGCAGATTTTACCTCCACGATCTGCGGCTCGGGTTCGACTTTCTGGTCCAGGAACTCAATTTCAGCCGGGATGGGGAGTTCCTCTCCCGCGCCCGCAGCGAGGCTTTCGAGCCACGTGAGGGCTTCATCGCCGGAGAGGAAGTCGCCTTCGGCAGCCGGTGCTTCTGTGACGCCTTCCTCAAGTTCTTCGGCCAGGCTTTCCCAATCCAGCAGCCCTTCTTCCTTGGCCAGGGGCGCTTCTTCGATCAGTTCTTCGCCTGCGGCTGTTTCTTCCGCAAGCGCCTCCCATCCGAAAAGGTCTTCGGCGGCAGGGGCGGCGGCTTCCTCGACCAGGGGTTCGGGTTCCACGCGCTGCGGCTCCGCTTCGACTTTGCGACCGAGGATTTCGGCGACGCGCGCCTGGGTTTCCGCTTCGGCCTGGGCGCGAAGTTCCTCCTCTTTGCCCGCGGCGAGGCTTTCGAGCCACGCGAGCGCGTCATCGCCGGAGAGGAGATCGCCTTCAGCCGTAGGTGTTTCGACGACGCCTGCTTCGACCTGTTCGGCCAGGCGCTCCCAATCCAGGATGCCTTCTACTGCGGCAGGCGGCGCTTCGACAGATGGTGCTTCGGGTTCGGTAGCCGCTTCACCAAACGTTTCCCAGCCGAAGAATCCTTCCTCGGCGGCAAGGGCGGCGGCTTCCTCGACCAGGGGTTCGGGTTCCACGCGCTGCGGCTCCGCTTCGACTTTGCGACCGAGGATTTCGGCGACGCGCGCCTGGGTTTCCGCTTCGGCCTGCGCGCGGAGTTCCTCCTCTTTGCCCGCGGCGAGGCTTTCGAGCCACGCGAGGGCATCATCGCCGGAGAGGAATTCGCCTTCGGCGGTGGGCGCTTCGACGACGCCTGCTTCGACCTGTTCGGCCAGGTGTTCCCAATCCAGGACGCCTTCTACTGCGGCGGGCGGCGCTTCGACTTCCACGGCTTCTTCACCAAATGTCTCCCAGCCGAAGAAGCTTTCGGCGGCGGGCGCTTCTTCGACAAGCAACGCAGCTTCTTCGGCGGGCGCTGCTTTTTCCTCGAACGTCAGCCATTCGGGCAGCTCTGCTTCTTCGGTGGGCGCTGCTTCTTCCTCGAACGTCAGCCATTCGGGCAGCGCCGCTTCTTCGGCGGCCGGCGCTTCCGCCTCGGTTTCGATATCGCCTAACCACGCGAGCAAGTCTGCTTCGACGGGTTCGGCTTCTGGCGCAGCTTCCACTGCCGGTTTGAGTTCGGTGAGCCAGGTAGGGATTTCTTCTGCTGTGGGAATCTCTTGTACCCGTTCCTGCGCTTCTGCGGGCTGAAATGCTGTGAGCCAGTCTGGCAGCGGTTCTTCTGCGGCTGGTTGCTGTTCGCCGGACCAGGCGGGCTGTTCCTCGGCGATTTCAACGGCCTCGCCGCCTTCTTCGAGCTGGAAGGATGTGAGCCAATCAGGCAATTCTCCTTCTTCTGTGGCGACGAGAGGCTCGGCGGTTTCCCCGGCTCCGGTGATCGTTCTAAGCCATTCGGGGATTTCTTCCTCTTCCGGTTCGCTGACTTCTGCGGCTGGCGTGGGGGGTTGCAGGCTTTGCAGCCAATCGGGCGCTTCTGCCGTCGGCTCGGTCTCGGCTTCGAGCGGAGTGCCGGGCTGTTTGAGTTCGCGCAGCCAGTCGGGTATTCCCTCTTCCGGCATAGGAATTTCGGCGACTTCGGCTTCGCCGGCAGGTTTGAGAGCCTGTAGCCAATCCAGCGAAGCTTCAGCTTCTGAAGTTGGGGCTTCGGGTTCCAACTCGCCGAGCCAATCTGGCAGCGTTTCGACCTCGGCTGCCGTCTCCTCAACTGCGGGGCCTGTTTCTTCTGGCGCGAGCGAAGTTAACCAATCGGGTATGGCCTCGCCAGCCGCTGCTGCTGTCACTTCGTCTGCCCGCAGCCAGTCGGGCACACCCGCTTCGCTGGGTCTTGCTGGCGCGCTGGTTGGCGCGCCAACGTTTGCCATCCAGCTTAATCCGCCTTCCGCTTCGGTATCTAACTCACGGAGCCAGTCCGGGATCTCGATTTGCGCCTCAAGTCCGGCGGTGATGTCAACCAGCCGGGCGCCGGGGCCGCCCATTTCGGGCGCCATTTCAGACACGCCTACCGTCACGGAGGTAGATTCGAGCCTCTTGAACCATTTCGCTTGCTCGTCAATGCCGATCGCGCCGGGTTGATACACCAGGCGCTCCAATGTGACGTCTTTAGGCTTCAACGGCGAAGCGGAACCAAACATCTCATTCGCCAGTGTGTTCTCCAGATCAATTTCCTGGGCGCGTTTGAGGTAAACTTGCCCCTCTTCCTGACCGCTATCCACCCACAGCGTACCTAACAGCAGATTCGCTTTCAAGCAGTAAGGCATCTCGTCCAGGAGGAGTTGACATGTATCCGCCGCCTGGACAATTTGATCGTCACGCCAATATGCCTCCGCCAATCCCAGGCGCAAGTCACTGCGGGCGGGCTGCGCGGTAAGGAGCGCGCGCAATTCCTCGACGGCGCGCCCTGGGCGGTTCCCGCGCATGTAGAGTCGCGCCAGACCGGCGCGATTGAGCGGGATGCGTTCGGGTTCTATGCCATCGCGCCGCCCGTAAAGTTGGCGTAACTCATCCACCAGGTCCTGGTTGCCGGGATTGAGTTCGACGGCGCGTTCCAGGTTCCAAATCGCGGCGTTCAGGTTGTTCAGGCGTTGATGCGCAAGGGTCAGGCCGATGCGCGCCATAAGATGCTCTGGGTCGGCATTGAGAGCGCGGTGGAACATATCAATCGCCAGGTCTGGCTGATCCGCTTCCAACATAGTTTTACCTAGCAGATAGTACGCGCCGATATAGCGCGGGTGTTGGCGTAGAATGTGACGTGCATGGGCCAACGCTTCCACATAGCGGGCTTCTTCTATGAGGTGATTGATCTCATTCTCATATTGATGCAAAGCGATCTCAGACACAATTCCCCTCCTTAAAATGGGTATTTCTACTGAGGGCGGTAGTATTTTGGACGAACGGATTACTATATCCTAAAAGTACACACGAATTCCTCATCTATACTTATTATGCAATGTTTTGAGGGAAAAGTCAAAGCAAAAAGACCTTGCCAATCCGATACCCTGTGATAGAATGAACACCAATCCCCATCAGATGAGGAGAATGGGGGTAGTTCCCATTGTGGAGGTTGACATGAGTGATGAAAATCAGCCAAATGAGGTCATCGAATCGCAGTTGAAGCCTGAAGCCGCGCCTGCGGAATCGCAACCGATTCTGACGCCGGAGATCGTTGAACCGGGCGTCGCTGTGCGGGTGGATGCTGCGCCGACCGAGGCTATGGCGGTGGAAATGCCGTTCGAGGGTGAAACGTATGTGGATATAGAAACGCCCGGCATGAGCGGCGCGTCTTCATCCGTGGTGAGCATCGCAGAACTCGAAGCATCGAAACCCTCTCTGGGAGAGAAAATCAGTGCTCTTTTGGCCAACGTGGGCGCTTTCTTCCGTGGACGGCGCTGGTTGCTTGGCGGACTGGCGGCTGTGCTTCTCATTGTGATTGTGGCTTTGCTCATCCCCAAGCTGTCGTTAGCTCAATTGGGAGGCGCATTTGAAGGCGGCTATACGACGCTCGATGCTACGAATCTTACCCTTGAACACCCTGACGGGCTTAAGGTCAGGTTGCTTGAACCGGTTGAGCGCAAAGTGCGTGTCAAACTCGATTCTGTTCCCCAGGCTGATTTTGTAGCCGGGTCGTTGTCGGAGGATGTGCTCCCGGCGCTCAATACCTTACCCGCGTACCTGACACCGAAAAGCCCCTACTATAAAATCGCGCTGCGCAGCAAGGACGTTTCTGGCCCGGCGCGACTTGAGGTGGTCATCCCCAACGCAGCCGAACCCTGGGAAACGCTCGATCTCTATGCCTGGGATGGCGACGCCTGGCGCTGGCTGCCCACGCGCCTGGATCGCACGGCTGAAATTTTAACGGCGGATGTCAAGACGTTGCCCGCTTCTGTGATGGTGATGCAGACGGGCATGGCGCAACAGAAGCTTGCGACCGAGGCGGAGACTTTCCCGTTCCCCGTCGCGTTGAACCCTGCGCCTGAAACTGTCTTGACCGAAGTGAACGTGCCTGGAATCCTGATTGGGACGATGGGCGGCGTGACCGGCGACGCCACGCAGTTACCCGCGGCGGCGCAGGGTGGCGGACTGGCCCTGGTTCCGATTGTCCGCAACTGGGTGCCGGGCCGCGATCCCAACTGGGCGCTGGTCGGCGATATGTTGAACAATGCCAAAGACCGTACTGCACACGCGCAAAACCTGCTGGGTGTGGCGCAAAGCGGCGGGTACAGCGGGTTGGTTCTCGATTATCGGACGTTACCGGTGGCAGACCGGGATGCCTATTCCGCTTTTGTGGCCGAATTGGCAAAAACCTTGCAGCAGAACGGCCTATGGTTAGCCGTAGTCGTGGATGCGCCACAGCGCGCCGCTGATGGCTCCTGGGATACTGGTGGATACGATTGGGCAGCTTTGGGCGCTGCTGCCGACCAATTGCGTGTCGTGATGCCATTGTCGCCATCCGCTTACGCGCCGGGCGGCCTGGCCGAGCAAATGATCGTCTGGGCTGTCACGCAGGTTAACCGGCATAAACTGCTGCCTGTGTACACTACCCTCAGCACCGATGGTCAAAAGACTCTTGCGTTGGATGCTATCCTCGCGCCTATCGGCAGTGTGCAGGCTGTGACGCCGCTTACCGAGAGCGTCGCGCCGGGAACCGCGTTGAGCTTTAAACTGGGAGCGATTTCCACGGTTGAGACGGATGTTGCCACAGGTGCGACCCGTCTGGTGATGGGCGAGACCTCGCAGTGGTTGGGGACGCCGCAGTGGTTGCGTGCGCGCCTTGACTTGATCTCGCGCTATCACCTGGGCGGGGCAGTGTTGCGCGATCTGGCGAACGCGGGAAACTTGCCCGGCATCGTTGATGCTGTGGCAGCCTACAAGACGCAGGCGGCTGCTACGGTGGCTGCACTGCCGGACATTGTGTGGCAAGTGACCGGCCCTGAGGGGCAGGCTTCCAAGTCTTCTACACCGTTGACGCAACCGCAGTTCGCCTGGACTGCGCCGGCTGTCACCGGCACGTATACCATTGCGGCGAATGTCGCCGGGCTGGACAAAGGGTCGCTGGCGGTGCTGGTCGCTGCGCCCGCGCCGGCCATCACGACAACCGTCGCCGCGACGCCAACGACGGAAGCTGGAACGACAGCTACAACGGCGACGCCTGCTGAGACCCCCGCCGCAGGCTTGAAAGCCGGTTTCGTCGCCGATGTGACGGTCCCGGATAACACCCGCTTCCAGAAAGAAGAAAAGTTCACCAAGACCTGGCGGATGCGCAACTCCGGCAGCGTGGATTGGCCCAAGGACACGGCGCTGGTCTTCGTCTCCGGCGATAAAATGACCGACGTGGCGAAGGTCGAGATCGGTGAAGTCAAGGCCGGCGCGAATGTAGATATCAGCGTGGATATGGTCGCGCCCAACGCCGATGGCACGTACCGGGGGAACTGGCAGATTCAGGCCGGCGATAAGGCGATTGAGGGCGGCAAAATTTACCTGGTGATCCAGGTGGGTGAACAGGCGGCAACCCCTGCTCCGGTCACACCTATCGTTGCACCTGTGTCGTCTGGCGGTTTTGAGTTGGGCGGGCACGTGCGGGATATCGGTCTGCCCTATAAGGACACGATGCACTATGCCGGGATGAATTGGGCGAAGGTGCAGGTCCAATATGGCGAAGGCGCGAACACTGTCATCAATATCGCCCACGCCAACGGCTTCAAGATTCAGTTGAGTGCGTTGGGCGGGCCTAGTATGGTAACGCAAGCAGGCTTCGAGGATAAGTTCGCCGCCTGGGTGGCTGGGCTGGCGGCGGCGGGCGCGGACGCGATTGAAGTCTGGAACGAGCCGAACATTGACCGCGAGTGGCAAATCGGGCAGATCAGCCCGCAGGCGTACACTAACTTGTTGTGCAAGTCCTACAACGCGATCAAGGCGGCGAACCGGGGTACGGCGGTCATCAGCGCCGCGCCCGCGCCGACTGGTTGGTTTGGCGGGTGCGGGCCGAACGGCTGCGACGACAAACCGTGGATGGAGGGGCTGTACAACGCCGGGGCCGCCAACTGTATGGACTACATCGGCGCGCACCACAACTCTGGGGCTACGTCGCCTTCGGCGCGCAGCGGACACCCCGCTGACCCGAACAGCACGCACCACTCGTGGTTCTTCCTGCCGCAGACGGAGCTGTACTACAACATCTTCCGCGGGGCGCGCAAGCTGTTCTACACCGAAATGGGCTATGCTTCGCAGGAAGGCGTGCCGACGTTCTCCGATCAATTCGCCTGGGCGCGCGGTACGAACAACGCGCAACAGGCTGCGTGGCTCGCCGAAGCTGTCCAGTTGGGCAGCGGAACCGGGATGGTGCGCTGCATCATTGTCTGGAACATTGACTTTGTCCGCTATGGCTACGATCCCCAGGACGGGTACGCGATTATCCGGCCCGGCGGCGGTTGCCCGGCGTGTGAAACGCTGCACGCGGTTTTAGGGACGCGCTAAGAACCTGGCTCTAGCAGTTGTTCAGCGAAGAAACCCGGTTTTTGTCAAAAACCGGGTTTCTTTAAGGATTCACAAAAGCGAGAAGTTATGTTTTACGATCAAGTTGAAATCCATGTGGTTGCCGGGCACGGCGGCAAGGGCGGTGTGTATTTCCGCCGCGAAAAGTATATCCCTTTCGGCGGCCCTTCGGGTGGGGATGGCGGTAAGGGCGGCGATATCGTCCTCAGCGTGAACCACCATCTCAACACGCTCTACCATTTTTCGCATAAGAAGGAATTCGTGGCGGCCAACGGTGAACCGGGCCGCAACAAGGATCGGTATGGAGCTGCCGGGGCGGATTTGGTGCTTGAGGTTCCGCCGGGCACGGTCGTCCTGGATGCGCAAACAGGCGCGGTTCTGGCTGACCTCATCGCCGTGGGTCAGCGCGCGGTCGTCGCCCAGGGCGGGCGCGGTGGACGGGGCAACATCCGCTTTGCCTCGCCGACAAACCAGGCGCCCCGCATCGCCGAAAACGGCGACCCTGGCGAGGAACGTACCTTGCGCCTGGAACTCAAGCTGCTCGCCGATGTTGGCCTGGTGGGGATGCCCAATGCCGGGAAATCCACGCTGCTCTCCGTCACCACTGCCGCCAAACCAGAAATCGGCGATTATCCTTTCACCACGCTTCAGCCTAATCTGGGCGTCGTTGCTATGAGCCTGGATGAGACCTTCGTGCTGGCAGATTTGCCGGGCTTGATTGAGGGTGCGAGCGAGGGCAAGGGGCTGGGCCACGAATTTTTGCGCCACATCGAGCGCACGCGCGTGCTCATCCACCTGCTGGATGGTTCGGCGCTTGATCCCCTGGCCGATTTTGAGACGATCAACGCCGAATTGGCCGCGTTCGGCCACGGCTTGATGGACAAACCGCAGATTGTTGTCATCAACAAGCTGGACATCCCTGGCGTGCAGGAGCTATTCCCGGAAATGCAGGCGGCGTTTGCTGCGCGCGGCTACCGCGATGTGATGGGCATTTCGGCAGCGACGCAGTTGAACACGCGGCAGTTGATGTGGCGCGCGTACCAGATGGTGCAGGAAGCGCCGCTGCCCGAATTACACGCCCCGACCCCGACGACGATTCGCTTTGAGCCGGAGGAAGACGACGGCTTCACGGTGGTGCGCGAGTCGCCGGGTTTCTGGCGCGTCCACGGCGGCAAAATTGAGCGCGCCGTCTACCGCACGCAGACCCAGTGGGACGAGGCGCTGCTGCGGCTACACCATTATCTGGAACACGAGGGCGTGCTCGACGCGCTGCGCGAGGCCGGCGTCCAGGAGGGCGACACGGTGCGCATCGGCGACTTCGAGTTTGAGTGGCGGGAGCGGGATTAGGCTGTCGGTGCGTTGATGACACAACGCAAACGTTCCCCCCAGTTGGGGCCTCGTCTCGGCTGGTTTGTCCTGGTCTTGCTGCTCATCGAATTCCTCGATGAGTTCGTCTACGGCGCGCGCGAAGCCGCGTGGCCGATGATCCGCAACGATTTAGGGCTGACTTACGCGCAGATCGGGATGCTGCTCGGCGTGCCGGGCGTTGTCAGCAGCATCGTCGAGCCGTTTCTGGGCATCCTTGGCGATGCGTGGAAGCGGCGCGCGCTGATTCTCGGCGGCGGGGTGTGCTTCACGTTGGCGCTGCTGCTCACGGGCCTCAGCCAACATTTTGCGCTGCTCTTGCTGTCGTTCGTCCTCTTTTATCCGGCCTCCGGCGCGTTTGTCAGTCTTTCCCAGGCGACGTTGATGGACGTCGAACCGGCGCGCCACGAGCACAATATGGCCCGTTGGACGTTCGCCGGGTCGCTCGGCGTGGTGGCGGGGCCGTTGGTTTTGAGTGCGGCGGTGGCGCTGGGGACGGGCTGGCGCGTCAGCCCGTGGCGCGCGCTCTTCATCGGTTTTGCGGCGCTCGCGCTCATACTGTTAGTCATCGCGTGGCGTTTCCGCTTCGACAACGGGCGCGCCGGCAGCGAAGGCGCAAGCCTCAAGGCGACCCTTGCCAGCGCGTGGCGCGCATTGCGTCGCGGCGCGGTGTTGCGCTGGCTGACGTTGTTGCAATTCTCCGACCTGATGCTGGACGTGCTGCTCGGTTATCTGGCGCTCTACTTTGTGGATGTGATCGGCGTCACGTCGGCGCAGGCGGCGACAGCGGTGGCAGTGTGGACCGGGGTAGGGCTGCTCGGCGACCTGCTGCTCATCCCACTGCTGGAGCGCGTGCCGGGCTTGCGCTATCTGCGCATCAGCGCCGCCGTAGAACTGGCGTTGTTCGTCGCCTTTCTGCTGCTTCCCATCTTTTGGGCGAAACTGACGGTTCTGGCGTTGGTGGGCCTCTTCAACGCGGGATGGTACTCGATCCTCAAGGCGCAGCTTTATTCGGCGATGCCGGGCCAGAGCGGCGCCGCGATGGCGGTGGATAACGTGTTTGGCCTCGTCGGCGCGTTGATCCCCTGGGGACTGGGCCTTATCGCCGAGCGTTTCGATTTGCGGGTGACGATGTGGCTGCTGTTGGCCGGCCCGGCGGCGCTGCTTTTGGGCTTGCCGCGCATCTCTGCGCGGCGTCGGTAGCCCTCCAACTTACGCTCCTTTCATTCATACCGCAAGGCTTCAATCGGATTCAGGCTCGCAGCCTGGTTGGCGGGGTAGATGCCGAAGAACAGCCCGATGGCGAACGAGAACCCTACGGCCAGCACAACGGACTCCACTGTGACCACGGACGTGACCAACCCGGTCAGGTTCACTAACTGCCCAATCCCCATCCCGACCAGGATGCCAATCCCACCGCCAATCAGGCTCAAGATGATCGCTTCCATCAGGAATTGGAACAGCACGTCACCCTTGCGCGCGCCGATGGCCTTGCGCAGGCCGATTTCGCGCGTGCGCTCTGTGACCGAGACGAGCATAATGTTCATAATGCCGATGCCGCCCACCAGCAGTGAAATCCCCGCGACCGCGCCCAGGAAAACCGTGAGTGTGCTGGTGACGCTGGTTGCCATCGCTAACATGTCGGCCTGATTCATAATGCTAAAGTCGGCGTCGTCGAGGGGACCGATGCCGTGGCGTTCGTTGAGGATGGCCTCGATCTGGCTGTAAGCCGCGTCCACCTGGCTCTCTGAAGCCGCCATCACATCGACGCGGCTCACGGTGAGTTTGCCCAGGGCGTTGCGCGCGTTAGCGAGTTTGGTCTGCGCGGTGGAGATAGGGACGTAGATTGAATTATCGGCGTCGGCTAACATCGAACCGCCCTTTTCCTCCAAGATACCGATCACGGTGAGCGCGGTCTTTTGTGTTCCGGCGTTGTTGGCAAGTTTGATCTTCTGCCCTACCGGATTGAAGTCGCCGAACAGGTCATGCGCGACCTGAGCGCCCAGGACGACGACTTTAGCGCGTTTCTCGATGTCGCGCGCCGAGACAAAATCCCCATCGGCCAGCACCAGACTGTTGAGCGCCATGTAATCGGGCGTCGTCCCGACACCTGAGACGCTGAAGTTGGTATCGCCGTAGATGATTTGCCCGTTGACGTTGTATTGTGGAACGATGAGCGCGGCGTCCGGTACAGCCGCTGGGGTCGTCAACGCCGCCACATCCTCCATCGTCAGACCGCCGGACGTGCTGCTCCCGCCGCCGACACGTCCCATGTTCGCCGGCATCACGATGAGCAGGTTGGTGCCGATGCTGCTGATCTGACCGGTGATTGCCGCCTGCGCGCCTGCGCCAACGGACATCAGCGCGATGACGGCTCCCACACCGATAATGACGCCGAGCATCGTCAACGCCGAGCGTAGTTTGTTCGCCAGCAGCCCGTCGAGGGCCACACGGACGTTTTCCATTAAATCTGCAAGTTGTGTGAACATAGATACTCCTTGAAGTTGGATAGTCGGATAGTCAAGTAGTCGGATAGTCAGGGAGTGTCTGAGAAACAACGACTACAGGACTACAAGACTATTTGACTACTGGACTATTGAACTATCTGCCCATCGAACAGCCGTATCACCCGCTGCGCTTCGGCGCCGATGGCTTCGTCGTGGGTGACCATGACGATCGTGATCCCACGGTCTGTGTGCAGGCGATGGAAGATTTCCAGCACTTCATGGCCTGATTTCGAATCCAGGTTGCCGGTCGGCTCGTCGGCCATAAGGATGGGCGGGTTGTTGATCAACGCGCGGGCGATGGCGACGCGCTGCTGCTGTCCGCCGGAAAGCTCCGAGGGCCGATGGTTGATGCGGTCGCCCAACCCGACCATCTCCAAAGCCTCTCTCGCGCGTCGCTTGCGCTCGGTGGGCGAAACTCGCTGACCGTTGCGGCTGTATTGCAGCGGCAGCATCACCTGTTTGAGCGCGCTGGTGCGCGCCAGCAGGTTGAACGTCTGGAAGATGAAGCCGATTTTCCGGCTGCGGATGGCGGCCAATTGGTTTTCCTTCATCACGCTCACGTCTGTGCCGTCGAGGTGGTAAGCGCCCGATGTTGGCGTGTCCAGGCAGCTAATCACGTGCATCAGCGTGGACTTGCCGGAGCCGGACGGCCCCATAATGGCGACCCATTCGCCCTGTTCGATGGCAAGCGAGACGCCTTGCAAGGCATGAACTTGTACCTTGCCCATCTGGTAAACTTTGGTCAAATTCTCAATGGCGATGAGGGACATGTCAGGGCCTCCCACCGCCGAAGAAACCAAACCCTGGGGAACCCCCGCTGCCGGCATTGGCGTTTGTCTCAGTCGAGGGGATGCTGATCACGTCGCCTTCTGCCAGGCCACTGCGCACCTCGGCGTAAGTGTCGCTCACGATGCCTAAGTCAACCGGTGTCATGATGAAGCCGGTGGGATCTGTTTCGCCTGCGCGGAACTGGCGCTGCACGAAGTTCTGCCCATCGTTGCTGCGGATCGCTTTCAGCGGTACGATGAGCACATCCGCTGCGCTGTCGGTGACGATTTCTACGTCTGCCGTCATCCCGGCGCGTATCGGAACGTCCGTCGGGTCGAGGGTGATGGTGACGGGATAGAGCACTACGCCGGCCTGGGTGTTGGCCTTCGGCGCGATGGCGGTGATGGCGCCGGTCAGTTCTACGTCATCGAAAGCGTCCAGTGTCACCAGCGCCTCCTGGCCCAGGGCAATGTGCGCGACGTCGCTCTCGTCCAGCCCGATGTCCACCACCAGGGTTGTCAGATCACTCAACACGACGGCGGCCTGGTTCCCCGCGGCCCATTCGCCGGTCTGGACATTCAGCGCAGTGACAACGCCGTCCATAGGGGCAACCAACACAGTCTCTTCCAGGCTGCGCTGCGCGGTCGCCAGCTTGAAGCGCGCTTGTTCCAACGAAAGCTGCGACTGTTCGAGTTGAATCGGCTGTTTGTCGAGTGTAATCTGTGCATTGAGCACTTTGATTTCGGCATCCTGGGGCGCGCTCTTGTCGATGCCGATGACGGCGAGGTTGTAGTTCGCTCGCGCCACAGCCAGGCTATCTTTGGCCTTTTCGAGATTGCGGGTTGCGCTGTCGCGTTCGTTCTCAATCTTGGTCTTGTAGGGCTGGACGTAGGTTTCCCATTCACGGGCTTCGTCCCATGCGGTGTCGTAGTTCGCTTGTGCGTCTGCCAGCGCCTCTTGCGCCTGCTTGAGGTTGATCCGGGCGGACGCCAATTGATCTCCGGTGTGCGCCTCGTTGGTGAGCGTGCGTTCATAATCCACCTGCGCGGCCTCAAGGTTGGCCTGCGCGAGTCCGGCTTCGGCCTCGACCTGGGCCAGCGCCAGGCTGATCTCCGCTTGCCGCACCTGTAACTCGGCGTCGGCGACCGATTGCCGGGCATCGACGTCATCCAGCCGCGCCAGAACATCCCCGGCTCTGACCACGTCCCCAACTTCGACTAACACTTCCGTCACCTTGCCGCTTTTCGCAAAAGCCACAGCCAACTCACGTTTAGGGGCGAGGCTGCCGCTTGCCTCCACGCTCAGGCGCAGCGTGCCGCGTTTCACGACGACGGTCTCTTGTTCCAGTGTTGCCGCTGCTGCTGCCGCGCTCTGCTGCGCCGTCGTCTGCCGGTAGAGCGTGTATCCCCCGTAGCCCGCGCCCGCGAGGATGAGAACCAGTACGATCGCCCACCACTTCTTCTTCATTCTGTTTTCTCCTTGTTCGTGTCAGACCTGACAGGTTTTCTGAAACCTGTCAGGTCTGGTATTTATGTCTTTCACTATACCCGAAGTGCTCTACCGCCTCTAGTGCCCACGATGACAACTGGCTGTGACTCCTCTCACGTTTGAATATGACACGCATCATGCCGGTTTGTGACCCCGGCATGTGTGATGTGTGGCAAATTGTGCTATGATGAAGGCATGGAACACAAAGCACACATCGAATCCGGTCTGCTGCCGGTTTTCCGGCTGCTCACGGCTATCCGTTTGGGATTGACGGCTCTGGCAAGTCTGGAAGGTTTGGGGGGCGGCCCTTTTGCCGCTCAGCATTTCGGCCCTTCCGTGACGATTTTCAGTGTGGTTGACGCCGTACTGCTCTTGGGCTATCTCTCCTGGCCGAGGCTGCAAAAATGGTTGGGGCGGGCTTATCTGCCGCTCGGCATTTTCCTCGCTTCGGCAGGGCCGATTTTGATCCAGCATGTTGTGCGCCAGCAGGCCGATCCCGTCGGTCTGGGCGATGTTCTGCGCGCCTGGCAACTGCTGCCGGCGCTGCTGATCCCGCTTTTCATCGTCGCGTGGCAGTATGATTTCCGCCGCGTGTTACTGTTCAGTATCGGCACGACAGTCGTAGATGTTACCCTGACCCGCTGGCTCATCCCTGTCGATGGCATCTCAGGTGTTGTGTCATTCGATAACCCGTATACGTTGATGTTTTTGGGAGTTATGGGCGTTTTGGTCAACCGGATGACCATTTTTGTCGCGGTGGGCTTTATGGTGACGCGGTTGATGCGCACGCAGCGCGAGCAGCGGGCGGCGCTGCTGCAGGCCAACGTCAAACTGACGAACTATGCGACGGCGCTGGAACAACTGACCACCAGCCGCGAGCGCAATCGCCTGGCGCGCGAGTTGCACGATACGCTGGCGCACACCTTGAGCGCATTGGCGGTTCAACTGGGGGCTGTGGATGCCTTATGGGATACGGATGAGGCGGAAGCGCGGCATCTGCTCGGGCAATCCCTCGCCGTGACGCGCAGCGGTCTCACCGAAACCCGCCGCGCCCTGCACGATCTGCGGGCGACGCCGTTGGAGGATTTGGGGATCGCGCTGGCGCTGCGAACGTTGGGCGAATCGGCGGCGGCGCGCAACGGCATGGCGGTCGATGTCGAGGTTCCGGAGCGCCTGGAGGCCCTCTCCCCGGCGGAAGAGCAATGTCTCTACCGCGTCGCGCAAGAGGCGCTGGAAAACGTCAGCCGCCACGCCGCCGCGCGGCATGTGACGGTGCGCCTGGACAGCACTGCCGAGGTCATCACGCTCACCATTTCCGACGACGGGCAAGGCTTCGATCTTGCCGCCGCCGACGTCGAACAGCACCTCGGCCTGCGCGGTATGCGCGAGCGCGCCGACATGGTGGGCGGAACGCTCACCGTCGAGAGCACCCCAGGCCAGGGGACGACCGTGAAACTGACGATAGCGATTAGCTCTCAGCTTTCAGCCGTCAGCCCTCAGCCAGAGAAGCTAAAAGCTGAAAGCTGACCGCTGACAGCTATGTATGGAGGTTTGATGATCCGTGTGCTTATCTGCGACGACCAGGACGTTGTCACCGAGGGGCTGCGCGTGATCCTGGGGACGTCGCCCGATATTGAGGTGGTAGGCATCGCGCACGACGGCGCGGAAGCCGTCGATCTCGTGCCGACGGCGCGGCCCGACGTGGTGCTGATGGATTTGAAGATGCCGGGCGTCAACGGCATCCAGGCCACACGGCAGATCAAAGACCGGTATGCCGGCGTGCGCGTGCTCGTCCTCACCACCTACGACGCCGACGAGTGGGTCTTCGACGCGATCCGCAGCGGCGCGGATGGCTATCTGCTCAAGGATACGCCGCGCCAGGACCTCGTCGCGGCGATCAAGGGGACTTTCGCAGGCCACACCCACGTTGATCCGGGGGTGGCGGGCAAGCTCTTCGACCACATCGCGCAGACCAGCCCGGCCGCGCCGGACACTGCCGTCGCCAGCGCGCTCACCGAGCGCGAGTTGGACGTGCTGCGCCTGCTCGCCCGTGGCCTGAGCAACGCCGACATCGCCAAAAGGCTCTTTCTCTCCGAAGGGACCGTCCGCAACTACGTGAGCGCCGTGCTCGCCAAGCTCGACGTCACCGACCGCACGCAGGCCGCCGTCCTGGCCCTACGCTACGGGCTGGTGGATTTGAGTGAGGTGTGAGACTGGATGCTTGAAACTGGATACTCGATTAAGCTGATCGCTGATTGCTGAAAGCTGATTGCTATAAACTCTGCAAGAATGATTCCGGATTGTATACTTTTGCTACCGAGTTTTTGAAGTCTTTTTCATTGCGGGTCACGATGACATGAATCGTGTTTTGTTGTGCTGCACTTTCTTGAATGGCGTCTTCGAAATCTGTTATCTGCGAGTGTAATGCTTCTATGATCGTAGTTTTGTCTACACCGGCAATCTCCATAAATTGCAGGAGGTCTATGATGAAGTTGCGCGCGGAAGCACGATCTCTTGCCTTGTGGGTGATATAGTACAGATCTGTGATGGTGGTGGCGGTCACATATAACGTCAGATTGGCTTGCGCCGCAGCCTCTAGCAGACGAACCGCTGACTCCCAAAACGGCTGGCGTTCCAGTACAATGTCCAAGATGATATTGGTGTCGAGCAGGATATTCATCCGTATTTTTCCTGCAAGTATTGGGCGCGCAACTGATCGGGATCATACCCCTTCAGAAACCCGCGCCACCGATTGAGAAAGGTAGTGACAGAGAGCGAAGATTTAGTCTCTTGCACGTCAGTGGAATTGATGACAACGAACACTTCGACACGCTGCTGTGCCCATTTGGATATTTCAGGTATCTCGATGACACCATTTTTCTTGATGATGGTTTCGAATTTATAGGCTTCCATAATGAAACGCTCCTCACAGAACTAGCACCGTAAAGCCAGAGTTACGCTTAATTTTACTTTCGTCGCTCTCACTACGGTTACTTCCATTGTATCACACTTTATGACTGTAGCCGTCGGGTATGGTTCAGGACAAAACAGTCAGTGCTTTACCGCAGTCCTCTTGCTCAAGGTAGAGGAGGACGCCATACCCGGCATTGATGTCGGCAATGCCATACGCCTCGCCCACTTGAATCCCTGCCTGCGCTAATTTCTCGTAGATACCGGCCAAAGCTCCCGCTTTTTCGTCACCCTTGATCAACAAGGCGGAGTAGGGGCCATCCAGGGTCAATCCTGCTTTTTCAGCTCCGGCGGTCATCGTTGCGCTGTCTTTCGCAAAGAGCGTGAATCGGATCTGATTCGGCGCCACGGGAACCGCTCGAAAAGCGTGGAAGTCAACGCCGGCTCCGGCAATGGCAGAGAGCAATTGCGAGGCGCCGGTCATTTGATCCTCAACCATGATGTTGTAGTATTCGATTTGCAGAATATCGAGAGCCATATAGATCCTCCTTTTTTACTTGAGTGACAGTTTCCCTTACGCTTTGCCTGTCACGCCTTCCACGAGAACGGCTTTGGTGGCTGCCCCTTGCTCTCGAAGCGGCGCGATTTCTTGATACTCGGCGGATGCCAACCATTGTCTCACGTTTTCCGCTGCCGGAAATTCCAGGTTGATCATCCGTTCGGGATGCCATTCGCTGCCCAGAGGGGTGACTTTGCCGCCGCGTACCAGATAGCGACCACCATGGTTTCTTTCATTTTGTGCCATACCAGCCCTTTGTCAAGCGATTTTCAGTGGGCGAATGTCTTTATACACGCAAAATACTGCCCTGCCGAGTCCTCTTGCTTCTCTGCGTGTTTGGAAAAAGCACAGATACGTGTTAGCATGATGGATGAAAATGACGCGGTAATTGCCGCTCCGACTACAAGACTAACGACTACGTGACTATCCTGAAGGAGAACGAGACATGCCAAAAACAATCGTTGAACCCCAACGTGAACTTCCCATTATCGCCGCAGCCGATGTCATCGTGGTGGGCGGCGGGCCGGGCGGGCTGCCTGCGGCGATTGCGGCAGCGCGGCGCGGTATGCACGTGCTGCTCATCGAACGTTACGGCTTCCTCGGCGGGCTGGCGACGGCAGGGTTGGTCGCGCCGATTCTGGGTCACACTGCGTCGAACAGCCACACGCCGATTGTCGAGGGCCTGCTCAAGGAGATGACCGAGCGGATGCATGTGCTCGGCGGCGCGCCCACGTGGGACGCAGCCTGCCAGGAATGGGGCGTGCGCTTCGACGCCGAGGCGTTCAAGGTGGTGGCCGACCGGATGGTGCGCGAGGCCAATGTCGAACTGCTGCTGCACACCTTCGCCACGGACGTTGTCGTGGAGGGCGGCGTGATCCAGGCGGTGATCGTCGAGAGCAAGTCCGGGCGGCAGGCGGTGGTGGGCAAGGTGTTCATCGACGCGACCGGCGACGCGGACGTGGCTTTCCGCGCCGGAGCGCCGACCGTACAGGGGCGCGCGTTCGACGGGCAGGGCGAGTCGATGGGGTCGTTCATCCATATCGGCGGCGTGGCACACGTCACCGAGGCGCAGAAGGCCGCCGCGCGCGAGAACTTGCTCGCCGCGATGGCGCAAGGCTGCTTCCGCTTCTACACCAACGGCTTCACCGGCACCAACGACATGCACCTCACCCACTTCTCGCCGAACATGACGCGCTGGCCCGGCGACTCCACGAACGCCCGTGTCTTGACGGAGGCCGAGTTGGGCGTCCGCGAGCAGGTGTGGAAGCTGTGGGAATTCTTGAAGACGCAGCCCGGTTTCGAGGATTGCTACATCCAGGCCACGTCGCCGCAGGTGGGGCCGCGCGAGAGTCGCCAGGTCATCGGCGATTACGTGCTCACCGGTGACGACGTCCTCAATGCCGCCAGGTTCCCCGATGCGGTGGCGCGTGGCTCGTGGTACATTGACATCCACTGCCCGCTGGGGCACACCTATCCCGTGCACATGTGCATTATCGAGTGCCCGCGCGGGGAAGCCTGCCCCTACTGGGCCGCCGAGCACGACCGGACGATGCACTCCATCGACGCCCTGCACCCGCCCGACGGCGACTGGTACGACATCCCCTACCGCTGCCTGACGCCGCAGAAAATCGACAACCTGCTGATCTCCGGGCGCTGCATCTCCGCGACGCACGACGGCATGGCCGGCGCGCGCGTGATGGGGACGTGCATGGCGATTGGCGAGGCTGCGGGAACGGCGGCGGCGCTGGCCGTGCGTGACGGCGTCAATCCACGCGATGTCGATGTGGCGGCGCTTCGCCGGGCGTTGCAGGATGCGGGCGCACTGGTGTGATTATTCACCCTTGCGAAGGTGTGCGAACCTTCGGTTCGCCTAAACCTTCGCAAGGGTGAATTTCTCCCCCTGTCTACCGTCTACTGTCTACCGTCTACTGTCTACCGTCTACTTGGTGAAAAAACTGCTTGACATCCCCCCCCTTTTGGGGCTACACTAGAAGTAGTTCCGTCAGCCCATTTCGTCGCAGCATTCAACGAACGGAATGTTTGGCTGAACGCTCACCGGCAAGCTCGAATCGTCGCCTCGCAAGTGATTGAGTGTGCTATCGTTTTCTTCACCGTGGAAAAGCTACCGCGCTTCTGCGTCATTCAAGGCGTGTTCCTCTCCTGCGCTTCAACGGGCTGTGAGTGCAAGGCCACGGCCTGGACCAGTCCCCAGACGGCGATGTGCTTCAGTGTTCTGTGAAGACGGCTGGTGCTTCACGTCCAAAAGGAGGGAAACGATGAGAAGCAAACGGTTCGTTTTTGCCATGGCTGTCGTTGCCGTCGCGGTGAGCCTTGTTTTGTTACTCCTCACGGCCTTCGCGGCGGCGCAGACGTCATCCGGCGCTATGTCTTCGGATTCCCCAGCGCCAGATGACGGTGGACCTGCGGCCCTGCTGGCGACGCAGGAAGTCTCGGTGACGTTCCCGCCGGGCGATTGGCCCTGGTATGCGCAGGAGGAAATCACCGCCCAGCCGGTATCGCCGGTCGCAGGCCAGCCCACCGAAGTGTGCGCGCAGGTGATCAACCTCGATCCTGAGAAAGCCCACTCCGCCGTCCTCGCGTTCAGCATCGCCAACTTCGGGATCGGCGTGCCGTTTCAACTTGTGGGCGACACCCCTGTCACGGTGCCGCCGGGCGGGTTCGCCACAGGATGTGTGATGTGGGTGCCTCCGGCAACAGGTCACTGGTGCATCCAGGCCACGATTCACCAGGATCAGGCGGCGCCGATCGTCAGCCAGCGCAACATCGACATCTGGGAGCGCCTGATCCCCGGCACTGAGGATGCAATGGCGTTCCAGGTGGGGCCTTTCCCGGAGATGACGACGGTCGATCTTGAGCTGAAAAACGTCATGCCAGGCTGGCAGGCCTTCGTCACTCCGCTTTCGCTGACGTTGGCGGCGAATCAGGTCGGCGAAGCAAGCCTGCACGTGTCACCGCCCGCCGGTATCCCGCTGGGCAGCCGGGAAGTCATCGCCGACGTGGAGGGGCGCGTGGGGAGGGAGGTCATCGGCGGCTTCCGCAAGCTCGATTGGCCGCCCGTGATACTTCACAGGCCCCACGAACCTTTCTATGCCGAGTCCGAGATTCACATCTGGCCCTATCCGCCGCGCGCCGGTGAGCGGACCGAGATTTGCGTCGAACTGCGCAATCCTACGCCGTATCCGCAAGACGTAGCCGTGCAGTTCTCGTGGGCTGCGTTCGGCATCGGTATTCCCTTCACGCCGATCGATGGGATGCGTCCGGTGCATCTGCCGCCTTACAGCATCGTGAAGGAGTGCATCCACTGGGTGCCGCCCGTCGGCGGGCACGTGTGCCTGCAAAGAGTTGCCGCCCGACCGGACGCCCATTGTGGACATCGAAGCCTACGCCGAAGGCCGGCTCATCGGTGGATTCCGCAAGATTTTCCGTCCGCCGGTGCCGATTCACCGCCCCCGCGATCCTATCTACGCCGAGTCGGAGATCTTCATCCACCCGTATCCGCCGCGCGCCTTCGAGCCGACCGAGGTGGGGATGGAAATCCGCAATCCCACCGAGGAGCCGCAAACCGTCACCGTGACCTTCAGCGCCGCCGACTTCGGCATTGGTCTGTCCTTCACGCCCATTCACGAGCCGGTTGTCGTGGAAGTGCCGCCGCTCGGTATGGCGCGTCCGGTGATCATGTGGGTTCCACCGCGCGGTGGGCTGTGGTGCATCCAGGTCGCTATCGTGGCGCCGGGACACAGAGAGCCGTTCATCAGCCGCCGCAACATTGATGTAGGTGAGCCACTTGAACCGAATACACCACACGCGCGGCCTTTCCTCGTGGGCAATCCCTACCAGCGCCCGGTGACGATCACGCTGGGGATGATTCCGCACTTGCCGGATTGGCAGTTGGAGCTTTCCCAAGACGTGTTGCCGAACGTACTGCCGGGGCAGACGCGGGTCGTCACGCTGACGGTCACGCCGCCCGCCGACCTGCCAGCCGATGGCGACGTCATCGTGGACGTGGAAGCCTTCGTCGAGGGTGAGTTGATCGGCGGATTCCGCAAGATTTTCCGCCCGCCCGTGCCCGTTCACCGGCCCAAAGACCCGGTCTACGCGGAATCGGAGATCGGCGTCGACCCGTATCCGGCGATCGCCGGCCAACCGACGAAGCTCAGCGTCGATGTGTTCAATCCCACCGATCAAGATCGCTTTGTGACGGTGACGTTCAGCATCGCCAACTTTGGCATCGGATTGCCGTTCAACACGGCGAATATCGCCCCGAATCCGATCCGCGTCTTCGTGCCGAAGTTCGGTGCAGCGAAGGGACACGTCATCTGGACGCCTCCCAATTTTGGCGGCCATTTCTGCGTGCGGGTGACGCTGGAGATGGAGGGCCACGAGCCGATCTGGAGCCAGCGCAACATCGACGTGGGCGAGCCGCTGCGACCGGGCATCCCCCATGCGATGACGTTTCAGGTGGGCGGATGGCCTTACACGGAGCCGGTCACGGTAAGTCTGGGTCTGCGCCTTCACAGGGATGGGTGGCATGTCGCGCTTTCGCAGGACGTGGCACCGAACGTAGCGCCGGGCCAAACGGTCGCGGTCACGCTCACCGTGACGCCGCCAGATGATGCCGTACTCGGCACGGGTGATCCCATCGTGGATGTGGAAGGCTTCGTGAACGGTGAACTCATCGGCGGATTCCGCAAGCTCGACCGCCCGCCGGTGCCCATCCACAAGCCGCACGAAAAAGGCTACGCCGAGTCGGAGATCATGATCGAACCCTACCCGCCGCAGGTGGGCGTGGACTCGCTCGTCAGCACCGTCGTCCAAAACACCAGCGGCACAACGATGACCGTGGATCTGAAGTTCGGCTGGGCGGACTTCGGGATGGGCATCCCCTTCACGACGACCGGCATGGTGCCTTACACGCGCTCGCTGACCCTTTCCCCGGCGATGACGCAAACGGCGACCGTGACGTGGACACCGACACAAGCGGGGCATCAGTGCGTCCAGGTTTGGCTCAGCGACCCGGAAGGCGTGTACGAGCCGCAGCGCAGCCAGCGCAACGTGGATGTGACCGAGCGCCCGCCGTGCAATCAGACCAGAGTCTTCACGATGACGATCTACAACGATTCGCCGCTCACTGCCACGGTGGACGTCGGCCTGATCACGTTCAACGTGCCGGCTGACTGGCAGATCACCGTCACGCCTACGCCTACCCTGGAACTTGGCCCGTGGAGTTCCGGTGTCGTCACGGTGACGGTGCTGATTCCGTGTCCATTGCTATCCGCCGCGATGTTCGAAGCGCAAACCATCTACGCAGTACAACAAGCGTCCGGTAGCGTGCCCACCATTGATGTAGAGGGTTACGTCGACGGCGAGCTGGTAGGAGGGCTTGAGCTTCAGTTCGAAGGGGCAGCCCCTGAGGAACCTCACATGATCTATCTACCCCTGGTATTGAAAGACTGGTAAAAACTCTTTGGTTGTGTCAGAGCCCCCCTTACGCAGGTTGTAAAGGGGGGCCTTTTCTTGTTGGCTGTTCAATGGTTTCGGTGTTGTTATGGCTGTTGGCTGGCGACAAACGCGGCAGCAGTTTCATAGCGTGCGGATGTGTGTTCAACCAATTCCTCAACCGCGCTGTGAAAAGCCTCATCTGATTTCAGGAAGGTGTGTTCCTCATTCTCGCCGAGCGCGTAAGGTTCGATCATAACGGCCAGTTCGCGGTATATAGTTTCCATTCTGGCTGGCTCAAATGCGTCGTGGATGACGGCATCCACGTTGGCTACGTATTGTGCATAGTACATGGAATCATCCAGCAGATAACGGATGAGCGGCCAGTTTTCGTCAACCTCATGCATACTGAGAGAAAGCACATCCCGCATCCCTTGATTGGAACTCAACGCCATGTTGTTATCCCAGGGAATCCAGATGAGTTTGTCCGTGGTGGGATCGTGATAAAGATAATAGTTGTGAGGCATAACGCCATACGTATCCCAGTTTTGTATAACGGCGTTGACAGCCAACCAGTTGAGGAAACCATTCACATCAAAGCTGGTTTCCAATGCGCTGCGCCAGGCTGCCGGGTTGCTGGTGCGGGTAGCGGCGTGCAGCACGTTAAATAACGCCTGAATGTCGCTCCAATCGGTTTCTTTTTTGTGGTTTTGCTTTTCAAAGGCTGTTTCGCTGAATGTTCCCTCGGCAAAACTTGCCCCACGCCCTTCGGGCTTGTAGATGTTGCCCGTATTGTCCTCAAACTGTGTCTGGATGAGAGTATCCTCCACGATTTCGGTCAACGTGTAGAGGCCAAAGTAGATTGGAGCTTCGCCGTAGTCTAAATAGACCGCGTAAAAAGCTGTCTGCGCGGCCGGCACGCCGGCCGCGCGGAAAATGTCGGCGGTGACTTTCTCGCGCAAGAACGAAGCGTCGTTGAAGTTGCTGGAAAAGGCCAGTTGCTCAAACCCGTAGAAGCGTTGGTCCTCAATCTCAGGGTAGTCTTCCTCGAACTGGTCGAAATCCAGGCGGATAGGTAGTTTCATAATGCCGCTGCCCCACGAGGTCATTAGAGAAGAGTTGCCCTTGAAGCGCAGGCCAACGTGGGTCCACGTCTTGCCTTCAAATGTCACCGTGGCGGGGACGTAGATAGGGTTTTCGATGCTGCCCATGTTCTCGATCAGCGCGTCGCCGCCTGCATCTGGACGATTGCCGGGCACAGGCGGAGTGTCTCCTTGCAGGTTACCGCTGGGGCGTGGGGGTTTATCTGTTCCCGGCGGTATGTGTCCGCCTGGGCCACCTGCCCGCGCGCCGGATGGCCCGTACAGTGCGGTCAGATTATCCAGCAGCGCCCGCCAATCGGTCGCGTCAATGGTGAAGTCAATCCGCTTCACTTCATCTTGCGAAAAGACAATCCCATAGTTGGGATCAACCGATTTGCCGTGTGTAGCTTCGGTCCAGTGCGCCGGACGCGTTCTCGCGTCCGTATCCGTGACTTCATCGCCGGATGTTGCTGGGACGATGAGGGGGCGACATGAAGTGCATAGGAGCGCCAACACGATGATGCCCAGGACTACACGGTGTTTCATAACGCACTTCTCTTTTCGACTTGGCGCTTTGGCGCTGGTTGCCCGGCCGGCGCAATCTGCAATTCCTGTCCGAAAAGTCCGGAGTAGTCCGGCGTATCCGGCGCTGATTGTACGAGCACGACCTGTTCTTGGGGTTCGGCGTAGTAGATTTTGATCTCCACCACGTCGCGCAGGAAGTCCAGCTTGCCGATTTCGCAACGAGTGATGTCCAGTCCCGTGCGCGCGCGCAGGTCGGCGAGCAGGAGCTGGTAATTCTCCGGCTTGATCAGGTCAATGCGCTCATAGGTGATGCTCTTCTGGCTGACGTAGTGGAAACCCCACTCGCGCTCGACCAGGAAAAGCGCCAGCATCACGGCGATGTTGGCGATGAACATGCTGGCATAGCTGCCTTGCGTGACCAGAACCGCGTTCACGACCGCCAGCCCGATCATCACGAAGAGATATGTCATCTCCCGCACCGGAATGGGATCGGTTCGGTAACGCAGGATGGAAAAGATGGCAAACAAACCAAGTCCAAACCCGGCCTTCAAATCAACGCCGTTGAGCAAACTGGCGATCAGAAAAGCCAGGGTGTTGAACACTAAAAAGGTGAGCACGTAGTCCTTATCGCGCTTGACCGGATAATAGATATAGCGGATCATCAACAGCGCGACCACGCCGTTCAAGAGAAAACTAAAGCCAAAGGTCACAAAGTCGTCCACGATCATCTCCTTCGCGCATTATCTTGTTGATATGCAGCCACTGCGGCTTGAAATTGTTGTGCTTCACTTGAGCACATAGCAGGGAAAGCCCCATACAGTATTTGCTGAAACGCATCTCGCGCACGCCCAATGCCCGCATCTGGCCGACAAAGTCGGATCGCAGGGAGAAGCCTTCTTGCTTTACTTCCGCGATGACGACGTTAGGCAATGCCGCGTGCATTGAGCCAAGCCAGAAATGTACCCCCACGTCCAGTGTCAGCCGCTCAGGGCGGTGTTTGCTCACCAGGGTGATCCGTTGGAAATTGTTCCACAGCACTGGCTCCAGGTTTTGGGGCGCATCGGGATAGCAGGTTTGGAGGAAGGCCGTTGCCCGTGCGTCCATTTGCATGGTCAGCGCCGGTGTTTGCGAGCGGCTTTTGACTGTGATATTCTTGTTCGTCTTGTGCTTGACTTCCAGAAAGCTCAGGTTTGAATCTACGTAGGCTCTGGCGCGCACTTTGTACCGGTTGCTCCAACTGTTGTGATGCTGCCGGTAGAGCGCAAAGTCCGGCGTGTCGAAGTATAGTGTCTGGTAGCGATGCAGCTTGCGTCCTGCGATTTCCAGCACGGCGTAGTCCGCGGTCAGACGTGAGAGCGCCTGGCTGAACTGTGCTTCACTCATCACGTACTTGGTGTCAATCCGGCTCAACAGCGCGACACTCTCCATCGCTGCCAGGCTGATGGGCGTGAAGCGTTCAAGTTCACGGGCGACGCTTGCCGCCGTTTCGTCACTGCCGGGCAGCCGTATCGCGGTGATGACAGAGCTTGTGTTCTCTTGTACCTGCATAAGCGTACCTCCTATCGTTTTCATACCCATAGGATAACGCTTACTTGTTCAGAAAAGGTTAAGAACAGGTCAAGATGTCGTTTAGATTGAGGAGATTTAAGAGTAGCGGAGTAGCTTGTCCTGAACGCAGCGCAGGATCGTCATTCCGAGGTCTTCCGAGGAATCTTCCTGAACGCAATGCAGGCGCTTGTCCTGAACATAGTGAAGGAAGGAATCTCCTGCGCAGCAGATTCCTCAGCCCCTTCTATGCTATCAAGGTGTTTGCTCATGAGGAATGGGGCTTCGGAATGACGTTTACCAGCGTGGGGGATTGATGACCGGATTATTTTTCCAAGTTTTCATTATTTCGCCGCAAGCATGGGGCGCGAGCGACGGTGCGATGCTGTTATGGCAACACAACTTCAAATGTCGCGCCTTGCCCGACGGCACTCGTCACCGTGATGACGCCGCCATGCGCTTCGACCAGCGATTTGACAATCGCCAGGCCCAGGCCGGATTCGCCATGGTCGGCATAGCGCGAGGTTTCGCCGCGGTAAAAACGCTCGAAGATGTTGGGCAAGTCTTCTGGGGCGATGCCGCTGCCGGTATCGTGGATGCGCAGCAGCACGCCATTCTTGTGGGGATGCGCGCTCAACGTGATGCGTCCGCCCGCAGGGGTGTAGCGCAGCGCGTTGATGACCAGATTGCCCAGCACGCGCGCCATACGTTCTGGATCGACGTTCGTATCGGGCAAGTCCTCAGCAAGCTCCATCGTCAGGGCGACGCCGGCTTCTTGCGCCTGGGGCAGATAGGCCGCCACCGCCTGGCTGAGCAGTTCGCGCGACGACGTAGGCCGCCGGTTGAGCTTCAGTTCGCCCGCATCGGCCAGCGACAACAGGCGCAAATCGTCAATTAAATGGCTGAGGTGCTGCGCTTCCTGGTACATCGTCTCGAACGTGGCGCGTTTGGGCGCGAGGTCGCCGTCGCGCAGCGCCTCGGTGTAGCCTTTGATGACGGTCAGCGGGGTCCGCAGGTCGTGGGCGATGTCTGCCGTCATCTGACGGCGCAGCGTGTTCGCGCGCGCCAGGTCGGCGCTCATCTGGTTGAACGAAGCCGCCAACTGTCCCAGCTCGTCTTTCGTGCGCACGGGGACGCGCTGTTCCAGTTCCCCGCGCGCCATCGCCGTTGTCGCCGCCGTCAACTCGCGCAAGGGACGGGTGAGCGTGCGGGAGCCGAGAATGCCGAGGAACAGCGCCAGCGCGCCGGCGCCTATAGCAGAGATCATGAGCGCGCGGTTGGTGCGGACCAGGTAAATTTCGTCCTCCGGTTTGCGCACCGGCGGGGGCGCGTTTTCCAACAGTGTGCCGATGCGTTCGCCGTTCAGTTCGATGGCGGTTCCCTTTTCCATCTGCGCCGGCGACACGGGTTGCCCGACTTTGGAATGGGGATCGGCGATCACGATATGCCCATTCTGATCTACCAAAGTCAGCCCGACAAATGCAGCGGGCGCCGGCATTTGTTCGCGTAGGACTTCATTGACGCCCAGCCACGTGTGATTTTGCTCGTAATACGCGGTAACGATGGCAATAAAATCGGCGCGACTTTGCTCCACCAACATACGGTCGAAGGCGGAGACGGTGGCGTAGCGCGTGAATACCGCCACGAGCACCACGCTGAGCAGGCTGATGCACACGACGATGACCGTCAACTTGAGCGTCAGCGAGTGACCAGTCTTCATCGTTCGGGTCTTTCGCTGCAAAAGCGGTAGCCCGCGCCGAAGACGGTTTCGATGTAGCGCGGATTGGCGGGGTCCGGCTCAATCTTGGTGCGCAGGTTGCGGATGTGGACGTTGATCGAGCGTTCGAGGCCCTCAAAGGCGATACCTTGAACGGCTTCCAGCAGCGCCGCGCGGCTGAAGACGTGTCCCGGTTCCGTCATCAACTGGGCCAACAGTTCGAATTCAGTCGGCGTCAGCTTGACCGGCTTATCGCCCACCGTCACCGTGCGTTGGTCTTTGTCCAGGACGACATCGGCCACGCGCAGGATGTCCGGTGCATACGCCATCTTCCCGGCGCGGCGCAGGACAGCGCGGACACGCGCCAGCAGTTCGCGCATCCCGAAGGGCTTGGTGATGTAGTCATCGGCGCCCAGTTCCAGCCCCAGGACTTTGTCCGACTCATCCAGCCTGGCTGTCAACAGGATGATCGGGGTATCTTGCTCTTTGCTAAAGATGCGGATGAACTCGTAGCCATCCAGCTTGGGCATCATAATGTCGAGCAGAATCAGGTCGGGCTTTTCTTCGCGCGCGACGAAGAGCGCCTGCTGCCCATCCCCCGCCGTCACCACGCGAAACCCTTGCTCGGTCAGATAATCCTTGACCAGCGCGCGCAAACTGGCTTTGTCATCCACCACCAGAATTGTTCTTGCCATCGTCATTCGTTTTTGCTGAAATAATGCCGCGTCTATTTGCAGCATACCTGCATCCCCAATTATAAAGCGTAAAACGTAAAACGTAAGAAGCGCCTTACGTTTTACGCTTTACGCATCACGTTTTACGCTTTACGTTTTAATCCAGTGTATCAAGAACTGATTAAGATTTGATTAAGAACCGGTACAGATAAAGACAAGGCGACAAGGCGCACTTTTTCACCGGGATGTCCCCTATTCTCGGCAGACTCTCAGGATTTTCTTAGAATGTCTTCAGGACAGTTGGTTATTGTGAAGGGTGAAACGACAATGATTTCCAAAGGGGGAAAACTGGTATGAAAAAGATAATGGCTCTATTACTCGCATCAATGCTTATTTTGACCCTCGCCGGTTGCTCTGGTGAGACGGCGGCTTCGACCGAAGCGGTGACGATCACGCAACTGGCGACCAAACCCGCGACGGCCTCCGCCGCCACGACTGCGACGCAGCCTACTGCGGCGACCACGGCTGTCCCGGTTGTGGTGGAATATGACAGCGACGATCTGGACGGTGACGCGAGCGCCGCTGGCGAGACCACCATTACCCTGACAGGCGACGCGATCACCGTGAGTGGCAGCGGCGCGACGGTGGATGGCGCTGTTGTCACCATCACGTCTGCCGGAACGTACAACATCAGCGGCGTGCTGAACGACGGCCAGATTGTCGTCAACACGGTGGATCAGGAAACGGTCAAGATCACGCTGAACGGCGTGCAGATTGCGTGTTCCACGAGCGCGCCGATTTACGTCGCCAACGCGGAGAAGGTAGTCATTACGTTGGCCGAGGGGACGCAAAACTACGTCACCGATGGAACGGCCTACGTTTTTGCCGACGCGGAGACGGACGAACTCAACGCGGCGATCTTCAGCCACGACGATCTCACCATCAAGGGCGACGGCGCGCTGACGGTCAACGCAAACGATAACAACGGCATCGTCAGCAAGGACGATCTCAAAATTACAGGCGGCGTCATCACCGTCAACGCGGTGAACGATGGCCTCAAGGGTCGGGACTCCATCGCTGTCAAGGATGGCGTCATCACCGTCAACGCCGGCGGCGATGGGCTGCAATCCAACAACGATGAGGATGCGGAAAAGGGCTACGTTTCTATTGAGGGTGGGGCGCTCACCATCACGGCGGGGCTGGACGGCATCCAGGCGCAGACCAGCCTGTTGGTCAGCGGCGGCGACATCGTCATCACCACGGGCGGCGGCAGCGGCAACAGCAGCGTCAGCGGTGGGGGGATGTGGGGCGGCCCCGGCATGGAAGGCAACCCGAACAAGCCTACCGAGAGCGCCAAGGGCCTCAAGGCCATCGCTGATGTGACTGTGACGGGCGGGACGATCACCATCAATTCGGCGGATGACGCGCTCCACTCCAACGGCAGCCTATCCATCAACGGCGGCGTCATCACTGCGGCCTCCGGCGACGACGGTCTACACGCGGATGCCACCCTCGCCATCAACGGCGGCGAGCTGAACATTACTCAATCTTATGAGGGCATTGAGAGCGCCAGCATCACGATCAACGCCGGGACGATCCACGTGGTCGCCAGCGATGACGGGATCAACACCGTGGGCGGCGCCGATGGTTCAGCGGTCAACGGGCGTCCTGGGCAGAACCAATTCGCGCTTTCGGGTGACTATCCCCTGTATATTAATGGTGGGTACATCTACGTGGACGCAATGGGTGACGGCATTGACGTGAATGGCTCGATCGAGATGTCCGCCGGGACGGTGATCGTCAACGGTCCCACCAACAACGGCAACGGCCCGCTGGATTATCTGGGCACGTTCAACATCACGGGCGGCTTCCTGGTCGCCGTGGGCAGCGCAGGGATGGCGCAGGCGCCGAGCGCGTCATCCACGCAGTATTCGGTGATGCAGAACCTCACGTCACAGCAGGCTGCCGGGGCGATAGTTCACATTGCAACCGCGAGCGGCGCGGAAGTCCTCACCTTCATGCCGACCAAGGCGTACCAATCTATCCTGTTCTCTTCGCCTGAGCTGACAAACGGGGAAACCTACACGCTTTACATCGGCGGCAGCGCGAGCGGTGCAGCAACCGACGGCCTCTATTCCGGCGGAACCTACACCGCAGGAAGTCAGGTGACCAGTTTCACGATCTCCAGTATCGTCACCGGTGCGACGGGTGGGGGCTTTGGAATGCCCGGCGGCGGTATGCGTCCCGGCGGCGGCAGACGGCCGTGATGTGGTTTTTGTGAAAATGACCGGTTTTGTGGGGTGAGTTGTCAACTCGCCCCACAAGCGTGTAGTAACGACTTCAGTCGTTTCTTTTATGGCGGAAGCGACTGAAGTCGCTACTACGCGGTTACGGTTGCAGCTTATCCAGTTCCACCGTGCTGACGTAGGGCACAAAGCCGTCCGCGCGGGCCTGGGCATACGCGGCGCGGACATTCTCCGGCTTTATGGCGTAATCAACGGTCAGCACAAGCTTCCCGGCAGCCTTGATCGCCAACGCCGCTGCGCGGTTCTCGGCGCACCAGTCGGCGGTGCATGGTTCGTCGGTAGCGATGAAGTAGAGGTCTTCCATCCCCAGGCCATCCATCGCCTCAAGGTATCCGGGCCAGACGTGCAGTTCAGGGGCGTTTTGTGGGACGATTTTGAACGCCGGATTGCGCGCTTTAGCATACGCCGATATGGCGCCGATAAGCTCCACCATCGCCTGTGCGCGCGCGTCTACGTCCATCCCGGCCTTACGGGTGGATATTTCCTCGTAGGAGACGATCATATCCATATACGCGCCGTCGAACCCGGCAGCGAGCGCCCGATCCACGCGCCCCTGCACGATGGGCCACCAGCGCGGATCCCAATAGCGCACGTATTGCTCGTCGGGCCAACCCTCGACGGGACCGAGCTTGAGATCGTCGGGCGTGATGCCCCATTCGGGGCGGTAGTTTTCGATAGCGCCGATCTCGAAGTAGGCCAGCACCAGCTTGCCACTTGCCTGGACATTGCGAATTTCCTCAAGTGTGAAATAATCGGCTGCACCGTCGCGCGCCAGGTCAATGACGACGAGATCGTAGGGGGAGGCGGCGATTTCGTCGAGGCGGTCGTCCGCGTAGCCGGAGAGCTGGTAAGCCCAGCTTGTGACTGCGCTCCAGGCCGGTGTGTGCGATACGGGCGTGACCGCTGTGGCGGTCGCTGTCGGCGTGGGAAGCATCGCAGTCGCCGTCGTGGGGGTGGGAGATGGCGTTGTGGACGTCGCCTGGCAAGCGACCAACGAGGCTGCCACTCCGACGCTGAGCCACAGCCATAATTTCACCGCCATCCTATGACGACCGGTAATCTTTGGAATGGTGATTAACTTTCGACATCGTTGTTTCATCATTGCACCGCGAATCTTCACGAATTGGCACTATGATGGCCCGGCGTGGGCCTTGTGCGCCCCCGGGACGGGGGCGCTGAGCATAAGGCAACGCTCCCGT
>DAOLUH010000002.1:62037-208524 GCA_035420085.1 Anaerolineae bacterium
TCCCGTCTCGGGAACGGGCTATGGTAGCCTGGCGTGTGCGCTTTTTGCGCCCTGGGACGGGGGCGCTGAGCATAAGGCAACGCTCCCGTTCCCGTCTCGGGAACGGGCTATGGTAGCCTGGCGTGTGCGCTTTTTGCGCCCTGGAACGGGGGCGCTGAGCATTTTTGTGACTACCTGATGACTATGCGACGACCTGCGCGTTTCGCGTGTTACTACGGCCTCAATCGCCTGGAGCGGTTGGCGGATTACGATCTCGTCATCCTCCAGGCCGAACACTACACCCTGGCGGATATGCTGCACCTGCGTGAGCGCGGGACGTTGCCGCTCGGCTACCTCTCGCTGAGTGAGATTGCGGCGTCCGAATCTGCCGCGCCCTGGGCGCTGCCTGATGCGCGCAATCCCCACTGGAACACCGTGCTGGTTGATTGCCGTTCCGAGGATTGGCAACGGTTTGTGGTCGCAGAGCGTATCCCTTACCTGCTACAACGCGGCATCCAGGGCTTTTTTCTCGATACGGTGGACGTCCCGGAGCAGTATGCAGAACTGCTGCCAGGCGTCGAATGCCTCTTACGTCGCATCCGCGCGCACTATCCAGACCTGACGCTTTTGGTGAACCGGGGATTCGCCGTGCTCGAGACGGTGGCGGCGATGGCGGATGGTGTGGTCTTCGAGTCCTTCACGACATATCACGACGGCTCGCGCTACGTCGCCTGGACGGGCCGTGACTTGCTGTGGACGGCGCGAATGGCGGTGCTTGTGCAGCACGCGCTGGGGCCGCGTCCCATTTTAACGATTGATTACGCCGCGCCCGACGACATCGCTTTGCGACAGCAGGCCAAGCAACGAGCTAAGGCGTATGGTTTCACGCCGTTCGTGAGCACTTATGCTCTGGATTGGCTACCTTAAGCCAACCTTGCAAAGTCACGCTCTCGTAAAGCTGTGGTCGGTCTCCGACCGCGCCACAGCAAGCCCAGGCGCTTGCGGGCGCGGTCAGGAGACCGGCCCGCGCACGGGAACTTATGCTTTGCGGTAAGCCTCACGCCACCCGTTGAGCATATCGAGCAAGGTCTGGCTCAGGTCGTAGCCTGGCGTCCACCCCACTGTATCGCGGATGAGGGCCGGGTCTCCGGCGCAGAAAGGGATGTCGGAGGGGCGTTGGCGCTGCGGATCAGGCTCGATGGCGACAGGCTGCCGCGCCAACGAAACCAACGTGTTGACGACGTGCTGAACTTGCAGCGGTTGCCCGCTACAGATGTTGTAGACTGCGCCGGGCTGTCCTTGCGTCCACAGCAGGCCCAAGGCGCGCACCGCGTCGCGGATGTCCACGTAATCGCGGTAGGGGGTCAGGTTGCCGACGCGCAACACCGGCGGGCTGTCGCCGGCTTCGATGGCGGCAATCTGGCTCGCCATCGCCCCGCCGAGCATCTTATCTGGCTCGCCCGGCCCGGTGATGTTGAAGATTCTGCCGACCACCACCGGGACTTCCCCACGCCACGCATAGCTCAGCCCCGTCAACGTTTGCGCGACTTTGCTGACGCCGTAAGCTGAGATAGGTTTCAGGGGAGTGGCTTCGGTGATGAAGTCGCCGTGCGGGAGCACGCCGTATTCGGAGGCCGATCCTGGAATGACCACTGTGGGCGGCGTCGCTTGGCTGCGCGCTGCGCGCAGGACGGCGTCCGTGCCCAGCACGTTGATAGCGAGCAGCCGCTGTAGATCGTGGTTCTGCACCAGCCCGGCGAGGTGGAAGATCGCGGCGGGGTTGATCTCGGCGACCATACGACCCACCGCATCGCCGTCGGTGATGTCACACGCGACGTAGCGCACACCGGCGGGCAGCCGCGTCGCCAGCGGGTCGTTGGGGATACTGTGCGCGACGACGGTGTGACCCTGCGCCAGCAGCCACGCCATCAAGTGCTGCCCAACAAAACCGGTTGCGCCGGTCACGAGAACAACAGCTTGCTGTTCGCCCATGCTATCGCTCAAGTTGGTGCTCTAGCGCCTCGCGGCGAATTTGTTGGGTGACCTCGAAGGTCTCCTCGGCGGCGCTTGCCAGGTATCCGTATTTTTCAGTCGCCTGCGCTAAATCATCCACGCGGCCCAAATCCATCCACACGCCGTTGAACTGGTAGGCGTAGACGTTGTCGCCGCGCGCCAACAGGTCCTCTACCAGATCCATAAAACTGTAAGGGCGACCATAGGGGATGAGTTTCACGGCTTTCGGCGAGACGATGTAGATACCCATATTGATGAGGTAGGTGAAACTCGGTTTTTCGTGGCTGCCGATGATGCGCGAGTTGGCATCCACCTCAATTACCCCGAAATCAATGTTGACCTCTTTCGGGTAAAGCGCCATCGTCACCATCGCATCATGGTTAATGTGATAGCGATACAAATCACTGAAGTCGAGATCAGTCAACAGATCGCCGTTCATCAACAGGAACGGCTCATCTAGCCCGTCAATCAGGGTCAGCGGTCCGGCTGTACCCAGGGGCGTCTCTTCGTAGGAATACGAGATATTAACGCCCAGTCGTTCTCCATCGCCAAAATAGGCCACGAACAAGTGCGACAGATAGCCAAGCGTGAGCGTGATGTCCGTGAAACCGGCTTTCCGCAATTGACAGATGATGACTTCCAGAATCGGATAATCGCCAAAAGGAATGAGAGGTTTGGGCAGCACCCGTGTGTAAGGCGCCAACCTTGTCCCGCGTCCTCCTGCCATGATAACAGCTCTCATCATACACCTCTTTTCCACGCTGCGTCCAGTTCTGCCGTTGTCAAAGTCAGAACCGGACGCTCGTGATGGTTATATTGCGTAGCGTTTTGCTTGATAGATATCGAGGTGCTGCGATATCCACTTGATGGTTTGGGTCAGCCCTTGTTCAAACGTGAATTGTGGCACCCAGCCGGTGAGTTGTCTGGCCTTGCTGTTGTTCGATAGCAGCCGGTTGACCTCACTGCCTTCCGGTCGCATCCGGGCACTCTCGCACTCAATGCGCACATCCCGCCCGACGATCTTGATGATGAGATTCGCCAGTTCGCCGACGCTGATTTCCTCGCCGACACCCAGGTTGAAGACTTCGCCGATGGTGGCCTCGGTCTCGGCGGCGGCGATAAATCCGCGCGCGGTATCCACGACGTAGGTGAAATCACGTGTGGTGTCGAGATTCCCAAGTTTAATGACATCCTGGGTGAGTGCCTGCACGATGATGGTAGGGATCACAGCGCGTGTGGATTGGCGCGGCCCATAGGTGTTGAACGGTCGCACGGTGGTGATGGGCATCCCGAAGGAAAGGTGGAAGCTCTCCGCGAGTTTATCCGCGCCGATCTTGCTGGCGCTGTATGGCGATTGACCTTGTAGCGGGTGAGCCTCGTCAATAGGGACGTAACGCGCGGAGCCGTAGACTTCGCTGGTGGAAGTGTGGATTACCCGTTCCAGTTCCAGTTGGCGAGCAGCGGTGAGGACGTTGAGCGTCCCCATCACATTGGTTTGTACAACATCGTAAGGATGCACATACGAATAGGGGATGCCGATGAGTGCGCCCAGGTGAAAGACCAGGCGCGTCCCTTCCATCGCTTTTCGCACCGCGTCAGGGTCCTTGAGGTCGCCGAAGTACAGCTCGACTTCGCTCAGAACTTGTGGATCGGCGTAGCGTAACAGGCCGATGTCGCCGCGTGAGTTGTAATGCACGAAAGCTTTGACCTGCGCTCCACGGCGGACCATTTCTTCGACGAGATGGCTGCCGATAAAGCCGCTCGCGCCGGTAATAAGTAATTTATACCCTTCCCAATTCATTCTTATTCCCCCCGTTTTTCTCTTCGTTGTTTATGAGTCTGATCTGTACCTGCTGAGCTTCGTGCGTCAAATGGAGCATTCCTTACGGAGTGCGTAGATCAGAAGGATGCGTAATAATAGTAATCTGCATACCTAATTATACGCGTTAAATAGCGCCGTGCAAATATTGAAAATATCAAACTCCCCAACAGTACTCCCAGAGCGCCATAGGCATACGAGATCAAGATCCCGGCGACGATACTGATCATCAACGTCGCCAGCGTCCCTATCCCAAGCGCAGAAAGCGCATATAACGGGCGTGAAAGTGTGATGATGAACATACAGTCGAATACGCCGAAAGCAAGTATGCCATACCCTATAAGTCCGGTAACAAAAATGAACAATGTAGCCGGGTCCCACCGTAACCCTAGCAGTATTCTGTCTGGCGATGCACTTGCCGCGCCGACAATAATGACCAACACCAGCGCACTACACAGGCTGAGCGCCCAGACGAATCGTGTACGTTCTCTCTTAATAAAGTCGCGCAAAGTGTCCCCAAAGGTTCGTGGGTTATCGGCCAAGACCTGCTTTTGATAAATGTTGACCCGCTGCCAGAAGCGGCGCATCGTGCGTTCGGCGACGCCGCCGACCAGAATGTAGCCGGTGAGCGCCAGGGTCAGCGCCAATTCACTGGCAGCCAGCCCTTGCGGGCGCGCTATCCCTGCAGGTAAGCGCCCGATCCATCCGCCGACGTGCCCGGCCAATACACAGATGACGTAAATCACGCCATAGGCGAAATACGGCGCTAAACTGACAAAGAGCTGCGGCAGCGGCGCGAGGATGACTTGGTGATCGCCCACCGGCGACGCGGCCTCACGTATTTTTAAGGTACGTTGGATGACAATCGCCATCACCGCGGTCGTGATGAGCAGGCTGATAACCGTAGCGATCAGCATCACCATCTGCGAGGGGAGTCCAGCGTGTAGCAGTAGCGTAATGCCGATGTACGCGCTGGCTACGCCTACCCCCAACGCAATCACAAACCAGTGCGTCAGGTTGAGCAGGGCCAGTACCGCGGAAAACATCCACAGACACGAGAGCGTGATGTAGGCAGTCAGCATCAGGCCCTGATCCTCACGCGCGAGCAAACCTATCGCACGGACGAAAAATGTCAACGCCGCCGACGATGACAGCACAACGGCCAGACACAAGCCCATAATCTGGAAAATGACCCGTCCTGCGGCGCGGATATAGCCCTGGCTGAGATAGCTTGATCCTTTGCGGGCTGCAATTTGCACAAAGCCACCGGTCACCAGGAGACTGCTTACGGTCGAAATGCTCAGTGTCAGGATCCGGGAACTATCCCATTGGCCGAAGTTCTGATAGAGGTTGATCAGCACGGTCAGCAGGATCAGAGGGAGCAACCCCATCGGCCCACGCCCGTAGTCAATCAACGTCGTTTTCCAGTCCTCTGGCGCGACTTTGGCTTCGGGGGGCGGGGCAGGTTCCGCCAGCGCCGTCTGGAAGCGCCCAGCAATGCTCTCCGCCAGGGCGAATACATCGGTGTAGCCGTAACGCCGGCGCGCGATGGTGTCGGTGACGCCTGCGCTTTCCAACAGTGCGGTGACTTGCAGGATGTTAAGCGGCTGAGCGCATGCTTTGTGCACTTCCTCAACCAGTGCGTCGGGCGGTTCGTAGGTCGCGCGCGTCACTTCTTCTACCATAATGGCCAGGGCATCCAGATCGCTCATTGCTACACTAACCTCGCCGCGCCCCGTGCTGCTTCGGATACAAATCCGGGTGACGATGGCGAATGTCGGTCACCAATCGCTGGTACGTGGTCAGGTAACCGGCATTGCACTGCTGTAAACTGAACTGGTTCAAGGCTTTTTCCTTGGCTTTGCGTCCCAACTCGCGGGTCAGTTCAGGATCGCGGATCAATTCCAGGCAGGCGCGGGCCATATCGGCGGGATTGCGCGGCTCAACCACGAGACCGCATCCCTCCAACGCCTCGCTGACGCCTCCGACATCCGTGCCAACCACAGTTCGCCCGCACATCATCGCCTCGACCACGCTGTAGGGGAAGCCCTCGGAGATGCTGGAAAGGATGACAAAATCTCCTTCGTTGTACGCGGCGGCGGCGCTGGCGGCAAACCCGGCAAAGATGACGTTTTCCTGGAGCTTGAGCCGCTCGCGCATATCGAGGCATTTCTCGTAGTACCATTCGTTGCCCTTGGGCGGCTTTCCGTAGAGGATGAACTTCGTGTCGGGGCGCTCGTCGCAGACGATGGCGGCGGCGCGGATGAGCGTCTCCAGGTCTTTGAGCGGATCAATCCGCCCTAGCCAGACGATCACGGGGGGGCATCCGCTGGCTTGTTCTGCGTCGTCGGGGTGAACTGCTGTGGGTCCGGACCGTTGTAGATCGTCTGGATAGCATCTGCCAACGCGCCATTGTGAATCTCCCAGCGATGGTTGTAGTTGCTGCCGGGGGCAATTTTGTGGGCGCAGACGTAACTCGCTTCGGTGATGCGTTGCGCGAAGCGCGCCTGGAATGTCTGCTCAAAATGACTGTCCTCTGTGCGGGCCAGCGCGAGCAGGCGTTCGCGCAGATAGACGCCGTGTTCGGTAAGCAGGAAGGCGGTGCGTGGATTACGCGACGCGACGATCCCGAACATGCTGCACAGACCGGCCGCAGCAGCATGGACCACATCAACTGCGGGGATGGTGATGGTGAGTACAGTGAGCCAGCGATAGAGCAACCGCATCACGTTCGTTATGCTGAAGAGCGAGACGGGTTGTGGCGCGCTCAGGGAACCTTGCCCGCGTTGGTAACCGGCGATGCTGTGTTCGCGGAAACAGTCCCACACCATCTGCGAGCGCATGGTCGTATCATAGTCGTAGATTTGGAAATAAGCCGCCATAAACCGCAGATTATAGGCCAGACGCAGCGGAGCAATCTCATCGGTCCAGAGCGCATCCACAAATTCACCGAAGAGCGGTATAAACCGCTCTTCGATGAGTTTTTGTGGCGCGCTTAGTTTACGCCGTAGGACTTGCCCGAGGCTGAGGTCACGCTGTAGTTCCAAAACGGCGCCAGTGCCCCACAGTGCCACCGGGATCAGAGCGACAACGTTATCCGGCAGATCGAACACCGGCTGTGCGCTCGGATCTGCCACCAGGCTGATGAGCACAAAGTTGACTTCTGGCAGCCCGCGCACGAGCATATCGCACCAGGTACTTACCCCGCCCTTATAGTGCGGATAGCTGCCTTCGTTCACCAGGCAAACGGTGAGCGGACGGGCCTGCGTCTCATTCTCCTCTGGATACGTGAGCAGCGGCGGCGGCGCAGGCCGATTCCAGAAGCGCATATTCATGGACTAACACCTTATCTGAGGGACCGCCGTTTTCTTGCTTTGGCTTGGCTGCCGATGAACAAGATGAGCGCGCCGAGTGGAACGAAGAGCGCACCCACGGATGCCTGCGCCTGTACACCCACCAACGCTACGGCGTTCGGCCCAATGGAAACGGAAGTTGGTGCGTAGAAGAGTATTGCACCGCCAACGTCTCCATCCTCAACTTCCTCAATTCGATAGGAGAAGGTCCCATTGCGCCGGTCATTGGGATCGGTGAAGACGTACACACCGCTTCCCTTGCCGAGAATGGTTTCGGCGTTCACCTGTGTCCATGCCGCCTTGCCAGGCGTCGAGATATACAGATTGAAACCCAGGGTGTGTGTCTCAACTTCTGTCGTCCAGGTGATCGTCACCGTCCCGGCCAGAACGCTGGCGGTAAAGTCAAGTATCGTCGTCGGCGTAGCGCGCGTAGGTGCCGATTCACGCAGCCAGGCGTTGATGGCAGTGACGATGTAGGTCGCGCCGGCGACCGGGCTGTTATCCGTATACGAAGTCGTTGTCGTCTCGGTGAGCAGCGTGCCGGCGTCAGGCGTGAAGTCGGCATCCAGGCTGCGGTACACGCGGTAGACGAGTGCGCTCTGTGGCGCGCCAGTGGTGTCGCTGACGGTCGGGTTCCACGCGAGCGCGTTTTGCACGCTGGCGACATCCACCGTTAGCCCGGTGATGCGGTAGGGGGTAGAAGCCGTTCCGATATCAACGAAGAACGGCGCGTACCAGAGCGTGGCGCTGCCGGTGGCTGCTGTCTCGACTTCCTCGAGGCGGTAGTAGATGCGTTCACCTTCTGTGCCGCTGTCGGTGACGATGTATGCGCCGCTGCCTTGCGCCGGGATGAGCGTAGTGTTGATCTTGCTGGTCCACGGACCTTCAGGCGCTGCCGCGCGGTAGAGGTTGAAGCCCAGCGTGTTGGTTTCCACGGTTGTTGTCCAGGTGATGGTAACTGTCGTGGTCAGCGTGCTGGTCGAAATGGCCAGTGGCGCGGTGGGTGTGGCGCTCGCACCCGCCGACTCAAGCTTCCAGCAGTTATCGCCGATGGCGGTGACGGTGTAGGTGGCGCCGGCGACCGGGCTGGCATCGGTGTAGGTGGTCGTCGTGATTCTATCGCCGAGCAGTACACCATTGCGGTAGACGCGATAGAAGAGTGCCTGCACTGCCGCGCCGTTGGTGTCGAGCGTGGTGGCGTTCCAGGTCAGCACATTCGTATCCGACACAACCACCGACAGGCCGCTGATTTTCGCCGGGATAGAGGTCGGTGCGCCGGGAATCAATAGCGTGTCATTCGCGCCCATCGCAAAGTAGGAGATGTTCTGCCCGGCGTAGGTTTCCGTATCGCTGCCATAATTGACGCCGGTAACAGGGATACGCGCGGCGTTGGTCGTGGTCAGTGTGATCGAATCGCCGCACGTCCACACCGCGCTGACGCCGGAGGTGTTGTACGCCATCCGCTGCCACATCTTCTGCCCGATTTCTTGTGTGCGCAGGCTGAGGATGGGGACGTTGGTGTTGTAGAGAGTGTTGTATTTGCCATAGAGCGAAGCCACAAAGTCGCCTAAAATGGTATCGGTTGAGGTCGGCCAGTTGTAGGCGATGAGGTTATTCATGTGGAACATCGTTGGATTGATGTTAAAGTCCAGCAAGTTTTCCAGCGACTGGTTGGTGATAGCGTCAATGATTTGTTCGTAGGTTCGCGTCGCGTCGGTGTAAACGTAGTTGTAATAATCCGTTTCCTCTTCTGGGGTGACGGAAAAATAGAAGATGTTATTGGCATGGCGCGGGACGAGGAGAATCCCAGCATTTTGAGGGTGCGGTATGCCAGTGTTGGGAGAAGGGTTGGTGTACGTCGGAACGACAGAAGCATTGACCAGCATATACCGCACGCCGAGGTTGTAAGCAGCGACGGTGACGTTGCTGTTATTGAGACCTGAATAGGCCCCGGTGAGTAACGTTCTCGTCGTGTAGTCGGTGAAGCCAAGCTCAAGCGCTTTCTCAGTATTGCTAAGAATCTCGCGGTAGGCCAGGGCATAACTTGCGCCGGTTAAGTCCTGGTGCGAGTAAGTGTGATTAAGCCAAACGAACTCGTTTTGCAGCTCTACGGCGCGGGCCGTTAACGAGGGCGTGATGGTTCCGGTAGGGACATCGTAATTTGTACCCTCAGCGTTGAATGGCATCTCTATCTTAAAGTCGGCCGCATTGGGAACCGACGTTCTGAGGTTTTCCATCCAATTAACGATGTTATCCAGATCGTGTGGAACAAGTCGGTATTCCTGTTGATCTTCAATAATCACATTGTTCTCGATATCCCAGCGATCACCCCAGGCGAAGACATCGTCCGGTTGGGGAACAAAGTACACGTGGCGCTCTCCCAGGAAGATACCCTTGGTCGCCCAGTTGATGATCCCATAAGGCAGCAAACGCGCGTGAATGTTGGTCGGCGGCAAGGCGCGATAGTACGATGACCAGGTGAATACCAGATGCTCGCGTCCATCGCCGGGGCGGAAGATAGCCATCGCCACATTGCCCCCATCGTCCATGACAAGCGGCGTTACGTCCGCGCCACTAACGACGGTTGCCGGGAACCCATAGGTAAATGCGTTCATCTCAATCTGGACATCCGGGCGCAGGTAAGAAAAAACGGATTGACCCGCCGTGGTCAACGTCATAGTCACTGGTCCGTTGATGCCAGGCGTGATGGTTGACGAGACGGTCAGCCCGGATTGTTCTGGATAGGGATAGGCATATAGCGTCACTTGTCGCACACCAAAATTACGTTCGTAGGCGGCGACGATTTCCTGTGTCGCAGCCGGCAATCCTGACGACCAGTCATTGCTGGTGGTGAAGAAAATTGCATAGTAGAAACCGTGGTTAACGCCGTCCCATAAATCTGTTTCGGTGATGGTTTCGCTCGCGCTCAGGTCCACAGTGTCGTAGGGAATGCCGAGAATGTCCAGATATGACTTAATCATATTATAGGGATGTTCCAACCCCAATTCATCTTTATAGCCATTACCGTGGATCACTAACACCTTCATGTCAATTGTCGGATTTGTGATGAAGGTTGTGGTAGCGGTTATCGGCGCTGCTGGCGTTTCGAAGCGGGAGCTTGACGCGGACGGCGTCTGTAGACGCATCTCAGGATAGGCCAACGGAAAGTCGGGCGGTGCATACGCCGGCGCCGGCGGTATGTTGCGTTCTGCCCGAACGGTTTGTGTGGGCGTCGTCACCACACCCGCGACTACTAATATCACAACCATGGCAATACGAACGAGTTTTTTCATCTTCATCCCCTTTTCTTTGAATATACACTTAACGCTTTCTATTATACCGCCATTCTGGAAATTTCAAACCGATAAGGTTAGAAAAATCACCGGCGTTCCCACATATTTATTGTCGTTTGTGGAGATAACTTCGGTCTGGATCATAGGACACGCTGACTCAAATATAAATATATTATAAATAATTATCTTCTAAATGTCAATTTTGGAGGTGCTGTGATGACAAAGTCCTCCCAACGATGTCATAGCGATGGCAGCAAATCTAGCAGCGCGGTAGGAGTTCTGATCGTGTACTGTGGAACCTCCGAGGCATCGGCGGGTATTTTGGCGCGCCGCGGCGCCCAATCGAGCCACACGCTGATGAGCCCGAGCGCGTTCGCGCCTTTGACATCGCGCGTCAGGTTGTTGCCCACCATCATCACGCGCCCGTAGTCCTTCCGGTGGATGCCCAGTTGCTCCAGTGCGTGGACGAACATGCGCGGATCGGGCTTCTCAACGCCCACTTCCTCGGAAATGGCGAAGGCGTCGAAGCAGTCGTACAGATTGTACTGAGTGAGGACATTGGCGAAAGTCGCCGTGGGGCCATCGGCGACCAACGCCAATGGATAGCCCCGGCGCTTCAACTCGCGGACGACATCCGCTGCACCAGGGATGAGGTCGGCCCGCAGCGTTGCACCTCGCGCATCTTTGACTTCGGTGGCCTCATCCACCAGCGTGTCGCCGCAGTCGAAGCAGATGGCGAGAATCGCGCGGTGGGAGAAGGTCACGTTGCTGCCGCGCGCCCGCACACGGCCCAGAGTTGATCGGCGAGCACGCGTGCCTCGTTATAGGTGGTTGCTGTCGCCTGGATGACGATGCGGGAGCCGGCCGGATAGCGCGCCGGGCGTAGCCATGCTGCGTCGGCCTCGTCGCCGATGGGCATTTGCGGGACGTCGGCGAAAACGGTGTAGGATTCACGCAGCACGGCGTCCGGCTGGTTCAGGTTCAGCAGGCGCAGGCCGGGGATGCGCTTGAAGCCGCCCCACTGGTGTTTGGCGTGCGCGCAGCAGTGGATGCCGATGCCGCCGTAGCACGCGGAGAGTTCGGTCAGTTCCGGCAAAAAGAGGTCGTCGAAGACGCGCCGGCTTACCGCGCCGACTTCATCTTCCGACAGCGTGATGCCCACCGGCATGTAGTAGGTGGGATAGTGCGCGATGAAGTCCCGCCCGTAGCGCGTGAACCACTCGTCCAGGAAAGCCGTCAAAAGCTGCTTGACCTTATCGGCCAGTTCCAGGACGGCTTCCGGCGCTTCGATGAGGGCCGGATAGAAGGTGGCTTTGTCCCAGATCAGCGCGGCGATGTCCATCGGGCTTTGAATATCCACGATTTGCAGCAGCGCATCTGGCCCGGCGCGGCGGCGCAGCTCATCCGCCATATCGAACAGATACGCCAGCGAACTGCGGCTCAGTTCCGGCGTCTTCAGCTTCGCGGCCTCCGCCGCCGAATGGACCAGCGGCAGCGCGAAGGGCATATTGTCATTGGGGAAGTGCACCGGACAGCCAAACGCCTCGGCGAAGATCTCCGTGCCGGTGCGCACGCAGAGATACGGCAGGCTGTCGTCGCGCAGCCACGCCAGCCGCGCCAGGTGCCGCTCGTACTGCCGCCACGCCCATTCGATGCGTTCCTGCTTCAGCTCACGCCAGGGCAGCGGCGGCGTCTCATTATCCGGCGCGTAGTTGATGAGAAAAACATGCCCGGCGGCGGGATTGTCCAAAAAGTTAATCCAACGTTGCTTGCGTTGTTCAATCTGTTCATCCATATCGCTTCTCTCCCATATCCCGCATCCCCTGCTCCTACCTCACACCCTCACACCCTCACACCTCACATCCCTACACCCCCACTCCCCCACACCTCACTCCCCTCCCCACAGACCTCCCGCGCCAGTTCCACCCAGCGGCCCAGGCGCGACGGCGCGTTGTTGAGCGTATGCACATCCTTCATCACCAGTTCCAGTGGAGCGTGGCCCGCAATGCGCACCGTCGTTCGTAAGTCCGCGCGGATTGTGTCCTCGTCGAAGCGCCCGGTGCTGATAAGTGCGGGATTGGGCTTGCGGCAGAAGATGTAGGCGCCGTTTAGCTCCGCCGCCATCTTCTCCTGGTCGCACCACGGCGAAATGGAAACGCGCCGCAGGTTGGGGATGCGCTTGATGATGCGCCAGCGGTTGTGGATCGGCTCGCAGCAACCGTAGTAGCTCAGCCCAAAGCGGCTGATGACCGGCAGTTGGTACGGGAAGATGAATTCCTCGAACATTTTAGGCGAGACGCCGACGGTCTCCTGCGATTCGGACAGGCCCCACAGGTCGCACAGGCGTACTTTGTCAACGGATTCAACGGATGAAACGGATTTTTGGTCCTCTTTTCCGTTTGATCCGTTCAATCCTTTGCGGTTTTCTTTGGGAAGCTCAGTGGTCCAGCCCTGGCTGCCGGAGCCGACGTAATCGTTCTCGTTGTTGAGCGTGAGCAGGCCCTCGCGCTCGAACCAGTCCAGGAAGTGCAGGCACTCGTCGCGCAGGAAGGCCATCAGCCGGTGCAGGCCGGCCGGGTTGTCGTACATCGCCATCATCAGCGGCTCCAGGCCGATGAGGTTGATCGCCGACCATGTCAGGCCGGTCGTCCACCAATAGTTGGCGCGCAGGCGCACCGGCAGAATGTCGCCGAAGTGCTCTTCCAGGAACGCCGCCCACGCCGCCGTCTCCTCGCGGTCTACGGCGAGCGCGCGAAAGCGCAGCTTGTCGAAATCCTTGTCCAGGTCTTTGATGGGCGGATCCCAGTGGTAGCTGCCCAGCTTGCCCTCGTTGTTGCCGCGCACTAGCTCGGTCTGCACACCGAAGTCGCCGATTGCCACGCGCCAGCCGTACTGAATCCACGGCAGGATCACGAAGTCGTCGCGTACGTGTTCGTAGCGGAAGAGCAACTCGCGCAGCTCCCGCTCCATCTGCCGCGCCCAGGGTTCCGTACAGCGCAACGTCGCAAGCGGGATCAGTTCATCCAACACGCCGCCGGTTTCGGCCAGAATCATCGGGCGGACGCTGTCGAGGGCAGCGTGGCGCGTCCACAACTGCCGGCGCTCATCCATCACCGGATCGAGCGCGGCGTCGCGTTGACGCTTGTACAAATCGCGCAGGATATTGATATCGTTGGGGTCAACGGTCCAGGGGGAAGACGTCATTTTGTACTCCGTATAAGGATTGGATAAGGCTTGTTGCCGTTTCGACAATCATATCGCCGGCCTCCGGCGCCAGCATCGAACTGGGGCCGAACGTTGTTTCGTAGCCGCCGCGCTGGAACGCCTCGCGCGTCGGGATGTAGCCTACCCGCCCGTTGGCGCACGTCGCCACCAGCGCATGCACCGGGTAAGCATTTTGTTTGATGCGTAGACCAAACTCGACAAAATACTCGCCCGGCGCGGCGACGATGACCCAATCGCCCAGGGCGAGCGTCTGGATTTCGGCGTGATGGACGCCCTGGCGTTGCACGATTTTTTCCACCAGATCGGCCATAGCCCGGTCATAGATCGCCGGATCAATGAAACGTTGCGCGCCTCTGACCGTCCCGTGAATTTCCGCTTCGGTTGCGCGGCGATAGGGCAAGGCCGCGACGCGGGCGGCGACGCCAAGCCGGACGTCAGCGGTAAACGTGAGGGTTGCCAACACGCGCTGCACGTCGCGGGCCAGGATTTCGCTCACCTCTTCGGCGGATTTACCCCGTCCGCCGTCAGCGGGATTGGCGGTGTGCAGATTGCCGGACGCGCCGTTCAGAAAAAGCGTCATGGGACACCCGTTCACCCGTAGATGCGCGGCCAGCACGCCCGGATACCCGGCGTCAATCGCCGTATCGCCGCCGTGATGGGTGGGGTGGCAGGCGAAGTTGACCAGGACGCCCAGCAGCCGGCCATGCCGGTTCCGGGCGGCAATAACGGCAACTTCAGGATCAATCGGGCCTTCGAGGCACAGCGCGCGGGGATCATCGAATGTGCCGTGGGTGCGGACTGTGCCATCGCGCATCACCACACGCCGGTTGTGGGCGACCTCCCATTCAAAGGTGTGTCCACAGCCGATTTCGGCCTCCTCAAGGTTGTGCAAGGCTTGCCCGAAAGCTGCAATGACCCTGGCGACAAGCGTTGCGGCATACGCTTCGTCCTTCTGCACGTCGCCGGCGTGCGTGATCGCCGGCCCGGCGTGGTTGTGCGTTGCGGCGACCATCACGTGCGCGCCGGGGAAGCCGTAAGCCTGCTCGACGCCCGCGCGAATCGCCGCCACGTCAGGCCAGGCGATGAAGAGCGTGTCGAGTTGCACGAAGGCAATTTGCGCCTCCGGCGTTCTAAACACCGCTACCCGCGCCATCAGCGGCGATAAAATTTCATCGCTGACGATGACTTTGAGCCAGCCAATTTTCTCCGTCCCCAGCGGCGGCGTGATGTCAATCTCGGCAAAACCGGCTTGTAGCGTCATTGTGTTCTCCTTGATAGCGGTCAGCAGTCAGCTTTCAGCGATCAGCCATATTGCAATACATTTTCTTGGACGCTGATTGTCGCAGATACACGCAGATTATTGAAAAAATCAGCGTTCATCCGCGTTTATCTGCGTCCGATTAAGAAATCTGGTTGAAAGCTGACGGCTTATAGCTGATTGCTGTTCTCCATCACCTTGCGGATGCCCTGGGCCATCAAGTCCACGGCTTCTGCGCCGTTGGGGGCGCGCAGGGCCATGACGATGCAGGTGTGTGTGTCGCAGTGCTGTTGCGCGACCGGGTACTGCTCCAGCGCATAGTTCACCGGCTGCGCGTGCGGGCACGACCACGGGCAGCCATGCCCGTAGCCATTTTTCGCCTGGAAGACGGTCATCGCTGGGAGGATGAAGTGCTGCCAGACCAGGTTGGGCACACCCTCGGCGTTGAGCGCCTGGACGAGTTTATCGCGGAAGTCCCTGGCGTCGGCGGTGTGGCCGAGCGCGTCCATATCGAAGCGCAACACGTAGTTGTACCAGTTGTGCGTGAAGCCTGCCGGTTCGGCGGGCAAGATCAGGCCGGGGACGCCCTGCAATTGCTCGGTCAGGCGGAGGGCGTTGGCGCGCTGCTGCGCCAGATAGCCATTCAGTTTCGTCAGTTGCGCGCGGCCGAAGGCAGCGGTCAAGTCGTTGTTGCGGTACATCCAGCCCATCGCGTAGACGTGGTAATCGCGCGACTCCGACGGCGCGCGCGTCTCGCCGAACGACCAGAGCATCCGCGCCTTGTGCAGCACATCTTCGTCGTCGGTGACAAACATCCCACCCTCGCCGGAGCACAGGTTTTTGTTCTGGTTGAGGCTGAACGCGGCGCAATCGCCCCACAGCCCGGCTTTTTTGCCCTGGTACGCCGCGCCGTGCGCCTGACAGGCGTCTTCGATGACCTTGAGACCATACTTGCGCGCCACCGCCAGCACCGGCTCTATCTCGACCATCAGCCCGTGCAGGTGGACGACGAGGATGGCTTTGGTTTTTGGCGTGATGGCGGCCTCGATTTTGTTGACATCTATGTTCATCGTGTCGAAGTCAATATCCACAAAAACGGGGATGGCGTTGTGCTGTAACACACATGTCACCGACGATGACCACGAGTACGCCGGGACGATCACCTCATCGCCCGCGCCGCAATCGCACGCGGCGACGCCCATGTGCAGCGCCGCCGTGCCGGAGTTCGTCGTCAGCGCGTAGCGGTTGCCGTTCCACGCGGCGAACTCCTGCTGAAACGCCTCGCAGTTGGGGCCGAAGGCGTGATTGTCGCCGTGCAGCGACGCCAGGACCATGTCCCGATCTACGTCGTCAATCGGCGGCCATTTCTTGATGGTCCCCGGTGGGACGGCAGGCGCGCCGCCATAAAGAGCAAGTTGTGTACGCATAAGTCCTCCTGGTTGAGCTGAATTCCTTTCGTTCAAACCGTTGCTCTTTTTGCCGATAAAGCGCGCGCCACGACGCGGGAGAGCTTTTCCAACGCGACCGGCTTGAGCAACCAATCGGCGAGCAAGCCGCCAGCGTCCTCGGCGCGCAGCGTTTCCAGTTCCTCTGTCAGTGGATGTCCGGTGAGCAACACCAGGCGCGTGGTCAAGCCGCCGGCGTTCAACGCGCGCAGCAGGTCAATGCCGCCCAGGGTGGGCATCAACACGTCGCTGAGGATCAAGGCGATGTCACCCGCTTGTTTTTCCAACACAGTCAATGCCTGCTGACCATTTTCGGCGGTCACGACCTGATAATTGAGGGCTTTCAGGCTTTCCGCCAGGGCTTGCCGGGTGGCCGGGTTATCCTCGACGACGAGAATGGTCTCGCCTTGTCCGGTGAGCCACTCGCTGGTCTCGGCCTCAATCGGCGCCGGTGTGGTGGTTAGCGCCGGCAAGTAGAGCGTGAAGGTGGTCCCTGCGCCGGGGTGGGTCGTGACGCGAATCTGCCCTTCGTGCATTCCTACGATCCCGTAGACCTGCGCCAATCCCAACCCCGTCCCCATACCAGGTTCTTTGGTCGTGTAGAAGGGGTCGAAGATGTGCGGCAGCACGTCGGCGGGGATGCCTGTCCCGTTATCGGCGACGGCCAGTTCGATCCATTCGCCGGCCTCTATCCCATTGACCGGGTCGGCGGCGGTGAGGGTGAGGCGGCTGAGCGCAAAACGCAGTTTCCCGCCGTTGGGCATAGCGTCACGCGCGTTGACCGCCAGGTTCATCAGCACTTGTTGTATTGCCGTGGGCGAGCCGTGGATCGCGTACTCATCCGCGCCGTAGTTGAACGTGACGGCGATGTTCTCCGGCAGTGTACGTTGCAGAAGTTTGATCTGTTCCTTGAGCAGCGGTAACAAGTCCAGTGGGCGGCGTTCCAAGACGGCGCGGCGGGAAAAATCGAGGATTTGCTGGATCAACTGGGTGGCATGGAGGGCCTGTTGGTGGATGATGTGCAGGCGTTCTTGCATCTTGGGCGATACATCTTCCGCGCGCAGCGACATTTGGGCATACAACACGATGGCCGCCATAATGTTGTTGAAGTCGTGGGCGATGCCGGCCGCCAGTTGGCCGACCGCCGCCAGACGCTCTTGTTGTTGGCTGCGTTGTTCGATCAATTTCTGCTGGGTTACATCGCGGATGACGAGTACCCAGCCTTCGGACTTTTCGCCGCTTCTGATGGAGCGCGCGAGCGCCTGAAAGCTGCGCCCTCCCGTTTCCAATTCGTGCCATAGCCCACGCGGCGGCGCGGCCAGCAGATCGGCTAATGGACGTCCGCCAAGCTGCGTGAGCACATTGCCGACGGTGATGTTAGCCAGCGCGAGCAAGTCCTGCTGCCCCAGGCGGTTCGCCGACAACACCCGGCCTTCTTCGCTGAGCAGCAAGACGCCCTCTGGCACGGTGTCCATCACCTGTTGCACCTGGCGCGCCTGTTCTTGGACGCGGACCAGCAATCTTTCGCGTTCCTGCTCTGCCCGGCGGCGTTCTTCCAGGCGGCGGCGGGACAACGCTAACGCGCCGTAAAGATTGTTCAGGGCGATGTTTGTGGTAATGATGATCAGGAACAGGCTGAAGCTGAAGTTGATCCATCCGGCGACGGGGGGCACGGGGAACAGTTGCGGCAGCGGGTAGCCCAGTTGTTTGCTCAGCGCCATCGCCAGACCCGCCAGGCTGCTGATGGCAGCGATGACGATCATCGCCGGCGTGCCCAAGAGCAATCCTCCGATGATGGTCAGCGAAAGGTAGTACACGGTGTCAATGCTGTTCATCCCGCCGGCAAACATCACCAGCCCGGTCACGACCAGCCATATCCCCGTTAAAATCAGGATGCTGGCGCTGCGCACGTGTCCGCGATACATTAACACCCGCGAGATGGTCAGTACCGCCGCCATTCCCGCGACGACCGCGAGGCTGCCCAATTTCTCGGCGAAGACCAGCACCGACGCCACACCCGACAGAAGCGTGACGGTGATGAGAGCCAGTTGCAGCGCGTTGAGCACGCGCGCCGCGCGGCTTTTCTCTTCGTCGTCCTCAAAGATTGGAGAGCGCAGGTAACGTTTAAGCCAGGATGGCATCGCAGTCTCCTTTCCAGTCAATCACCAGTGACTTTCCAACACAGTTTGCCAGTATACTTTGATATTCGCCAACGGTATGTCAGGCGTGATTGTGTTGCTGGTGAAGAATGTCAGAAATGCTTTATCGCGGCAGAGCGCCATCGCACGGTGGACTTCGGCGCGCACGTCGTCGGGCGTGCCGTAGGGCAGCGTCTCTGTCACCGACAGCGGCCCGAAGATGATGAGCGGATCGCCGCCTCGCGTGCGTTTTTCTACGATCCATTCAAGCTCCATTCCACATTCGCGCTGAAACCCTTGTAGACCCGCGACGCCACACGCCAATACATCATCCAGCAGCGGACGGTAGTTGCCATCGCAGTGCCAGACGAGTTTCGCGCCTGCGTTGAGCAGTGGCTCCCAGACGTATTCCAGCAGTGGAAAGTACTCGCGGCGCAAGAACTTGGGCGAGACCAGCGGCCCTTGTTGTGAGCAGATGTCCTCGCCGGTGAGCAGTGCGGGTGGGTGTAGCCCCGCGCGGATGGCGCGCGCGATTAAGGTAGCCTGCTGACGCCCACGGACTGCCGCCAGGCGGATGAGCTTGCGATAGCGGTCGGGATGCAGCGCCAATGTCGAAAGCGCCGCCTCGTAGCCGAACTCGTGATACCACAAGGCTTTGGGGATGATCGCCCAATCGGCCGGACACCAGAGCATGTCGCCACATTCTGCCTGGCGCAGACGCAGTTCTGCCGCGTAATGGGCGTAGGCGGCTTCCTCGTCGAAGGCGGCGGCTTCCTCTTCCGGTTCGGGGTACGACGCGATTTCCGCCAGCACGGACTCGATCGTGTAAGCAGCGCGGCGCTCGATCACCTGACCATCCACGCAGCGGAACTCACCGCGATGGATAGGGGTGAAGATGCCGATGACGCCGTCGGAGCCGAGAATGTGTTCTGCCTTGATCCCCCAATGATAGGGATCGGCCCAGTAATCATCTTCTGAACAGCCGGTCAACGTTTGCACATATTCTGGTACCGCCAGCCAACCACCCAAGATGGGCGGCCGGTCGGTGGCCTTCAGGCTAAAAGCGTGTGTCAGACGAGTCTTCTTGTCCAAGCGTAAGCTCCTGTTCAAGAGTATAGACGCAGAATTATCCTTTTACTCCCTACTCCCCCTCTTCAAAATAGACGTTGTCCGTTTCGAGCGCCCGGCGTAGATCGGGGTAGGGGAGGGCGCGCGCGCCTATACCTTTGGCCGCGCACAGCGCCGCCGCCGTGCCCGCCGCCTGTCCCTGCCCCATACAGCAGACGGTGTTGCGGGTGGACATGTGCGCCTCGTGATCGGATGTGATCAGCATCCCGGCAGCCCAGAGATTATTCAGCCCCGCGACGAGCAGCGCGCGGTAGGGGATGCCATACGTGCCGCCGTTCTTAATTTGCAGGCGCGGTGCGCTGTCGTGGAAGCCATAAGCCAGCACGTCGTCGGCGAAGTGACGGCCCGCCAGTACGTCGTCTAGCGTGATGTCGTAGTCGCACGTGATCAACCGTCCGCGCCGGATGCAGAGGGTGGGGCTGGTGCGGGCAATGAAGGCATGTTCGCAGCCGGGAATGTAGGTCCGCAGCAGTTCGATGGCGCGTGCTTGCCGTTTCCGCAGCTCCAGCTCGGCTTCGGCGGCGGCGTCCCGGTCGGTGGGGCTGACTGGCATCTTCACGTTCAGTTTGATGAACATGAAGTAATCGTCGTGAACAGTGGTGGTGACGAACGACATGCCGATGGCATGCGCTTCTGCCACAAAATCGGCCGGCAACTTGCGCGCTGCGCCGTCGGTGCGCACAATTTGATCGGGCTTGCCGCTGCGCTGCCCCCGCGCATACTGGCTGACCGCGTCGTGCGCGGCGAAGAAGGTGTGGTACTGTTCGACATCCACGCCGCCGACGCCGATGCTGTTGGCGACGGGATAATCATTCGGCTCGCTGTAGTCCGCGCCGGCGTGCGCCGCGAGGTCGCCGTAGCCGGTGCAATCCACGAATGCCTGCGCATAGACGGCTTCGCGCCCCGCGTGACTCTCGGTGATGATGCCCTTGACCCACGCACCCTCCACAATCGCGCCGCTGAGCAGCGTGTTCACGGCCACATGGACGCCCGCCTCGTGCAGCATCTCAAAGACCACGCGCTTGTAGATTTCCGTGTCTATGGCTGTGCAGATGGAGTCGTAATCGTACCCGACCAGCATCTCCACATGCCCGGTTGCGCCACCGGCCTGCGCCACGCGCTCGACGATCTCGAAGGGGATCCCCTTCACCACCTGGCGCTTCTCTACACCAGGGAAAGCCTTCCACAGATTGTAGAAACTGTGCAACGCCGTGCCGCCCTCGACGACCATCCCCCCGGGATAGCCTTTCGCCTCGATCAGCATTGTCTTGGTGCCATGTCGGGCCGCAGCAATTGCCGCGACCACACCGGCTGTGCCGCCGCCGGCAATGACCACGTCACATGTCCGGGCGGGCAGACGTCTGGCTGGTTCTTCGTAGTAATCCATCGTGTATTCGCGTGTCACAGCGACCTTATCGCGTCAAAATATCAATCAACGCGCTGATTGCAATCGCCCCAGCCCCGACTGCGCCAGCTTTGAGCGCATAGGCCGTGCGTTTGTCCAACCCCTTGCGCCCATCCCTGATGATCGTTCCCGCGACCTGCAAATCCATTCCGGCGGTTAAGGGGTTGTCGAAGTAGCCGCGGCTGGTGTTCAACATCGCCAAAACAGCGGGCATCGCGGTGACCAGGGCGATGATCCCCGCCCAGAACATCCGCTCGCTCCACGCCGCGCCGGTGCAGCGTGTCCCAAACAGGCAGGAGATGCTGACGACAACGAACATCCCTAAGTCAATGAGCAGAATCAGGCCGAGGAAACGGGCAATGCTCAGAAAGATCTTCTTTACTTTATCCATCGTTGAACCTCCAAAGTCTAGCGCGCAGTCTCGTGACCGCGCGCGCATTTCGATCATTATATACCGGGCGAAGCAGAGTGCCAGAAAACACGGCGCCGGCGATGGTCAATGGTCATGGTTCTGCGGGTAGCTCTGGAACAACTGCCCCCACGCTGTATTTTCGCGCCACTGCGCGGCGATGCGCCGGTATTTCAGCGGCCAGTACATATAGTCCTGCTCGATCTCGCCGATCAGCGTGGGGATGATGACCAGCGGCGTGCGCAGCACCAGCTTTTGCAGCACCCGCGTCGGGCCGTACCAGGCCAACCAGGCCAGGAAGCTGTGGGAGTTGTAGCCTACCTTGAAGCCCCATCTCTCTCCGGCGACGTCATCGCCCACCAGCTCAATCTCACGCGGATCGCCCACCCCCAGGCCGTGTTCGTGCGCCAGGCGGATGTACTTGATGCTGAACGGGTCGAAGCCCATCATCGTCGCGGCGATGGCGTCAATCGCTACCTGATCCGCCGACGCCAGGATGACGTTCTTTTCCACCGGGCGGATCATGCGCGGCCCGGCTCCATCCCCAGCAGTCGTGCCGTCCATCACAGCAAAAATGCCAGGGTGGATTTCCTTCTGGATTGCCAGCAAATCCACGAGCGTCTCGTGAATCCACGTGTGGGTGTAGTGCCGGTACTTGCTGAGCAGGCCGCCGAAAGCGTTCTTCAGCGCGCCGGTCGTCGTCGTGTACATGTGCGTTTTCACCGTGGGCAGGTGGACGATGTTTTTGCCGATAAAGTAATCCGGGATGTGGATGCCCTCCGGGTAGATGTGATCCAGCGCCAGCATCTTCGCCTGAGGCCGATAGGGAATCCAGGTCATATCCTCTTTGCGGAAATTGTAGCGCACCGGGACATTGTAGCGGCGGAAGATGGGGACGTAGCGGTTCAGATCCTCGCCTTTGAAGGCGTTGGTGACGACGGTCTGGTTTTGCACGCACACCACGTCATCGAATCCGGCCCCGCGCAACGCCAAGATTGTCCCTTCGAGCTGCCAGGGCGTTGTATTGGCGCCCGGCATCGGGAAGTGCCAGGTGATGTTGTCCTTGAGGATGGTGGTGACGGCGTGATCAAGCGCCTCTGCTCCACCGGCCAACGCGAACAGGCGTTGATAATCCTCCAACACCGTCTCCGGTCGCGTGTATAAAACAGCCACTTTAGCTCTTTGCGTCATCTACTGTGTCCTTTCGTGTTCTTGGGGTCTGGAAATGAACAATTTCCCGTTCGGGCCGGTCTCTCACTGTGCCTGCCAACGCCTGGCGCGGCTGTGGCGCGGTCGGAGACCGGCCACAGCTTAGGTAACAAGGTATCCAGTATCTAGCTTCCAGCATCCAGCAACGAGCCTACCAATTCGTGAACGACCCATCCAGCCGTCGCAGATGCGGCAGTTCAGTCTTTTGGAACGGGTGCTCCTTCGCCGCCTCGCGGTCGAATTCAATGCCCAGGCCGGGCTTGTCGGGGGCCAGGATGTAGCCGTCTTCCCACTCCGCCTGCCCGATGACGACATCGGTGAGCATCGCGCCGGGCTTGCGCGGCTGTTCCTGCACACCGAAGTTCGATGTCGCCAGGTTGAAGTGCAGGCACGCCGCTGAGGAAACTGGACCGAGTGGGTTGTGGACTGCCATCTTGATATAGTGCGTCTCGCACCAGCCGGCGATCTTCCGCGCCTCGGTGAACCCACCGACGATGCACAAATCTACGCGGGCGTAGTCAATCCATTCCTCTTCGATGAGCTGGCGGAATTCCCATTTGGAACTGAACTGCTCGCCTGCCGCCAGTGGACAGGTTGTGCGCGGGCGCAGCGTCTTGAACGAGTCGGGGTTCTCGCAGCGCAGCGGGTCTTCGATGAAGAACGGGCGCAGCGGTTCCACCTCCTGGCACAGCCAGACGGCTTCGGGCAAGTCCAGCCGCGTGTGGACATCGAAGCAAATCTCGATATCGTCGCCGACGGCTTCGCGCACGGCCTGCATTTGCTTGATGGCGATGCGTGTGGCCTGGCGCGGCTCCAAGATCTCGCCGTCCTGTGGTGTACCAAAACGCACGAACTTCCAACCCTCGGCTTTCGTCTCCAGGCAGGACTCCACCAGCGGCGCGATCTCGGTGGCGTGGCCGCGATTGTGCGGGTAGCAGACGACTTTGTCACGCACCTTGCCGCCCAGCAATTCGTAGACCGGTACACCGAGCGCCTTGCCCTTGATGTCGTACAGCGCGATGTCAATGGCGGACATCGCCGCCGTGAGGATGCGCTGTGCGGGAAAGAAACCGGCCCGGAAGAGCACCTGCCAGATGTGCTCGCTGCGGAACGGGTCTTGACCCACCAGAATGTCCTTGAAATGCTCGACCGCGCCAATGACGGCTAACTCACGCCCGGTGATTCCTGTCTCGCCCACGCCGTAGATGCCTTCATCGGTATCCACGACGACGAACAGGAAATTCCGGTGTCCCGCCCAGACGGGATAACATTCGATGTTGGTGATTTTCATAGCGTGCCTCCTAGCAGTAGCTTGATCCAGTACCATTTCAACCGTTATATTTGATAATGTTGATTGTACTCCCTAAAAGATCACACTGCAACGCACGCGACATTGTGGCTTTGTCATTCGTGCTCACTGCCCCCGTCATTCTTGTTCTCTGGCGCGGCATCGTGGACTGAGTCGCGGGCTGTATTTTTTAGTGTATCATGCGTTGGAACGTTGAAACGTTGGAACGTTGAAACGTTTCAGCGTTTGCGCGAAGCGTTTAATTTTCGTGGGCCTGGGAGTATTGATGCAGACAGACGCACGTATCGCGTGTTTACGGGAACGGGTGTTAGCGCGCAAGGATAACGCCGCCGTCGCGCGCGCATTGGCGAATCCGGTCACAGCGGCGCAGTCGCTGCGCGCGTCGGAGGACTGCGACTCGTGGACGATCCGGCGCGGGCGTTTGACCCGCGACCGGCTGCTGGCAACGCGCTTCGCCATTGACGACCTGGAACTGCTCGCCGGGCGGCTCGATCTCACGGCTGAACCGCTGCCGGAAGAAATGGAAGCGGCCCGCGCCTACCTTGCGCCGTATCCTCTCGATCAGCCGGGCCAGACTGGGCACTGCGAACTCGACCTCGATCCGCTGATGACCCTGGGCATTGACGGCCTGGCTGCCGACATCCGCGCGCATTTGGGCGACGCCGCAACCGACGTTACGTATCACTCGTTCCTCGACGCGCTGGATGGTCTTTCGGGCATGATTGAGCACGCGGCGGAGACCGTCGAAGCCGCCATCCCCACCGCCACAGAGGAACGCCGCGGCGAGCTGCGCGCCATCGCCGCCTCCTGCCGCCGCATTGCCCACGCTGCGCCGGCCTCCTTCCGCGACGCCATCCAACTGCTGTGGTTCGTCATCTTCGGCGTGATGCACGGGGATATCGCCTACCTTGTCGCGCCAGGGCACCTGGATCGGACGCTGTGGCCGTTTTACCAGGCGGACATCGCCCGCGGTGCGTTAACGTTCGCCGACGCGCTGACGCTCATCGAGTGCCTGTACCTGCTGCTCAATGAGTACATCGCCGATGGCCTGGCGATCCCTGTGATGGTGGGCGGGCGCGACGCCGCCGGCAACGACGTGACCAACGCACTCTCGTACCTGTGCCTGGAGGCGCTGCGGCGCACGAAGCTGATTTACCCCACCGTGGGCGTGTGCTGGCACGCAGGCACGCCGCCCGCGCTGACCGACCTGGCCGTTGACCTGATGGGCCACGGCTACGCCACGCCCGCGATCTTCGGCGACGCCACCATCCAGCGAGGATTGGCGGCGCTGGGTGTCCCGCCGGAAGAGGCGTGTCGCTATATGAACTCCACCTGCGTCGAAATCACCCCCTCCGGGGCCAGCAACGTCTGGGTGGCTTCGCCCTATTACAACACGTGCGGCCTGCTGCTGGAAGAAATCGCGGCGCAGACAGACACGCCCGCCCCGACCTTCGACGCATTTTGGGCGCGATATCAAGCGCGACTGGCGGACGCCATCGCCGCCGGGGTCGCCGAACAGAACGCCGCGCGGCGCGTGCGCCAGCAACACACCCGCCGCCCGCTGCAAAGCGTCTTCACCCGCGATTGCGTCGCGCGCGGGCGCGACATCGAGGATGGCGGCGCGCGTTACAACTGGATCGAGTGCTCCTTCATTGGGCTGGCGAACCTGGCGGACGCGCTTTACGTCATCCGCGAGGAGGTCTACCGGCAGGGGCGGATGTCGCTGGCGACGTTGCAGGCCGTGCTCGACGCCGACTTCGTCGGCCACGAACCGACCCGCCAGCGTTTCCTCAACGCCTATCCCAAGTATGGGCAGGGCAACGCTGCGGTGGATGCGTTAATGGGCGACCTGGTGCAATTTGTCGCCAGGACATGCGCGCAATTTTCCGTAGAGCCGGATGGCAGCCCCTACGTGCCCGGCGCGTTCGCCTGGATCATGCACGAGCGCCTGGGCCGTGAGACCGGCGCCACCCCCGACGGTCGCCGCGCCGGTTTTCCCTTCGCCGATGGCTGCGGGCCGGCGCAGGGCCGTGAAGCCTGCGGCCCCACGGCGGCGGTGCTCTCGGTGACGAGTTGGGAGCACAGCCCGATGATTGGCGGGCTGGCGTACAACCTCAAGTTCAACAGCAGCCTTTTCCGTTCGCCAGAAGGCTTTGACGGGCTGAGAACGTTGCTCCTGACGTATCTGCGTCGCGGCGGCTTTGAGGCGCAGGTCAACGTGCTCGATGCTGAAACGTTGAAAGCTGCCCGCACCGCCCCGGAGCTTTACCGCGATTTGGTCGTCCGCATTGGCGGTTACTGCGACTACTTCACGCGCCTTTCGCCGGAGATGCAGGATGAGCTGATCCTGCGGACGGAGTTCGGTGGGTTCTAAAGCGGCAGGATGCAAGACGCAAGGTGAAGAAGGCAATGTTCATATTCGCAACTCGCAACTCATCACTCGCCATTTATTAGGGAGGTCATTTGGTGCGCAGTATACTGTATCGGCCAGCGGATGGAGTCGCGGCGGATTTTATTCCCTTCTATTGGGAAGGGGATTATCATCTCTTCTATTTGAAGGACTACCGCGACGCGGAACGCTGCGGCGAGGGAACGCCGTGGTTTCACCTGGTCACGCGCGACTTCGTCGCCTTTGAGGAGTGGGGAGAGGCATTGCCGCGCGGCCCCGCCGGATCGCAGGATGTGTGGGTCTTCACCGGCAGCGTCATTGAGAGAGAAGGCGTCTTTCACATCTTTTACACCGGCCACAACGGACATTTCCAGGGCGCGGGAAAACCCGTCCAGGCGGTGATGCACGCCGCCAGCCCAGACCTGCGGACGTGGACGAAAGACCCAAACTTTATGTTTTTCGCGCCCACCGACCGGGGTCACGAACCTGACGACTGGCGAGATCCGTTTGTCTTCTGGAACGCGGAAGCCGGCGAGTATTGGATGCTCCTCGCGGCTCGCAAGACCATTGGCCCGAGCCGTCATCGCGGGCTGATCGCGCTTGCTGCGTCGCCGGATTTGGCGACCTGGGAAGTGCGCGCGCCGTTTTGGGCGCCCAACCTCTACTTCACGCACGAGTGTCCCGACCTTTTCCGCATCGGCGCGTGGTGGTATCTGGTCTATTCCACGTTTACCGAGCGCAGCGTCACGCACTACCGGATGAGCCGTTCCCTGGCCGGACCGTGGCTCGCGCCGGCCAACGACACCTTCGATGGGCGGGCGTATTACGCGGCGAAGACAGCCGGTGATGGCGACCGTCGTTTCGTCTTCGGCTGGCTGCCCACCCGCAGCGGTGAGCGGGATGATGGCGCCTGGAATTGGGGTGGGGCGCTGGTCGTTCACGAGATTGTCCAGGCGGCGGATGGGACGCTCACGGTGCGCGCGCCGCAACCGGTGCTCGACGCTTTTGTAACCCTGCAGCCTATCGCGCCGCAACCAGTGTTGGGGACATGGAACATCAACGATGCGGCGATATCCGCTGCGGCAGTTGGGCGATTTGCGGCGCTGACGGTGGGGGAACTGCCGGACGTGTGTCTCGTCGAGGCTGAGATCACCTGCGCAGAAAACACGACGAGCGCAGGTCTGTTGCTGCGCGCCGAGGCTGGACTTGAGACCTACTACCAGGTCCGCCTGGAACCTGCCAACCGGCGCATCGTCTTTGATCGCTGGCCCCGGCCTGGGGATCAGCCGTTTATGCTTGAACGCCCGCTGGCGATGACGCCGGGCCAACCGGTTCGTTTGCGCCTGATGATTGATGGGACGTGTGTGGTGGTTTACGCCGATGATGCCGTGGCGCTATCGTGCCGGATGTATGACCATCGTGAGGGGTTGCTGGGCCTTTTTGTGACCGAGGGCGAAGCCAGCTTCAAGGTCACAGTTAAGCTAAGATAGGGCAAAAAAGGGGAGATTATGGAAGAAAAGTTTGAAAGGATAATGGTGATTACGGCGCATCCAGACGATATGGAGTTTAGCTGCGGCGGCGTGATTGCCAAACAGGTACAGCAGGGCGCGGAGGTGACACTGCTGATTCTCACCAACGGCGACAAGGGCGGGCATGATCCGGCATGGACGCCGGCCATGCTTGACGCTATCCGCAAGCAGGAACAGGACGCGGCTGCGGCTGTGCTGGGTGTGAGACGGGTGATTTTCTTCGACGTGCCGGATGGCGACTTGATTCCCTCATTGGAGATGCGCAAGAAGGTTGTGGCGGAACTGCGGCGTTATCGCCCTGACGCTGTCTTTGCCTTCGATCCGACGACGTACTTCATGTACGATGCCTACATCAACCACGCGGATCACAAGGCCGCCGGTGAGATCGCGCTGAACGCTTTGTTTCCTGCGTGCGGCAATCAGCGGTATCATGCCGAATTGTTGGACGAGGGACTGGAACCGCACAAAGTCCATCACATCTTCTTGTTCGGCTCCAATTCACCCAACGAATCTGTTGATATTAGCGACGTGCTGGACATCAAAATGAAGGCGATACTTTGCCATAAAAGCCAGATCGCCGATCCCGACGGGATGCTCAAAGCGTTCGAGGAACGCCAGAAGGCCGCCGGGGAGAACGCCCTTGAGTTCAACCGTGAAGAGTTCCGGCATTTGCGCATTGATGGGTGAGCCGGAATGAAGAAATCCGGCTATAAAACTGACGATTATTCAACGACGAAGGAGTTTAGCTGTGACACTGACAGGCATTGAACGTATTGGCAATATCTTGCAACGCAAACCCGTGGATCGCATCGGGCTGTTCGAGCATTTCTGGTCGGACACGCAGAAGGTGTGGACAGAACAGGGGCACATCCAGCCGGGGGAGAATCTGGCGGATCATTTTGGCTTCGACATTGAATTGTGCTGGGCCTTCAACGTCATCGCCGACCTGGATTTCGAGCCGGAAATCCTCGAAGAGACTGAAGAGACGATCCTGACGAAAAACGGCAACGGCGCGATTCTGCGCCAGCACAAGCTGCACGACGCCACACCGGAGCACGTGGATTTTATGATCAAAGACCGCGCCGGGTGGGAAGAACACATCAAGCCCAAACTCACGCCCGATCGGCGGCGCATCAACTTCGAGGCGTACCGCGAGATCAAAGAACGCGCGCGGCAGGCCGGGCGGTTCTTTATGTGGAGCGGCGTCAACGTCTTCGAAATTATGAAAGACGTGGTCGGTCACGTGTATATGCTGGAAGGCATGGCGCTCGATCCCGATTGGGTGCGCGATATGGCGCTGACCTACGCGCAGCTTACCGTGGACTTGCAGGAAATCCTCTTTGCCGAAGAGGGCTGGCCCGATGGCGTCTGGTACTACGAAGATATGGGCTTCAAACAGCACCCGTTTATGTCGCCGCGCATGTACCGGCAGATCGTGCAGCCGGCCCACGCACTGAGCATCGGCTACGCCAAAGCGCACGGCAAACCGGTGGTGATGCATTCCTGCGGCTACGTCGAGCCGCTGGTGCCGGGGATGATCGAGGCCGGCATTGACTGCCTGCAAGTCATCGAAGTGAAGGCGGGGATGGACCTGCTCAAGCTCTACAAAAACTTCGGCGACCGCATCTCGTTTATGGGCGGCATTGACGTGCGCGCGCTCTACACCAACGACCGCGCCATCATTGACGCGGAGCTAGAGGCGAAGATTCCCACCGTGATGCAGAATTATGGCTACGTTCTGCACAGCGACCATTCGATTCCTAACACGGTGTACTATGATACCTATCGTTATTTCATCGAGAAGGGGTTGGCGTTGGGGACCTATTAGGAGTACACCGTGAATCTTGATCGGCAGAAAAAGATCGCACACGCGCTTTTAGCAGGACTGTTCGCCGTCTATGTTATCGCGGGCGTCACATTCAGTATCGTTATGCCGCTCGGTGAAGCGCCCGACGAACCGGCGCACTTCTCCTACGTGCAATACGTTGCTCAAAACAATGCACTGCCGGTGATGCAACCACGCTATCAAGACAATGCGACCGTCGAGGCATTCCAGGCGCCGGCCTATTACGTCATGGCGGCGCTGCTCACCCGTTTTGCGCTGCAAGGAGAACCCTTTCACTTATCGTATAATCCGGCTTACGAATTCGGGAAACCAGCACGCCTTCTCTTGCCGTTACCAGAACATGCTTTTCCCTGGCGCGGGGCAGCTCTGGCATGGCATTTAGTGCGTTTCTTCTCTCTCGCGCTTGGCATGGTGAGCTTGTGGGCTACCTATCGGTCTGCCAGGCTGGTTTTTGAGAGCCATTGGCTGGCGCTGGCTACGACAGCTTATCTTGCCCTGAATCCGCAATTCATCTTTCTGCACAGCACAGTAACCAACGATGCATTGGCAACGACGGTGGGTAGTTTGTTGATTCTGGTCGCGCTGTACCTTCTAAAGGAAGGGGGGATGAAGTATTTCCTGATCGCGGCGCTTTTGACCATGCTTGGCATTCTGACCAAACCGAGTGCGCTCACCTTGTATCCCGGTGTTGCACTTGCACTGTTGATCGCGTGGCTGAGATTACCTCGCGGGTATCAGCGTTGGGCGGCGCTCGCATTGTGTGTGTGCATTCCGTTCGCGGGGAGTGGCTGGTGGGTGCTCCGCAATCTCCGGCTATACGGCGACCTGGTGGGGTTGGCGGTGGCCAAACAGGCGCTCGCGTCTAACTATTACCCTACGGCGCTCACCCTCCGTCAACTTGTCGCGGTGCTTCCGCAGATGTTTTGGCAGACCTTTCAGAGCAGTTGGGGATATTTTGGATGGATAGCCTATCCCCTATCGCGCCCCGTTTTTCAACTCATCTTGGGGCTGCATTTTCCCTCGATAATCGGACTACTCCAGAGGCGCAAGGCTGCGACATCTCAGCGGTGGCAATCGTGGATACTTGTTGCCAGTTGGGTAGGGCTGGTGTTAGGCTTTCTCTACTACAACCGCGAGACCACCAGTTCCGGCTGGCAGGGGCGATTTCTTTTTCCTGGACTGCCGATTATGGCGATAGGTTTTGTGGCAGGGTGGCGATATTGGATCAAGCAACGTGAACGGCTGTTCGCTGGCTTAATGGCGGGGACCGGGGGCGTTCTGACCCTGTATGCCGTTGTAGGGATCGTGTTGCCGGCTTATCTCCCGCCGCGTTTCTTGTCCACCGAAACAGCCCTGCCTGGCTCGTGCGCGGTAACGTTCCCCGGTGGGCTAGAACTCGTAGGCTGCGAACTACAACCGGAAAGAGCGCGCTCCGGATCCCGTATGTCGTTGACGTTGTACTGGAAGGTCCAGGAACCGTCGAACGCGCCTTATCTTTTTGTTGTGGACAGTTACACGCTGTATGGTGACATTGTGATCGCCAGGACCGAATCACGCCTTGTGCGCCGCTTCCCTGTTGGGATGTGGCCCGTCAACGCCATCGTAGTGGATCGCTACGCATTGGATATTGCCAGGGGCCAACGCCAGGCGGCAGCGGAGCTTGGTCTGCAAGTCCTCGTGAGAGATAAAAATGTGGCTGATGGATGGCGGCCGGCGGCAGGGCGGGTTGGGGTCGGACGGGTGATTGTCAGCGGCGGGGCGGCGCTCGACATACCCCGGCGTGTTCAGGTGCGCTTTGGCGGGGATATGATCGCTTTGACTGGCAACGCCGTTACCCCGACGGCGATCCACGCCGGAGAAACGCTCACCGTGACTTTGCGTTGGCGTGCTCTGCAGCGTCCCCCAGCCGATTATCAGGTCTTTGTTCATTTGCTGGACGGCGCGGGTCAGCTTGTCGCACAGCACGATGGCCCGCCGCGGCTGGGACTTTACCCGACTTCGGCGTGGGCAGCGGGCGAGAATGTGGAGGATGTTCATCCCATCCAGCTCCCCGACACCTATCAAGGGATTGTGCAGCCGTGTGTGGGACTGTACACCCTCGATTCGCTGGAGCGACTGCCGGTGACTGGCGAGGCTGAAGGGATTTGTCCTTATCGTTCGGCCCCTTTGTCTCCCATCACCGTGACGTCACCCTAATTCACGCTCGACTTGTTGTCTCAGCCAACCGTTCAGCCCCGGAATCTCCTCGCTCATCCGCCCGGCGGCGACGATAGGCCACCAGCGATGGTACTCGTCCTCGCCGCCGGGGCAGAGTGCGAAGTAACGACGCAGATAGATGCGGGTGAACCAGCGCATCGCCAGCATCTCAATCAGCGCCTTCTTGTCCGTGGCAGCTCGACTTTCGACGCCTTTCATCAGCACAACCGTGCGCGCCACGTCAGCGAGCGGATTGCCATACGTCGCATCCACCCAGTCAATTACCGCGGCGCGGCTCTGGTGCAGCAGCACATTCAGCGGATGGAAATCCCCGTGACACAGCCAGTCTCCATCAGGCATTTGCGCCAATGCGTGTACGCAAGCTTCCTGCAAAGGGGTAGACAAGTCCTTCGCCGCGCGGATTTTATACGTCAGGCGCTCGCGCTGGGACGGAATGTTGGCGATGCCAGGGGTTTTGTGGATGGCGACGTGCAGTTCCGCGAGTTGGCGTGCGAAGCGCGGGAGCAGCCACGGCTTGACGGCCATGATTTCACCCATCGGCTGCCCGTCGAAGCGCTCATATTCCAGTCCCAGACGCCCCTCAACCTCCACGATCTCACCTGGCCGCGGCGCAGCCAATCCCGCCGCATAGACGGCGCGGGCGATGCTCGCCTCGTACTGCACGCTGCCTTCAGACACCCACGTGTGAAACAGCTTGAGCACCATACCATCGCGCCACGGGTATATCTCGGCTGTGCGTCCATACGCAATCGGTGGTGATAGTGTCATAAGTATGTCAACCGCCCGCGATAATGTTCCAACCAACGCCGGTTGTGGACGTCGCCGCCGTCGAGGTTGGCGCTCATAAACACGGGCGGGTCGCCGGTGCGTTCCAGCAGCAGTTCGGCGACGCGGACGACGACGGCGTTCAGCAGCGCAGCGCCGGTAATCGTGGACGACGGCCCCACGTTCTGCGGCAGGCCCGGCAACGCGACCAGCGCGTCGCCGATGGGGGCGCGATTGTCGAGCACCAGGTCGGCCACCTCGAACAGGCGCGGCATCCCCACCTGGCGCGGCTGCACTGCGCTTGAGTAGCGCAGCGACGTGACCGCGATCACGAAGACGCCGCGTTCCCGCGCACCTTGCGCCATCTCCACCGCCACCGCGTTGCGCCCCGAAACCGAGTGGACGATGAGCACGTCTCCAGCCTCCAACGGCGTCTCGGCGAGGATGTGCGCTGCCAGACCGGGCATCCGTTCCAGGCGTGAGGTCAGCGTAGACGGGCGCACGTCGGTCGTCAGGCCGGGCGGCAGGATCGGGTTGATGGGGACGAGTCCCCCGGCGCGGTAGAACAACTCTTGCGCCAAAATGCCCGCGTGCGTCGGGCCGAAGGCGTAGATCAAGTGATCGGCCTGGATGGCATCGGCCATCACCACGGCGGCGCGCTCCATCGCCTCGCGCTGCGTCTCGCGGACTTCCTGCAACAGGTTGATGATTGCCTCGAAATAGTCCATCAATACCCCTTCCGCAATGCCTCGGCCTCGACCTGGCTGACCAGCGTTCGACCTTCAGGCCGGTTCACGCTTGGATACACCGTCGGCTGCATCCCGCGCGCGAGCATCGCCTCGACCATCCCGGCGACGACGGCCCACAGCAGTGTGACCGCGCCGATGCCCGAAGCCGGGCAGATCGGGTAATCGAGACCCTCGACCGCCATCATCGCGTCGCCGTAGGGCGCGCCGTTGTCCAATACCAGGTCCGCCGCCTCGTAGAGGTGCTTGCCCGAAGGGTGTTCGGAGGCAAGCTGCGGGCTGTACGCCATCGCGGTGATGACGATGACGGTGAGGCCGTGCGCGCGCGCCTGCAACGCCAGCTCGACCACGTTGGCGGTCTTGCCGGAGACGCTGCCCACAAAGAGCACATCGCCCGGACGCAATTGTCCGGCGGCGAAGATGTGCTCAATGTAGCCATAAGATAAGTCGTTATCTGGCGCCGGCGCGCTGGCAGCCCGCGTCTTGACCGGATTCGTCACATTCAGGCCGAACTCCAACCGGCTGAACGCCACCAGGCCGCCCGCGCGGTTGATCAACTCGTGCGACACGAGATGCCCGCTGTCAAACACGTGGATGACCCCGCCGTGCGCCAATGCTTCGACGCACAGGTGCGCGGCCTGCTCGATCACGTCCGTCCGTGCCGCCAGCGTGTCGATGTGCTGTTTTAACAGTTCAAAATACCTCTCGATTAACATAGGACCTCCTGAAAAAGTATTAGAACGTTGGAACGTTCAAACGTTCCAACATAAGCCGCCCCAGCGCAACGGCGGGTTCTTCTGCGCCGATGGTGAAGCGGGCGTGCGGGAATTCGCGCGCGAGCGCGTCACGCAGCGGGGCGACGATGATCTCGCCGGCGTTCAGCCGGCCGCCGGCCGCCGCGACATCGAAGGTTTCGGCGGGGGCAAACATCGTCCGCGCGACGTAGAGCATCAGCGCGGTCAGGTCGGCGGCGACTTTGGACATAATGCGCGCGGCGGCGCTGTCTCCGGCGTTTGCCAGGCGGGCGACAACCGCCGCGAAACCGGCGATTTCGGCGCGACTGAGCGGTTTCTGGTACGCGAGGTGGACGAGGTCACGCTGAAAGGTTGCCAGCGGCACGTGGAAATGTTCGCATACCGCTTCGACCAGACCGGTGGGGATATCGAGCCGTCTCTCGAAGGCGCGGACCGCCGCCCGCAGGCCGAGCAGCCCGGCGGCGTAGGCGCTGCCCTCGTCGCCCAGGAGCGTCCCCCAACCGCCGACTGACATTTGCCGTCCATCATCGGCCCGCACGCCGAAGACCGTCGCGCCCGTCGCCGCGACCACGGCGACGCCGTGCGGCCGGTACAGACCGGCGCGGGCAAACACGACGTCCCGTTCGCCGTAATAGTGGTACGTCGCGTGCGGAATCAGTGCGCCGAAGACCTCTGGCCCGAATTTTGGGCCGATCAGTGCGGAGACGAAGTGCGTCACGTGTTCGCCGGAGACGTTGGCGGCGTCCAACACGCCCGAAACGGCGCGCCAGACTGCCGCGCGCGCCTCGTCGTAGGCGACGAAGTTCGTGTTGACGTCGGTAGAGGCGCGGATGTGGAGCGGGTTGCCCGCCATATCAAGGAGGGCGGCTTGACTGCGCGTCCCGCCGCCCTCGAGGGAAAGGATGTATTGCATTTTCGCGTGTGGATTGCCGATTTTTGCTTAACCCTTGAGCGCGCCGACGGTCAACCCGCGCTGAATCTGGTTCTGGAAGATGACATACACGATCAACGTGGGCAGCATCACAATCGTGATCGCGGCGAACAGGCCGCTCCAGTCGCTCTGATAGCGTTGTTGGTGCGCCAGGAACGCCAACCCCTGTGAGAGCACGTATTTCGTGCTGGACGTCAAGAGCACCAACGGCAGGATGTACTGGTTCCACATCCCCAGGAAGTTGAAGATGCCCATACTCACCAGGCCGTTTTGCGCCAGCGGGATGACGATCTGGAAGAACAACTGGTAATGGCTGGCTCCGTCAATGATCGCCGCTTCCAACAATTCGGTAGGCAGCGTTTTGAAGAAGCCGGTCATAAAGAACACCGTGAACGGCAGCGAGTAGGCGATATACACGAGGATCAGCCCGAAATGGCTATCAATAATTTTCATGGATTGGAGCAGGAAGAACAATGGCACCAGGGCCAGCATCACCGGGAAGAGCATCCCGCCCAGGAAGGCGTAGAAGATCAGGCGGTTGCCGGGGAACGAGTAGCGCGCCAAGACGTAGCCAGCCATCGCTGAAAATAACAGCGTGAAGAAGATCGCCGGCAGGTTGACGGTGAGGGTGTTGAACAGATAGCGGCCCATATTCGCCTTGCCCCAGGCGCGCGCGAAGTTGTCCCACATCAGTTTCGCTGGCGGCGTCCACGGGCTGAAGAAAATTTCTTGATCCGTTTTGAAGGAGCTGACCAGCACCCAGATCATGGGGAAAATGACCACGAGCGCCCAGAATGCCAGAAATACATAGATGACGATTTGAATGATCGTGCTGGATAGACTACGCTTGTATTCGAGGTTCATCGTGTGTCCTCCCCGCGCCTAGTATTCCACAGCTTCCCGGCGCGTCACCCGCATGGTGAAGACGGAGAGGGTGAGCATCAACAGGAAGAGCGCGACAGCAATCGCTGTAGCGTAGCCGAAGCGGCTGGCCTCGAAGGCTTGTTCATACAGGTAGGTCGCCAACACGTCCGCTGGCCGGCCGGTAGACGAGCCGCTGATGACCATTACCCGTGTGATGGCGAACATATCAAACGCCCCCAACCCCGCAAAGACCAGCGCCGTCTGCATTGTGTCCCACAACAGCGGCAGGGTGACGTTCCAGAACTGGTGGCGGTTCGCGCCGTCAATGATCGCCGCTTCGTAGAAGCTTTGCGGGATGGCCTCCATCGCCGCCAGGAACAGCACCATGTAGAAGCCCGCTGCCTGCCAGATCACCACCGCTGCAATCGCGTAGCGCACCGTGCGCGGATCCCCCATCCACACCGGGATGCCCTCGAAGCCAAACAGTTGGAAGAAGGGTAACCGTAGAACAGACATACTGCATTGTAAGCTTGTTTATCTGATTGGCGCCTCCTTTCTTTGTTTGTAGGGCAGAGGGAACGTCAATGGTTGCTGGATGGAGTCTGACTTAGAAAGTTAATTTTACTTACGAAGTATTATACAGCGACTTATGTGATTTGTCAAGCATTATTTAGGGTTGGGCGCGGCTTTTTATCATGGTCTGACTGGCTCGCCGTTTTCAACATGGAGCGGCAGCCGCAGCCATAGGCATCTTATATCCAATATTCGTTCAAAATATAGACAATTTGGCGAATTTTCTGAATTTGTGTCGAAAAACTATTGACAAAACATAAACATATTGTATAATACAGACAATTAACTGAACAGAGTGTTCAGATCAAAAACCAAATCTTACAGTACTATGGAGGTACACGATGAAAAGGCTAATGTTGGTCAATGCAGTTCTGGTTTTCGCTTTGTTGTTGGCTGTTCCGGCTTTTGCGCAGAGTGGGCCGCGCGTGCGCGTGATTCACGCTTCGCCGGACGCGCCCGCGGTGGATGTGTGGGCCGATGGGCAGGTTGCTTTCAGCAATGCGCCGTTTAAGGGCATCACGCCTTATGCTACACTGACACAGGGGATGCATAATTTCAAGGTTGTACCCACCGGTGCTACCAGCCCGGTCGTTATTGAGGCTGACCTCGATCTGCAGAACAACGTTGATTACAGCATCGTCGCACTCAACACGCTATCCTCGATTGAGCCGTTGGTCTTGGTGGATAACAATGCTGCGCCTGCGGCTGGCAAAGCGCACGTCCGTTTCGTCCACGCTTCGCCCGATGCGCCTGCCGTGGATATTGCGGTCGCCGGTGGCGGCCCGGTGCTCTTCGCAGGCGTCCCCTTCAAGGGGGTCGGCGACTACCTGCCCGTTGACGCTGGAACCTACGATCTGGAAGTCCGCGTCGCCGGTACGAATAACGTCGCGCTGAGTGTTCCTGGCCTGAAGCTCCAGGATGGCTACGTCTACACTGTCTTCGCAATGGGCCTGGCCGGTGGGCAGCCTTCACTGGTCGCCGTGCCGAGTGTGGACGCGATGCCCGCGCCCGTGCTCTTACCTGCAACCGGTGCTAGCATCTACAGCTACTATGCCGGTATCCTGGCGAGCTTGGGCCTCACGATGTTGGTCTTCGGCCTGATTTACAAGCGCCTGGGCCGGCAGTTGATCAAGCGTTAAAAACTCAAAACCCCGTTCGGATTCACGACTCAGCGGCGGCGCGCACAACGCGCCGCCGCTGAGTGTTGTTGGCTAACACCACCGGGTTCTACGCCCGTCTTGCGCTAACGTGCATAGAACCAAAATGTATGCTACAATAAACGTAGTCCCAATTCATCCATTCCACTATGGTCTTCAGTGTCACGGCTCTCATCGTCAGCCGGCAGATCGGGTCCGACGGTAAAGGATTTGCATAAGTCGAGAGTATCGCAATTTTCACTTTGCGCTTCTGTGTCCCGCCACACTGCGCGTTAATGTTGATCCAATCCACAGGATAGCCTTTTGATAGGAGGGAGAGATGAACCACAAAATACGCTTCGTTTGGTTACTGGTCAGTTTGATGGTTGCGCTGGTTGTGATCGGCCTCGGCGCGCTGTTGTTGCGTGCTGATTCACCCGCGGTGGCGCAGAACGCGGCAGCGTTGAACGCGGCGGTGATCGCTCTGGGGCAGGAACCGACGTCGCTCTATGTGTACGGCGACGATTTCTCGTTGGACGCGGCGATGGTGCGCAATGCGCTGATGGATGGGCCGTTCACCAACGTGGATTTTGGGTACCAGACCACGATCCTCACCCGAGTCCCGCGTTGGGAAGATGGCGACATCACGTTACAGCCGACCGCCGTGGTGAGCGAGGACCTGGTGGTCGCCGAGAATGGGAGTGTAGTGACGCTCACCGTCGGCACCATGATCCGTCCGAGCGGCTGTCGCGGCCATGCGTGCGCGGTTGTGTTTGATGGTTCGCCGGTGCAGATGGACCGGATGGTCGTCACGTCTACTCTGCGCAACAATGTGCGCTGGTCTGACGGCGTCGCGCTCACGGCGCAGGATGCCGTCTTCGGCCAGCAGATCGCCTGCGACCCGGACTCGCCGGCGGATAAAGTGATGTGTGACGTCACTGCCAGCTATGTGGAAGCCGATCCGTACACGACGGTCTGGGCGAGTTTGCCGGGGTATTGGAGCCACACGGCCGGCCTTGTCTTCTGGACGCCGCTGCCCTATCACGTGTTGGGCGGCATGACGGCGCTCGACATTTTCAACGGCGACTATGGACGCGCGCCGTTGGGGTGGGGGCCGTTCCGCATCACCGAATGGATTTCGGGCAGTCACATTACGCTGGAACGCAATCCCTACTACTGGCGACTTGGCTATCCCAAACTCGATCAGGTCACGTTCCGCTTTATGGGCAACTCGGCGGAGATTTACGATGCGCTGCAGCGTGGCGAAATCCACCTGGCGTCGCAGACCACGCTCGTCGCCAGCGACTATATCACGGACATGCTCAATCCTCCCGTCACTTCTACAGTGGAATTGCTGTGGACTAACCACAGCGTCTGGGAGCACACGGACTTCGGGATTCTCCCTGCCGATAGCCGGTACATCTTCTTTGATGATCCTCAGGTGCGGCGCGCGGTGGCGTATGCGCTGGATCGGCAACGGATCATCAACGAGGCGTGGTACGGCTTGGGAACGCCGCTCAACAGCTATGTTCCCGACACGCATCCACTCTATAAAACCTCGTTCGTCACCTATCCCTATAGCCCGACGCTGGCGGCTGACCTCCTCACCGCTGCCGGATGGGTGGATACGAACAGCAACGGCATCCGCGACAAAGGCGGGCAGGAATTTGTCATCACCTATTCCACCACCACAGCGCCGCAGCGCATCCAGGCCGGGCTTATCGTGGCGGAAAATCTGGCGGCGGTGGGCATTGATGTGGTCCTTGATTTCCAGCCGCCAGCGCAGTTCTTCGCGGATGGCCCAGAGGGTCCGGTCTTCGGGCGTAAATTCGATCTGGCTAATTTTGCCTGGAACATGACTGAACCGTCCTGTGATCTTTATGTGACCTGGCAGATCCCGGCGGAAGCTACCGGCTGGAAGGGCAACAACGACACCGGTTACAGCAATCCTGCCTACGATGCGGCGTGCGAACAGGCGCTGGCCGCCTGGCCCGGCACGCCGGACTATGTGCAGGGGCATCAAGCGGCGATGCAAATTCTGTCGGAGGATGTGCCGATGGTGCCGATCTTCAACCGGCTCAAAATGGCGGCAGCTTCGACTGCTTTTTTTGTTGGCCCAGACCTTGATCCCACCGAACTGGTAGAAACCTGGAACATCTGGGCATGGACGCTAGGGACGCCGGACACGGTCGCGGTGGGGTTGGTGACGGACGGCCCCACGGTGGAGGACAAGAGCTTCAACGCGTTGAGCTACGCGGGTATCTTGCGCGCGGAGCGTGAGTTGGGGATTGTCTCGCGGATCTATACCTCGGCTTCAGAAGAAGATTATGCTCCTAATCTCCAGCAATGCGCTCTGGATGGCAATACTTTGTGCATTGGGGTGAGCTTTCTCATGGCCGATGCGATCTCGCAGACGGCGGCGCTCTATCCCGGTACGACGTTCGCACTCGTGGATATGGCCTGGGAAACGACGCCCCCCAACCTGCGCGGCATGACGTTTGCCGAAGACCAGGCTGGCTATCTCGCGGGGACGCTCGCCGCGCTGATGTCGTCAAGTCGCACCATCGGCGCGGTCGGAGGTATTCCTCTCCCGCCGGTCGTGCGTTTTATTGACGGGTACCGCAATGGGGCGCAATGCGCCGCGCCGGCTACGACCGTCCTTGTCACCTATACCAACACCTTCAGCGACCCTGAACTGGGCGCACGCGCAGCGCAGGAACTGCTCGCCCAGGGCGTGGATGTGGTTTTCAACGTTGCTGGCGGCACCGGCAGCGGCGCGATCCTCACCGCGACGCAGTCCGGAGCGTGGGCGATCGGTGTAGATACCGATCAGTATCTCACTGTCTTTGAGGGCGGCGGCGTCCCCGGTTCCGACCGCCTGCTCAGCAGCGCGATGAAGCGGATGGATAACGCCGTTTTTGACACGATTTCCGACGTCATCTCCGGCACGTTCACCTCCGGCACGGTGCTGTACACGGTCGCCGAGGATGGCGTGGGCCTTGCGCCTTTCCACGAGACCGATCCGCTCATCCCCGTGAGTGTGCGCTCCCGGCTCTCCGGCGTCGCACAGGGTCTCCGCGAGGGCTGGCTGAATGTATACGGTCCGTGCGTGGCGACGATTGGCGTCGCCGCGGACTTGAGCGGGCCGGCCTCTCAATACGGCTGGCCACAAGTCAATGCTGTGCAGCTTGCTATTAGCCAGACAAACGCAGCCGGCGGTCTCAATCTCGGCGGGATGCAGTACCTGCTGCATCTGGCTGTCGCCGACGACGGCTGCGACGGCGGGCAAGCTGCGCCTGCGGCGCAGAGTTTGCTGGACGCAGGGGCGTTGGCCGTGGTCGGTCACACGTGCAGCGTTGCCAGCATCCCGGCGCAGGCGGTCTATGCGACGGCGGGCGTGCCGATGATCTCACCCTCATCCACCAACCCGAATCTGACACAGCAGGGTTACACGACAACCTTCCGCACGGTTTCTCATGACGCTTCACCCGCGCACTTTCTGGCGACATATTTCCGTCAAGTGATGGGCTACACACGCAGCGTGATCGTGACGGAACCTGGCTCGCAATGGTTGCGGGATGTTTACTCGAATACGTTTACGGCGTTGGGCGGCGTGGTGACACGTGATTGGGTTTTGGCCGATACGTTTGATTTCACCGCCACGTTGCTTGCTATTCAACCCGAAAACCCCGATGTTATCTTCGTCGCCGGATACGCGGCTGCGGAGCCGGGGCAGCTCAGCCGGACAGCTTACAACCTGGGGATGGGGAACATTCCCATCGCCTGGGATTCGATGTCTGAAGTGCCGATGTGGATGTATGCTTACCTGGGTTGGGCCGGCAACGCGGCTGCCGAAGGGGATTTCATTGCAATGCATCAGCGGCCCTTCTGGGGTATGCCTGGTTGGACGACGTTCGTGAACGAATACGAAGCCGCGAATTTCGTCCATGTGCCGGACGATCCAGGGACTTTCGCCGCGTTTGCCTACGACGCGGTCAATATGCTCTTCGATGCGTTGACCCGCGCCAATGTTCCCGCGCCATCTGCTGCTCGTGACGCGCTCGCGGCGACCTCAGACTTCATGGGCGTGGTGGGAACGTACCAGGGCTTCGACGGCAACGGTGATGTGATCCCACAATGGAGCTGGATTGAACGCTATCAAAACGGCGCGTGGTCGCCGGTGTTTGCGGTCCCGGAGTTAAGCACGGAACTGCGCGTTTGCCTGAGCGGGTGTCCGTATGCATCCGTGCAGGCTGCCGTGGATGCCGCCAGCGATGGCGATGTGATCAAAGTGGCCGCCGGGACTTATACTGGCGTGAGCGCCCGCGAGGGCGTGACCCAGGTGGTTTACATTGACAAAAATGTGACGATCCAGGGCGGGTACTCGACCAGCGATTGGACTACATCGGACCCGGAGACCAACATCACGACGCTGGACGCGCAGGGGCAGGGGCGTGTGTTTTTCGTCATCGGAGGCAAGGGGACGGTGATTGATGGTTTACATATTACCGGCGGCGATGCCCACGGGCAGCCCGGGGCGCACCTGCCTTCGGACGTGAATGGCAGTTCCGGCGGCGGGATGTATGTTTTTGGTAACATAGACCCCGCCGGGGAAAAGTTCATCCTGACCAACAACCACATCTATGGCAACACGGCGCGGCAGGGCGGTGGAGTGTACATGGGCTTTTGCTGTAATGTCGCCATCGTCCAGGGGAATACTTTTGCCACGAATAGCGCCGATGAGGCGGGGGGAGGGCTGGCAATTCATGCCTCAGGTGCAACCTTCGTGGATAATCTCTTCGCCGCGAACAGCGCCGAAAACGGCGGCGGATTCTCCACAGCGGCGGTGGGAGGTGGCGTTTTCACCCGCTGTACCTTCATCAACAATCATGCGCGCGGGTTAGGCGGCGGGTTAGCCCTGGAGACGGCGGCTACACTCCACGAGACGCTAATCATCTCTAACACGGCTGATGAACGCGGCGGCGGGGTTGGTTTCTTCGGCAGCAATCCTTTTTCTCCTTATGCCAGCTTCAACAATACCGTGATCGCCGAAAACCAGTCGGGCATTGAGGGAGCAGGGGTCTTCGGCCCTTCGGGTATCGCCGTCCACATGCTGCACACCACCCTGGCCCGCAACGGCGGCGGCGACGGAAGCGGGATGTCTATCGGTGAACTAAATCCGGATGAGCCAGCCCCCTCAACCGTAGTTATGACCAATACCATCCTGGATAGCCAGGACATAGGTATCCGCGTGGTCAATGACAGCGTACTCACCGTCAACGGTATCCTCTGGCACAACACGCCCGTCACCCTTTCGCAATCGCCGACGGCCCTCGTATCGGTGCAGAACCAGATCACGGGCGATCCGGCCTTCCTGACCGGGGGAGACTATCACATCGGCGCGACCTCGGCGGCCCGCGACGCCGGGGTGGATAGCAGCGTGTATGTGGATATAGATGGGCAGCCGCGCCCGATGGGGCTGGGCTACGACATCGGCGCGGACGAGTATCCGGGAGCGCACCTCGCGCTGCGCGCGGGGACACCGGCGACGCTGCTGCTGCCGGGGCAAACCTTCACGTACAGCGTTGCGCTTGCTAACGATGGCGCGCTCACGGCGACGGGCACTGTGCTGACGTTCGCACTCGATCCACAGCAACGTGCGGTCGGCGTGACGCCGGGCGGCATGTGTGCGCTCAACGGCGACTGGGGTGGCGTGACTGTTTGTCCGCTTGGCGCGCTGCCGCCAGGGGCGGAAGTCGCTTTTGTGGTGACGGCGCAAGTTGCGCCGACCGTCCCGAAGGCGCAGACGATGTGGAACGTGGTGCAGGTCACGGCGGATGCCTTGCCGACCGCTTCAGCCGGCGTCAAGACCATATCGCGCGCGCAGTTGGTCTACCCGTTGAGCTATGATCTGGGGAGTCTGGACGTGAACCGCGAAGCCTACAACATGAATTCACTCACGCTCCTGGCGCAGTTGCTGGAAGCCCCGTACCGCTATGGAACGGACGGCAGCCTCATTCCGGCCGGCGCGACCGGTTACACGGTCTCGTCCGATGGCCTGGTCTACACCGTCACTTTGCGCGCGGACGCCCGTTGGTCGGACGGTTTACCGGTGACGGCGCAGCACTACGTGGACACCATCATCCGGGCGCTCGATCCGGCAGCGCCGGCGGAATATGCTTATTTGCTGTATATCATCCAAGGCGCACAAGCGTTCAATACCGGCGTCTCGACCGATCCGGCAACCGTCGGGGTGGCGGCGCTGGATGAGTTCACGTTGCGCTTCACGCTGCACAGCCCGGCGGCGTTCTTCCCCAGTGTGCTGGCAACGTCGGTGATGTATCCCATACGGTTGGACGTTTTGAACACGCTGCCGTTTGTGGGCAATGGGCCATATCGTTTGCAGGAACGGGAGGCGGGACGTTGGTTCCTGCTGGATAAGAACCCGTTCTACCACAGCGCAGGGGATGTCGTCATCCCGCGCATCCTGCTGGCCGTCATCCCCCAGGAAGCACAGGTAGCGGCCTATCGGGCCGGCTTGCTCGACGCGAGTGAAATTCCCGGCGCTGCGATGGGCGGTGTTCTCAATGATCCCCTCCTGAGCGGCGAGTTGCGCAGCGTCCCCTGGCCTGGCGTCTTCTACATCGGTTTGAACAATGTCTTGACGCCGACCAACGCGCTGGCGGTGCGGCAGGCGCTGGCTTCCGCAGTGGATCGGGCGGCGTTGCTGACGACAGTTTCCATGCCCTGGCGCACGGTGGCGACCAGCGTCATTCCGACCGGGATCCCTGGCTATCAGAACGGTGCAGTCGGATATAGTTACAATCCCACACAGGCGCGGGCATATCTGGCTGCGGCCGGCTATCCCGGCGGCGTGGGCTTCCCTGGCGTCGAACTGTGGACCACGGAGGGTGGTAGGGCGGTAGCCGAAGCGGTCGCGGCCAACTGGCGCAGCGTGTTGGGCATTAACGTGACGGTGGTCTATCAACCCAACTATGGCGCATTGTTCGCGTGCCAGGCTGCACCGGGCGAGTGTTCGTATCACGCTTATCGCCTCGGTTGGATTATGGATTATGGCGACGCGAACAATATCCTCAATGATGTGTTCCACCCGAATTCAACCTACCAGTACACCGGTTGGGACAACGCGCGCTTCCGGGAGTTGATGACGCTGCAAATGAATGAGCGCGACCCGGCGCAGCGCACGGCCTATTTCCAGGAGGCGGATCGCATTTTGGTGCAGGACGCCGCGGCGGTGATTCCGCTCTACTACAACGACCGCGTTTTCTTGATCAAGCCCAACGTCGCCTACGAGTACCCCTCTATCGGCGGGCCGCGCTTGATGACCTGGAACACATCTGGCGCAGCGATTCCGTGTTACGTCCGCGTGTCGAGCCTGCCGGGCATCACGTACAACGATCTGCAAAGCGCGATTGACGCGGCGCAGCCGGGCGACACGCTCAAGGTGGCGGGAACATGTAGCGCCGTTCACAGCCGTCCAGCGGCGGAGGTGACGCCGAGCGGCGTGGTGACGCAGGTGGCCTACATCGCCAAATCTCTTGTCCTGCAAGGCGGCTACACCACGACGAACTGGCTGAGTCCCAACCCCGTCGCCAACCCTACCACGTTGGATGCGCGCGCTCTGGGGCGTGTGTTCTACATCACGGGCGCGGTTGAGGCGACGCTTGGCGGGTTCCGCATCACCGGCGGCGACGCGACCGGGTTAGGTGGCGTCCCGTGGGGCTGGGATGCCGGCGGCGGCGTGTATGCCATCAGCGCCACGGTGACGCTCAACGATAACCGGATTGCTGGCAACTACAGCCCCTACCTCGGCGGCGGGGTGTTCCTGCGCGACGGCGCGTTTACGTTGAACAGAAACACCATCACCGCCAACAACGCCGGCTGGGGCGGCGGGGCGCTCTTCTGGCAGAGCAACGTCGCGCTCAACGGCAATACCATTGCCGCCAACGCCGCTACTACCGCCGGAGGCGGGATCGCCGCCTGGGGCTACGCGCTCACGCTCAATGGCGACACGATCATTGACAACATGACCAGCGGCGACGGCGGCGGTCTGGCGGGCGGGGCAGCGATCACGCTGATCAACACGCGCATCGCCGCTAATCGCGCTGTCCGTGGCGGCGGCCTGTACGTGGATGGCCGGGTCCACCTGCTGCACAATACCATCGTCGGCAACACCAGCAGCGATGGCAGCAGCATCTACGTGACCACCGATCCTATGGGCGTTCACAGCACCGTCGCGCTCACCAATACCATCGTCGCGCAGTCCAGCGTGGGGATCAGTGTCACCGGCGGCAACACGGTCACGATCAACGGCATCCTCTGGCACGCCACCCCCATAACCGTGTCCCAATCTTCGACCGCCACGGTGACACTACACCGCCAGGTCGCTGGCGATCCGCTGTTCGACGCCGACGGCTACCACCTGCGCATTGGCTCGCCGGCGATAGATGCGGGTGTTCCGGTCGCACTGACCCGCGACATAGACCGCGACCCGCGACCCTACGGCAGCGGCTTCGACCTCGGCGCGGACGAAGCGCCCTACGTGACCGTGCCGCCAGAGACCGGCGCGACGCTGGTGTACACGAACACGGCTGGCGTCACCACAACGCTGGCTATCCCGCCTGCCGCTGTGACCACGACGACGACAATCGTGCTGACGCAACTCGACCCCACGACGGTTGCGCCGCCGCCGGAGCTGGCAGCCGGGGGGATCGCGCTGAAGCTGGACGCCTATCTGGGCGACGAACGGGTGACGAACTTCACCTTCAACGCGCCGGTCACGCTGACGCTGGCGTACACCGACGCGGACGTGGCGGGCATAGATGAGTCCACGCTGCGGCTGTATCGCTACGTCTGTGCGGATCCCGAGTCGCTGTTGCTGTGCGTGTGGGAGATCATCGGGACGCGGCCTGGGGAGGGGCAGGCGTTGGACACGGCGAACAACATCCTGACGGCCTGGCTGACCGGGTTCACTCGCTTTGGCGGGATGGGCGTGAGTCTGCAACCGGCGCTGGAGGTGAGCAAGACCTACAGCGGCAACCGGGTCGCGGGTACGCCGGTCACGTATACCCTCACGGTGGCGAACACGGGCAACGCGGACGCTACGGGTGTGACGCTGGAAGACGTTGTGCCGCAGCACCTCACCTGGACGAGCGGCGGTACGCTGCTGGCGGATCGAGTGCGCTGGTACTTTGAGGCGATCACCGCGACGGGCGGGATTGCTGAGGGGCAGTTCAGCGCGTTCCTGCCGTGTACGGCGTCGTTGGCGATTGTCAATGCCGAGTACCGGGTGGTGAGCAGCGCGCAGGGGGTGACGAGTACGGTGGGGCCGGCGGTGAGCTTCACCGTGATCTCGCCGACCATCGCCGTGGGGATCAACTACACGCCAGCCGCGCCGATCGCCGGGGAAGCAATCACCTTCACGGCGACGGCGACGACGAACGGGACGCCGTTGAGCTATGCCTGGAGCCTGGGGGGGACGGGGCCGAGCGCCACGCACACCTATACTGAGGCCGGGAGGTACACCGTGACAGTCACGGCGACGGATGGGTGTGGGTATGCGCAGGTTACTGAGGCGACATTTGACGTGAAGCCGGCGGGGTATAGGGTGTATCTGCCGCTGGTGATGCGGCAGTAAAACGTAACACCCCAGGCTCAGCGCCCCCGTCTCGGGGGCGCGCAAGGTGCACGTCGGGTCGCAGATAGCCCGTTTCCGAGACGGGAACGGGAGCGCGTGGCATCCTACGCTCAGCGCCCCCGTCTCGGGGGCGCGCAAGGTGCACGTCGGGTCGCAGATAGCCCGTTTCCGAGACGGGAACGGGAGCGCGTGGCATCCTACGCTCAGTGCCCCCGTCTCGGGGGCGCGCAAGGCGCATGTCGGGTCGCAGATAGCCCGTTTCCGAGACGGGAACGGGAGCGCGTGGCATCCTACGCTCAGTGCCCCCGTCTCGGGGGCGCGCAAGGCGCATGTCGGGTCGCAGATGACCCGTTCCCGAGACGGGAACGGGGAGCATTGACAGCCATGGCGTCCTTGTCTCGGGGACGCCGTGGCTGTGGCGTTTTATGCGGATGGAATTTCGCTCAAGGCCGCGCGCACACGTTCCTGCTCTTGCGGGAGTTCCAGCTTTTCGAACAGCGCGAGCGCCTCGGCGAGTGCGGCGCGGGCTGCGGCGCGCTCGCCGGCTTCTTTGAGGATACGCGCATAATCGCAGAGCGTGGCTCCCAGGTCAAACTCCTGCGCTAACTCGCGCAGCAGGGTGATGCTGTGCTCCAGATTGGCTATCGCTGCAGACGGGTTGCGCAGGTCGGTATGCGCTTTGCCCACCACCCGGTAAATGGCGGCCTCTTCCTGGCGATTGCCCATACTTTTCACGTAGACCAGCGCCTTCTCGCAGGCGGTCAGAGCGCGTTCGGGCGCTTTGATCTCCAGGTAACATTCGGCCAGTTGCCGGTGACATTCCGCTTCTGCATCCTGCGCGCCGATGTCTTGCGCAATACGCAGTCCCTCCTCAAGATGGGCGATGGCCTGGGTGAGGTTCCCCTGCGCGCGATATGCCTCCCCTAAGTTGATGTGACAGTCGGCGATGCCCGGATTGTGTCTTAGCTGTTGGCACATGGTCAGGCTGCGTTGGTAATAGTCAATAGCCTGCGCGTAATTGCCCTGGGCATAGTGTACGGTGCCGAGATTCATATACGCCGTGGCCTCTTCGCCGACGTTGCCAAACCGTTTCATGGTTGCCAAAGTTCGTTCAAAATAAGCGATAGAGCGCGACAAATCGGTTTGATAGTAAAGAATGGCGAGGTTGTTGTAGCTCTTCGCGGCTTCGTATTCGTTGCCGGTGCGTTCGAGGACCGCCAGCCCTTGCTCAAGATGGCGGATGGCTTTCACGGGTTCGCTGACGCGATAGATAAGGCCGAGCGTGTTGTGCGCCTGCGCGATCTCGGTGTAGTGCGTGGAATTCTCCACAATCGCCAGGCTCTGTTCGCCGTCGCGGGCCGCGTCCTCGTTTTGCCCTTGCTGGCGATAGATGCGCGAGCGTTCGATCAGCAGACGCGCCATTTCCAACGAATTTTGTTGGTTGGCGGGCAGCAACGCCAGACCACGGGCGCAGGCCTGGAGCGCCTGCTCGTATTCACCGCGTTTTTCATAGACTGCCGCGATGCGCCGATGCAGACCGGCCAGGCGCATCGTCTCCTCACAGCACGTCATCGCGCGTTGATAGCACTCCAGAGCTTCTTCGGATTCGCCCACGTGAAACAGGACATCGCCGAGGCCCTCGGCGACAGCGGTTGCTGCCTCGGGTTGCTGTAGTTGCTCGGCGAGCTGCGCGGCTTGGCGGTAAAACGCGATGGCCTCCGGGTTGGCGAAGGCGGCGCGGGCCTTGTCGCCGGATTTGAGCAGGTAGTCGAGCGCCTTCTCACGGTCGTCAGAAAGGCTGTAGTGATGCGCCAGCAACTCGTAGACCTCCTCCCGCTTTTGGCCGGTGTAGATTTCCTCCAGATGCCGCCCGATGAGGCCGTGGTAGGTGCGGCGGTCGCGCAGGAGCAGGCTTTCGTAGGCCACATCGCGCACCATCACGTGCTTGAAGATGTATTCCAGTTCCGGCAGCCGGGCGCGCTCGCGGATCAGCTCGGTGCGCTGCAACGCAGCGAGGTTGGTATCGAGGTGCGCCATTAATGCCGCCGCCGAGGAGAGCCAGGCGAGCAGTTCGTGGGTGAAGGTGCGCCCGACGACCGCCGCCAGTTGGAGCGTGCGCCGCGCTTCCTCCAGCAGTTGATCAATGCGCGCCATAATCAGCCCTTGCAGGGAATCAGGGACGGTGCGCAGGTCAATCTCCCGCCCAAGCCGCCAACCGCCATCTTGGGGGACGACGATGCCCTGATCAATGAGGGAGCGGATAATTTCCTCGATGTAAAACGGGTTCCCCTCGGCGCGGGAAACGAGATGTGCCAGCGCCGGAGGGAGCTTCTCCAAGGCGAGTAGATTGCAGACCAGTTCTTGATCCTCCCCGGCCTGTAGGTCCAACGGTTTGAGCTGGATTTCGACGTAACGATGCGGGTAGTTGCGCGCAGCCAGTTGCCCCAGATCGTAACAGCCGTGATCCCGCACCGGCCGGTAGAGCATCGCAATCAACAAAGGGACGCGGTCGGTGAGTGTGAGGCAACGTTCCAGCAACAACAAGGAGGCCGAATCCGCCCAGTGCAGGTCATCGAAGACGATCACCAACGGCTGCTCTATCGCAATCCGCTCGATCAAGGCCGTGATTGCCCGCAGCATTTGCCGTTGCAGCGCCTCGCTCGAAAGGTAAGTCACGCGCTCGGCTTCCGGTTCGCTCAATGGCAGGTTGAGGAAATGGGCCAGATAGGGTAACACATCGCTGCCGTCGCTATCCGGGAAGAGGGACGCGACGTAGCGGCGCAGTTTTTCACGGATGTCGAACTCGTTATCGGTATCCACGATGCGCAGGAAGGCGTGGATGACGTCGGTGAAGGCGGAGTAGCTGACGTGTTGGGTGTAAGAGAGGCAGCGTCCTTCCACCCAGGTGAGGGCGATTTCGTCCGTCACACTGGCGCGCATCTCGGACACCATGCGGCTCTTGCCCAACCCGGCCTCGCCGATGAGCGAAAGGATGCCGCCGCGCCCGGTGAATAGCTCGGCGATCAAGCGGCGCAATGTGGCTTGCTCTTCGTCGCGGCCAACCAGCGTGGAACGCAGTCCACGGATGCCGCGCACTGGCTCCGGCTGCGCCCGCCGCCCGACGATGGTATAGGTGGGCACCGGTTTGCTCTTGCCCTTCAACCGCACCTCGCCCCGGTCGGCCACCTCGAAGAAAGCGCGCACTTTGCGTTGCACGTAGCCGGCAAGCAGCGCTTCGCCGTCCTGCGCCGCGCTCATCAGCCGCGCCGCCAGGTTCACCTCATCGCCCATCACGGTGTACTCGCGCCGTGTCGCGCTGCCCACGTGCCCGGCGAAGACCATCCCCGTGCTCACGCCGATGCGCTGCCGCCAGTGGAGGGAGTGGGGGAGTGGGGGAGTGGGGGAGTGGGGGAGTGTCTCCCCTTCTCCCTGTCTCCCCCTCTCGTCTTCGAGGGCGCGTTGCATGTCGAGGGCGGCGCGGACGGCGCGCTCGGCGTCGTCTTCGTGCGCTACTGGCGCGCCGAAAAGCGCCATCAGCTTGTCGCCGTGATCGTACAGGTCAATTTTGTTGACGACGCCGCCGTAACGCTCGATGACCTGATCCATCGTGACGAAGTAGCTGTTGAGCACCTGGGCAATCTCATCCGCGCGGCTTGGCCCCCATTGCTCAACCAGTTCGCTCGCGCCGGTGAAGTTGGCGAAAAGGATGGCAACCAAACGGTGTTCGCCGCTGTCTTCGTGGTGTAGGGGATCGGGGACCAGACGCGCGAGCAGGCCCGGCGGCAAGTAGGGGGTGAGGCGTTCGAGAGCGGTTGCGGTCTGGTGGAGGGAGGAGGTGGCGGGGAGGGGGCGAGGGGGTGAGGGGGTGAGGGGGGGGAGGAGAGAGGGGGTGAGGGTGTGGAGGAGGTAGTAGCCGGGAGGTCCGGGGGTGAAGGTGAGCCAGGGAAAGGCTTGCACCTGCGCGTAGACAGCATCGCTGGCGAGGATTTGCCCGGCGACGGCGGCGCTTTCGGCCATCGCCGTGGCGTTGACCGTCGCGCCGGTGATGACGAACTCGCGTTTGGTTGGCGTACCCACCCGCGCGGCGAAGAATGGCCCGGCGTGCAGCCCAATTTTCATTTGTAACGGAAAAGTCCCGATGCTGGTTTCGACCTGGTGGAAGGCCGTCATCGCCTGTTGCATCGCCCACGCCGCCTGGAGCGCGTTGACGCTGCCATGCGTCTCCGGGCTATCCGGGAAGTACGCCAGCAGCGCGTCGCCGCCGAACTTGAACAGGTCGCCGCCGTAGGCGAACAGCACGTCCAACATGGCGCTGAAATAGCGGTTGACGAGCGCCACAATCTGCTCTGCGCCCTCTTTGCCGAGCGTGCTCAGGCGCTCGGACAGCGCCGTGAAGCCGCTGATGTCGGAGAAGAGCAACGTCCCGTGCAAAAATTCGCCGCCTGCGGAGGCGTCCGGCGCGGCCAACTCGGCATGCACCAGATAACGCGGCAGATAAGTGACGATGCTATCCAACAGACGGGTCAGCATCTCCTGGACGTGTGTCAGGTCGGCGGGTTGCCAGAGGGCGGCGGGGGGTAAGTTGTCGAGGCTGCCAGGTGGGAGATACGGTTCGACGCGGGTCAGTTCTTCTTCGGTGATGAGGCCGGCGGGTGCGGACGGCGCGAGGCGCGTCCCACAGCGCCCGCAGAAGGCGAAGCCCGGCGGGACTTCCGCGCCGCACTGGGGGCACAGCACGGCCAACTTCGCGCCGCATTTTCCGCAAAACGCGAAGCCGTCGGGGTTATCGAAGTGACAGGCCGGGCATTGTACAGTCATAGCTCACTCTGATGCTCTTTTTTTCATCAGCAGATTAAGCAGATTGAGCAGATTCTTTGTTAGCTGCGGATAAAAATCTGCTTCATCTGCTCAATCTGCTGACAACAAATACTTCCCGAAAAACGCCGCGGATTTGTTGCCGCCCCAGCCGTGCTCGCCGGGATGCAGGTCGAGTTCGAGCCGGTCACCGGCCCCCGCCGCCGCGTAAATTGCCGCCAGTTGACGGTAGCACTGCATCGCTGTATCCACCCTGAAGCACGTATCCTGCGCGCCGATGTCAATGAGCAGCGGGCGCGGTGCGATCAAGCCTTGCAAGTCGGGCAAGTCCACGAGCTTGTACAGCCCCGGTGCGACCTGCATCCCGCAGTAGTTGATGTCGCGCATCCCGAACACGGCCCAGAGGTCGCTGTAGCACATAATCTCGCTGGCCTTGAAGCGCGCGTCGCACAGCGTCATCCACAGCGTCATCGTGCCGCCGCCGCTGAGGCCCATCACGCCCAGGCGGTCGGCGTCCACGTTGGGCAGCGTACATACGAAGTCCGTGGCCACCATCCCGTGCGCCACGTTGATCGAGAGCGACGTCATCCCGAACATCGTGGCGTGGAGGTAGTAGAGGTTACACCAGTCGCGGCCCCGGTTCAGCGCCAGGTGATTGGGCTTGTTGTTGTCGTTGCGCTCGCCGAAGCCGATCCAGTCAATGGCGTAGGTGACGTAGCCTTGTTGTGCCATCTGCTGCCCGTAGTTGTAGTTGTGATTGGCGATCTCCGCGCGCAAGTCGGGGCTGGAATCATTGCCCATCACCGTCTCCTTGCCGAAGGGACCGTGCCCGTGGCAGCAGAGAATGGCGGGACGCTTTTCATTCGCCTTCAAGTCGGCGGGCAGGTTGACCAGCAACGTCGCCGCGAGGTAGGGTTGCACGTCAATGATCCACCGCTGGCGGCGCAAGCCGCGATCCTCCCATTCCGCCAATAACTGCGGGTTGGCAGGCACGCGCTCCGGGAAATCGCCGAGCGTCGCCAGTACTTTGGGCAGCGCGGCCTCTTTCCAGGCGTCGAAGTCGGTTCGCGTCGCGCCGGTGAAGCGATATTCCGGCGTGTGCGCGTTCGCCAGCGCGATGAACATTTGTTGTGGACTGAGATTACGGGTTGTCATAACACTATCTCCTGATCGTTGGTTTTTGTGCGGCGGCTCTGTTATGGCTGGTTGGGCGGCCTTGTCATACGACTCTCGTCCCTCGTTAAAATCATTATAGGCTCACCCTGTTCATAGTCAATCATCCATTGACATTCATTTGACGTTCACTATAATGAGATTGAATTGATAAATAATTCTTGATGAATTACGACCAGTTTTGGTATGGCACGCGCGATGAAAGGAGGTGATGTCTGACCTGCAACGTACCATTAATATTCATTTCAATCGTTCTCTATGTAATCCAACAACCTATCAAATTTACTCTGGAGGAGACTATGTTTCGCAAATCGCGGTTTTTGATGCTGATTGTCATTGTGACACTGTTCAGCATGGCGTTGAGTGGGTGTAACGCCCAACCCGCCAGCACCGAAATCAACGTCCTCTGCACGCCGCAGGAAGAGTGGTGTCAGGGGATGAAGCAGGAGTTCGAGGCGAAGTACAACATCACCGTCAACTACGTCCGCATGTCCAGCGGCGAGGCGCTGGCCCGCATCCAGGCCGAAAAAGACAATCCGCAGTTCGACATCTGGTGGGGCGGCCCCATTGACAGTTTCGTCGCGGCGAAGGGGATGGGTTTGCTGGAAAAGTACGATTCCCCGAATTACAAGAATCTGCTTGACCAGACAAAGTACAAAGACCCGGATAATACCTGGGTCGGCATCTACGTTGGCTCGCTGGCCTTCTGCACCAACAAGGATTGGCTGGCACAGAATCCCGGCGTGAAAGCCCCCACCTCGTGGGATGACCTGCTGCGCCCGGAGTTCAAGGGGCAGATTATGGTGGCGCATCCCTCCACATCCGGCACCTCCTACACCGCGCTGGCGACGATCCTGCAAATTCGCGGGGAGGCGGAAGGCTGGAAGTACATCCAGCAGTACGCCGGGCAGGTGCAGCAGTTCACCAAGAGCGGCGCGGCGCCGGCCAAGTTCGTCGGGCAGGGTGAAGCCGCCGTCGGCATCGTCTTCTCGCACGACATCGTCAACGAGATTGATAACAACAAGATGCCGTTGGAGTTGACGTTCCCGGCGGAAGGCACCGGTTACGAAATCGGCGGGATGGGCATTCTCAAGGGCGCGAAGCACCTGGATGCCGCCAAGAAGTGGTTCGATTGGGCCATCTCGGCGGAAGGGCAGGCGCTCGGCCCGAAGTATCACGCCTATCAAGCGCCCACGGTCAAGGGTGTGGAGCTTTCGCACCCCGAATTATTGCAAGTGAAGTTGATCAATTACGATTTCCAGTGGGCCGGCGAAAACAAGAAGGCTTTCGTGGATAAGTTCACGAATGAGATTGTGGCCGCCGACAATTTGAAGCAGTAGTCTCGTAAAGCGCAAAACGTAAAGCGTAAAACGTAAGGATTTCCCATTACGTTTTACGTTTTACGTTTCATCCTGTTACCAAAGGTTGTAGAATGATGCAAGAAACCCATTTTGCCAACAGCGTGCGCCGCCGTTATCGTGAGTTCGCCATCATTGCGCAGGACCCGGTGCTCTTGATGAGCCTGCTATTCTGCGGGATTTTTCTCTTCATTTTCATCTTTTATCCAATTTTACGCACGGCGACGAACGGTTTTTTTACAGCCGAACGACAATTCAGCCTTGAACATTTCGCCCGCTATTTCAGCAGCTACTACGGGCCGCTTTATCGCAAAATCTTTGCCAACACCCTGCTGATGGGCGGCCTCGCGGCGACGTTTGGCACGCTGGTCGGCTTCATCTTCGCGTATACGGTCGTGCGCTGCAATCCGCCCGGCAAGGGTCTCATTCATATCCTGGCCTTGACGCCCACCGTCTCGCCGCCATTCGCCATCGCGCTCAGCACCGTGCTGCTTTTCGGGCGCAATGGCTTGATCACCCGCAAGCTGCTCGGCATGTCGTTCCCGCAGGGCGTCAATGACATCTACGGGATGGATGGGCTGGTGTTCGTGCAGACGATCACGTTTTTCTCCGTCGCGTACCTGATCCTGCGCGCGATGCTGGAACGGCTGGATCCTTCGATGGAGGAGGCCGCCCAGAGTATGGGCGCGAACCGCTTCCACATCTTCCGCACTGTGACCCTGCCGCTGCTCGTTCCAGGACTGGCCGGGGCGTTCTTGCTGCTCTTCGTTGAATCGCTGGCCGACCTGGGCAATCCGCTGTTCATCGCCGGCAACGTCAGCGTCCTTTCGACGCAAATCTTCCTCGCCGTCGCGGGCGAATACGACTACCAGAAAGCCTCGACGCTGGCGCTGGTGCTGCTGATTCCGACCCTCATCGTTTTCCTGTTGCAGCGCTACTACGTCACGCGGCGCTCCTACGTCTCCGTGACCGGCAAACCCACCGGCGGCCACGTTGTCGAAAAAGAGCCGTGGATTCGCTGGCCGTTCATCGCCGCGACCTATCTGTTTTGCGTGCTGATTGTTGTGCTCTATCTGGCCGTCGTCTACGGCTCGTTCTGTCGCACCTGGGGGGTGGATTTTAGCCTGACGCTCGATTGGTGGCGGCAGATGTTGACGCGCGGCATCGAGGCTGTCCTCGACACGACGTTCCTCAGCCTGCTGGCGACGCCGTTCGCCGTGCTGATCGGGATGATCATCGCGTTCCTGGTGGTGCGGAAGAAATTCAGCGGCAAGGAGGCGTTGGACTTCGGCTCGAATCTGGGCGGGGCGATCCCCGGCACGATTTTGGGCATCGGCTTTGTGCTGGCCTTCAGCACCCCACCGATGCTCGTCGTCGCGCTGCTCTACATCGTCCTGGCGCTTTTTCTTGCCCGCACGCTTTGTCACGAAAAACGGCAGCAGATCATAGTCTTGCTGCTCGGTTCTGCTATCGGCGTCGGGGTGAGTTTCCTGGACGCGGTGTTGGGGGTAGCGGGCGTGTACTACGTGCTCGGCGGCGCTGTGGCGGCGGTGGGCCTCTATCTTTGGCTGAAGGTGAACAAGGCGCGCGGACGGGTATGGGTTGGACTCGGCATGTACTTGCTCGCCTACAACCTCGTCGAGTTCGTCGCCATGCCGATTGCAATGTTCAGCCGTAGTCTGCCACGCGGCTTTTGGAGTAACGCGATCTTCCAGCTTTCTGATTATGTGAAAACGCTGTTTCAACTGCCAGCCACGTTGATGACGATTGTCCTGATCTTTGCCGGCGTGCTGCTGATTCAGCCCGAAAAGGGACGCCGGCGCGTCGCGCTGAGCGTCTTCATCCTGGCCGTGACCGCTGCCCTGAGTTTCACCGGGATGCCGCTCACGCTGGTCGGCACGCCGTTCATCATCTTGATGGCTTACGCCGTGCGCAGCCTGCCCGCCTCGGTGCGCTCCGGCATCGCCGCGCTGCAACAAATTGATCCCGCCATCGAAGAAGCCTCCAACAGCCTGGGCGCCGACGCGCAGTACACGTTCCGCAAGGTCACGCTGCCCCTCATCCTGCCCGCGCTGCTGGCAGGCGTTATTTTCAGCTTCACGCGCCACATGACGAGCGTATCGGCCATCATCTTTCTGGTGAGCGCGCGCTGGCGCATCGTCACCGCCGCCATTATGAGCGAGTGGGAGCAAGGCGGCATCAGCATCGCCGCCGCCTACTCGACGACGATCATTGTTTTTGTGCTTATCGCTATTGGGGTGCTGTATTTTGTCACCAATCGCGTGTTGCGGAGTAGCGGGGATTGGGGATTAGGGATTGGGGATTAGATTGGAGGTTTCCTGATTCCCAATCACCAATCCCTGATCACTTTCTTTAAAGGAGCTGCTATGTACTTGACACTAGACGCTATCACCAAAAAATTCCCGCCGCGCGGGGGGAATACGGAAGTTACGGCGGTGGATGCCATCACCCTGGAGATTGCGGAGGGGGAATTGGTCACACTGCTGGGGCCGTCGGGCTGCGGCAAGACGACGACGCTGCGCCTGATCGCTGGTTTCGAGTTCCCCACCGCCGGGCGCATCCTGCTCGACGGGGAAGAAATCAACACCCGTCCGCCGCACAAGCGCGACATGGCGATGGTGTTCCAGAGCTACGCGATTTTCCCACACCTCAATGTTTTCGAGAACGTCGCCTACGGGCTGAACGTCCAACGTCTGCCCAAGGCCGAAATTCAAGCGCGGGCGGACCGCGTGATGGCGCTGGTGCAGCTTTCGGGCTACGAAAAGCGCGCCCCGAACCAGCTTTCCGGCGGACAGCAGCAGCGCGTGGCGTTGGCGCGCGCGTTGGTGATGGAGCCGAAGGTGCTGCTGATGGACGAGCCGCTTTCCAACCTGGACGCCAAACTGCGCGAGCAGATGCGCACCGAAATCCGCCGCATCCAGCGCAGCCTGGGCATCACCAGCGTCTACGTCACCCACGACCAGATCGAGGCGATGACGCTTTCCGACAAGGTGGTGGTGATGAACGGGGGGCGCATTGAACAAGTCGGATCGCCAGTGGAAGTTTACCGGCATCCGCAGACGCGCTTTGTGGCGGACTTCATCGGGCGGGCGAACTTCGTCGCCGGGACGGTGCGGGGGCGCGAAGATGGCGCGGTTCTCGTGGAGACATTCGGCAAGCCGCTCAAACTGGCGACACAAGCGCCGCATCCCATCGGCGCTGCTGTGACGCTCATTGTGCGCCCGGAGATGATCCAGGTGCGAAAAGACGAGGGAACCTACCGGGGCATTGTGCGCCGCGCGGCTTATCTGGGCGACGCGATTGATTATGATGTCGAAGTTGGCGGTCAACTGCTCACCGCCAGCGAGACGAATCCGCTGCAAATGGATGTTTACGCCGAAGGAACCGAAGTCGGCGTCAGCTTCTACGAGGCGTGCGTCCACGTGCTGCGTGATGCAGCCTAAAGCGCAATCCCCTGCATCCTGAGCGCCTGCATCCGGTACAGAAGCGCCGCGCCCTCCATCAGCCACCGCCCGATGTCGGCGACATGCCGGTTCTCCGGCTGTTCCAGCGGCGTGCCGCGCACCCAATCGTTGAACGCGCCCATCGCCGGGCCGCACCAGATTTGGTAATCCACCTCGCGCCCCGGTTCGCCGACGATGCCCCAGCGCGTCGCCAGGCCCAGATACCAGCGGAAGATCAGCGCCATCTTGCGTTTGGGGTTTTGCTGCGCTTTCTCGATCTGCGCCGGATCGCGCCGGTTGAAGAACGCGATACAGTCCGCCCATACCTCGTTGAGATCGCGCTGGAAGATCTGCTGCTCCAATTTCTGCCGTTCTGCCGCCGGGATCGCTTCGATGCTGTCGCAAGCCTGGTAAATCTCGTACAGTTTGCGTGCGCGTAAGGGGAACATCGTCCCGCGCTTGAGCACTTGCAGGTTGACGCCCATCTCGAACATGTCGGCGGCGGGGGCCATCATCACGTCAGCCATCCCCGCCTGCGCCAGCAACTGTTTGACGTGCGGCGACGTCCCCGCTTCCACGCAGCTATGGTTGACCGAGCCGGTGAGCACGTAAGCCGCGCCCATCATGAACGCGCCCAGCGCCGCCGCCGGGGTGCCGATGCCGCCCGCCGCGCCGATGCGCACTGGCGTCGGGTAGCGGTATTGCGCCTGGATTTCATCCCGCAGCGCGAGCAGCGAAGGCATCAGGCACACCAGCGGGCGGTTGTCGGTGTGCCCGCCGGAGTCGGCCTCCACGGTCACGTCGTCGGCCATGGGGACGCGCTCCGCCAGCCGCGCTTGCGCTTCGCTGATGAGGCCCTGCTCGCGCAACTGCGCCAACAGTTTGGCGGGCGCGGGCTGCATAAACTGCGTCGCCACCTCGCGGCGCGAGAGCTTGGCGATGATGCGGTTGCGGATGACCACGCCGCCGTCCAGCCCGGCTTCCAATCCCGCCGCGCGGTACTGCACCACGTAGGGCGTGAGCGTGAGATAGGCCGACGCCTCGATCACCCGCACGCTATGCCGCAGATACAGTTCCACCGCGCCGCGTTCGAGCGCGGGTTCGTGCGGGTTGTGGATGAGGTTGAAGGCATACGGCCCGCCGGGCAGCGCCGCCTGTATCTGCCGGATCGCCGCTTCCAGCCGCTCCGGCAACAGCCCGCCCGCGCCGAACGCGCCGAGCATCCCCGCCTTGCCGAGTGCGATCACCATCGCCTCGCTGGAAATCGCGTTCGCCATTGAGCCGCCCATGTAGGCGTACTGCAAGCCGTAAGCCGCGCGGAAGCCGGGATCGCCCAACTGCTGCGCGGGCGTCGGCGGGATCATCGCCAGCACCGCTGCGCCCTCGCCGCCCATCTGCACACCGCCTTCGTTCGTCAGACCGACGCCCCGCCCGTTGCGCACGGCATAGCACGGCGCATCCAGCGCGCCCACCCGCGCTGCCATCCCCTCCGCATCATAAGCCACAGACGCCGCCGGGCCGATCCAGGTGTAGTTTTGCATCGCATTGCTCCTTGTGAAAGGAGTATGGAGTAAGGAGTACGGAGTATGGGATACCCCCTTACTCCCTACTCCGTACTCCCTACTCCCAAATCTCGCACCTCATAAATCCGCAAGTCGCCCCGCCACAGGCTGCCGTCGCCGGTCAGGGTCACGCCTGCCGGGGTGCGCTGGCTGTCTTTGATGTGGACTTCCAGCCGCAGACGTTGCGCCTCCGGCGGGACTTGCCCGCGATATTTCCACGTCATCCGGCCCGGCCTCAGTGTGCGCGAGCCTTGCCCGAATCCCTGCGAGCGCGCGTAGACCTGCATCGCCTGCGTCATCGCCTCCACGCCAAGCGAACCGGGCATCACCGGGTCTTGATAGAAGTGGCAGCCGAAGAACCAATCGTCCGGCGAAACGGGAATTTCCGCGTAGACGTACCCGCGCCCGTAGTCGCCGCCGTCGGGAACGCACCATGCCCTATCCACAAGGTCTAATTGACCGGCTTTTTTTATGTCAACGGATTGAACGGATTTTAACGGATTTGAATCCGCTTCATCCGTTGAATCCGTTGACGAAAACAGCCACGGATGCCGTGATACGCCGTTATCCAGCCCGCTCTGTCGTTGCAAGGCTTCGGGCGTGAAGTAGCCGAAGGCCGCCGCGCCGCGATAGAACACCTGCCCGGCGCAGGCCAGCTCGAAGCTGAACTTCTGTAGGATGATGCCCGGCAAGGCGGTCGAACTGAGCAACGTCACGCGATTGGTAATGGTTTGCCCGCGCACGTCCACAGCGCGCAGCAGCTCGCCTTCGCCGTCAAGGTTGCGGAAGTAGAAGTCGCTCTCCGGGTAGGGCAGCATCGAGCCGAGGTGGGTGGAAAGGACGCCGCACGGTTGCAACGCCGTCTCCATCAAGATCGAGAGCGGCAGCGTCGCACGATCGCGGTAAAACCAGGCATCGGCGGGCACGTCGAATTCGCTCACCAACGCCGCGCCGGGCGTCACATTGCCGGGCATGCCGTCAATCGCCAGCACGCGGCTCACGCAAAGCAAGTCGCCGTTGGGCAGACGCGGCACGCGCCGCCCGCGATAATGCGCGTAAGCCGGCCCGAACGCCTCCACGACTTCTCCTGTGGCAAAGGCGCGGAGGCGATCCTCGGTAAAAAGGGCGGATTTGGGGATTGGTAATTGGTAATTGGGGATTGGGAATTCGTCATTCGTAATTTGTAATTCCCCGATTCGCCGATTCGCCGATTCTTGATTCTTGATTCTTACCTCTTGCATCATTTGCCCAGCCGTTACCATTTGCAGAGCCATCAACTCGGCCGTCTGTTGCAACGTGACTTGCCGCGCCTGCAAAAACGCGATATGCCCTTCGGCGGCGTAATCCGTAATCGGGAATGAGGGATTGGGGATTGGGGATTGGTTGATTGGTTGATTTGCGATTTGGAGATTTGTTGATTCGCCCATTCGCTGATTCGCTGATTCGCTGATTCGCCCATTCGCCCATTCGCTGATTCGCTGATTCTTGCCCCTTGCCTCTTGCTTCATTTGGACCCGCTGCGTGACCAGCATGGCCAGCACGGGGAGGAGGCTGTCGTAGTCGGATTTGCCGCTTTTGTTGATGGGGATGGCGGCGTGCGGTTGGCCGCGCAGGATGCGATCAATCCAGCGGGAGCATGCGCCGAGCGGGCCGAGTTCCACGAAGATGCGCGCACCCGCGTCGTAGGTGGCTTGCACAAGGCGCGGGTAGTCTACCGGCGCGCACGTCATCTGCGCCAGCGCGCGGGCCAGCGCGTCGCGTTCCAGCGTCAATGGCGCGTATTCCGCCGCCGAGTAGAAGGCGATACCGGGGACGGCGCGCGTGGGCAGCGTGTACAGGTCCACAAAAGCCGCGTACTCCGAGCGCACCGGCGGGGCGTGGATGGCGGCGTCGAAGGGCAGGCGCAGCGCGTGACAATCGAGCGCCGCAATAACGCGCGCGCAGGCGTCGGGATGTCCGGCGATGACCGCTTCTTTTTCTTCGTTGATCATGGTCAGATATGCGCGCGATTCGGACTCCAGCGCCTGGCGCACCCGCTCCACCGGCGCTTTGACGATAGTGCTGCACCACGGCGCCTCGTCCGCATCTATCGCCCAATAGTCGCGCACGGCCTCTCGTGGACCGCAAAGCCGCGTCTTGAAGAGCGGCGACGTATTCCAGGCATCGCTGCCCGCGTCGCCGTCGGGCCAGACGCCGAGCGCCCAGAGCATACTCACTTCGCCCAGGCTGTAACCGAGCGCGGCAGAAGGGGTCACGCCGAACACGTCGCGCAGGATGGCAGTGTAAAGGACGGCAAAACTCGCGCCGGATTCGATCATCGCGGTGGGATTGGCGCGCAGGCGGGCCTCGTCGACCTGGGTGTCCGCATCGGTTGGCGGATACAGGTGGCGGGGATAGAGCAACTTTTCGGCGGTGACGCGGCTGGCATAGCGCGTGACCTCGCCCAGGCGGGCGTGCAGGTGCGGGAACAGTTGGAACAGGTCGCGTCCCATGCCCACGTAGGAACTGAACGCGCCGGGGTAGACGAAGGCCACACCGCCGGTTGGCCCTAACGGTCGCGCCGTAAAGCTGCTGCCGAGCGGCGATGTCCAATCCTTCCCTTCCGCAAAGGCTTTCTCCACACCTTTGACGGCGAACTCAGCCTCGCGGAGCAGTTCCTCACGGTCGTGCGCCAGCAGCGCAAGTGCATAACGCGCGTCGGGCCGCGCTTCATACGCGATCCGCGCGTCTTCGGACAGCGTCTCTAAATCCGCGCCGCGCTCTGCTTGTAGGCGCAAATCGTCTGTCAGCGCCAATATCTCATCACGATCCCCCGCCGCCAACGGGAACATAAAGAACGGGCGAGCCGCCATGTGGGCGTGCAGCACAGGGGTTGTGACGACAGTGGGAGAACCTGAAAGTACGAGCCTCTGATTCATGATTCGTGATTCATGATTCATGACTCGCAACTCGCCACTCGCCACTCGCTCAGTCAACCAGGGTTGAGGCGCGGGCGCGACGTAAAACGGCGAATCGGGTTGGGGATCGCGCGGGCCGCACCAATCGGGCGTCGCCGGGATGACGCGATGATAGAGACACAGGGCTGTCCGCGCCAGGGCTGCCAGCGCGGGCGCGTCGTCGCCCAGGTTCGTGCGTACACTGCCCAGAGCGCATGCCGGTTCGGGCGCGGCATCCGCTGGGGGCAGGACGCCATCCGCCAAATCCGGCCATTCCCAATAGCCGGGGATGTAGGCAGTTCGGTGATGTAAGTTGTCAACGGATTGAACGGATTTTAACGGATTTTCAAGGCGGGCGTAGACGTGATCGCCCGCAGTTTCGGCACGGACCAGCACGAGGGCGACGCCGCCTGCCGCGTTCGTCTCTCCGAGGAGCGCCGCATCCACCGCACCGCCGGTCAACAGCCGTTGCGCCTCAACCAGCGCCGCGATGCTGTCCGATGCGTCCACCGCTGGCCCGGCGAAATTCCACAAGACCGCAATCTCTGCTGCGATTGCTGTCTCTCCGGCCCACAACACTGCCGCGCGCACGCCCCGCCTCACATCCGCATCGAACAGCGCGTTGTTCGCCACGCGCAGCGCCAGCTCCACGCCGCGCAGCGCGTCCGGCGCGGGATCGCACCGCAGCCCGTGCGCCACCGCCCGCGCAAATGCCTTTCCGTCATAGCACGCGCCAAAGTACGTATCAAGGCCAATAATGGCTACAGATGTCATCAATGATCCTTTTCGAGAAATGGGTAACGAGTAATGAGTGATGAACGGCCATATTTCTTGGAGTCTATCCAAAAATTCGGCAATAAAACACTTACGCGAGTTCACAATCCCGCGCCGATGCGACAACGGCGGATTGTGATCCGCCGGAAGCGTTCAAGAAAAACAATCTTCGGATAGGTTCTTACTCCATACTCCATACTTCTTACTCCATCTGATTCTGCTCAAACAACCCCAACAGCCGCGCGCTCAAGGTGATTTCCGCGCCGGCGACGCGGCTGCACAGGTCGCCCTCCGCGTTGTGCACGACGACATCGGCGACGAGGCTGTAATCGCTGATGGAGTGCACAGTCAGTGTGGCGTAGGTGATCTCGCCAAAATGTACCTGCCGGAATTGTTCGCCTTTCTGAATGCGCAGCGGCAACCCGACGACACCGCGCATCTTTTTCGCCCAGATAAGCAGGCTTTGCAATTGCACGTCGGTCAGGTACGGATTGAAGCTCTGGACGGGAAACTGTCCCTGCACCTGAAGCGGCACCTCCGGCAAACAGCAGCGCAGCGTCAACCCCTCCTCCGAAATCGCCAGCACCTCCTCCACCCCGCGAAAACTCGGCCCGTGGAAGAGCGTGTGATCGGCATAAAGCGTTTCACCTGTTAGATTTTGGATTTTGGATTTTAGATTTTGGAGTTCGATTCGTGATTCATGATTCGTCGAATCGCCATTTGCCATTTGCCATTCGCCATTCACCATTCGCCGTAGCGTAATCTGCGCCTTGTAGTGATAGCGTGACTTGCCGTTGGCTGCGCTGGAAATCAGAGCATCGAAGTGCAGGTTTTCGGCGGATGTGGCGGTCTCGCGCAGGTCAAGTATGTAGTCATCGGCCAGGGTGTCGTCGAAGACAATGCCTTTGAGGGCGCGGTAGTCGTCCACGCGGGCGAAGGTGTAGCCGGGATAGAGGTTCTCGCAGGCGTTGATCATCCAGCCGACGGCGCAAACGGTGGGGAGCACGGCCTTTCCGCCGATGACGTGGTCGCGCAAGAAGGGGTTCGCGTCGAGGGTGAGCGCGCGGTGGATGCGGTAGCGGCGCAGGTCGGCGGATGGCTCGTGGGCGGGGGAGAGCAGCGCGCCGCCGATCACAATTTGCGCGGCGGGCGTTTCCCCCGCCAGCTCATCGGCCAGCATATCCGTGCCCACATCCACCGGAATCACGGCGACGTGCCGTTCGGCGAACATCTGTTTGAGTTCCGGCGTGACCATGCCGCCGTCCCACGGCCCCCAGTCCACCGCGACGACGTGGCAGGCCGGGTACTCGCGCTGCAGGCGGTGCGCCAGTTTGTTGAGCGCCTCATTCGCCAATGCATAATCCGCCTGCCCGGCGTTGCCGTAGAAGCCGGCGACGGACGAAAACAGCACGAGATGCCGCAATTGTTCCGGCGGGATGCACGCCAACACGGCTTGCAGGCCGCGCATTTTCGTCCCGTAGACCTGGTCGAAGTCCGCCGCCGTTTTCTGCTCGATGCGTTTATCGGCCAAGACGCCCGCGCCGTGCAGGATGCCCGTCACGCGGTCGCGCACCGGAGCGAGCGCGGTTCGCAGCGCGTCGGCGTCGGTCACGTCGGCGCTGAGGTAGGTCGCCGCGCCGCCTGCCGCTTCGATGGCGCGCACCGTTCCGGCAATCTCACGCTGCGCCAGGATGCGATCCACAGCGCGCTGCACCTCCGCCGGTTTGGGACGCGCGCCGTCGGCCCGCAAGGCTGTGATCGCGTGCGATTTGAGCGCGGCTTCGTCGTCGCAAGCGGCGGCCCACGCCGGTTCCATGGCCTCCAGCGGCGAGCGGCCCAGCAGAATGTACGTTCCGCCATACCGCTCCGCCAGCCGGATCGCGCACTGCGCCGTAATCCCCCGCCCCCCACCGGTGACGAGGAACACATCATTTGTGTCAGGGTGAATCGTTTCTATTTTCATCAGGACTCACTCTTTTTCACCGCAGAGGTCGCAGAGAACGCTGAATAATCAAAAAAAACTCCGCGCGCTCTGCGTGCTCTGCGGTAAATTTCATGCCTCAATTGTCACTCGCCCAACCGTACTCCAGCCCACCTCGACGAGCCGCCGATTGGGATCGTGGAGTTCGGCGAGGAGGCAGGCGATGGCGCGCTCCACGGGCAGGTCGGGCGCGAGGTCAACGGCGCGGCAATGCACGTCGGGCCATTCCAGGGCGAGTGTCTTCGTCAGGCCGAAGAATCCGCCGGCCACCGGGCTGCCGTCGCCTCGAAGGCCCAACGCGCCGTCGAGCCGCGTCACGGTCATCCACGCGGCCCACCCTTGTTGCGCGGATTCGGTCAGCGTAGTTTTGAGACGACCCGCTAACAGGAAGACATGTTTGAGCCTCGCCTCATCGTCGGCGGAAAACAGCGCGCTATCGCCGGGTGGGTTCAGATGGATGAAAGCGGCTACCGGCCCGTGCGTTTCGAGGATGGACGCCATCTGCGCCGGGTCCGACACAGGCGGCCATACCACCACGCGCCAGCCACGCGCGGTCAGGGCATCCGTCAACGCAGCAGTCAGCGGCGTCCCGTCGTCGGTCATCAGGCAGACGTGATCTTCGGGCAGCACCACTTCCAGAAAATCGGGCGCGGGAAGCGCACGCACACGCACCTCGCGGCGCGCAATGCCATGCGCCGCCCGCGTCAGGCTTTTTTTAGGGATTGGTGATTAGGAACCAGGGATTGGGGATTGGGCGATTCGCCGATTCGCCGATTCGCTGATTCATGATTCATGATTCCTGATTCTTGCCCCTTGCCCCCTGCCTCCTGCATCCTTTCCACAATCTGCCGGAGCGTGCGCAGTTCGGCCAGGACGTCGGCGGAAACTTCGGGCAGGTCGGGATGCGCGTCTTGCAGCGCCCCCAGGATTTCGACGCGCTTGATGGAGTCGATACCCAGGTCGGCTTCCATATCCATGTCGAGTTCGAGCATGTCGGCGGGATAGCCGGTCTTGTCGCTGACGATGGCGAGGAGGGAGGGGATGAGGGATTGGGGGACTGGGGGATTGGGGATTGGGAGATTGGGAGATTGGGGGATTGGGGGATTGGGGATTGGGGGATTGGGGGATTGGGAGATTGGTTGAGCTGCCGCTTCTTGCATCGTGCCTCCTGCATCCTGCATCCTGTATCCTGCATCCTGCGTCTTGCTCTCTGCCTCCTGTGGATGATGGCCGTTGCCATTACCGTTACCGTTGCCGTTTCCACGTTTGACCGTCTCGACGGCGTGAACTGGCTGACTCTGGACTTTGGACTTTGGACTTTCGGCGATAGCTGGCTGCCTTTCGCCATTTGCCATTTGCCATTTGCCATTCGCCATTTGCCTTTCGCCACTCGCCACTCGCCACTCGCCACCCGTCTGCCCCGCCAACAACTGCATCGTTGCGCGGGCGTAATCGGATTGTTGCGCCAGGAATTGCCGGTGGACGTCGAGTGTCTGCTCCTGCAAGTCGTGGAAGCGCGCCATGCTGCGCGCCAGCGTCTCCAAGACCGCCGCCGTCATCTCCGCCTGCTGCGGGATGGCCGCCGCCTGGGCGAAAATCGTCCCCTGCTGCTGCATCAACTGCCCGAACAACCGCGCGTACTCCCCCTGGTTGTTGAGATATTGCTCGTGGACGCGCATCGTCACCATCTGGTGCTCGTAGGATTGCGCCAGCGCGTGGTCGAGGGTCTCGAAGAGTTGCGAGTTAGGAGTTAAGAGTTGTGGGTAGGTTGCGGGTTGTGGGTTGTGGGTTGCGGGTTGCGGGTTGTGAGTTATGGGTTCAGAATCCGTCGATTCGCTGATTCGCTGATTCGCTGATTCTTGATTCTTGATTCTTGATTCTTCCAACACCTGCTCGAACGCTCCGCGCGTTCTATCGCTCACATAATTGCTGCCGTTCAAAGTCATGGTTAGCGCCATAGTTTTCCCCCTTCGTAAATTGCAAATGGCGAATGGCAAATGGCGAATGGTGAATGGCAAATCACCGATTCCCAATCACCAATCACCAATCACCAATCACCAATCACCGATTACCAATCCCCAAATCTCCAATCCCCAAATCTTAAATTCCCCCATACGGATCCACATCCCCCAGAGCCACGCCCGCCACCTGCAACTGCACCACCGCCTCGCGCAGTTGACGGTCGCTGCACTTCTGACGGCTGGGGTTGAGCGCGACGGTGACGTGGGGCCGGTCGCCCAGGATGTCGTCCACCAACCCGGAGACGACGCGGCGCGGGCCGATCTCGACGAAGATGCGGCCACCGGCGGCGTAGAGGTTCTCGATCTGCGCCGTAAAGACGACGGGATGCAGGATGTGCTGCGCGAGCACCTCCTTCGCGGCCTGCGCATCGGTGGGATAGGGCTGCCCGGTGGTATTGGAGTAGACCGGGATGCGCGCCGGGTGGAAGGTCGTCGCCGCCACCGCCGCTGCGAACGGGGCCGAGGCGTGGCCCACCAGCGGTGTGTGGAACGCCGCCGCTACGGGCAGCAGCGTCGCCGTGAAACCTCGCGCCTGCAAATCGGCCTGCGCCGCCTTGACCGCCGCCGTCGGCCCGGCCAACACGCTCTGCGTGGGCGCGTTGTAGTTGGCGATGACCACCTCTGAATGCGCCGCGAGCACGGCCTGGATGTCACTCAGCGCGCCTTTGACCGCTGCCATACCACCAGCGTCATCGTGACCGTTTCCGTTGTCGGGCGGCGTCATCGCTTGCCCGCGCGCCTTGACCAGTGCAAAGAAATCCGCGTCATCCAGCACGTCACCCGCCCACAGTGCGGAAAGTTCGCCGAAGCTGTGCCCGGCGGCGAAGTCTGGCGCGAATCCGGCCTGCCGCAAAATGTTGAACAGTCCCGCGCTGAAAACGCCAATCGCGGCCTGCGCGTAAGCGGTGCGGCGCAGCGCGGCTTCCTGCGCCTTCGCTTGCGCCTCGTCGAACGCGGGGACAGGAAAGACCACGTCCGAAAGCGGCGTCATGCCCGATTGCGCGAACAGCGCGTCCATCTGCCCGTAGGCTGCGCGTAACGGCGGAAAGTTCAGCGCAATTTCGCGTCCCATGTTGAGATATTGCGATCCCTGACCAGGAAACAACGCGACGATTTTGCCTTCGGGCATGGCCTGTCGACGGTAGGTGACGCCTTTCGGGTGTTCCCAAAATTCGGCGTCGGGCTGGCGCTGCAACGTGACGAGGGCCGCCTGTAACATCTCGCCAGCTTCGGCGGGCGATGCAGCGACAAAGCCAAGCCGGGCCGCCTCCGCCGGAATCTGCGGGGCGCGGCTGCGCGCGGCGAGGCGGCGGTAAGCGGCATCGGCGTCATCCGCGAGGTCGTTCAACGCAAACTCAACGGCGGCGCGCAATTGTGCGGGCGTCTCTGCGTGGAGCAGCACAGGCTGCGCGACGCGGTGCAGGCGATACGCGCCGGTGTGATCGGCAGTGTGCTCTTCCAGGACGACGTGGAAGTTCGTGCCGCCGAAGCCGAACGCGCTCACGCCCGCCCGGCGCGGCGTCCCGTTGGCGCGGATCCACGGGCGGCTTTCGGTGTTGAGGTAGAAGGGCGTCGTCTCCAGGCCGAGTTGCGGATTGGGCCGCGTGACGTTCAACGTGGGCGGGAGCGTCTTGTGGTGCAGCGCCAGCGCAGCCTTGATCAAACTGGCGGCACCGGCGGCGGCTTTCGTGTGGCCGATCTGCGATTTCACACTGCCCAGCGCAATGTGGGGCAAACTGTCAGTTTGCCCTACGGCGGACGGCGAAACAAAAACAGAACGCAATCCCTCGAATTCCGCCGGATCGCCGGCGCGGGTGCCGGTGCCGTGCGCTTCGATCAGGCCGACGTCGGTGGGGGCGCAGCCTGCATCGGCGTAGGCGCGGCGCAGCGCGGCGGCCTGTCCCTCCGGACGCGGCGCGTAGATGCTCTTGAATTTGCCATCGCTCGACGAACCAATACCTTTGATCACAGCGTAAATTTTGTCGCCGTCGCGTTCGGCGTCCGCCAACCGCTTGAGCAATACCATGCCGATGCCCTCGCCCACCAGCATCCCGTCAGCCTCGGCGTCGAAGGGGCGGCTCTCGCCACGGCGGGAAAGCGCGGGTGTCTTGCTGAAGCACAGATACATAAACGGCGAGTTGTCGGTGTCCACGCCACCGGTGATCATCATATCGGCGCGGTCCTCGGTCAGCTCGCTGAGCGCCATCTTGAGCGCGCTGAGGCTGCTGGCGCAGGCCGCGTCCACCGTGCAATTCGTCCCGCCCAGGTCGAGCCGGTTCGCCACGCGCCCGGCGATCACGTTGCCGAGCAGGCCGGGGAACGAGTTTTCGTTCCAGGGGATGTAGGCCAGTTTGATCTTCTCGATGATGCGTTCGGTCTCGTCCTCCGGGATGCCGCTGCTCAGCAGGACTTTGCGCCACACGGGGTATTGCAGACGGCTCGCCAATGGCGTGATGAGCTTCTGCCCGCCGGCCACGCCCAGAATCACGCCGACGCGCGAGCGGTCGAAGGCGCGCCCGTTGGCGTACCCGGCGTCGGCCATCAGATCGCGCGCCACCACCAGCGCCAGTAGTTGCGACACGTCCGTCACTTCGAGGATGTTGGGCGGCAGGCCGAACTCCAGCGGATCGAAGGCGATGTCGGGGATGAAGCCGCCGCGTTTGGCGTAAGTTTTGTCCGGCGCGTCCGGATCGGGATCGTAGTAGTCGTCCACGTTCCAGCGCGACGGCGGCACATCCGTGATACAGTCAATTTTGCGCAGGATATTGTCCCAGTATTCCTGCGCGTTATGCGCCTGCGGGAAAATCCCGGCTATGCCGATGATGGCGATATCGTGTTCCACAGTCTTTCCTCCCCTCGTTGGCTGTAAAGTTTAACACCGGTATTCGTGGAAAGTTGCGGGAGTTTGTCGAAAAAGTGAAAATGTATTATGATGAGGGTAGCACTTATTTCGTGGAGCAAGCCAATGCGTTTTGTATGGGATGAACGCAAGAACCGCATCAATATCCGCAAGCACGGCTTCGATTTCGTGGATGCGGCGAAGGTATTTGCCGGCCCTATTGAGCCATGAAAAGAGATTATACGAAGAAGCCCTCCGAGACGGATTGGTCACGTATTGATGCGCTGACCGATGAAACCATTGATACAACCGATATTCCGCCGCTGACGGAAGCCTTTTTTGCCCGCGCAGTGGTCCGGCAGCCGCGTCGCATCATCACCGTCACCCTTCCGGTAGATGCCGATATTTGGGAATGGTTCCAGGCGCAGGGGCAGGGATATGAACGGCGCGTCAATGCCGCGTTGCGCCTATACGCCGAGGCGCATCGCATATACAGTCATCAATGAGGGTGCAATACCTCATTGACTTTCACTAACCCTGGAAAAACAAAGGGTCATTCTAAGTATGGAACATCCGCTATACGATGTGACTGCCTTTGAGCATATTGCCGATTACACGTTGCGCGTCGTCTTTGACGATCACACCGAGCAAACGATCGACTTTGAGCCGGTGCTACATGGAGAGCTATTTGGGCCTTTACGTGCGCCGGAAGTTTTTATGCAAGTACGCCTGGACCCCGAAACCCACACATTGGTCTGGTCCAATGGCGCGGATTTCGATCCCTGGACGTTGCACGATTGGCCCACTTTCGCGCCTGTGTTGTCGGCTCAAGCGCAAAAGTGGCGGGAGCAATAGGCATTATCACGCTTCACTCACCTGAGCTAAAACCGCTCCCTTCTCCACCTGCGCGCCGATCACCGCCGCCACCCGCGCCACGCGCCCCGCGAACGGCGCTTTCAACTGCATCTGCATCTTCATCGATTCCAGCACCACCAGCACTTGATCCTTTTCTACATACTCCCCAGCCTTCGCTAACACGTTGACCACCATGCCCGGCATCGGCGCGACGACGTCGCCGGCTTGCGCGGCATCCTGGCGACGGGCGCGGCGGCCTGCCAAATCCACGCGGGCGAGGACGCGCTGCCCTTCCGCCAGCACCTCATACAAACCCTGCGCCTGCGGATTCAGGTAGAACTCGCGGTTGGAATTCCCCTGGCGCAACACGTGCAGGCCGTTCCCGTTCAACGGCGCTAAATCCGCCTTGACCGGCTCGCCGTTCACCAGCACACGCGAATCCGTGATTTGCACGTTGTATTCCCGTTCGCCGATAGAGACGCAGTAGATGGACATGGTTCCCCCCCTTAGTCTGCAGTCCTTAGTCCTGTAGTCCTTAGTCCTGTAGTCTGTAATTCGCCGATTCGCCGATTCTTGATTCTTTTACATCTGCTCGCGCCAGGCGGCGATGCGCCAGGCGGTGGCGACGGCGGTGGGCGCGCTGAGTGCGGTTTTTGTGCGATGCGCCAACAATGCGGCGACCAGAGCTGCGTCGCGTTCCAACGCGGCTTTATTCTCCATTTCTGGCGGATTGAATGTGTCGAGATAGGTGGTGTCGAAGTTCCCGGCCTGGAATGGACGGCTGTCCACAATCTGAAACAGGAATTCGAGATCGGTGGCGACGCCGCCAATCTGGAACTCCCGCAGGGCGCGGCGCAGGCGCAGGATAGCGCCGGCGCGATTTTCCCCCCAGGCGATCACTTTCGCCAGCAGCGAGTCATAATCCGCCGTGACCGCCATCCCCGGATAGAGCGCGCTATCCACACGAATGCCCGGCCCGCCCGGCTCTTTGAGGTGCGCGACGACGCCGGTCGCCGGAAGGAAGCCTGCCGCCGGGTCTTCGGCCAGCACACGCGCTTCGATGGCGGCGCCGCGCAATTCGACGGCGTCTTGCGTGTAGCGCAAGGGTTTCCCGGCGGCCAGCCGCAGTTGTTCCTTGACCAAATCCAGCCCTGTGACCATCTCCGTGACCGGATGCTCCACCTGGATGCGTGGGTTGATCTCGATGAAGTGAAACGCGCCCCGGTCGTCGAGCAGAAATTCCACCGTGCCCAGGCTGCGATAGGCGAGCGCGCGGCCCACCCGCGCCGCCGCGTCGTAGATAAAGGCGCGCTGGGCGTCGCGCAGGCCGTGGGCGGGCGCTTCTTCGATGAGCTTCTGCCGCCGCCGCTGGATGGAGCACTCGCGTTCGCCCAGGCAGAGGATGCGGCCCGCGCCGTCGCCCAGGATTTGCACTTCGATGTGGCGCGCGCGCTGCACCAGCGGTTCCAGGTAGACCGTGTCGTCGCCGAAGGCCGCGTGCGCCTCCTTGCGCGCCGCCGTCACCATGGCGGCCAACTCGTCGGCGTTGCGCGCCAGGCGGATGCCGCGCCCGCCGCCGCCAGCCGTCGCTTTGACGAGCACTGGATACTGCACCTGAGCGGCCACATCGGTGGCGATGGCGTCCGTGAACGGCGTATCGGGGCCGGGGAGCACCGGCAGTCCCGCGTCGCGTGCGGCGCGACGGGCCGCCAGCTTGTCGCCGGTGAGCGCAATCGTCTCCGGGTGCGGGCCGATGAAGATCAGGCCGGCGTCTTCAACGGCGCGGGCGAAGTCGGCGTTCTCCGAAAGGAAGCCGTAGCCCGGATGAACGGCCCGCGCGCCGCTGTGCTGCGCCGCTGCGATCACCGCCGGGATGTTGAGGTAGCTCTGCGCCGCCGCCGTCGGCCCCAGGTGGACGGCCTCATCGGCGTAGCGCGTGTGCAGCGCTTCGCGGTCGGCGTCGGAGTAGACGGCCACGCTCGGCAGCCCCAAATCCCGGCACGCCCGCAGGATGCGGATAGCGATTTCACCTCGGTTGGCGACCAGAACTTTCAATGCCACACTCCTACAATTCCGAATCATGAATCATGAATCACGAATCATGATTCGTGATTCATGATTCACAGCGGAATGTTCCCATGCTTCCGCTTCGGCGTCTGCTGGCGTTTGTCGCGGAGGAAGTCCAGGGCGGCGATAAGGCGGGCGCGGCTTTCGGCGGGATTAATCACGTCGTCCAGGTAGCCGCGCGACGCAGCGACAAACGGGGTCGCCAGCTCTTCACGATAGCGGTGGATCAGGTCGGCGCGGCAGGCGTCCGGGTTTTCGGCGGCGGCGAGGTCTTTGCGGAAGACGACGTTGACGGCGCTCTCCGGCCCCATCACGGCGATTTCGGCGGTAGGCCAGGCCAGGTTCACGTCGCCTGCGAGGTGTTTAGAGCCCATCACGATGTACGCGCCGCCGTAGGCTTTGCGCAGGATGAGCGTCACTTTGGGGACGGTCGCTTCGGCGTAGGCGAAAATCAGCTTGGCCCCGTGGCGGATGATACCGTCGTGCTCCTGATCCGTGCCGGGCAGGAAGCCGGGCGTGTCCACCAGCGTCACCAGCGGGATGTGGAAGGCGTCGCAAAAACGGATGAAGCGCGCGCCTTTGTCGCCCGTGTCGATGTCGAGCACGCCCGCGAGCGTCGCCGGTTGGTTGGCGACGATGCCCACCGGATGCCCGTCCAGCCGCGCGAAGCCGATGACGAGGTTCTGCGCGAAGGCCGGCTGGACTTCGAGAAATTCGCCGCCGTCCACCAACGTCTCGATGACCACGCGGACGTCGTAGGGCTGCTGCGGGTTGGCGGGGACGGCGTCGTACAATTCCGGCGTCGGGCGGCGTGGCTCGTCCTGGGCGGCGACATTCGGCGGCGGTGTGAGGTTGTTCGGCGGCAGAAACGTGAGCAGCCAGCGTACCTGCGCGAAGACGGCGTCCTCGTCCGGCGCGGTGAAGTGCGCGACGCCGCTGCGCGTCGCGTGGAGGCTCGCGCCGCCGAGCGTCTCGGCGTCCACCTCCTCGCGGGTCACGGCGCGGATCACATCAGGGCCGGTGATGAACATGTGCGCCGTCTGCTCGGCCATGAACACGAAGTCCGTGATCGCCGGGGAATAAACCGCGCCGCCCGCGCACGGGCCGAGGATCACCGAAATCTGCGGGATCACGCCCGACGCCTGCACGTTGCGGTAGAAAATCTCGCCGTAGGCTGCCAGCGCGTCCACGCCTTCCTGGATGCGCGCGCCGCCGGAGTCGTTGAGGCCGATGAGCGGGACGCCGTTTTGCAGCGCGAGGTCCATCAGGCGGGCGATTTTGCGCCCGTGCGCTTCGCCCACCGAGCCACCGAGCACGGTGAAATCCTGCGCGAAGACGCAGACCGGGCGACCTTCGATTTTGCCGGTTCCCGTCACCACGCCGTCGCCCGCCGGATGGTCGTTTTCCAGGCCAAAGCCGACGGCGCGATGGGTGACGAACATGCCCGTCTCGACGAACGAATCGGGGTCGAGCAGCGCGGCGATCCGCTCGCGGGCCGTGCGTTTGCCTTTGGCGTGTTGAGCAGCGATGCGCGCCTCGCCGCCGCCCAAACGCGCCGCCTCGCGGCGGGTATGTAAAGTCTGTGACATTTCCATGTTGAAAATCCTGTCAGCCCTGACTACCAAGGATCTGTAAAGAAACGGTTTCCCTCCCTCTCTGACCGTGCCCGCCCACGCTTGCGCTGCGGTGACACGGTCGGAGACCGGCCACAGCTTTCGGGAAGTTGTATTTTTACGAATGCTGAGACTAATAACACTGCTACTCCCGAAAAGTTACGTCCGCTTTTCAACCGTAACTTTAACGGTATGATGGGGTTGTTAATCATGGAGGGGGCAATGGATAACGGGAACAGCGCGACGGTTGGCGTGGTCCAACCGCTCGCGGAGGGGGATGAGGGCGACGGCCTCGTCTATTCGGCTTACGAGCGATTGGCATCAGTAGACGGGGATAGCGATCAGGAGCTTAATCAGACAGTTCAAGAAGATGCGGCGATTTTAGAAGAACGGGCGCTGGTCGAGGCCGCGAAACACGACGCGGAGGCTTTTGGGCGACTCTATCAACAGTACGTTAAACGTATTTACAACTATCTCTATCGTCACACGGGAAATCAGGTCGAAGCCGAGGATTTAACCTCGCGCACCTTCTTCCGCGCGCTGCGCAGCCTGCGCCAGTACAACGACCGCGGCGGCGCGTTCCAGGCGTGGCTGTTTCGCATCGCACATAACCTGGTGGTAAACTGGTACCGGGATCAAAGCCGGCATCCGGTGATTTCCCTGGAAGTGACCGGCGATCATCCAGCACAGGGAATGCAGCGTGATGAACCGCACGAGCGACTTGTCCGCACGGAACGCCAGGAACTCATGGCCCGACTCATCGCTCAGTTGCCGGAAGACCGCAAGACGCTGTTGATCCTGAAGTTTGTCGAGAAGATGTCCAACGACGATATTGGTAAAGTGTTAGGCAAAACAGAAGGCGCGATCAAATCGCTCTATCACCGCACATTATTGGATTTACGGGAAATATTGCAACAAGAGGAATTTGCCGATGGTTTCTTCTAGGAAAAAGTACATTCAACTGGGACAAGGAATGCTCCCGCATGAGCAAACGATGCTGGAACAGTCCATCCAGGCTGCGTTGACGCCGATGTGGCCGACCGAGCGATTTGTCGCCGAACTGGAGCGCGACCTGCTTGCAGAAGCCCGACGACAAGAGCGGGCGGGGCAGGGATGGCGCATTGCCGGCTGGGTTGGCGGGGGACTGCTCTCAGTCGCCGGGGGAATTTTGTTGTGGACTCTATGGCAGCGTCGCCAGACCCAAACGAGCCGCGACGAAGCTGCGGCGACCGCCAGGCGTCGTCCTCTCTTTGGCACGCCGAAACTTGCCGGCGTCACTCCGGCTGTTTGAGGATGAGCGGCAGATAGACAAAGTGCGTGTAAGCCATCGCCTCATACGCGCCGATGTCATAGTCTGCCACGCCGTCGCTGTCTCCATCCAGGGGCCGCGCGCGACCGTCGAAATCGGTTGGCGGGGCGTTTATGGCAGAACCGGCGTCTACGGCAGGCGAACCCGGCAGTAAACGAAAATTGGCTCCGCCGGGATTGGCAAACAGCGGATTGCCGGTCACGGCATCATCCCCATAAATTTCCCCCTCGGTTCCTTGAAAGCCGTCAATCAGATTGTGGTCTATGGCAAGCGTCGCCGTGGGGACGTCCGCAGCGACGGCAAGTTGGAAGTAGAGGTTTTGGCTGACGATGTTATTGCGGATGACGACGTTTTGCGCATCCGGGTTGTCCACGGTGATGCCGCCGCCCCACACCGTCCAGCCGTTGTTGTAAAAGGTGTTGTTGATGACGGTGACGTTCTGCACCGGATGGGTGGGAGATTCTGGACAACAATTGTGCAAAGCCAGTCCCAGGTAACGGTTGTGATAGGCGATGTTATTGTAAACCTGCACGTTCTCCAACAGTCCGCCCTGTTCCGACCCAATGGAAAAGCCGTTGTTGTCCTGGATATCATGGACAACATTCTGGTACACGGCGATGTTGTACGTATGTTTATCCCACGCATCCACGTAGATACCCACCGCTTGAACGTGATGGACGTGATTGCGATAAATTTTGCCGTTGGCAGCGCCGTCTTTGGCGTCAATGCCTTCTTTGTGACAGTTGAGCACCTCGTTGTTGCGCACCTCGAAGGTGTCCGTTCCGGCGATGGTGATACATTCCTGCCAGCCTCCCCCGCCAGCCTCATCAACCCGGTTGTTATCTACGATAATGTTGTTACTACCCCACACGCCGATGCCGGATGAGTTTGTATTGTAGGTGGAGTTGTTCGTAACCGTGATGTGGTCGGAGTTGAGAACCATAATGCCGGCATTGTTGCCATACGGCCCGGCGTTGATGATACGTAACCCGGAGACAACGATATAGCTTTTGCCCGCAACGTTGAGCAGCCCATCCAGATCATCCTGTAGGGTAATGCTGCTGCCGTCAATTGTCGCCGTCTCTCCAGGGTAGGCTGCGTAGGTGACGGGCTGCCCGGCGCTGCCGGAATTCTGCGGGATGACCTGCTCGTTGTACACACCTGCCCGGATATAGACGGTGTCGCCCACGACCAGCGTATCCGCTGCCTTCTGGATCGTGCGCCAGGGATGGGCGAGGTCGCCGGTATTGTCATCGTCGCCGGTCGGGGCGACGTAGTAGACGATTCCCTGGGGTGACAGCTTTCTCTCGGTCTGCCCATCCAATACAGACTCCACCGCTGCGCTGATAAGCGCCGCAGCGGCAGCCAACGCAAGAAAGATGGATTTCATCTGCGCCATATTGACCTCTAGTGTTTGGAAGTCATCATCTTCAAGCTGAGACGGATGAACGCCAGCGTGAATTTTTCGTGTGCGGGTCGCTCAAACCGTTCACGGTGACGCGCGAGCGCATCATCGAGGACCGCTTTGGCGTAATACCGCCCAGCCGCCACAACGCCTTTCAACGTCGCCAGCGCAGTGAAGCTGGCAGTGGGATCCTGCTCGAAAACCAAGAAGTCCGCCGGCGCGCCGGCCTGCACGACGCCCAACTGAGACAATCCCAATGATGCGCCAGCGGCGCTTGTCCCGGCTTGCCAGACAGCTTCAAGGCTCAATCCCGCTTCGAGCATCAGCCGGAATTCTCGGTGTAGACTCTCGCCGGGAACGGTGAACGGCATAGCGGCTGTGTCCGTACCCAGGTGCAAGCGCACGCCAGCCTGGTCGAGACGACGGACGATTTCCTGCCCGCGGCCCAGGCCCCGTTTCATCACGTCCAACGTCTCATCCGTGAAGTGGCTGAAGAGCGGCATGGTGCGCCGGTCCCACACGCCGTCGCGGTAGTAGCGGGGCATCAGGCGCACCGCTGGATCCTCGGCGGCATGGGGATCGGCCATACGGATCAACGCTTCAGACGTAACCAGCGTCGGCGTATGCACCAATCCCTGCTCCGCCGACGTTCGGACGTAGACCTCGATCCGCGACGGGTCGAGGTCGCGCCATTTCTTTTGCACGTCCAGTAGCGTTTCGGAAGGCTGTGGATAGGGCACCACGCCGTCCAGATGTTGAACATCCCAGACATGCGCCGCCTCGAAGGGTACGGACTCCGGGATGTGTCCCACCACCCGCAGGCCATACGCGGCGGCGGCCTCGCGGATTGCCGCCAAAGCCTCGGCAGAGAGCTTGTGATGCACTTTGATGAAATCCGCGCCCTGGCGGGCCAACGCAGCGACAGCTTTGTGCGCCTCGTCTGCATTGCGCACTTTCCACGAGGTAAACAGGAACGGCGGATCGCCATCCAGCACCGGCCCGCTGGCGAAGATGCGCGGGCCGGGAACCCGCCCGGCCTGGATGCGGCGGCGCGCTTCCCAGGTGCTGCCATCGGCGTCGCCCGTCTCGCGCACAGCGGTGACGCCGTAGGCCAGAAAGAGCAGGTTGACCAGCTCCCGGCTGAGCGGTGGAATGTGGACGTGCATATCAATCAGCCCTGGCGTCACCCACGCGCCCGCCCCGTCTACCTGCGGCAGCAGTTTGGACGGCGGCGGCGACTCGGCGGCGATGCTCACGATGTGGTCGCCTTCGACGACGAGCGTCTGGTGTGGAAGTTGTGCTTTCCCCGGGTTGACGACCGTAACGTCAGTCAGGACAAGACCTGGCTGCGGAACCTGGATCGCTGGCGGACGGTACGCCATAGCGCGGAACATTAACCTGGATACACGGCGCATGAAGATGTCTTTCATCATTCGACCTCCGAAAATTGGCTCGAACTGTTTGATTGATCAAAAATGCAAGGCGGCGGCTGAATTTTTCCGCATCAGGGTAGAGATGAACACCAGGCTTCACTGCTACGGCAGCGGCGCATACAACTCGATCTGGACACTTTCGATCACTGCACCGGATTCGGCTTGGACAACCTGATATTCGGGGTCCATAAAAGCTTTCTCATACGCCGCTTCCATGGCGGCCAGGCTCTCCCACTGGCGTTCGATGATGAGAGTATTCAGGTTATGGCCTCCGATGTAGCATTGGTAGCGCCGCTTGGCGGGAAATCCCAGGCGACTCTCAACCGCGTTTAACTTGCAGATCATCTATATTTCTTACCTCTTCCTCACCACGAAATGGTGAAAGCCGCTGCCAGCGCCTTCCTCCTCAATCGCCAGGCCGGCCTGGGCGATCCATGCGCGCACTTTATCCAGCGGCGGGTAATAATGGTATACCGCCCTGTCTGTCAGCTCGTCGGGTACATTCGGCTGCTGCATTTTCGCCTAGCCCCCACGGTCACCCAATATCTGGGCGAAAAACGGTCGTACAGAGCCTCCGCATTGCTCTGCATCTTTTTCAGCCATTCTGCTCGTTCCATCTCGTCACCCTCCGGAAACTCTTTTTATTCACCTACAGAACCTGGCGCAATCTGGTTGGCCGATCACACCGCCATCGTCAATCGTGTTCCACGCTATCTTGCCTCATAAATGCCCCATGCCAAATCTTTGTGTCGGCTGACAAACTCTTCTGAGAAGTACTCGGCCAGGTCGGCGCGCCCTTGCAGGTGATAGCCGAAAAAGGCCACCGCGAAATGTGCCATACGCGCAATGGCTTCATCGTCATCCACAATCATCATGTGATTTCGACCGATGAACGAAATCAGCGTCTTGTCGGGTGTTCCCAGGTGTTCGAAGATAAGTGCGTTTTCCGCATAGAGTTCGTCGCCGGTCGCCGCGAGCATTAACGTGGGGCGGTCAACGGTGGACAATCCCCGTTCGCCAAACAGCCACCATCCTTCACAGGCCAGCGGCATCACAGCACGGATGCGCGCATCCGTCAACGGTTGCCACAAGCTATCCGCGCTGACTATGCTGGCCACACCCGCGTGGGCGGCGAATTCGTCCCACGCCTCCGCCGGGGCGCAGTCGAAGGCGGAAAGGTTCCCCAGGATTGCCGCCGTTGTCGCATCGGGTGTGGGACATTGCGCCAGGTAATAAGCGGGGTCAATACGCGCACCGCTCATCGCCAGGGTGTTGTAGCCGTCGAAGGAATAGCCGATGGTGCCGGCATGGTCGGCGTCAATCATGCCCTCCAGACCCGCTGGCGGACTGGCAGCCATCTGCTCCAACGCAAACAGGATGTCGCGGGGTTGTTGCAGCATCCTTTCGTCCATACGGCGGTAGGTGTTGATTCTATCCACGCTGGCCCAGGTGAACCCGTGGCTGATCAAGTAGGGAGCGAGTATTTTGGCTACCGTGGTGGATGAGAGGAGCAGCGGATAGGGCGCGCCGCTGTGATCCGGCGCCAGATCGTCGTCCACCTGAAGAGGGACTGGCGTACTCGCGTCTTCTGGCAGCAGCGCCGGATACCAGACCGTGATACTGACCTGGTGATGGTCGCGGCTGGCATCTTCGACCGTCACCGTGTGTTTGCCTACGTGATAAGGGCCAGGCTCGGCCAGTGAGAAAGCTGGTGGTTTGCGGAATAACGCGCAACCGGGCAGCAAACTCACGATCGCTGCCAGTAATAGCGTATTGGCAACCCACAGGACGAATTTTGCTTTTTGCTTTGACATTGCGCCTCCTGTTGAAAAGGATACATAACATTTATTTTGTGCGTAAAACCAACGGCAAATAGACCTTTTCGTATTCCACCCCCACCGCCACTTTCACGGTTGCTGTGCTGGTCATCGCGTCGCTGTCCGTGATTTGAGCGGTGATGTGATGCATCCCGGTGATCAGCGTGGTCAACAGCAATTCTTCCCCTACGCCGAGCGCGCCGTCAAGGTCGGAAGTCCAGACGATCTCGCTGAGAGGACCGTCTTCTGCATCGAAAGCTGCGCCGCGCAGAACGACGGCATCGTTCCAGTTATACCGGCGCAGACCGTGCGGTTCGATGATGGATACTTCCGGTGCGTGACGGGCCAGGCTGAAGAGTGCTGAATCGCTGTAACTGGTATTCACGCCGTCGCTGACGATGACCCGCACGTGCGCATGATCGCTGCCCGGCAGCGCGCTAACATCTCCTATTGTCAAGGTTGTCGTTGGCAGGCCGGAGTCCAGATAGGACCAGGTTGCGCCATCGTCGGCGCTGTATTGGAGGGTGAACTGCATCCCGCCAAAGCGCGTCAAGTTGATAGCGCCGACGTGATAGGTGTCGGCATAGCGCAAGCCCTCTTCCTCGTCAGGATCGTGAGCGATCCAGGTGATGGTGAGGCTGTCCGTCAACGTCTCTCCGCCGCTCGGTGACACGATGGTCACGCTGGGGACGTGCGGGCTGACGGGGCGCGCGGCCAGTTCCACGCCCGCGTGGTACAGGACGATGCGCGTGGTGCCGGAAAGATAGGGGAAAACTTCGCCGAAAAATTGTGGGGTAGTCGTGAGGTCTTGTTCGAAACTCACGCTGAGACTGAAGGGGTAGCTGTAGAGGGTGTCTCCGGTGCTGTTTTCCAACGTCAGGCTGTAGGGATTGTCGGCATTGAGCGTATTGACCCACGATTGTTCCAGCAACCGCGATTTGACTTCATTGCGCAGATAGAAATGGTTGAGGAAGGCAGTCTGGTCGGCGGGGGTGATCCACCCGGAAGCGTAGAGATAGACATCAGCCTGCGTCCACGCCGCAGGCAGCGCCGCGGTTGCCGTCGCCTGCAAATCCAGACGGGCGAAGAGCGCCCGGTACGTGTAATCGTCAACCCACTGCGGCCAGCCGTAGGACATCAGCGGCGTGGCTTCGGTGGGGGCGACGATCTCCGGTTGGGCAACGCTGTAGCCAATCGGCCATGCCAGGCCGTAATAGCCGTTTGGATCATTCGGCGCGATCTGGCACGTGGGGTAGGGATAGCCGGTGTCAATCTCGCCACCACTCGCTTCGCTGCCGGTGCAGTTGATGTGTCTTCGCCCCAGGTTGTGCCCTAACTCGTGGGCCATCGTGTAACCGCCCAGCGGTTGCATCCAGTAAGGGGTCTGCGAGCTGACATCCATCACCCCAGCGGCTTCGTCGCCGTCCACGTAAGCCATCCCCCAGCGGCCCGCCAGATGACTGGGATGGACCATGCCCCAATAGTGTGTGGTGGGGCAGCCGGCCGGGTCGCTGTGCCAGTTGTCGTAATCCCACAGCTTGCTCAACACGTAGCCGAAGTCGCCCGGCAGCGTCCAATCGCCGAAAAGGTGAAACCACGGTTCAACCGTACCACCTTCGTAGACGCGGAAGTCGGAAATGGGATAGATGCGGCGCGCCATTTCGACGATGTCCCAGAAACCGGGATCGTAGATGGAGGCCGTCTGCGGGTGCAGGTGGACGCGCACCATGACGACGCACAGCGGATCGGCGGTTTGGAAGGCCACGGTGCGGCTGGTGCTGTTGTTGGCGTAGCTGTCCTCGGCGATCGTATGCGCCGGGTTGATTTCTGCTTGAAGGGTCACCGCGCCGCTGCGCCACGCTGGGGGCAGGTAGAAGAGGAAGGCATCCTGCAGGTTGCCCCGGTTGCCGCCATCGGTGCGGGCGGTGATGGCGAACTGTGGCGTCAGCGGCGAGCCGGGCAGCGGGTAGCCGACGCGCGTCCCATACAACCGCGCATCCACCCCACCGATGTTGAAGGACGCCGAATTGACGTACACGCGCACCCATGTGTCTTTCTTCTCGATCAGCGGCACGGCGTTCGCCAGGTTCTGGATGGCTTGCGTCACTTCCAGGCCGGTGATGGTCAAATCGGTGCTGATGGCGGTGCAGGTGTCGCCGTCGGCGTAAGTTGGCCACTCCTCAACGTGTCCGAGCCAGTCGCGGGCGCGGACGCGGAAGCAGTAGGTACGCCCCAAGACGCCGTTGAAGACCGCAGACGTTGCCGTCGTCTGGGTCTGCCACGCCTGCCAGGGACTTCCTGCGGCGGCCTCTTTGCGCTCTACGTCGTAACTGGCGATGCCGGAACCGCCGTGATCGCTGCCCGACCAGCTCACCGTGAAACTGGCGACATGCACTGTGGCCGGTGAGGTCGCTTCGGAGTACGGTGGCAGCGTATCAATGTAAATCGGGCCGTAATGCGCGGACCCGGCGGCTGCATTGCCGGCCTCGTCCACTGTCCGCACGTGGACGTACCAGGAATTACCGTCGCTCAACGGCATACTCAAGTCGGTGGATGCGGTCTCGAAGATCGGCGCGGGCAAGGTGGATGGCGATTGGTCCACGTCAATGCTGTAGCCGGCCACGCCGCTCACGTCGTCGGCGGCGCCCGACCACTGGCACGTCAGTTGGCTGAAGCCTGACCACATGGTCGGCGGGTGGTTGGGGCACGTGATAGTGGTGGGATTCTGCGGCGGGACGGTGTCAATCTGCACGCTGTAGGCCCCACTCTCGCCGACATTGCCCTGGCGGTCGGCAATGCGGAATTTGACGCGGTTCAACGCGGTAGTCCCGGAATCCTGCCCGAACGGAACGTCGGCGGCGGTGATGATTTGTGGGACGGTCGTGCCGCCCTCGCCGCTACACGTCGCGGGCTGCCACGCGCTCCACGTGCCGCCGCCATCCGTGGAATAGGCATACGCTGCCGTCCCCACATCCAGCCCGGAGACGGTATCCTCAACCTGTACTGTGCAATCCGGCGTCTGAACGTTGATCCATCCTGACGGCGCAAAGTTGGCCCAGTTGCCGGGCGGCAGCGGGTCTACCGGGCTTTCCGGGTAATCCCAGAAATTGTTCTCGGTGAGTGTTTTGCCCGCCAGGGGATGGGTGTAGTAAATCCAGTTGGCGTTGATGATGACGCCGCCGGGCGTCTGCGCGCCGACGGAATCGTAGCCCTCGGGATCGGTTTCCAGGATGTTGTAGACCTCACACAACTTATAGGCTGGTAGCGCGTATTCACCCTGACCGTTGGTGACACTTGTACCGATGGACTCGCCGAGATACCCGATGGTGTTCGAGCAGTACAATTCAACTATCGCGTCGGCCAGCGGCGCGGTTGTGATGCCAACCGTCCCTGAATAGACATGGCCTGTGAACGTCGGGATACTCAGGGTACGCAGATCGCCGTAAATATCAACGCCCTGGGTGGCGTAGTTGCGTGAGTCTTCCCAGGTCGTCAGTAGGGTCCAACCGCCGCCCGCCGCGACAGCCGGACGCGCTTCATTGCTGCTCAAGTAGGAGATAGCAATGGCACTCTCGGGTTGCGACCCATTATAAGCCACGCGGCGGCTGTAAATATCGTGGTCTGATGCGCCGTACTCAAGCTCCCACACGACCAGGTAACTGCGACCGGCCAGACTGTAGGCGACGTCAGGACTGAACTGATTTCTCGTGTCGCTGCCCCCGGCGATGACGAGAGATGACCCCAGCGCGCCATCGGTCTTCACGATCTGTCCGTAGATGTCCCAGCCGTTTCCCGCGCCGTAATGATGATCCTCCATAACGACCAGGTAAGAGTTGTCTTCGTTGCTGTAAGCCACGCGTGGGACGAGTTGATCTTCTTCCCATGTGGAGATGGCGATAGGGCCGCCGATGAGCGTCCCCAGATCGCCGAGACGCTGCCCGTAGATGCCGTAGTCGCCTGTACCGGCTTGCCGGCCTTGCCAAACCACCAGATAGCCGTCGCCACGGGTCACCGCTGGATAAATCTCATTCAAAGTGCTGCCGCTGACGAGGATGGGGCTGTCGATGAGGACGCCCTCAGGATGGACGCGCTGCGCGTAGATGTCGTACTGCGCGAATTCATCGCTGCCCACGCGACGCTGATACACAACAAGATACTCGTTGCTGAGGGGATTGTAGGCGACAACTGGGTAACTCTCGAAGGCGGTGTCCGCCGCGATAACAAGCTCGTTGCCGATGAGCGTCCCTGCGCTTGTCATCCGCCAGGCGTGGATGTCGTGATCCGTGGTCGAATACTCGTGTTCCCAGACGATCAGATATTCGTTGGCCGTCGGATTGGCGGCCACGTCGGGGTGGTTCTGGTGGATATTCGTCGTCACAATGCCGATCTCTGCGCCGAGCGGGACGCCGCCGGCATCCACCCGGCGCGCGTAGATGTCGTAATCAGTCGCGGAGTAGGCGTGTTCCCACACCGCCAGATAGCCATTGGCCGTCGCGTTATATGCCGTGCGCGGCCTGAGTTGATCGAAGGGCAGGTTCGTAATAGGCGCAACGGCAGGGGCAAGTGGTTCGCTACGCTGTGCAATGGTCTGTACAGTGCGGGGGATGGCGACCATCCCCACTGCCAGACTGATGAGCAAGAGCGCCGTCGCTCGCCGCCATCCACCGAATGTATTGTACTTTTTCATCGTGTACCTCCTCATAAAAACAAAGCGTTCTGTAGGGCGAATTGCCCAGTTCCCCTTGCCGCGAGTTGTCAACTCACGCTACAGTGTTTTATCGGTGGCGGCGTCTGTGGGATAGACCTGGCGGTACAAAAAGTTGAGAGCTTGCTCAAGTGTGTCAAAGAGACGTTGTTGGCCGCTTTGAATGTGTTCGATCTCAACGCGCCATGTAGCGCTGGACGGGATGATAGCCGCAGTTTCCGCATCCTGCCAGATGCGGACGAGGAATGATGCGTACATTGTGGGAGGATCCATCCGTCAACACCTCCGTTTTTAACGGTAGTGTAACAGGAGGGTGTCTACAAATTGTCTACAAAAAGCGTAAAACGTAAAGCGTAAAGCGTAATTCGGAAGGGCTTTACGTTTCACGTTTTATTATTTCCGTCGCCAGCGCCAGTTCGTAGACCTGGGTGAGGGTTTGCGCCAGGTGCAGGGCGCGCTGCGCGTGCAATGTTGCTGTGGCCGCGTCGCCGAGGAGGACGTGTGCTGCGGCCAGGCCCGCGTGCAGCCAGCTTTGTTCGGTGCAGGAGTGGATTTGCTCGGCGAGGTGCAGCGCGGCAGAGAGGTGCGCCAGCGCGTCAGACGGCTGCTGCGCTTGCACGGCCAGCCAGCCCAGGTGGCCCAGGCAGAAGATTTCCTGCGTGCGGTCGGCGATCTGCCGGGCGATGGTCAGGCTTTCCTGGAGATAGCGCTGGGCGGCGTCAGCATCACCGCACAAGATGGCGGCTGCGCCGAGGTCGCCTAGCGGAAGACGGCGCTCCAGGGGCAGGTGAAGAGTATCGCACTGGTGTAATGCCTGCTGCGCCCACACCGTTGCCAGCGCAGCGTCACCCTGACACCAGGCCAGCGTCGAAAGGTTGCTCAGCGCGTGCAGCTCAGACACGATGTCGCCTGTCTCGGCGAAGATGCGACGGGCTTGCTCGAGCGCCTGCTGCGCGCGTTCGTAGTCACCCACGGCCCGCGCCACCCGTCCCACCTCGCGCCAGCACATCCCTTCCAGGCGTGGAGCGCCTGCTTCCTGGCTGAGGCGCAATCCGGTTTCCGCGGCGTGACGGGCTTCGACGTAACGGCAAAACCAACGGTGCGCATAAGCCTCTCGCCAGTGCAGTTGCGCCATGATGCGTAGATCACCTAGCGGCGCCGCCAGCCGCGCCATCGCCTGGGAGTCGCGGTCGAAGGCTTCCATATCGCCTAACAAACGGTGCACCCATCCCCGTCCGTTGAGCGCCTCAATTTGTAGTCTGTGATTGTCGGCATCTTGCTGAGAGGCGGCTTCTTGTTGCAAGAGCGCCAGCGCGTGGTCGAAGTGCGCGCGGCCTTCGACGTGGGCAAAGACCAGCTTTGCCGCCAGACCTGCTCGCAGCGCGTACTGCGCGGCCAGCCTCGGCTCACCGGCATTTTCGTAGTGCGCCGCCAGGATCACGGCGTCGTTGGGACGCAATTTCTGCAGCACTTCGGCGGCGCGGCGGTGCAACAGTCTGCGCCGCCACGTGCTGAGGCCGCGATAAACGACCTCGCGCACAATCGCGTGCTGGAAGCGGAAGTGGCTTGCGCCGTCGCCCGGCGGTTGTTCGACGAGCAGTTGCCGCGCGACCAGTTCATCCAGCCCATCCACCGTCTCCAGCGCCTGCCGCCCCGCTGTCAGGTGTGCGGCGTCGAAATCAAACGTTTCGCCCAAAACCGCGCCGGCTTCGAGGACCTGGCGCGCCTGTGAACTTAACCGCGCCAGCCGGCTATTCACCGCGGCGCGGATGGTATCTGGCAGCGGCCACTCTCGCCCGGCGGCATTCAGGTCGGCCAGCCGTTCGTCGGCGCACCCTGATTCAATCCAACCGCGCAGCGTTTCGAGGATGAAGAAGGGATTGCCGCCAGTGGCCTGGTGCAGCCGTCCGGCTAACATCTCTGCCTGGCCCGATTCCAGGCGCGCGCACGCTGGTTGGTGGAGCAGTTGCCGGATAGCGGGTGTTTCGAGGCCAGCCAGCGGCAGCTCAGAGAGAACATCGCTGCGTCGCAGTTCGTCGCGCAGTTCGGCGATGGTTTCGCCGTCGCCGCTGCGGCACGTTCCCAGGATCAACAGCGGGGCGGCGCGCAATGCGCGTCCCAGGTAAGCCAGCCATTCCAACGTGACGCTGTCCGCCCATTGCAAATCGTCCAGGCATAGCAGCAGCGGACGCCGTCCACTCGCCAGACTCAGGATAAGTTCGCGCAAGCTCTCGAACAACCGGGCGCGCACTTCGGTAGATCGGAGAGGAACCGGGTTGGGTAGGGTGGGGTAGAGGTCGCGCAGTTCGGGCATCAGTCGCGTGGCTTCGACCAACCAGCGCGAGTGCGACAGCAGCTCCGGCGGACGTAGCTTGATCCCCAGCCGGAGCGCCTGGATGAGCGGTTGGTAGGGCATCTTGCGGGTGTCGGGATGGCCTGCTCCGGCGATGATGAGCGCCTGGCCTTCCAGGCGGGCGGCGAAGTCACGCATCAGGCGCGATTTGCCGATCCCCGGCTCGCCGCTGATCAAGACAAAACGGCCTTGTCCGGCGCGTGTGGCGCGGTATGCGCTTTCCAGATGCGCCAGCGCGTCGTGACGCCCCACCAGTGGCGCATTTAGCCCGGGCAGCGTTTCCCACACCGGGCGCGGCTCCGGCGACGTTCCCTCCCATCCACGGCCTTCCAGGACGGCGCGGTAGGTCATCTGGGTCTCCGGCAGAGGATCAACGCCCAACTCGCGTTCCAGGATGGTGACGCAACGCTCGTACTGTTGCTGCGCCGCGCGGCGGTCCTCAACTGCGCCGTAGAGGGTGATGAGGCGACGGTGGATGTCTTCACAGAGGTTGTCAATGGCGAGGTAGTGTTGCGCGTGGATGATGGCGGAGGCATAGTCGCCCGCGCTGGTGGCCTCGTCGGTCAAGGCGACCAGAATGTTCAGGTATAGACGTTGCCACCGCTCGCTTTCTGCGGTCAACCACAGCTCGAATTCGGCGTGCTCGGGGAGGCTGAAGCCATCCAGGAAGGGGCCGCGATAAAGCGTCGTGGTCTGACGCAAATCCTGGGCGGCATCGTGTCGCGGCGGCGCGGCTTGCATGTAGGCTGTCCATAGGCGGTTGAGGATGACCGTGTCGGACCAGACGCGCTGAGGGTCCAGGAGCACTCGCTCATCGGTGGCGATCAGGATGTTTGGATCGGGCAGTGTGCGTCGCAGATGATTGAGCAGGCGGCTGAAATTGCGCCGCGCCGCCACTTCCGCCATATCCGGCCAAAAGATGAAGCAGAGGTGTTGGCGCGGCAGAGGTTGCAGGTGCGCCGCCAAATAATACAACAGCGCGCGCGTCTGGCGTCTGGGGATCAGCAGAGGCTTGGCCTGCCAGCGTACTTCAGGCGCGCCTAGCATAGAGATGTACAGGTCCATCTCGTCGTCTATCTCGCCTTCCGATATAGTACTAAGGTACTATATCTATTCTGCTCAATTTATAATATAATGATCTTGTAAATATAAATTAACTGCATCTATCCGCTCTGCGGATAAGCTCATAGACCGGGCAATCGGAGGCGAGAAATGAATAACGATTTTGATGCGATGATTATCCACAAACATCGTATGAGCAAGTTGTACCAAGAAGCTCAGGAGCATCGTCTGGCGAAATTGGTCCAGGGACCGAAACCGACGCTTTGGGAGCGTTTCCGGGAACTTGTAAGCGCGATCAATACCAAACTCTTCATCGGACCAGCTTACTCGCACCTGGATTGCGCTCTTGTTCCCGCGCAATGTTAACGCCGCAGTTCAAGGTTGTGCGCGCGTAATCCCTCCTGTCAAGCCGTGGCATGGAAATGCCACGGCGCTTTTTTTATTTCAGCCGCCGCAACGCCAGCGCGACCGCGGCGGCCCACGGCAAGGACTTGAATTCCCCGGCATCCAGCGCAGTCTCCAGCTCGGCGCGGGAAAGCAGCAGCAGCTCTTGTTCCTCCAAATCGTCGGCGTTGATTTCAGCAACACGCCGCGCGCCTGTCGCCAGGAAGGGATAGGCCACGCCCGCGCCGCGATTGCCATCCACGGGATAACGGCCTAGCGCCAGCCAGGCTTCCGCTTCGTAGCCGGTCTCTTCGCGCAGTTCACGCTTTGCTGCCTCCAGTGGGTCTTCGCCAGGCTCCAGGTACCCGCCCACCACGGCGAGGGACATCCCCTCCACGCTGTACTTCGTCTGCCGGAAGCACAAAAACAGGCCCTCTGTTGTTACCGCTGTCACGTTGATGTAATCCGGCGTGATGACCCAGGGCCAATCTTCAATGATGCGACCATCGGGCAGTTCGACCGTGTGTTCTTCGACGACGAGGAATTTGCTGTGCTGTAGGATTGTGCGCCGCGCCAGTGTCTTCCAGGATTTCATAGTGACTCCACGGGTCATAGTGTGATTGCTACGCTTGACTATACACGTCCTGTGTGATAAGTCAACAGTCAATCATAGGACGTTCAAACGTATCAACGCCGCTGTCTTAAACTCCTCTTAAAGTAACGTATGGCTTCTCTTAAAGATTTCTACACGCAGATCGGCTATGATGAGTATGTAGTCTGATCCAGGAGCGAAGTCAAACGCCTCAAGGTGCTCTTTAGGAAGTTTCACCCGCTTCTGGATCAGTGGAGTCGCCAGCCCAGGGTTTTAGCGTTTGTACTTATCCAGGTAGGGTAAGGCGTTGATTCTCCGGGGCTGGCTCAAAAAATAACGCTTCAACGCTTAAACGTTGAATATAAGGAGGTGCAAAATATGAAAACAAAAAAGTCTATCTATAGTGTGAGTGTTCTGGTGGTGTTGGCCATGCTGACGCTATCAGGCTGTGGCGCAGTGGGCCAGTTGATAAGTCAAAGCGTTTTGCCCGTCGCGGCGGAATCGCATCAGGAGAGCGCCACGGCGCCGGTTCTGTCGGCTCCTGATACCGGCGCTATGACACAGGGCACAGTTTTGGATGCGCTGGAAGCTACCCTGGGCGGTATCTATGAGAACGTCAATCCCTCGGTGGTGAGTATCCAGGTCACGCAGAAGGTCTCAACGATGATGCAGCAGATGCCGTTCTTCGGCGGTTCGACGCCGCAGGTTCCAGAGGAGCAGTACCAACAGGGCGCTGGCTCGGGTTTTGTCTGGGATAAGCAGGGGCACATTGTCACGAATAACCATGTCGTCGCGGATGCAGACAAGATTCGGGTGCAGTTCTCCGATGGCACCATTGCCGTGGCGGAGATCGTCGGCACGGATGCGGATAGTGACCTGGCGGTGATCAAAGTGAATGTCCCCGCCGAGCGTCTCCATCCCGTGACGATGGCTGATTCGGCTCAGGTGCGCGTGGGGCAGCTTGCCGTCGCTATCGGTAACCCGTTTGGTCTGGAAAACACGATGACGGTGGGCTTCATCAGCGCGGTGGGGCGGTCAATGCCCGTAGACCTGGAAGGTACAACCGGCGCCAGTTACACCATTCCTGATATCATCCAGACAGACGCGCCCATTAACCCCGGCAACTCCGGCGGTGTGCTGGTCAACGAGGAGGGCAAAGTCGTCGGTGTGCCTTCGGCGATTATCTCCCCGGTGCAGGCTTCGGCAGGTATTGGTTTTGCGATCCCGGCGGCTATCGTCGAGAAGGTCGTTCCGGCGCTCATTGACGCGGGCAACTACACGCACGCCTGGCTGGGCATCAGCGGGACGACGCTTATCCCCGACGTGGCGCAGGCCATGAACCTGGACGAGAACCAACGCGGCGCATTGGTCATCACGGTGCAGGATGGTAGCCCTGCCAGCAAGGCGGGTTTACGCGGCAGCGACGGTCAAATCACGGTGGATGGGCAGAACTTGCCCACAGGTGGCGACGTCATCATCGCCCTGGGCGGCAACCCCGTCAACACCTTCGACGATCTGGTCGCTAACCTGGCGCGCTTCTCGGCTGGCGAAACAACGACCCTCACTGTTATTCGTGACGGGAAGACGCGCGAGCTGACGATCACGCTAGGGGAACGCCCTAAGCAAAGCAGCACCGCTATTGTGCCGACAACGCCCCAACAGGACGAGGCGTCGCCATCCACCCCACAGACAGCCTGGCTGGGCATCATGGCGATGACGCTCGACTCGCAGATTGCTACGGCGATGGATTTGCCCGCCGATCAACAAGGCGTGCTGGTGGGACAGGTGCAGTCCGCAAGTCCGGCGGATAAGGCCGGTTTGCGCGGCAGCAATAAGGTCGTCACCCTCAACGGCCAGGAGTTTGCGGTAGGGGGGGATGTGATCATCGCCTGGAACGGGGAGGCCATCACCAGTATGCCGCAGCTTCAGATGCGCGTTCGCCAATCGCAGCCTGGCGACGAGGTAACGCTCACCATCCTCCGCAACGGAAAACGGCAACAACTGGTGGTGACGCTCGAAGCCAGACCGTAGAAACCATTCTGACGTTACCAGGTACTTGGGGTTTGTCGTTCTCCTCACACAAAAATGCGCCGGATCACCATCCGGCGCATTTTTGCGCTTGTTGTGGCCGGTCTCTGACCGCGCTGCTGCCGGGCTTGCCTGCTTCTACAGACGCGGTATAGTTGAAATCGAGGTCAATGATGAAGACGCGAACAGGCAGATACCGCGCGATTTGTGGACACAGGGCGTTATGGGTGTTGTTGGCATTGAGCGCCTGCGCTCGCGCCACGACAGAGATAGAGAGCGCACTTACTCCCACAGCGCCGCCGCTCGGAACGCCAGCCTTCGTCGTCGAATATGCAACGCCTGCCACTGCTGCTGAGGCGACTACAGGAGCCGCCGACATTCCCCAAGCCGGAGATGCACCTGGCGACATGTCTTCTGCCACAGCCTCCCTATCCGCAGAACCACAGATCGTCATCAAGCATCCCGTCGAACCAGGGGATACGCTGTGGGGACTGGCGGTGCAGTACGGCGTGCCGATGGCGGCGATTCAATTGCAGAACAACCTCGGCGCTTCGACGATCATCAAGGCCGGGGATATCCTCGAAATCCCATCACCCGAACCCTGGGAAGCCGCCTCGACGTATTGGGTGGTCTACGAAGTCGCCAGCGGCGACACGTTGAGCGGCATCGCGGCGCGCTATGGGCTGACCACGGCGGCGCTCGTCACAACGAACGATCTGGACTCGGCGGACTTCCTCTCGATCGGGCAAGCGCTCATCCTGCCGTTGCGCGCGCCGGCTCAGGTGCTTGTAGAAGCGCCGCTACCGACGGACACGCCTATCGTCCTGCAACTGCCCACACCGACGTTGGCCTTGCCCGGCTCCACGGCTGCTCCGACGGTCGTTGTGGCGGCAACGGTTGCTCCGCTGCCCGCCGACATCGCCGCGTGGCCGCGGGAGGTGTGGCGCATTATGAACGAGACGCGCGCTGCATACAGACTGCCGTCTTACGCCTACAACGAAATGCTGGCCCTGGCTGCGCAGGCGCATGCAGAGGATTGCTCGCAGCGTGGATCGTGTAGCCACACCGGTTCCGACGGCTCGGACATCAAGACGCGTGTCCAACGTGTGGGCTACACCGGCAGCTACGCCGAATGTTGGGCCGTGCGCCCGTCGCCGCAGGGTGTGATTGACATCTGGATGGACGAAACCCCGCCCAACGATCCCCACCGCCGCACCGTGCTGCACACCTGGTTCACCGAGGTCGGCATCGGCGTCGCGCCAAGCCCGTGGAAGGGCTACTACTACGTCATCGCGGACTTTGGCCGGCCCAGGTAAAGGCGGCAGGATACAAGAGGCAAGAAAAACTCCGGAGCTGATATTGGCTCCGGAGTTATTGTAGGGTGACTACCCAATATGCGTCTCAATCTTGAAGTGGGGCGGGTTTTCGAGGTGACGTTTGACCGCGCACAATTGCGCCGACTTGATGACCGCGGCCTGATATTTCTCCGGGAATCCTGCCGGTAGGTCAATGTCTAGCTTGATCTGTGTGACCATGTGGGTGTTTGGATCCATCTCCATGCTTTGGCGGATGCGCAAATTGTCTGTGGGCAGTCCGCGTTGCTGGCAGAAGCTCAGCACATAAATCCCCGCGCATGTTCCCATCGAGGCGAGGAATAACGCAAATGGCGTCGGCGCCGAACCATCGCCGCCGCCCGAAGGGGGTTGATCCGTCTGGATGACAAAGCCGCCATACTCCGCATCTACCCGTGCACCGCCTGGGAAAGAAATCACCATCTCCATTGCCATACGTTAGCTCCTTTCTGTAAACTGGTTTTCCAACATTACCCGCCTAGTTTACCTTAATTCATCACGACGGCAAATGTCTTGGACGGGCGCGGACGTTACCCTGTCCAAAAGGCGAGTTGGCGCGGCGATTGTCGCCCATTCAACAGGATGAACGGCGCGGCGCGTTTCGTGGCAATGCCCAGCTTGCTCAAATCGCTGAGGAAGCGCAGCGTGCCCTGGTGGCGCGCGCGCAGAATCCGGTCGGCGCTGGTGGGGCCGATGCCGGGGATGCGCAGCAGCATCTCACGTTCGGCGGTGTTCAACTCGATGGGGGCCTGGCTCAGATGCAGGTTCGCCCAGGCCATCTTGGGATCTTCGTACAGGGGCAGATTGCCGTCTTGCTGGAAAGGCAACTCCTCCACGTCGAAGCCGTAATCGCGCAGCAGGAACGACGCCTGGTACAGCCGGTGCTCGCGGTGTAGTTGGATCGGCGGATTGTGCTCCAGCGGCGTATCTAATACGGGGCTGAAACCGCTGAAGTACGTCCGCGCCAACTTCAGATCGCGGTAGAGGAACGCCGACGTCATCAGAATCTCTACATCTGGCTCGCCCACTGCACCGACGACGAACTGCGTGACGAGACTCGGCTGGCGTCCCTGCTCCGCCTGGCGCAGCTCGTGAACCCAGCGCAGCCGTTGCAGCAATTCCTCTGAGAACTGCTTGTGCGGCGCGAGATCGGCCAGGCGACGGGCATTTGGCGCTTCGAGATTCACTGAGACGCGGTCCGCGTATTGCATCGTGGCGCTGACCTGGTCGCGTTCTGACCCTGGCATAATCTTGAGGTGCAGGTAACCTGTGAAGCGATACTTGCGGCGCAGAATCTCCGCCGTGGCGATGATGCGATCTTGCGTGTGCGGCCCACCGCCCAGAATCGCCGAACTGAGGAACACGCCTTTGACGAGACCCTGCCGGTAAATCTGCGCGCTGAAGTCGGCCAGTTCATCTGGGGTGAAGGTGGCGCGGCGGAAGTCCCGCCCGGCGCGGAAGGGGCAGTAGTGGCAATCCCGCTCGCAGGCGGAGGAGACGAGCGTTTTGAGCATCGGCACGCGCTTGCCGCCGGGCAAGGTGGCGTGTGAAATGCAGCCCGCGAGTTCACTCGGCGTGTTCGGCATAGACGCGCGTTCACCGAGCGGGCTGACTTCTTCCGCCGGTTCGTAAGCTGCTGCCGGCCCCAAAAGTTGTAATTTTTGCAAAGCGTCCATCGTCACTCCCTCTACTTCTATTATACGAACAAACGTTCTATAGTCAAGATCGTCTTTCACTCATCTGTCTTGTTCCATTCGCGTGTGAGTGTGCCTTTTGTCAAGGCTGTGTTTCGCTCCCTGACCCCGTCTCGGGGCCAGGGAGCGAGAGGTACATTTGCCAAATTCGTAGAGTTGAGTATGCTATGCCTATTATCAATCATCTTGCATTTTAAGAAAGGAGCATCCTATGACCGTCAAGATTATCGGCGACTCTCTCCCCAACATCCCGTGGGAAGACAAACCGGCGGACGCGCGCGGCGTTGTCTGGCGTTCGGTGCGCAATCCCATTATCCCGCGCGACTTGCTGCCCACCTCCAACAGCATCTTCAACAGCGCCGTCGTGCCGTATAAGGGCGCGTTTGCGGGCGTTTTCCGTTGCGATGATACCGCGCGGAATATGCAACTGCACGTCGGGCGCAGCCCGGATGGCGTGACGTGGGAGCTGAATCCTGAGCGCATCCACTTCGCCTGTAATGACGCCGACTGTGATTGCGCTGAGGTGAACCGCTGGGTCTATGGCTACGATCCGCGTGTGGTGTGGATTGAGGACCGTTACTACGTCTCGTGGTGCAACTGGTTCCACGGGCCGACTATCGGCCTGGCCTACACGCACGATTTCGAGACGTTCTACCAGTTGGAGAACGCCTACCTGCCCTTCAATCGCAACGGCGTGCTCTTCCCCCGCAAAATCAACGGCAAATACGCCATGGTGAGCCGTCCCAGCGACAACGGGCACACGCCCTTCGGCGACATCTTCTACAGCGAAAGTCCCGACATGCGCTACTGGGGCAATCACCGTTACGTCTTCGGGACGGCCGGCGGCTGGCAGAGCACCAAAGTGGGCGCGGGACCGATTCCTATTGAGACCTCGGAAGGGTGGCTGATGATCTACCACGGCGTGCTGACCTCGTGCAATGGCTTTGTCTACAGCGCGGGTGTGGCGCTGCTCGATCTTGACCAACCGTGGAAGGTTATCGCGCGCAGCCGCAGCTATATCATCTCCCCACAGAAGATTTACGAGTGCGTGGGGGACGTTCCCAACGTCGTCTTTCCCTGCGCGACGTTGTGTGACGCGGACTCCGGGCGGCTGGCTATTTATTACGGCGGCGCGGATACTGTCGTGGCGCTGGCCTTTGCCTACGTTGATGAACTGGTTGATTTCGCCAGGCGCGATTCGTTGGTCTAGGGTAAAACACCCTGAGGGTTCTAAAAACCCTCAGGGTGTTCTGTCTCTGCTATCGGCTATGTGTGAAAAGGAACTTTGACTCTTTAGAAAGGTGGGTTGCGATTTCTCCCTCTATGTTTGGGCGTTGGTTGGGTTTTCAGCGTGTTTTGTTGGTTGTTTGTGTCATAGTGTCTGGCCTGGCTTTTGTTTCCAATGTTAGCGCGCAGCAGGGAGGCACGAATCTGCTCGTCAATGGCGATTTTGAATACTTCGATTGGGGGATTGCCTCGTGGCCGCTGCAAGATGGCATTGCGGAGGTGCAGGTCTGTCCTGGCTGGCGCGCTTACTACGTGGACGAGCCGCCTGCTAAGGCCAAAGCGACTTTTTATTGGCGACGTCCCGAGTTCCGCGATGTGAAAGCCCAGCAGTATCCTAACCGCGTTCACGGCGGTTGGTTTGCGGCTAAATACTTCTCTTTCGCCGGTCAACACGAAGCGGGTTTTTATCAACAAGTCAGTGGGATTACGCCGGGCACGCCGCTGCGGTTTTCCGTTTATATGCAACTCTGGAGCTGCATGGCGGCGACAGAGTGGAATATCTGCCCAACAGGCGATAAATCGAACAATCCATCCAAAATGCACCCCAGGGTGGGGATTGATCCTACCGGCGGGGCCGATCCCTGGTCGCCAAACGTCGTGTGGTCGCCGGAAATAGAAGTTTTCGATGTCTGGACGTACTATCAGGTGGAAGCCGTGGCGCAGAACAGCACGGTGACCGTCTTTACCTATACCTGGGCCGACTGGACAGAAGAGATTTTCCGGATGCACAATGATGTTTACGTGGACGACGCTGCTCTCATCGCGTTGAACGAAATTCCGGCGACAGCTACGCCCGAACCGCCTGCGCCAACGGCGACCCTTGATCCATCGCTGCCAACGCCGACGCCCGCGCCCACCGCGACGCCCGCCGCCACGCCCACGCCGCGCCCAGATGGCGCCATCGTCCACGTGGTTAAAGAGGGCGATACTCTCAACGCCATCGCCAAACAATACCAGGTCACGGTTGAAACGTTGCTTCAGCTCAATAGTTTGACCGACGCTAATGTGCTGTGGATTGGGCAGGAATTGGTGATTTCCGTGCCTACACCTACGGCAACGCCTGAGGCAACGGCGACGCCTGTCCCGCTACTGCCAACACCGACCGCTGTATCTCCTACGCCGACCGTGCCGCTCCCCACGCCTACGGCTGTTCCGCCGACCGCGACGGCGTTGCCTGCGCCGCCGACCGTAGCGGCGTCTGCGGATAATCCGCCAACTGCTGCAACGCCGGCGGCCCAGAAACCCTCGACGCCGTGGGGTCTCATAGGCGGCATTGGCATCGCCTTGATCGTGGGGGCAGGCATCGGCTTCACCTTCGGCCGAAAACGTTAGGGTAGGATTGACTCTATGCTGGACAAGACCTTCCAGGAAGCTAACCGCAGCTTCCTGGAAGGTTAGTGTTGTGCGTATTGAAAGGAAGCGATGTTCGAACTCAAACCCGATTTCGAAATTGTCCTCGACCGCTACGAAGCCTGGTGGGACTGCGCGATCCTTGACCGCCCGCTGACTTCGATCACCTTCCCAAAGCCGCCGGAAGCGCAGACGCCCTGGCCGGAGAAAGAGCACGCGACGCTGCGCGCGCGGTGGCTGGATACGGAGTTCGTTGTCGCGCGCACCGTGGCCGAGATGCGCAATCGCGTCTTCTACGCCGATGCGCTGCCCATCGCCTGGCCCAACCTCGGCCCAGAGGTTTTCTCCGCGTTCTACGGCTGCCCGTTGGAATTTGGCGAGACCACGTCTTGGAGCGCGCCGATTCTGGCGGATTGGTCGCCGGAATCCACGGACAAACTGCGCCTGGATACCGACAACTTCTACTACCGCAAAATTCTGGAGTTGACCAACGCCCTGCTGGAGGCAGCGCAGGGCAAATTCATCGTCGGCTACACCGACATGCACCCCGGCGGGGATGCGTTGGCAGCGTTCCGTGATCCGCAGCAGCTTTGTATCGATATGATCGAGCATCCTGCCGAAATCAAGGCGCTGGTGGAGCGCGTGACGGACGATTTTCTCGCCGTCTACGACGTTTACTACAACAAACTCTCCGCCGCCGGGATGCCGAGCACGTCGTGGCTGCCCGCCACTTGCCGGGGCAAGTATCACATCCCCTCCAACGACTTCTCCTGCATGGTTTCCGGGAAAATGTTCGAGGCAATTTTCCTGCCGGGCCTCATCCGCGAGTGCCAACACATGGATCGCAATATCTACCACCTGGACGGGCCGCAGGCGTTGCGCTTCCTGGACACGCTGCTCGCCGTCCCTGAAATCCACGCGATTCAGTGGGTGGCCGGGGCGGGCCGCGATTATTGGGCGGATTGGGTTCACGTTTACCGGCGCATCCAGGCGGCGGGCAAGGCGTTCTGCATTTACCTGCCGGTGGAAGACCTGGACCGCGTCTTTGAAGCGCTGCGGCCCGAAGGCGCGTGGCTTATCCTCAGCGGTGTGTACGATCAGGACATGGCGGACGCGGCGCTGCAGAAGATTGCGCGGTGGAAATGAGGCAAGCTACAAGAAGCAGGAAGCAAACGGCAGGAGGGAGAGGAAGATGGTAGAGCGTGATCATATCTATGCGCGCCCACTCAAAGCGGTGATTTTGGCGGCGGGACAGCAATCTATTACGGATGATAGTGTGCCTATCGTTCTGCAAACGCTGGGTGACCGCAAAATCGTAGATTACGTCATTCGCAACGCCCTGCGCCTGGTGACGCCGGAAGACCTCTACATCGTCGTCAGCCAGCCGCAGGATGAGGCGCAGCGGTGTTTGTGGGGCGTGGATGCGGCGTGTCCGTATCACTACGTCGTGCAGGAAGAGCAGCGCGGCACGGGGCACGCCGTTTTGCAGCTTGCGCCCCTCTTCGCGGATTTTGATGGCGATTTGCTCATCCTCTACGGCGACACCCCACTTTTCCGCTTGAACTCGATCCGCGGGCTGCTCAACCGGCATCGCCTCAAGCAAGCGCATTTGACGCTGCTTTCCGCCGTGGTGGATCGCCCGTTGCCTTACGGGCGCATCATCCGCGACGCCGCCGGGCGCATTATGGACATCATCGAAGAGACTGACGCCTCGCCGGAAGTGCGCGAGATCCGCGAGCTGAACGTGGGCGCTTATGTCGCCCAGACGCGCGCGCTTTTCCCCGCGCTGCGAACGCTCCCGCCCTCGCTCTTGGATGGCGAATATCGCCTGACGGATTGCGCGCATCGCCTGATCCACGCCGGGATGCGCGTGGAGAGCTACCAGATTTACGACCAGGACGAGGTGCAGGGCATCAACAACCGCGCCGACCTCGACGCGGCGACTTTCATCCTGCAAAAGCGCCTCTACCGCCCGCGCCGCACCGAGGAACAGAACCTCATCGCGTTCGGCACCGGCGGCTGGCGGGCGATCATTGGCGAGGGGTTCACGCTGCACAACGTTCGCCGCCTCGCGCAGGCGTTGGCGAACGAGATCACCCGCCGGGGTCAGGAGAAACGGGGCGTGCTCATCGGCTACGACCGGCGCTTCCTCTCCGACCGCGCCGCCGAGGCGGCAGCGGAAGTCTTCGCCGGGAACAACATCGCCGCCACGCTGTTGAGCGAGGACGCGCCGACGCCGCTCATCACCTACGCTACGGCGCTGGTCAACGCGGCATACGGGCTGGCCTTCACCGCCAGTCACAATCCGCCAGAGTGGAACGGTCTCAAAGTCTTTCGCGGCGATGGCTCGCTGTTGCTGGATGACGAGACGCGCCAGATTGAAGCCGAGGCCAACGCTCTGCGCCTGGAAGACGTGGTGAAAATTGACCTTGACCTGGCGCTGGAAGCCGGAATCGTCAAGCGGCGGGATTTCACCAACGAGTACGTGGATGCCGTTGAGGCGCTCATCGCCCTGGACGCGATCCGCGAGGCCGGGCTGAAGGTGATCGTAGACCCGATGTACGGGGTGGGGCAGTTGACCATGGGCATTATCCTCACCGAAGCGCGCTGCCGCGTGACGTTTATCAACGAGCGGCACGACCCGCTCTTCGGCGGACGCTCACCCGCGCCGAACCTCGACGCGCTGCGGATGCTCGTCACGCACGTCCGCAATGAAGGGTACGATCTCGGTCTGGCGACCGACGGGGACGCCGACCGCATCGCCATTGTGGACGAGAAAGGCGAATACGTCACCGTCAACGACATCCTGCTGCTGCTCTACTGGTACCTGCGCGCGGTGCGCGACGAGCGCGGCGGCGTGGTGCGCAACCTGGCGACGACGCACCTGCTCGACCGGCTGGCGGCGCACTTCGGCGAGCCGTGCTACGAAACGCCGGTGGGCTTCAAGCACATCACCGCAGCAATGGTGGAACACAACGCGCTCCTCGGCGGCGAATCCAGCGGTGGGCTGACCATTCGCGGGCACATCCTGGGGAAGGATGGCATCTTCGCGGCGGCGCTCATCGTGGAGATGCTGGCGCGCACCGGGAAGAAAATTTCGCAATTGTTGCAGCAGGTCTACGCGATCACCGGGCGGCTCTACGCGGAGGAAGACGGCATCCTGGCGACGCCAGAAATGCGCATCGTCATCCCCCGGCGAATCAAGGCGCTGGCGCAGGAACACGCCTTCACGCCGGTGCATCTTGGCCCGTATCCCGTAGTCAGCATTTCGGAGTTGGACGGCACGAAATTCTTGCTAGAGAACGACAACTGGGCGCTGCTAAGGTTCTCCGGCACTGAGCCGCTGCTGCGCCTGTTCGCGGAGGCGGATTCGCCGGAGAAAGCACACGAACTCATCGAAAGCCTCAAGGCATCGGTTTCGTCATAGCACCCGTCGGGTGTCACCATGGAAGACAAAACACTAATGAAACACAAAAGCAAAATATACTCGGTAACTTTCGTAATCGTGATACTTGGTTGCGTTATCACACCTATATTTTACGTTGCGTTTAAGTACTTGCGAATCTACTTCCCGGAGGCGTTTACATCGCCTCTAAACCCATCAACAGTGAGCGAACTCTGTACTGTCCTAGATATTGACCCGAGTGATCCTCGTTGTACTGGAAGCAAAGAAGTTTATGCTTTTCATTTCTTTCCGGAAATCCGAGAACGTTACAGTAGGGAAACACCCCGTCAAATTGTGGATGATGAAATTGGCTCATACCTGGTGAGTTGCGAGAATCATCGCACTTTATCCGATGGTGGTTACACAAAGTGTCACTACGATTTTCAAAATGATGGTGTATATACGGTGGAGATAAATTACGAGCTTGTTGGTCACTGGGCGAATTTGGAGGAAGTAATATGGAAATTGTGCACTCCCGCCGTCCGAGAATCACCTGATCACGGGATTATCACAAGTGAGATGTGCAATTAGAATACTGGCGGCAAATCCAAGTTGGAGCCGCCCAAGCTATCTTATATCGGTAGGGTCTGTAACAGAGGATCTTACCTGCGCCCGCTTGGTGGCTCAACAAATCCGCTACAACAATGCTCGTGCCAATCTCACCGCTCCTTGGGCAGGTTCGTGAACCGACGTCAAGGGCGACAACGTCAATCCACGTTCGACGGTCGCAGCGACAAACGCAGCGCGGACACTCTGCCCCTTGAGGATGACGCTCCCCGTCAACGCGCAGGGAATCGCACCGGTCAGTTTCAAGCGGCGCGCGACGGCTTCGACTCCAATCGCCAGTTCCCGCCCGGCGTTTTGTAAGATGGCTTCGGCGATGGCGTCGCCCTGGAGCGCGGCAGCCTGTACCAACGCTGCCAGCGCGGCGATGTCGGCGCGCTGTGTGGTCGGCGCGTAAACGTGGCCGATCAAGTCTTGCGGTTGTTTGAGCGCCCAGTGATCCAGGATGGCTGCGGTGAGCGCAGTTTGCGGGCCGCGCCCGTCGGCGGCGCGCGCCACAGCGCGCAACGCCGCCTGCCCGATGGCGTACCCGCTGCCGTCGTCGCCGAGCAGGTAACCCCAGCCGTCCGCGCGAGTGAGGTTGCCGTGTTGGTCTTCGCCGTAGATCATCGAGCCGGTGCCGCAGAGTACGGCGATGCCCCAACCATTCGGCGTCCCCGCTGCCAGCGCCACCCGCGCATCGTGCGCGATGACGACCGGCGCGCCCGGATAGCGGGCGTCGCTCCACGCGCGGATGACCGCCTGATCGGCAGGTCGCGCTGCGCCCGCCAGTCCCAGGCAGATCGCCGCCGGTTGTATAGGCTGTCCCCCCGTCGCAGCGGCTATCGCGGCATCGAGCGCGGCATACGCCGCTTCGGCGCCGATGACGAGGTAATTCGATGGCCCGGATGTTCCGCGCCCCAGGATATTGCCGTCCCGGTCGGCGATGAGCGCCGTCGTCTTGCTGCCGCCGCCGTCTATGCCAATGAGTATATCTGTTAGCATATCTGTTTTCACTGTGTTAAGTTTTGATTGCCCGGCGTACAACGCCGCCGGCGGCTGCGAGTGGGCGGCGCGCTTCTTCTGGAGTCACATTGTTAATCAGCATCACAATCGCCGTTTTGACCTCGCCGTTGCAGTCATTCAAGACGCGCTCTACTTCCTCGTCTGTGATGTGTGATGCGTGATCCGTGATTTCTTGCATCTTGCCTCTTGCATCCTGCACCGCCTCAGCCACGATGCGCCGCGCGCGCTGGCGAAGTTTGGCGTTGGTCGCGCGGACGTCTACCATCAGGTTGCCGTAGGTTTTGCCCAGGCGGATCATCACGCCGGTGGAGAGCATGTTGAGCACCATTTTCTGCGCGGTGCCGGCCTTGAGGCGCGTGGAACCGGTGAGCACTTCCGGGCCAACGATCGGCGCGATGACGACATCCGCCAACTCGTGAACCGGCGCGGGACGGTTGCACGCCAGGCTGACGGTGAGCGCGCCGCGCCGTCGCGCTTCAGCCAACCCGCCGAGTACATAGGGCGTGCCGCCGCTCGCCGCGATGCCCACCACGCTATCCTGCGCGCCCACGTCGAGCGCCGCGATGTCGCGCGCGCCGGCCGCGCGGTCGTCTTCCGCGCCTTCCACCGCCGTCGTGAGCGCCACGTCACCCCCGGCGATCAGCCCGACGACCTGCTCCGGCGCGGTGTTGAACGTCGGCGGGCACTCGGACGCATCCAGCACGCCGAGCCGTCCCGACGTCCCCGCGCCGATGTAGATCAGCCGCCCGCCTACCTGCATCCGCTCGGCGATGCGGTCAATCGCCTCCGCAATCGCGGGTAATTCCGCCGCCACCGCCGCCGCCACCTTCGCATCCTCCGCGTTCATCAAGCGCACCATCTCCAGCGTGGGGACGGTGTCTATGTTTTGGGTGGCGGGATTGCGAGATTCGGTGGTGAGGTTGTGGGTTGTGGGTTGTGGGGTGTGGGTTGTGGGTTGTGGGACGCGGGGCACGTAACTCGTACCTCGCAACTCGCAACTCGCGGGTGTGATATCGCCAAGAATAACCGCACGTCGCGCGCCGGTCGCAGCGGGCAGGTTGCCGGGCCGACCGTGCCAGGTCTCGTAGGCCAGCACGGCGAAGGCGACGGCTTCTTTGGCTTCCACGCCCAGGCCGACGTCGTCCGAAGGGATGACGCGGATGCCGGGAAGGTGATCGCGCAGCAGCGCCATCAGGGTGGGATTGCGCGCGCCGCCGCCGCTGACGATGACTTCATCGGGCAGCGTGGGCAGGAAGTCGCGGTATGCCTGCGCAATGGATGCGGCGGTAAAGGCCGTGAGCGTAGCGACGATGTCCTCCGGCGTCAGCCCGCGCGCGATCCCCTGCTCCCACACGCGCGCGCCAAACTGCGCGCCGAACAGCTCGCGCCCGGTCGTCTTGGGCGGCGATTGGCGCAGGTAAGGCTCGCGCAGCAACTCGCACAGCAGCGGCTTGTCCACATGCCCGCGTGCCGCCAATGCGCCATCGCGGTCGAAGGTGAGCGCACCATCTGTGGCGCGACTTGCCGCATAGTCAATCAGCATATTCCCCGGCCCGGTATCGAAGGCGAATGGGGATTGGGAATCGGTAATTGGGGATTGGGGATTGGGGATTGGCTGACCGCTGAAAGCTGAAAGCTGAGGGCTAAGATACGTTACATTGGCGATGCCGCCGATATTCTGCGCGGCGCGGGTAAGGGTGGGGTGGGTGAGCAGTAGCGCGTCTACATAGGCGACGAGTGGCGCGCCGTGACCGCCGGCGGCGATGTCGCGGGCGCGGAAGTTGCTCACGACGGGGATGCCGGTCATTTCGGCGATGACTGCCGCCTCGCCCAGTTGCAGGGTTGCGCCGTTTATCTGAGGCAAGCTGACAGCTTGCTCTACGATTGCTTGCTGTGAACCGGGAGGGATATGCCACACGGTTTGCCCGTGGCTGCCGATGAGGTCGACCTGCGCGGGGGTCAATCTGGCTTCGGCCATCGCGCGCAGTGCCGCCTCGCCGAACGCGCGGCCCAGCGTGAAGTTGAGACGGCAGAGGCGCTCTACATTGCTGGTTTCGGGGCGGAAGCAGGCGAAGATCTCGTCGCGCAGCACGGGTGGATGTGGGACGTGGGTGTGACCGAGCACATCCCAGGTCAACGTGGGTGGCGCGCCTTCAAGACGGACGACGGCGGCGTCCGTCCCGTCGGCGGAGGTGCCGGACATCAGACCGATGACGATCATAAAAGCCCCCTATCAATACATCGCCTGCGCATCCCAGGACAGGTACACACGTGTTTCAGATGCGCGCTCACGTTTTGACCATCAGCACGAAGAAAATATCCTCATCGTCACATCCGCATGCCTTGAAACCGCAACGTGTGTACAATCGGATTGCGTTGTGCCAATCAGGCTCGGTGGAAACGTACACCTGGACGAAACCGCGCTGGCGGGCCACGTCGAGCAAGTGTGTAACCAGAGCGCGGCCTATGCCTTGGCCCCGGTGGGTTTGTTTGACCGACATCCGCACAATATGGCCTGTATGCGCATCTTCGGTCTTCAACGCAGCTGCGCCCACCAGCTCACCATTGATTTCTGCGACGACGAACATGTGACCGAGTTCTGTGTAGTGCGCTTTGATGTCGTCCAGGTCTGGATTGCGCGTCTCATCAATCCACCCGAAATGCTCACCCAGGCCGGTAAGAACTAACCGGCGCACGGTGTCCTGGTCGTGTGGTTTGAACGGGCGAATGGATAGGGGCATTGTACTCGAGGTCATTTGGCTCGCAAGTCCACTGCCTCCACAATCGCTCGATGTACGGCGACGCGCAGTCCTGCAATGCCCCGGTCCTGCCGCCCATTGTAGACTTCGTTCGTCAGCAGCGCCACGACGAGATCGCGCTCAGGGTCCATCCACAAGCACGTACCGGTGAAGCCAGTGTGCCCGAAAGCGCGTTGGCTGAACGGATTGCTGCTGGCCTCCGGGTCGTCCAACCACAGCGCGAAGCCCAGGCCGCGCCGCGTGCCGATCCCGTCGGTGTAGCAGCGCGTCATCGCGTCCACCGTGGAGGACAACAACAATGGGAACCCACGCCGCTGCCCGGTCGGACGATCCAGGAACGTCTGCCCAAACGCTGCGATGTCCTCCGCCGTGGAGAACACCCCCGCGTGCCCGGCGACGCCGCCAAGCCGGTAGGCATTCTCGTCGTGGACCGCGCCGGCGATGCGACGGTTGCGCCAGGCGCAGAATTCGGTCGGCGCGATGTTCTTGTCAACAGATTGAACGGATTCAACGGAAGGGAATGGGAGGTAGCGGGTGTTTTGCAATTCCAACGGGGCGGTGACGCGGTTGCGCACGGCGGCGTCGAGCGAGTGGCCAGTAAGGCGCTCAATCGCCATCCCCAACAAAATCAGGCCGATGTCGCTGTAGACGACTTGTGTGCCGGTGGGATACGAGAAGAACGTGTTCAGCGCCATTTGGCGGGCTGCCTCGGCGCTTGGTTCGCGGTACAGCGGACGCCACGCCGGCAGGCCGGAGGTGTGGGTGAGCAAATCGTAAAACGTAATATGGCTGGCATCTACAAAACCGCTGCTTTCAGCGACGGAAACCATCCCATTCGGGCTGAGCGGGTCTTCGTAAGGCTGGACAGGCCGCAAGCCGCTGAACTCCGGCAAAACCACGCTGACCGGCGTATCGAGCGCGACACAGCCTTCTTCCACGAGCGTCATAAAGGCCGTGACGGTGAAGAGTTTGCTCACCGAGGCCATGTCGAACAACGTATCCCGTTGCGTCGGGCGCGCGCGCGTCTCCGGGTCGAGCCAGCCGAACGCCTCGGAGCACACAATGTCCCCGCGCCAGCGCACTACAAGCTGCGCCGCCGGTGTGACGACGCCAATGGCATCTTGCAAAATCGTGTAAGCGTTGGTTAAATCCATTTCAACTCCTCGATAGGAACTGGTAATTGGTAATCAGTAATTGGTAACTGGTAATCGGTGTCCGGGCACGCCCAATTACCAGTTACCGATTACCTGTCACCGATTACCACTCTCCAACCCTGGCAGATAGTCTACCCGCCGGGTCCACGCGCCGGGCGTCATCATCAACGCCACGGCCTTGCCAAAACCGCCGAGGCAGCCGCGCGTGGTGCCGAGCGCGTCGTAGTAGTCGAAGTAGCGGAATGTCGAGACCCCGCCGCGATCACGGGGCGCGCGCGTCAGGGCGTGCGAGCGCAACATCTCCAGGTAGGCGTCCCACACGTCGGTCGCGTCGAGGTATATGTCGGCGCGCCAGCCGTCCATGTCCTCCCAGTTTTCGGGGAAGTACAGGCCGCGGATCCGGTGCGCGGGCAGCTCGCGTTCGAAGGCGGGGATTGCCGCGTAGAAAATCGCATCCTGCACAATGTTGTACGTGGCGATGTGATCCTTGTGTAGACTGCCCTGCCAGTGCGTGAGGATGATCGTCGGCTTCTCCCGGCGAATCAGGTCGCACACCTGGAACTTCACTGCCTCGTCGCAGGGCAGCGCGCCGTCGGCGTAAGGCAATGTGACGACGCTCGCGCCCATCAACGCCGCCGACGCCTGCACTTCCTGGCGGCGTTGTTCCGCGTAAACCGCTGGCGGCAGCGTGGGATGTCCCGCCTCACCCAACGTCATGTGGACGATGACCGCCTGATGCCCGGCCCGCGTGTGCTTCAACACCGTCGCGCCCGCCATCACCTCCGCATCCCCCGCGTGCGCGCCGATCACCATAATTTTGCCGCTCGCAAAATCCTCGTTCATAGCTCTCCTTTTTTCAGCAGATGGGCAACAAAGTTGCACGCAGATTAAGCAGATTTTTTGAATTTACAACAAGCCAATCTGCTAAATCTGCTTAATCTGCTGATGAAAATAGCGTCTTCTGCATAATGGCGAACTGCCGCATCTGCCGGAAGCCCGCCAGGGAGTACATCCGCGCGGCGTCCTTGCCCGTCCACAGGAAATACGCGCAGTGGAAGCCTCGCGCCGCCATATCCGCCAGGCAGCGGAAGAGCAACAGCCGTCCGATGCCCCGGTTGCGCATCTCTGGCGCGACGCCGAACGGCCCGAAGCGTTCCCGCCGGTGCTGGCAGTAGCCGACGATTGCGTCGCCGCGCGCGGCCACATAACAGCCGATGTCATCCGCGCCCGCGCCGAACAGCGCCAGCAGGTAGTCTTGGGCGAAGCGATACCAATCCCAGCCGAAGTGCTCGACGGTGAACGCCATCAGCGCGGGCAAGTCGGCCGGCTGCACCGGGCGCATCACGATGTCGTCTTGTCGCAGGCGGTCTTCCAGCGCGATAATGTCCGGCGGAATCTGGAGGCCCGTCAGTTCGGCGCGCATCGCAATCGGTATGGATGTGGTCTGCCAGCCGGTTGCACTGAGGAAGGCGACGGCGGCGGGGTAGGCGTCCACGTCCACGCCGGGGATGAAGTAGTTGGGCGTGTACGGCGAGATGGCGACGCGTGTCCGCCCCAATGCCGCCATCCGCGCCAGCGCCGCGTCGAACAGCGCGCGCCCGATGCCTTGCCTTCGGCGCTCCGGGTGGACGCCGAACGCGGTAATCCAGCCGACCTCCGGCTCCAGCCCTTGCAGGAAGTACGGCACGCGCCGCACCAGCGAGAGCACAAAGCCCACCAGCGCCTCGCCGTCCTCAGCCACAAGCAGCCCTTCCGGGTCGAAGTTGGGATCGAGCAGCACCTTCGTCCGCCACACGGACGGCGTAATCGGGTCGTGCGTCATCGTCGCGCGCCACAGATCGAGCAGCGCGGCCTCATCGGTTCCACGATAACTGCGAATAGCAAAAGTCATATTGCCTCCCGCGATAGTGTCTCAACGGATTCAACGGAATGGAACGGACATTTTTCCGTTAAATCCGTTCAATCCGTTGAGAAGACTCAGTAGATCAAAAATCTGTTCGTAGTAACCGCTTCAGTGGTCTTTTGGGACGGCTAAAGCCGTTACTACGAGCCTAAAACCTGTATCTACTGAGACTTGGGTTATGCGTATGCTTGCCGTAGCGCGTCGAAATGCTTCAGGCTGTCCGCCAGGCCACCGGGACGGTTACGGGCCAGCCACAGCGCCGTGTGTTCGGCGATGGCCTCTTCCAGGTCGGCGCGCAACGCGGCATTGTCTTCATCCGCACCGAGCAGTTGCCGCGCGCGGCGACAGGCGTGGCGCAGCAATCGTCCTGCGTTGGCGAACTCGCGTTTGAGCAGGTCGGCGTCCGGGGACGTGCTGCGCGCATCGTCCAGTCGCGCCAAAATGGCTTCAATGTGTTCCTGCACACCCTTGAAATCTTCGACGGATACATCCTTGAAGCGTTCTTCGTCCCTTGTCGCGCCTTGCAACAGGTGGAACAGCACGCTGGAGTTGTGGATGCGCGGGATGTGCGGCACCTGGTAGACGTTGCCCAAATCGTAGGCGATTGCGCCCATTGCGCCGCTTGGATCGTCGAAGGCGAAACGGCTAAGCGCCTGTGGTACATCCAGCGCGCGATTCGCCTCCAGACACCACGAGTACGCCGCGCCCACGCCGAATCCCAGGTAGCTCATCGGCAGATATTGCCAGTGTCCACGGTCGCCCCAATCGGTGTTGAGGTAGCCCGTCGCGCCGTGCTTGAGGCCGTTCTCGGCGGCGTTGAGCAGGTTGCCAAGCGCGTTATCGGTGCGCCCAACGAGGCTGTTCCACGACGCTGTGCCGGGACAGACGTAGAAGGGCACGCCGGCCGCCGCAAACTGCGCGCCGTGTTCGTCGAAGGGGTGGTCGAACTCGTAGCCCCACTCCAGCGCGATCACGTCGCGGGGGAGTTGCGGTACCAGATCGGGATGTTGGGTGATGATGTCGCCCCAAAACTGCATCGTGTAGCCGCGCCGCGTCACATCCTGGTAAATCTTCATCAGGAAGTCGAAGTAGACCTGACCCTCGCCGCGCGCCTCGCAGGCCTCCTTACTCGCGCCCTGGCCCAGGTCAATCGTCTCATCGCAGCCCACGTTGATCTGGCGGCTGGTGAAGTGCGGCAGCAGCTCGTCGTAGAGGCTGCGGATGAGTTCGAGGCTGCCGGGATGCTCCGGCGCGAGGCTGAACGGGCCGGGGAAGGTGTAGCTGCCCCACGGCGTCTTGATCTCGCCGTGCGTCTCGGCCAGATGCGCGTACCGCTCGTGGATCAGCCAGGGCTTCATATGCCCGAAGGAGTTCTGGTTGGGCACGAGTTCGACGAAGCGCTCGCGGCAGTAAGCGTCGAGCGCCAGGATGTCCGCACCGGTCAACGGAGAGGCATCTTTCCACACGTCGGGATGCTGGCGGTAGGCAAAGGTGTGCTCGGTGTAGAGCTGCACCTGGTTGACCTTCCAGCTTGCCAGGCGATCCACCAGCGCGAACAGCGTCTCCAGCGTGGGGACCTTGTCGCGGCTGACGTCCAACATCACGCCGCGCGCGGGGAAATCGGGCCAGTCGGCGATGTCCAGACACGGCAGCACGCCCCCTTCCGCCTGCTGCGCAAGCTGGATGAGCGTGCAGACGCCATAGAAGACGCCGGCCGCATCGCGCCCCTGGATCGTGATCCCCTCCGGCGCGACCCGCAAGCGATAGCCCTCAGGATGCGCGACCGCTTCGGGCATAATCGCCAGCGTCAGCCCCACCTGCATGGCAGGGACGGCGCTGCTGGCGGTTAGCTCCCAATCCAGGCCGAGATACTGCCGCGCCACCGCGCAGAATCGCAGCGCAGCGAACCGCACCGCCTGTGGCTGGCGCGAATCCAGCAGCACCAGCCGCCCGTCCGTGAAGGTGAAGTTGCCTTCAAGCCACGTGATGTGCCGTGGCGTTGGTAAAAGTACAAAGTTTTCGCTCATAGGTTACCTCCAAAGAATATGAAAATCACCAAATCTGCAAATCTAACATCCACCAATCTAAAATTCATCCAGCGGATACATCGGCCTGTTGACGCGCCGGTACTCAAGTTGCCGCACGTCGCAATTCGTCACACCAGGACTGACCGCCAGGATCGAGCGCGGGCTGATGACCTGCAACGGCGTGGTCAGGTAGCCGCGCTTGGGGACGACGATTTTGTACGCCAGCGGCTCGATGCCCAGGCTTTGCAGGTGCGCCGGTTCTTCGATGCTGAGGCGGTTGGCGGAAAGCACCACATCCACGCCTTCGACCGTGAGAACGACGACCGGCCCACGTTGCACCAGGCGATGCGGCTCGCGGACGCCGCCCCGATAGTAGTCGCCGTCGGAAATGAGGCGCACCGTGCCCGTGACCGGCAACGGTGTGCCGTGGCGCGTGTCGAGCTTGCCGCCGATGTCGAGGCGCACGCGATTGCCCACGCCCGCCGCGATGCACATCTTCACAGCAGCGGCATCCCAAATTGCGGCGACCACGGCGTTCGTCACCCCCTGCCGCAGCAGACTTTCGAGCATGACGGTCACATCCGTGGTGCCGCCCGCGCCGGGATTGTCGCCGGAGTCGGAGAGGAAGACGGTGGATTCAGGCGCAGCCATCGCCACGCGCACGGCCTCGTCCACGGGATACGCCTCGGTGTGGAAGTCGAAATCGGCGCGGCGCGCCCAGAACGTGGCGGCAAGTTGGTCGGCTTCGGCCTGCGCCAGCGTCTCGTCGCCATCCGTGACCACGACGGCAGCCACGCCAACGTCGGGCACGTCAGCCCAGCAGTGACCGTTCATCAGCGAGGCGGAGACGATGCCGGGCTGCGCTTCCAGGTCGGCGACGAGCTGCATCATCTCGCGCATCGCGCCCACAGACGTTTCGGCCTTTTCACCGGGGAGCAGGAACGGGATTTTGGCGAAGCCCATCGCCAACCGCCCGCCGTCGAGTAAATGCAGCAGCATCTCGGCAGCCTTGACGCCCGTTTCGTAGGCGTCGTCGTGCGGCGCGGTGTGGTAGGCGACCATCGCGTTGACCATGCGCGCGGTTTCGGCGACGATGTTGGCGTGCATGTCCAGCGCAATGACAATCGGGACATCCGGGCCGAGTTTCGCGCGCAACGCCGTGAGGATGTCGTTTTCCGCGTAATCCACGCCTTCGGCCCGCATCGCGCCGTGCAGGAAAATGCACGCGCCATCCACGTCGTGGGCGGCCTCCAACAGCGCAGCCTTCAGCCTCTCGAACGTCGCGCGCTCCACCACCCCGCCGGGCATCGCGTGCGCCGTAACCGACGGGACGAGCGTGACATCGCTGCGCGCCTGCAACGTCGCCACGATCCCCCCGAACGCATTGTGGCGCAATGGCGACGCGAGCGTCTCCTGCCCATAGCGCGGGCGGAAGTCTTCCAGGCGTGTCAAAAACGGCGTAAACGTATTCGACTCATGTCCAATCGCGCCAACAAGTATTTTCATAGCTTATCTCCGTAGTGAGGATTGGTAACTGGTAACTAGGGATTGGTAACTGGGGATTAGGAATCGAGTGCTCACCTCTTTACCAATCCCCAATCCCCGATTACTAATTACCGATTACCAATTACCTCATCCACAAAGCGCACTTTCGTCCAGCGTTCGGGAATGTGCATATTGATGTAGCCGTGGCGGTTCCACGACCAATCGACGGCGATGTTGTTGCCGTGTTCGTCGTGGAAGTGCTGGCAGCGCGAGACACCGATGCGCCAGACGTCGCCGGGTCGCGGCGGGGTGTGCGGGTTGCCGAGTGCCTTCAGTCCCTCCCACGGCAGCGCGAATTCGACCGTCCAGCCGTTGTCGCGGATCGCCGGGCAGTTGAGCGTGCCATCCACCTGGACGGCGTGCTTGAGGCCGGGCAGCTCCCAATCGCGCTCGCCGATGCGGCCCATACGCTCGTCCAGCCGGGGCAAGAAGTAGAAGAAACTCTCTAGCGAGAAAAAGTGGTTCAGCCGTGCGATATCGCGCCGTTCGACCACCGGCTCCACCCACGTCCAGAACACCTCGTAGATCGTGTTGATCGGGTTGACGCCCAACTCATAGTAGACGCCGTCGCCGTCAATGAAAATTTCGGCGTCGCTGTCGCGGTGATAGACGTGATCGTGGTGCTCGACGTGTGTGCCCCAGATTTCGTGGTCTTCGTACTTGAAGGCGGCGTAGAGGTAGGCGTCGTCCCACAATAGCGCCACGCGCGAGTCGAGCGATACCGGCGCGCCCGTGTCCATCTTGACGAGCGGCGCAGACCACGTCACGCACTGCCAGGCTGGTTCGTCCAGGCGGCCATCCACCGTGATCGGCTCGTCAACGCGCAGACAATCGTATTCGGCCACCGGCGGTAGACCCTCCAGCGACCCCATCGGCAAGTTTAAGGTTCTTGGCATTGGAAACATAATCTCCTCCAGGAAATTAACCACGAATCTACACTAATCTTCACAAATTAGGAAAAATTAGTGTGGATTCGTGAAGATTAGTGGTAAAATTTTGATTTACCCCACCATTGCTACCCGCTGACGATGTTGCAACGCGACCACCGCCAGATACAACGCGCTGGCGAAGATGAGCGCGGCGTTGGCGAGGATCATCGTGGGCGTACCGGCGAATTGCGCGAGCGCGCCGCCCATCGTCGAGCCGAGAATCGCGCCGATGCTGCCGGCGCTGCTGTACAGCCCCGAAATGCGCCCGCGTTGCGCTTTGGCGCGCACTTCGGCGGCGTAGGTCATCGAGGCGGCGGTGAAGGCGGAATAGGCGAAGCCACGAATCAACTGCACGACGACGATCCACGGCATGACCGGCGTGGCAACGTAACCGAGAAACACGAGCGTCCAGGCGAAGAAGCCCAGGCTGAGCGTCGCCGGGCGTCCGATGCGGTCAGAGAGCGCGCCCGCCAAAATCATCAAAGGGAACTCGGAAAACGATGCCAGGCCCCACAAACGGCTCATCTCCGCCTGGGTGAACGCAAGTTCGCCGACCATGTAATTCGCCCACACCGCGTAAACCGCGCCCGTCACCAACGACCACAGGAGCATAGAGATGAACAGCGGGGGCAGCGGCAACGCTGTTGGCGGCGCAACCGATGCGACCAGCGGTGTTTCTTTATGTACAGGATGCGCTGGAGATTCCTCGACAAACAGCGCCAGGATAAGGCCGATCACCAAAAATCCGGCGGAAAAGCCAAACGGCGCGCGCAGCGAAAAGCGGTCGGCGATGCTGCCCGAAAAGAACGCCAGCACGCCGAATCCGAGCGACCCCAAGCCGCGATAGATGCCCATCTGCCGCCCGCGCGCACGGCCGCTTTGTTCGAGCAAGTCGCCCATCAGGGCCAGACTTACTACGCCGTAAGCGGCTTGCGCCGCTGCGCCCAAGATATTGAGCGGCAACAAATAAGCGTAGTTTGGTACAATCGCCATCAAACCAGAGCTGAGAGCCAGCGCCGCTAATCCGCCAACGAGAAATAGCTTGCGCTTGCTACGCCGGTCGGACATCCGCCCCCACACATAGCTGAACACAATCGTCGTCAGCGAGGTGACGCCGCCAAGCAGACCGATTATGGCGTAATTTGCCCCCAGGGATTCGACGTACAATGAGTTAATTGGCCCGACGATCCCCCTGGACATAAACAGGATCACGCCAATGGCGGTCATCAAAATCAAGTTTTTCATCAACGTATAAATTATCCAGAATATATCGCAGAAAACCGGCTGAAGCCGGTGGGTACCTGTAACACCGACTTCAGTCGGTAAAATCACAAAGAGCAAAAGGCAGGTGACGCTGCCTCACGGGAACGTCACCTGCCTGATTACAGAGCAACGTTTACTGGTTGCAGGGATACAGCGTGCCGTCCATGATCATCATAACGGTGAACGAGTCGGCGTAGGGGCTGTTCTTGTAGATGGGATTGTCGTCGGCAGGCCAGCCGCAGGTGTGCAGGCCATCCATCGCCGGGTTGTTGCCGTACCGTTCCCACAGCGGGACGATGGGCAGCAGCTCGTTGAAGGATTGCGCGACTGTGGCGACCATGCCCTTCTGCGCCTCGGTATCGAGACCCTTGGTTGAATCCTCGATCAGAGGTTCAAGGTCAATGTCGCCACAGCACTCCGTCTTCACGTTCAGGTCGAAGCTCATGCCGGGGCCTTCCGCTGCGTCAATGTTATGGGTGAAGAAGTCCTGTACGAAGGAGGAGAAGGGATGCGGGTTAGCGGCGCCCCACCCACGGATGGCGAGTTGGAAGTTGCCCTGGTTGACGTCAATGGGATGCTGGTTGAATTCGACGCCTCGGAACGTGACCTTGATGCCGAATTCGGTTAGTTGCCCGGCCAGGTTTTCGGCGGCGGCGGACCAGTCAGCATACTCGGCGGGCGCGGTCAGCTCATACTCCATCTTTTGTCCCTTATCTGTCATCCAGATACCGTCGGCGCCCTTCTTAAAGCCCAGGCCTTCCAACAGCTTGGTCGCCTTGGCACGATCGAAGTCATACGTATTCAGCAATTTGGTATCCACCCATAGCGGCACCATATTGTCGCTGAAGCCGGCCATGTACTTCACAGCCTTGCCCGATTGCCCCAGGGAGACGACGCCGTTCTGGTTGCGATCCACCGCGTAGGCGATGGCCTGGCGGACTTCCTTCACGTTGAAGGGATAGATCGTGTGGTTGAAGTAGAGCGCCGGGCCGGAGTAGATGGGCGGGCGGATGATGCGCACACCGGAGGCCACGAAAGCTTTCTCGGTCGCGGGCGGGAACCCGTGGGTGGCGTAGTCCACTTGCTGTGCCAGGACGAGCGGGGTGACGGTCGGTGTCTCGCCGTTGTACAGGTAGACGATGTCGAACTTGACCTTGTCGGCCCAGTAGGAGGTGGGGTTCTTGACCAGGGTCATGCGCGCTTCGTTGATGCTGGCCATGTCAATGATGTAGGGGCCGGTCGCATTCAGTTTTTCGGGGCGGAAGGCGTTGAATTCCTGTAGGAGAGCCTTCCACTCGTCAGAGTCCTTGTTCTTACCCTCATCCACCAACTTCTGGAGCTTGTCAGACCACTCGCCATAGGTGGCGCGGTCAACAATTTGCTCATTGCGGATGACGTAGCGCTCAACCACCGTGGAAGGATCGGACATCTTGAAGACGACGGTGTAATCATCCTTCGCGGTCACACTTTCCAGGAAGCGCCAGACGGTGCCGTTGACCAGGCGGCGGCAGTTGAAGGTGGCGATCACATCTTTTGCGTTGAAGTCGTCGCCGTTGCTCCACTTGATGCCCTTCTTCAAGTAGACGGTCAACGTGGCAGCCGCCGCGTCAATGTTCCAGCTTTCCGCCAGATAGGGCACCCAAGAACCGTCGGCCCACATATACTCAGCCAGCGGTGGGTGGAACAGCGTCCGATAAATGCCCACACCCAGGTTGTTGGTGGCGAACATATTCAGGTGGCCCACCGGCGGAACCTGATAGGGGTACGCGCCGTTGAACACGCCAGGGCCGGTCGGCACAGCCGTCACTTCGACGATCTTCTCGACCTCGACTTTCTTTTCGACGGTTTTCTCGACAACGACGGTCTTCTCGACCTCAACCTTCTTTTCAACCTCGACGGTCTTCTCGACAACCTTCTCGATGACCTGCGGCGTTGGCGTGGCGCAACTCGCCAGGAAAGAAAGAACGACGACGGCGCACAACACCGCCCACAGCCAATTCTTGCGTAACTGCTGAGTCTTCATCTATACTCCTCCTTACGAGATTAATGGTAAATATGTAAAACGTAAATCGTAAAACGTAAATCGTAAATAGAACAATCTGTCACGTATCTTGCTATGCACACCTCCTATGGTCAATCGTTGGAACGTTTCAACGTTAGAACGTTCCAACGTACTAACGCGACTGCCGGCGCACGAGCACAAAGAGCACGACGCCAGCCCCAATGCCTAACGCCAATGTGACAATCGTCACGACAAATTCGGCGCTCCCCGGCCTCACAAAGGGCAGCACGATGAGTGAGGTTACGACGAGAAACATGATGATCCGCAAGGCCGCCTTGCCCAACTGCGGACTGATCATGATTGCACGCCCGCCTCCCGCGCGGCAATATGACAGGCCACATAGCGGTTCGCGTCGAGCGGCAGCAATGCAGGGCGCTTCACGTCGCACAGCCCCGGCTCAAAATACGGGCAACGTGGATGGAAGCGGCAGCCGCTCGGCAGGGCCAGCAAACTCGGAATGTCCTGACTGCGCAATTCAACGCGCTGCTTGTGGCGGGTCAGTTCGGGGTCGGCCTCTGGCACGGCGGCGAGCAAGGCTTTGCTGTAGGGGTGCAGCGGTTCGTTGATCAACTGCGGCGTTGACGCGAATTCGACGATGCTGCCTACATACATCACCGCGATGCGGCCTTCCCAGGCGAAGAACTTCGCCACCGCCAGATCGTGCGTAATGAACAGGTACGTCACGCCGAGATTGCGCTTCAAATCCGCCATCATGTTGAGCAACCCCACACGGATGGAGACATCCACCATTGAGACGGCCTCATCCGCCACAATAAAACGCGGGTTGACGGTCAACGCGCGGGCCACCGAGACGCGCTGGCGCTGTCCGCCGCTCAACTGGTGCGGATATTTGTACAGAAAATCCTCGACCGGCGACAGTCCAACGATGGTAAGCAATTCGATCACACGATCCAGCGCCTCGCGCGTGTTAGCGGCTAATTTGTGGTGTAGCAGCGGCGCGCTCAGGATTTGATAGATGGTGTGCGACGGGTTGAGCGAAGCGTAAGGGTCCTGGTGGATAATCTGCACGCCCAGGCGAAACTTCTTGAAATCCTCGCCCTTGTCGCCTCTGGGTGTCCACACCGGCTTTCCCGTGTACAACACCTGTCCCGTGGTGGGTTTGAGCAGACCGGCGATCATCTTGCCAGTTGTCGTTTTGCCGCAGCCGCTTTCGCCGACCAGACAGACCACCTCGCCCTCTCGGATCCCAAAGGAGACGCCGTCAACGGCTGTCACCCGTTCCCGCCGCGAACCGAACATCCGTACCAGATCACGCGCTTCGATGAGGTACTCGCTCATAGCGTCTTGCCTCCCATGTATCGCTGGTAGCGTTCCTGCAGATCGTGCGTGTCTTCCTGCACCCGGCGCACATTGAAGCAGGCGACGCTGTGCGTTTCGCCGTAGTGCGCCTCAAGCTTTGGTTCTTCCGCAAGACACCGCTCGGTGGCGTAAGGGCAGCGGGGATGGAATTTGCATCCCGGCGGAGGGGCTACGAGGTCTGGCGGCGCGCCCGGAATCGAAATCAGCTTCTCGAATTCGCCGGTCACTGTGGGGACGGCGCGGATCAGTCCCAGAGTGTAGGGATGCGCCGGGCGGTAGAAAATGTCCGCCACCGGCCCTACCTCGACGATACTACCGGCGTACATCGTGGCGACGCGATCCGCCAGCTCCGCCGCTGTCGCCAGATCGTGCGAGATAAAGAGCATCGCAAAGCCGATTTCGTCCTTCAGCCGTCGCAGCAGGTCAATGATTGTTCGCTGCGTCAGGATGTCCAATGCTGTCGTCGGCTCATCCAGGATGAGCACCTGCGGATCGAGCAACAGGCTCATCGCCAGCAGCACCCGTTGACGCATCCCGCCGCTCAACTCATGGGGGTAAGCGTCAATGACGCGCTTGGGATCCAGTTGCACGTATTCGAGCAATTGCATGGCGCGCTCGCGGACCTGTTGGCGCGGCATACCGCCGTGCGCCTTGGACGTGTCGAGAATCTGATCCCAAATCCGCAGCACCGGATTGAAGGCGTTTAACGCTGATTGAAACACCATCGCGCACTCGCGCCAGCGGAACCGGCGCAGCTCTCGCTCTTTGAGCGAGAGGACGTCAATCCCCTGGTTGCCGCGCCAGTAGGTGATCTCGCCTTTGGGGATACGCGCCGCTTTGACCAACAGGCGGATCAGCGCCACGCCGAGCGTCGTCTTGCCGCAACCGCTCTCGCCGATCAGCGCCAGACTTTCACCCCGCGCCAGCTCGAAGCTAACCCCGCGTACTGCCTTCACCACCCCGCGCTCGATTTTGTATTCCACCCACAAGTCTTCGACCGTTAGCGGCACTTTCGACTTGGAAGCATCCGCGACTTTGGAAGCACTGGCAACCTTGTTTTCCATCTTGCTTCTTGCCTCCTCTATCCTTACCCCGTGCGCAGACGTGGGTTGAAGATTTCTTCAAGCGAGCGGCTCATCCACACAATCGAAAGCTGGAAAAGCGCAATCGCCGTCACTGGCGCCATAATGAAGTAGATGCTATCCTTGAAGAAAATCGCGCCCTGCGTCCAGGCCAGGTTGATCATCACGCCCCAGTTGCGGGTCAACGGGACCAACCCCAGGAAGACCAGCCCCACCTGCGCATAGATCGCGGATGTCATCCCAAAGGTGAAGCTGATGGCGATGTAGCTCAACATATTGGGCAGCACTTCCGAGAAGATGATGTGCCACATCCCCAAATCCAGCGCGACGGCAGCCTCGATGTAATCGCGCTCTTTGAGTGAGAACACCTGCGCGCGGATCGAACGGTACAGGCCCGCCCACGAAAGCACCGAGAGCAGTAACGCTAAAAAGAGCATATTGTCGAGTTTAACCAGCGTGGCTAACACCGCCAACAATGGAAAGCGCGGAATCGTCAACCAGATGTCGGCCAGCATTGTCAAGAAGGCGTCGAAACCGCCACCGATGAGTGCGCTCAATGAGCCAAGCGCCACGCCAATAAACGTCGAAATGATGCCGGTCAGCAGCGCCATTTGGAGGATGTCCCGCCCACCATGCACAATCTGCGCCAGGATGTCTTTCCCCTGACTGTCGTTGCCCAAGGGATGTTGCCACGTGGGCGGCGCGTAGATCGCGTTGATGTCGGCAGATGTGACCTTGGGCACAATCAGCGTTCCCACCGTCGTCATCAACACAAAGCCGATGAAGATCAAGAAGCCGACAAAGCCGGTTTTGTTGCGGCTCATTAACTTCAGGAACCGGCCAATCCCACGCACAAAGCGTCCCGGCCAATAGCGAATACCGGTCTTGGGCATCAAAGCTTGGGATGTCGTCATCAATTACCTCCGGCAATGCGCACGCGGGGATCGAACCACCCGTAGATGAAATCCGCCAGCAGGTTGGACAGGACTACCGAGATGGTGATAATCAGGAAAATGCCCTGCATCAGTGGATAGTCGCGCGTCGTGAGGGCCGAGAGCAGCCGGTAGCCAATTCCCTGGTAGACGAAAATGCTCTCAATAAGAATCGAACCGCCAACCACGAAGCCAATGCTGATCAACAATTGGGTGATGAGCGGCAGCATCGCGTTGCGCCCCACGTAAGCTGTTGTGATGCGCCCTTCGGAGAGACCGCGCGCCCGCGCCACGGTCACGTAATCCTCGCCCAACGCGCCGATTGTACTGCTCTTCATTGAGAGAATCCACGAGCCGATTGTCGAGAGCACATACGTCAAAATCGGCAGCGCCGCGTGGAAGAAGATGTCTTTGATGAAGACCCACGTGAAACCCGGCTGAATGCCCGGCGACCGCGAGCCGCGCATCTGGTGGATGGGCACGAGATTCCAATAAACGCCCAGATAAACGAGCAGCACGATGCCGACGATGTAGTTGGGGATCGAACTCAAGACCGAAGCTGTGCCCGATACTGCCGGTTCCCACAACGCCTGGCGTTTGTAAGCCAGTAACATCCCGATCAACATCCCCAGAATAAAACTGATGATCAACCCCAATCCCACACTGAACAACGTCCACGGGAGGAACGTGACGATGATTTGCCAGACGGACGTGCCCGGCGAGCGCAGCGAATCCCCTAAATTTCCATGGGCGAGTTGCACCATATAGTCGAAGTATTGCTGATAGAGCGGCGCATCCAGGTCAATAGCGAAGAGTGAAGCGGCTTGATCGCGTGCTTCGGCATACGGTATGCTGTATTGCACCATCAATTCGTTGATATAGACCTCGATAGGATTGGAGGGCATCAGGCGCACGAGAAAAAAGATCAGACTGGTGACGAACCAGATCGTGAACACCGCGCGTGCGAGCATCCTGACGACGTAGTTGGATGTAATACGTTTGATCCAACGCCCTAGCGGTATTTTGGTGGGCATAACCTGTGTGCTTACGGTTGTGCTGCTCAACGGGACCTCCTTTCTGTTGCGTAGTAGCGACTTCAGTCGCTTCGGCTACGAATAGAGCCAGTATTGACGGGATGCCTTCTCGAAATCTGCCACTGCATCTGACCAACTTGCCGCCAATTCTGTCAAGTTTGCACCCGCGTCTATCGCACTCCGCACCTGATCCGTGCCCGCCAGCAGGTCCATGTGCGGATGCGCGCCCTCCCAACTCTGCGGCAGCCACGCGAAATCTGCCGGATACAATGCTCTTAGCGCCGCGAGCACGTGCAACCCCGCCGTCACTGGGCGGAAGGTCGCGCGGTCGGTCACGTGAACCTGCACGCCGCCGCAGACCGACCCGGTAAACTTGGACGCCGCCGGCATAAACTGTGTCGGACGGAAGCGCACCCCCAGCAGCGCCAGCGCGTTCAGGTGCGCCGCCAGCGCCTCTCCATTGATCCACGGCGCGCCGCAGACCTCGAACGGCAACGCCGTCCCGCGTCCTTCGGAGACGTTCGTCCCTTCCAGAAAACACATACCGGGGTAAACGATGGCCGTCGAAAGGTGCGGCATCGCGGGCGAAGTGGGAATCCAGATCAGGTCAGTTTCGTCGAACCACAGCTCACGCCGCCATCCCGCCATCGGGATCACGGTCAACTCGGCATTGATGCCCTGCGTATGATTCATATAATGCGCCAATTCCCCGATGGTCAGGCCATAGCGCAGCGGAATGGGCAGCACGCCAACGAACGACTCGAAGCCCGGTGTCAACACCGGCCCCTCGCGCGTTATCCCGTTGATGGGATTGGGACGATCCAGCACCACGATGGGAAGATGCGCGTTTGCTGCGCCCTTGAGCATATACAGGAGCGTGCTGATGAAGGTGTAAAATCGCACACCCACATCCTGCATATCGAAGACCACGATATCAACCTCGGCCAACATAGCCGGCGTGGGCTCCTGCGTCGCGCCGTACAGGCTGTAAATAGGGATGTGAGTGCTCCCGTAGACGGCATCCTGGACGTGCTGACCATCGGCGGCGGCGCCGGAGAACCCGTGCTCCGGCGCAAAGAGCGCCGTCAGCCGCACATTGCCCTGTAAAAGCGCCGTGACGCTGTCCGTCAGATCGCGGGTGACGGCTGCCGGGTGTGTCGCCAGACCGACGCGGCGTCCCTTGAGCGGCACAGCCCCGTTGTCAATCAGACGCTCCAATCCCGTGGTGCTCATCGCGTTTATCCATTGAAGGGGAACAGCCCTAATTCCTCGTGCAGCAACAGCGCCGCCGCGCCGAGTAGGATGATGTCGGCGCCCATACTCACGAAACCGATTTCAGAGGTCTGTGACAGTGACGCCAGCGCGCGCTTGTTCATCTCTTCTCGTACCGTGTTGAGCAAAAATTCTCCAAAGCACGTGATGCGCCCTGACAGCAGAATCCGACATCCGCCCAGCACGCCCACCAGGCTGGCGGCCGCTGCGCCGAGATGCTGACCTACGTTGCGGATCACCTGTTGCGCCGCTGCATCCCCTTCGGCGAACGCTTCGCAGACCGTCTCGAAGGTGAGCGCGTCAGGGTGGGGGACGAGCTGGTTCAGTATTGATTCGGGGGTATTCTTCGCCAACGCCTGCGCCTGCCGGACAATGCCCCGGCTGTTCGCCACCGTCTCGAGACAGCCGGTGTTCCCGCATTGGCAGCGCTCGCCGTTCTCGACGACGGTGACGTGGCCGATTTCCCCGGCGCCCAACGGGTTGCCGTGAAACAGCCGTCCGTTCAGTACAATCCCCGCCCCGACGCCCTTGCCCACGTGGATGACCACCAAATCGCGCGTGCTGCTGTTCTCGCCGAAGGTATATTCGCCCAGGGCCGCGACTTGACAGTCGTTCGCCATATAAACCGGCAAGTGATAACGTTGTTGCAGCAAGGTGCGCAGATGAACATCCCGCCAGTTGAGGTTGACGGCTTGATAGATCACGCCATTCACCGCATCCACCAGCCCCGGTGTGCCGATGCCAATGCCCAACAAAGGGCTACACGCGGCCTGGATCAGCGTGTCTACCAGTTCGTAGACCAGTTCTAACGCGGCGGTTCCGTTGCGTCCCTGCAACGGCAAACTGACCCGGTGTTTGATTTCGCCGTTCAAATTGATCAACGCGCCGCGAAAATCTTCGCGCGCCAGGTCAATCCCGATCAAACAGCGTGAATCGGCGTTGACGCGCAGGAGGATCGCACGTTTGCCGCCTGTGGAGGGGGCGCGCCCGATTTCTTCGAGCAGACCTTGCACCATCAAGTCTGCGACGACATCGGAGACCGTAGGGCGCGTCAAACGTGTGATCCGCGCAATCTCGGCCCGGCTGATTTCTCCCCGTTCGTAGACGGTGCTAAACACCAATTGGGTGTTATGAATCCGTGTTTGCTCGTGCGTCGCTTTTTTTGTCACAGATTGCGCCTTGATGGTCAAAAAAAGGGGTGTTAGAAAGTTAAATTTACTTACGAAGTATTATACAACGCATTACGGCCATTGTCAAGTATTTTTTACAGCCACAACTGTTCTGGATAAACATCCCGCGCAATCAACGTGCGGATGGCGTGCTGAACCCGCGCCCGATCCTCTTTATAGGTGACACCGAACCACTGCGCATCGCTGGCGAGGACTTTGACGCGCGCCTTGCGCTCCTGCACCAAATCGCCGACGATGTTGGGCAAGAAGAACTCCGCTTTCAGCAAATTGTGGGCATTATCGCGCAGGAATAGGGGGAAGCGGCGCTCCAATTCCCCAAACAGGCTCGGTGTGAAGCCCCAGATGTTCATCGAGACGGCAGTCTGCGCGGGGATGTCCACCCAGGTTGCGCCATCTTCGGTGTACGCGATACTCGCGCCGCGCCGTTCGATGTGGGTGCGCTCCCGGATGTGGACGAGGAAGCCGTCGTCATCCGCCACACACACGCCGCGCGAGACGTGACCGTGCTCGGTGATGGTGTTCTCCAGCACATAGCCGACCATACAGTAGTCGTAGACGCCGTCCTTGTCCTCCGCGTGGGCGAGATACCCGGCCAGCGCCTCAAACGCCGCGCGCCCGTAGAAGTCATCGGCGTTGATGACGGCGAATGGCCCGGCGACCTTGTCCCGGCAACTGAGCACCGCCTGCCCGGTGCCCCAGGGCTTCTGGCGCTCCGGCGGCAGCACGAAGCCCGGCGGCATGTCCGTCAAACGTTGGATAACGTAAGCAGTCTCGCAGTGTTTGCCGATGGTGACGCCGAATCTTTCGCGGAAGGCATCCTCAATCGCCTGGCTGACGACGAAGACCACCTTGCCGAACCCGGCGCGCAGCGCATCATATACGGCATAATCCAGCAGCGTGGCCTCATGCGGTCCCACCGGCTCAATCTGCTTAATGCCTCCATACCGGCTGCCCAATCCAGCCGCCATCACGATAAGTGTAGGCTTCACGCTCATAGCTTCTCCTCGCATGGAGTAGGGAGTAGGGGGGTAGAGGTGTAGGGGAGTAGGGGTGTAGTGAGTCTTTTTACTCCCAAACTCCCTTACTCCCCCACTCCCCCACTCCCTCACTCCCCCACTCAATGCGTCAACGTTACCTTGCGTAATCCGCGCGGGGCTTCGGTGTCGTAGCCTTTGGCGCGGGTGAGATAGTAGCTGAACAGTTGCCCCGGCACAATCGTTACCAGCGGGCTGAGCCATTCGGGCATGTCAGCGGGCAGGCGCAGCGGCGTGTGCGCGAGCGACAGCACCTCCTCGCGGTTGGAGATGGCGAGCAGCTCCACCTCCCGCTGCGTAACCAGCTCTTCCAGCAGCGTTCGCATATCGTCGAAGACGGCGCCATCCGGCGCAACCGCCAGCACGGGGAAGCCCTGCGAGACGACGGCGACCGGGCCGTGCTGGAAATCGGCGGAAGAGTAGGGGGCGGCAATCACATAGGCCAGCTCCTTCATCTTGAGCGACCACTCGAAGGCCGTCGCGTAGTTGAAGCCCCGTCCGAGCACCACGCACTGCTCCATATAGCGGTAGCGTTCGGCGGCGCGTTCGATGAACGCATCGAGGTCGAGGGCTTGCTGCACTAACGCCGGAACGCGCTCCAGGTCGGGCCAGCGATCCTGTGCATCGCCGCTTTGCGCGCTCATCGCCGCCGAAAGCATGGCGATGACCATCAACTGCGCGGTGTAGCTCTTCGTCGCGGCGACGGCCAACTCCGGTCCGGCGTCCACATCAATGACAAACTGCGCCAAGCGCGCCAGCGGCGACTCCGGCGCGTTGACAATCGCCAGCGTCGGCGCGCCCTGGCGTTGCGCCTCCGCCATCACCTGCACAATATCGGGCGACTGCCCCGACTGCGAAATGCCCAACACCAGCGCGTTCTTCAGGCTCGGTGGTTTCCCGTACAGGCTGAAGAGCGAGGGCGTCGCCAGCGCCGTCGGCATCTGGTTAAACGCGCCCCACAGGTACTTCGCGTACAGCCCGGCGTTATCCGATGTGCCCCGCGCCACCAGGAAGAGATAGTGGATGTCCTGTTTACGCAGTGCGGCGGCAATGGCGTATATATGCTCTTTCTGGTTTTCCAGCAGTCGCGTCAGCACTGCCGGTTGCTCGAAGATTTCTGACTTGAGGCTCATATCCTATTGCCCTCCAAATTTGCTGATACGCGCCGCGACTTCTTGTGCCAGGCGCGTGATAAAAGATTGGGTGTAATCCACAACGCTCAATGTGGCATCCATAATCAGCGGTGTGAGATCCATCGCAAAGATCAGCCCCGTGGCGACGTCGGTGTCGTGGGAGGCGAAGTAGGTGGCATTGGCTTGCCGCCGGCCCATCGTCGCCAGGTCGTAGCGTTTGCCGCCGCACACCTGCGAATCGAAGACGCCGAGCAGCGCAGCCTGCAACCCTTGATGCGTCGAAACGTCGAATGTCACCTTGTCCGTGTCCAGCATCCAATCCAGGTTGCGCCACACTTCGCACCCGTATAGATGCTGCGGACGCATTTCCGCTGGCAGGCGACGCAGCGCCTCGATCACCCGTAGCGTCACGGCGACGTGGGTGTCGTGCTTGTCGGCGAGATTGTGCGTGTAGATCACCTCCGGCTGCGCCAGCTCGAACAGCGCGTACAGGTCCTCGACCGGCGCTTTGTCGGCGCTGTTTTTGAGCACGGAACTGGGATAATCGAGCAATACCTGCGCGCTGTATTCGCCGATCATCGCCGCTTTCTTCTGCTCTTTGCGGCGGATGACCTGCATAGCTTCGTCGGTGTAATCTCTGTACAGGTCCGCGCGCGGCGATCCGCTGCCGTTGGTGACGACAACCCCGGCGAACCAGCGGTCCTGGCGTTGAAAGCACTTGATGATGCCATCGAAGGCCATAATTTCGAGGTCGTCCTGGTGCGCGCCGACGGCCATGTGCGTGGTGCGCTGCAAGGCTTCTTTCGCCGGAAGTCCGTCCGGCACGAAAATTTCTGCGGTTTCACGATGCAGGTTCATCATTCGCTCCTCTCAAAAAGTGTTTGAACGTTGAAACGTTTCAACGTTTAAACGTTATCTCAACCGACCGCCGGAAGGCTGGCGGCGGCGATGGATTGCCCCACCCGTCGGCTTTTCTCGTCGGGCAGTTGGATGTGGATGCGCGCCGCCAACTCCGGGAATTCCTCGGCCAACACCGCGTTCGCGCTGTCGAGGATAAGCTGCCCGCCGCTGCCGGAGGTGCAGCGCCCCAGGATCAGCACGTGCCGCAAGTCGTAAAAGTTGGCGTAGTGCGCGATGGCGTAGCCCATATAGATGCCCATCGTTTCCCAAATCCGCCGCGCACCGGCGTGACCGGCTTCCAACTTCTCCTGGACAAACTTTAGCTTCGCTGCCGGGGTGATCCCGGCCGGGATTTCGATGCCCGCGCGCGGGGCCAGGCGGAAGACGCACTGTTGTGAAAAATACGTCGCGCCCACGCCGCGGTCGCCCGACCATTCGTCCACGGAGGCATTGGGGTTGTAGTCTACCGGCGCGAACGCCAGCTCGTTGAGCCAGCCGGTGATCGTCCCATCCAGCGCGACGTAGCCGGCTGCCTGGCTCGATCCCAGTGCGATGCCGAGCACGCCGTTGTCTTCCAGCGACATCGCCCCTGCCAGCGCCGTCACGTCGCCGTCGTTGATGATTTCGAGCGGCGCGCCCATCTCATCGCGGATGCGCAGGAACAGGTTTCTGACCTCGTCGTAACGTTCTTTGGGGACGCCGCGAAACAGCGAGGCCACCCGCACCTGGTTATCCACGTAGACGCCGGCGGCGCTACCACCAATCGCGTCCACGCGGGGCAACTTCGCCGCCGCCGCGCGCAGGCTCGCCATAATTTCGCGGTAGTGATAGTCCGGGTCGCTCTGGATGCTCGGTTCCCACACGACTTCCTCACTGTAGATAGCCTCGCCATCCACCACGGCGGACACTTTGCGATCCGATGCGCCCAGGTCGAAGCCGATGCGGTAGCCTTCCAGGTGACGGCCTAGCGGACGACCGCTTTCTCGCGCTGGCGGTACCTCCTCTGGCGCGCAGGGGACGACGGTGAAGGGGTGACTATACACATCTTCGCCCATAAAGTGCGCGTCGAATTCGCGCGCGCCGCCGGGCGCATAGAGCGTTTGCAGCGCCGCGCCGATATTGGGCGGACCGCCTACGTACACTCGCCAGCCGCCGCGCTGCCAGAGCAGGAATTTGAAGATGCGTTCGGCGTAGGGCAGGTTGGCGTCGGCCTGGGGATGCCCTGCAGGAAAAACATGAGTTGCGAAGCGCGAAATGACGCCGTTAAGCTGCTCGACGCCAAAAACGAGGGGAACGCCGCCCGCAGCAGCGACCTGCGCCTGGAAATCGCGGTTGACCAACGCGGCAGGCTGAAATTCTGGATCGAGCGGAGGTGTAAGTCGCGGATATACGCGCTGAAAAATCTGAGCCATCGCCATCTCCTAAGTGTCAGGGGAACTTAGAAAGTTAAATTTACTTACGAAGTATTATATCGCAATTTACGAGGTTTGTCAAGCAGTGAATTTGGGGAATGTCAGGTCGTCGGAATAGCGCCGTTTTTGCCGCGCACGAGCAGCGTCCACGTGCCTTTCTGCACGGCCTGATTGTCCTGATTGTAGATGGTGACGTGCAGTGTGACCAGACCGCCATTGTAGCCTGGCATGGGGTGCTTCTTGCCTACTTTGAGGGTGGCCCAAATCGTGTCGCCGACCTTGACCGGGCCGCGGTATTTCCAATCCAGCCCGACGAAAGCGTCAATGGTACCGCTCAAGTAGCCCAGGCTATTGGCGAGTCCTGTACCGATGGAGAGAACGAGTGCGCCCTGCACAATCAGCTCGCCGAAAGGACTGGATGAGGCGTACTCGGCGTCAGTGTGCAGGGGATTATAGTCTCCGGACAGCTTGGTGAAGGTTTCAAAATCCTCTTGTGTGATGGTGCGGCGGATCGTCTCGAAGTGCAGGTTGGGATGCAGGTCTTCGTAGTACAGCTTCTGGGTGGGCATGGAAACCTCCAAGTCAAATGTCGCAAGTCAAAAGTCGAATGTCAGAGCGCGCGTTGCAATTGTTCGAACAGGGTTTCGTACTCTGTGACTGTATGTTCGGTAGAAAAGCGTGCGGTGATTTCTTCACGGGGTCGGACATAGGCGCTGTGGTGGTCGAGGACCTGGAGCATGGCCTTCGCCAGACCTTCAGCGTCGCCGATGGGCGCGATTTCGCCCATGCCGGTTTGTTGGATGGGCTGGCGCACGCCGGGCAGGTTGCTGGCGACGCAGGGGACGCCGCACAGCATTGCCTCTACCTGCACCAGGCCGAACGATTCGGTGGAGTTGAGACTCGGCACGACGAGCAAATCCAGGTTGGGATAGAAAGCCGCCATTTGCACCGGGTCGAGCACATCCAGGAACTTCCATTGATCCAGGTCTTCATAACGATAAATCATCGGCTGAAGCCTGCGCGCATACATTTCCTCTGCCAGAACATTTTTGTACTGTCCGGCAAAGAGGATGCGCGCTTTGGGATAGCATTCCAGGATGCGCGGGAAGGCATTGAGCAGCACTTCCACGCCCTTTTCCGCAGCCAAACGCGCGGCCATGCCAATCACTGGATGCGCGTGTTGGGGATTGTGCATCCTGGCGAAGGCCGCAATGCCGGAAGGCGTCATCGGCGGCAACTCCACGGGTGGGGCAATAACGTGCAGTTTGTCGCTGAATTTTTGCAGAAATGGGGAATGATCCGCAAAATCCTGGGTGTAGGCGACGACTTTGTGGGCGAATTTCCCCGCCAGGTTGTTCATCACGTCAACGACGCGGTTGACCACGCGGTTGAACCGCCCCGCCGGCAGTTGCAGGTCGCAGTGATAGGTGAGGACGGTGGGCTTTTTGAGCAACCGTCCCCGCAAGGCTACGCCCGCTGCGTCGAATTGCGGCAGGTGCAGGCTGATGACGTCGGCTTGCGCGGCGAGCTTCCACGCCAGGAAGCCGAACGTGGGCATAATCACGCCTTTGCTGATGCGAAAGAGCACCGGCGCGCGTACAATTTGCACACCGTCCAGGGTCTCGCGGCGTGGTAAGTCGCGGCTGTAGCGGGAGGTGAGGATCGTGACCTCGTGTCCGCGCCGGGCCAGGCCCTTGGCCAGACGTTCGGCGTAGATGGTCAAGCCACTGGTGTGTGGGCGGTAGTAGGTCAAAACGATGAGAACGCGCATAGGTGACTCCGTGAAACGTAAAACGTAAAGCGTAAAGGGATTTTAGCTGGTGAATAGGGCTTGGTTTTGTTTTACCCAGGTGAAGAGGCGGGTGATGCCTTCTTCTACGCCGACGGCAGGATGCCAGTGCAAATGCTCGGCGGCTTTGCGGATGTCGGCGACGAAGATGCGTTGGTCGCCGGGCCGCCAATCGCGCCAACTGACGGGGATCTCGCGCCCGGTGAGGCGTTCCAACAGCGGGCAAAATTCACGCCAGACCGAGAGCTGGTTCGCCGCCCCGCCGCCGACGTTGTAGATCTGGCCGGCTACCTGGTCAATGTTGGCGATGGCAGCGTCGTAGGCGTTCAGCAAATCGTCCACATAGAGCAAATCGCGCACCTGCTTGCCGTCGCCATAAATGGTGATGGGCCGCCCTAGCAGCGCCGCGATGATGAACCATGCTACCCAGCCCTGATCCTCAACACCGAACTGTCTCGTGCCGTAAATGCAACTCTGTCGGAACACAACGGTTCGCAGCCCATAGATGCGCGCATAGTCGCGCACATACTGGTCGCCCGATCCCTTGGAACACCCGTAGGGTGAGTGGAAGTCTAACGGGTATGTTTCGGGGATGCCGTGGGGATAGTCGCGGTAGGCGTAGCGCGTCTCACGTTCCTCGACGATGAGCGATTCCATGCCGCCGTACACTTTGTTGGTCGAGGCGAAAATGACTGCGGGCTGGTTGCCAACCAGCCGCGCCGCTTCCAGTACATTGAACGTACCGGTGACGTTGATCTCGAAGTCTTCGCGCGGGTGTAAAACGGAGGAAGTGACGGCGACCTGCGAAGCCAGGTGGACGATCACATCAACATCACGGACAGCGGCGGCGAGTAGGGTGGCGTCGCGCACGTCGCCGTGGATGAGAGTGAAGGCATGATCGCCGAACGTTTCCCGCAGCCAATCCAGGTTGGCGGTCGCGCCGCGCCGTGAGAGATTGTCGTAGATGGTCACGCGCTCCCCACGGTCCAGGAGGCGGTGCACATAATTCGAGCCGATGAACCCGGCGCCGCCGGTAATCAGATAATGCATGGTAGATACTCTCCGTGTTACGCTGGATTGGAAGAACTGGACTCTGGCGTGGCTTCAACCTGTTGGGCGTTGCTGACGAGGCTCTTGAACGACATCCCCCAAATCAAGAGGGTGAGCGCGCCCAGCGCGATGCCGGTGAGATAAGCCAACGCGTGGGCAATGACGGCGTAAGTGAATCCTGCGTCGCGGGGGATCGCAAAGCCCCAAAAGAGCGCCTCGCGCACGGCGAAGTGGAACGATCCCAGGCCGCCAGTCGCCGGGAACACCATCCCGAAGGCGCTGGCCCATGTGGCGACGGTACCCTTGAGCGCGAAATCGCCTGCCGGAAGAAAGGCGCGACAGGCTTGCATTGCTGTCATAAAATAAAGGGGCGTGGCGATCCACAACGCCACCGACCACAGCAACAGCGCGGCTCCTTCGCGGGCTGAACGCAACGCGATCAATCCATCCAGGGCGTGCTGCACCGGCTTCAGCCAGCGTTCGGGATTTGGGATATGCAGCATTTCCAGGCTGCGCCGCGCCAGCGCCTCGATCTTTTGGGGAAATAGCGCCACCAGGATGAACATCACCAACATTCCCAAAGCCAGAGCGCCGCTGAGGATGATGACCAGTTGGAAGGAGAGCGACCCACCGACTTGCCCACCGGCAAGATAAGTCCGCAGGCCGGGCACGAAGGGCAGTGTCCCCACGAGCATGATCACGATGAGGAACATATCCAGCACGCGCTCGACGACGACAGTAGAGAGTGCCGCGATGATGGAAACCGGTCCACGCATACTGGCGGCGACAGCGCGGGCGGGATCGCCGGCCCGCAAAGGCAGCACGCCGCTCACGAGGTAGCCGATATTGATCAACCCGAAGGTATCGCGCAGGGAGAGTTTACGTCCCAACAAAATCCGCCAGCGTTGCGCGCGGATTATAAGCGTCACCAGGATCAGCGCAAAGGTCAGCAGAAGCCAGTCTATGCGCACTTGTCGCAGGGCCGTACCCACTTCGGAAAAATTCACGCCACGCAACGCCAGATAGAGGGCCAGCGCGCTCAAAACCAGGGTCATGATGATTTGCAAGCTTCGCTTTTTCATAGGCGCTATTATACCACAGGGAGCATATTGTGAAGCCGAATCGCTGAATTGTCGTCTCCTGGAAAGTGACTAAACTTAGCAAAGCAACGCAGTGACTATGTGACGAACCATGACCTGGAGGAACGTATGCTCTTAGCAGTCAATGTAGGCAACACGAACATTGTTTTTGGTATTCACGATGGCGAGCGGTGGCTGCGGCACTGGCGTGTGCGGACGGTGCGCGATAAGATGCCCGACGAGTACGGCGTGCTCTTCCGCGATTTCTTGCGCGAGGCGGGGGTGGCGCTTGGCGCGCTCGATCAAGTTGCCATCAGCAGCGTCGTCCCGCCGATTACCGACCGGATGGAGGAGATGCTCGTTGCGCAAACGGGTGTAGCGCCGTTGGTCATCAGTACGGCAGTGAAGACCGGGCTGACGTTCGCCATAGATAATCCGGCGGAACTGGGGGCAGATTTAGTCGCCGACGGGGTCGCCGCTTACGACCGCGTGCGGGATGCGTGCATCGTGGTGGATTTCGGGACGGCGACGACGTTTTCGGCGGTGGCGGCGGATGCGACGTTCCTGGGCGTCGCCATCGCGCCGGGGATCAATATGGCGATGTCGGCGCTGGCGGGTGGCACGGCGCAACTGCCGCAAATTCGGCTGAGCGCGCCGCCGCGTCCCATCGGCACGAACACTGTCCACTCCATTCAGTCTGGCATCGTCTTGGGTTACGTGGGGATGGTGGAGAGCCTCATCGCGCGTTTCCGCAAGCAGATGGGGGTGGAAGCCCAGGCGCTGGCGACCGGCGGCCTGGCGCGTTTGATTGCGCCGCTGACCTCGTGCTTCGCGGTAGCGGATGAATGGCTGACGCTGGATGGGATTCGCCTGATCGCGTTGATGAACAAGAATGAGCGAATCGGCGAATGAGCGAATCGGCGAATCAGCGGATGAGCGAATCAGCAAATGTCCCATAACCCATAACCCGAAATCCACAACCCTGAACCTTGCTGTTGGGATTCTGCTGTTGACATTGTGCGTGCGCGTGGCGTGGCTGCTACGCTTCCCGACGAATCCGATTGCGCCGGTGGACGCGGAAGGTTTTCATCTGCTCGCGGTGAATATCCTCGCCGGGCATAGCTTTGCGATAGGCTGGGAGCCGCCCTTCTGCCCGACGGCGGTACGCACGCCATTGTATCCGTTGTTGGTAGCCAGCATTTATGCACTGGGGGGTGCTGCTCCTGGGCGTGTGCTGCCCTTTCACCTGCTCCTTGAGGCGCTGACAACGGCGTTGGTTATCCGTCTGGGGCATGACCTCGGCGGCAAACGGGTGGGGCTGTGGGCTGGATTGCTCTATGCGTGCAACGGCACGACACAGCGTTACACCGGTTATCTTCTCGCCGAGGCGCTGCTCCTCCCCTTGCTGACTGCCTCCGTGTGGCTGACGCTGCGCTGCTTGCGTCGTCCGACGCACACAAAAGCCGCGCTTACCGGCCTCTTGTGGGGTCTTACCTTACTCATCAAGCCTAACGTGCAGTTTCTTGCCCTGTTTGTGGGCGGCCTGTTGACGTGGCGAATGGCGAATGGAGAATTAGCGAATCAGCGAATCAGCGAATCAGCGAATGGCCTGCAGCCCCAATCACGCATCACGCATCACGAGTCTCGTTTAACGTTTCTAGCCTTTTGGCTGATTCTCGCCGTGGTACTGTTCCCCTGGCTATTGCGCAACCGCGCCGTGCTTGGCAAGTGGATGCTGTCCACGGCGTTCCCGGAAAACCTGGCGCGGGTGAGCGCGGTAGCGACGTTGGCCGAACACGAAGGCGTGCGCGTGGAGCCGTGGACGGAGACTTGGGAGTACTACTACGATCGTCTCGTTGCCGATGTGCGTGAACGGGATGAATGGGACGCCCCCACTCCACACCGTGATGTGTGCGTCGAGCAACGACAGCGCCAAACCGAGGTGGCGCGTGCAGCCTGGAACATCGTGCGGGACCATCCGGTCAGCTATCTCCGCGCCCACGTGCGCGGCGTTCTGACCAGCTTACGCGATCCCGGGCACCGGTTGTGGTATCACATTCTGACCGGCAAGGAGTGGGAGACGACCGGCGTCGTCGCTGACATAGGCGCACGGATGCTGTGGTCGCTGGAACGGGGCGCGGTGGGAGATGCGCTGCGCGCGCTGTGGCTTGAACGGATCGCGCGCCCGCCGTTGCTGGCGGCGCTGCTGTGGTGGGGATTGAGCGCCGCGCGCGTCGCGGTGTGGGTGCTTGGATTGCGCGGCGCGTGGCGCTTGCGTCGTCGCCCGTGGGCGCTGCTGGCCTTGCTGGGGACCGTCGCATACGTGCTGCTGCTGCCTGGGCCTATCGCCTATGATCGTTTTTATCTACCGGCGATTCCTGTGGTCGTTGTGTTAGTCCTGACAGGTTTTTTGAAACCTGTCAGGACTGGTGAAACAATTGCTCGCGGATGTCCTGGTTGCTGGAACGCAGTTTGAGTGCCAGTTCCGCTGCGATGCGATGCATGATGTGGAAGCCGATTTCTGGGTAGTCGTAGCAGAGCTTCAGCAGACGGTCGCGGGAGATGCGCAGAAGTTGCGTATCTGTTTTGCAGCGCGCCGACGCGGAGCGTGTGCCCTGATCCACCAGGAGGATTTCACCGAAAGTATCATTTGGCTTGCTGGTGGCGACGATCATTGGGGCGTTATTGCTGTTTTGCGGTTCCATGAGGATATCCACTTCACCGCGCGCCACGATGTAGAGTGCGTCGCCGGGATCGTTTTGGTGAAAGATATACTCGCCCCCACGATAGCTGATTTCTTCACAGACCATCAAGACCAGGTCGAGATGAATTTCGTTGAGATCGCGGAAGAGATCCGATTGTCTCAAGACACGTTTGCTCTCTTGTAGATGCACCTTCGTCCTCCTGCATTAGATTACAGCTCGATCCATTGAAGATCCCCTGTGGTCGGGTCCAGGATAGCGCACGTAGCACAGCGCCACCGGCTGTGACCGAGCGCGCCAGGGTTGATAACCCGCGTCTTTCCGACAGTTTCGTCGTTGGGAACGTGGGTATGCCCGTGGATGACGTAATCGTAAGTTGCGGCGCGGATCAGTGTTTCGAGCCGCGCCCAGCTATCCCCGTGGATCATTGCTATCCGCGCGCCGTTGAAGCTGATCTCATGAATGCGCGCCAGCCGCGCCGCGCCAAAACGTTCGGCGACCGCCACCGCCAACTGCGGATCGTGATCCATATTGCCCGTAGCGATCCACACGTCAAAGCCTTCCAACAGCGTGAGGGTGAACGCGCTGGTGACATCCCCCGCGTGCAGCACAGTCTGTATCTGCGCCTGGCGGAAGCGCGCCACGGCTGCGCCGAGCGTCTGTTCGTTGTTGTGCGTGTCAGAGATCAGGCCGATGTGCATAAGCGCGTTCTTCCCTGGGCTGCTCAATGGCGCGCGCGATCAGTTTTCACGCGCGTCCACGACCTGCACATTGATGGCGGTCATCGCGTTGATCAGATCGCCGCGCGCAACCCCGCGCACTTTGACCATCAGCGCCCCGCCGCCGTCTGGCTGGTGGAACGTCCCCAGGGCGATGATGTCGCCGCCGAGCGCCGCGATGCTGCCCGCGATCCGGCTGAGGGCGCCTGGCTCGTCAATGAGGTGCAGCGTCAGGCGCACCCCGGTCTGGCGCGCGCCCATCATCTCCAGGATGGTCTTGAAAACATCGGTTTCCGTGATGATGCCCACCAGACGGTCGCCATCCACCACCGGCAGGCCGCCGATCTTGCTGTCGGCCATAATCCGCGCGGCTTCTTCCAGCGGCGCATCAGGCGCGACGGTGACGACGTTCTTGGTCATAATCTCCTCGACCTTGAGCTTGGACAGCAAATACCCCACTTCGTAGACGCTGAGACTGGTCGCGGGCGAGGGCGAGGCGTAGAGCAGGTCTTTTTCCGAGATGATGCCGACAAGCTTGCGTTTCTTGTTGAGGATCGGCAACCGGCGCACGTTATGCTGGCGCATAAAACTCAGCGCCTCGGCCACTGGCATCTCAGGGGTGATCGTCACAGGATTTGTGGTCATGCAATTTTTTACTAACATCGTTTCCTCCTCTGTAAATAGCCACAGAGAACACAGAGTTCACAGAGAAAAATAAAAAATACTCTGCGCTCTCCGCGTGCTCTGCGGTAAAATTTTCATTATCGGCGCTGTGCCGTAGGTTCGGTTGCACTCCTTAGTTTAGAATGCGCCCAACTGGCATTGCACGATACGCACGCCCAGTTGGTCGGCGACATAACCCACCAGCATTTTGGGGATGGCGAACTGGGCGGCGATCTCCCACGCGCGAACGCACGAGAGCCGGCCCGCGTCATCCAGCGCCGACCGGATGGCGGCTTCAAGTCCTGCGGGCGCGGGCTGCGCGGCGATGTTGGCGGCATCCCAGCCTTTGGTGTGTCCCGGATAGCCAAACAGGCCGAGTTGGCAGTGATCAAGATGGATGTTCAACACATCGGCATTGCGCCCGACGATGAGCGGCGCGACATTGGCTCTTGCTGCGATGGTGAAAGCCTGCGCGCAGGCGATTTTCTCTTCTTTGCTATGCGCCTGGATCGCTGCGGCAATGGACGCATCTGGAACAAAATCGGCGGGTAACTGCTTTTCTTTCACATTGTCCTCCGTTGCTATTGCTTTGTCGTCGCCAGTCCATTAGCCTGGCGGCCAATGTCCTGTGCAGTTGATATGGTTCAAGGATATACTGACCTTTGAAAATTGCAAGTTGTGCAAACCGGCTGTATAATCCTTGATAAGACGGGTGCGATGCAGGTGACAGGTTGACCGTCTGTATGTATTCAACTATTGATCAAGGAGGTGGATTGTGTGGCAAGAATTCAAGAAATTCGTAATGCGCGGTAATGTAGTTGATTTAGCCATCGCCGTGGTCATCGGCGGCGCCTTCGGCAAGATCGTGACATCTTTTGTCAACGATATTTTGATGCCGCCGATTGGACTGCTCCTCGGCAAAGTGGACTTCACGAACCTGTTCATCAACCTTTCGGGACAGGACTACGCGAGTCTGGCCGCTGCGAAGGAGGCCGGGGCCGCTACGATCAACATTGGCGTTTTCCTCAACACCATCCTGGACTTTGTGATCGTTGCTTTTGTCATCTTCCTGGTTTTGCGCGCGCTTGATCGCCTTAAGAAGAAAGAAGAACCCGCTGCGCCCGCCGCGCCGACGACCAAACCATGTCCGTATTGCTTTACCGACATCCCCATCAAAGCGACCCGCTGCCCGCACTGCACGTCGCAATTGGAAGGATAGCGTAGTGTACGCAAAAACCTGACACTCCATTTCTGCGGCAAGAAAGGAGTATCAGGTTTTTTATGGGCCGCTAGGCTGCCATATCGCCCGTGACGACGGAGAACTGCATCGCGCGCAACAGTTTCACAAACGCAGCTTGCGCGCCAGCCTCCTCAAAAATGACGTACAGTGTGGCTGTCTTATCCTTGGGGCCGGCGTATTGAAAGCGCGTGGCCCATTTATCCTTCCACCCAAAAATCTTCCCTGCCGTCACGTCGGTGATGTGATCGTTGCGCAAGAAAACGCCCCAATCCGTGATCGTCGTGTTGACCGTTATCCCGTAAGTCTTGGTCTTCAGAATGTGGTGGATGTAGATCATCAGCTCGTGTTCGCCCAACGGGATGATGTTGGCGACTGCGTTGGTGAATTTGCGGGTGGCTTTTCCGACTTCGAGCGGCTCAACGCTCTTCAGTTTGGTGAAGGTGCCGGTTGCTTTCACCCCATAGCGCTCCGTCGCCGGCGCTACAGTGACATCGAGCGGGGTGGGAGCGAAGACGACCCCTGGAAAGAAGAAGGGGATGCAGCACAAACCGGCGCCGATCAGTCCCACTGCCAACATCATAATACTGCTGCCTTTGGTGGGCGGCTTGGCGCCATCCTCGATGTAGAGCGCCGTGGTCGTTCTGACATCGTTTTGGGTGAACAGCGTTTCATCTTCCTTCACCGCATCCTTTAAGTCGGAAGGCATCGCGCGTGTCATCCCGGTGACGGTGGCTTGATCATTTTTCAGGCCGACGACCAGCGCCGAGGTGTGTTTGACCAGCACCATATCGCCGGTATTCGGATTGATCACAAAGTAGTAAGTCGCCGTTGGTTTGCCATCTTCACTCTTCTCGTATCCTATATCATAAACCGCCAACCCGGAAACACTGACATACCGGCCGGCAGCAATGTCGCCATTGACGAGTTGGCCGATTGAAACTTCTTGGGGCGTGTCGGCATTGTTCAACGCTGTGCTGAGGCTGGCGACCCCTGCGCAAGCGATAATCACCGCAAAAACAAGGATGAAACCGCATCCCACTTTGAGACTGCCAATCCGACCTTTCCAACGCAACACACGTTCGTTCATCGCGCGCCTCCTGGTCAATGTAGCCTGATTATAGTGGATTGTCTGTCTTTGACAAAACAAGGACGGGAGCGCAAGCCCCCGTCCTTGTTGCGACTGGATACCATCACTGTTTCAAAACTAATGGCAGGTATATCGCTGCGCGCACCAGGACATCAACACTCGCCGTCGCGTGTAGCCCGTCGGCGTCAACCACGAGCAAAGTGAGTTTGTTCGTCGTCAACACGCTCTTGAGATCAGGGTGCAACGCCGGGCTTTCCAGTTTGAGATCGCTGCCTAGCGCGCCATCCACACTGGAGGTCCACAGATAGGTATAGGGTCCCTGTCCGCCCTCAACTGTGCCATCCAGGGTGACGCTTTGCCCTGTATTGATGATGGTGCCGGGCGCAGGGCTGGTGATGGTCACCTGCGGGAGCGCCTTAGGATCGTCAGCCGCAGGAACGTAGATGTTCACATCGCTGGCGACGAGAGCCGTTGTGGCGGTGGTAGCCTGCAGGTGCGCCGGGATGCCGACGGTCTCGGTGTATAGATCGGCGACGAACACCCACGCCGGGATCAGTTGCGTCTGGCTGATGGAGAGAGATTGTTCGTAGTAGGCCAGGGTGGGGGTCAGCTTTTGAGTATAGATGAGCGCCTGCGGCGGCTGCGCCAGGGCAATGGATGGATCAGCCAGGAAATCGGCCCAGGCTACCTCAGGCATTTTGATGGGGACCGCGGCGGGCGCGGCAGCTTGCAAGCCCGCAGGTTGTTCCGCGAATTCGTAGTCGCGCCAACCGCCCTTCATCCCGATGACTTCGCCGTTATCGCCCAGGTAGAAATTGAGGCGCGAGCCAGGCCCGACGATGGAAATGTTCTGCATCGAGGCGGGGTCGTAGACGCTGCGTGCGTAGTGCAGGGCGATGTTGGTGGCACTCATCGCGGTCACCGAGGCGATCCCGGCCTCGTTGAAACCTGTGGTCGGCCCTTCCACCTCGACGGTGGGAGCAATCTGGTTGCTGAAGTAATCCCGTGCGCCCGGCAATCCTTCACCGTGGCTGGCCATAAAGTTGCTCACGAGCAATGGAGCCTCGCGCGTTGATGGCAGTTTCCGGGGTAGTTCGGGGTTCGTCCAGAGTTCTCCCAGATTTTGGAAGAGGAACCCACCGCTGAAAGCGTCTACGCGCAGCGTACTGCTGATGTCGTCAGCCATGTAGAAGGCCGATCCGTCAGGCGCGGCCAAAACCTTGCCGTCCAGCCCAAAAGCCTGACCGACTCGCTTCACGAAATCTTCGTTGACCAGACGCGGCACGACTTTGAGGATCGGCAGGCTCTTGGGGATTTCGGTGATTTGCAGCGGCGCGGGGGTACCGGCGACGTGATCCCAATACCAGTAACCGCCGTTGTTGGGGTAATCCGGGCTGACGTAGCCCTGTCCCCAGATATAGTCGTTGTAGCTGTTCAACTCTTCGGCCAAAACGCGCGCGCGCACGCCGGAGGGCTGCTGATCTTCTACGGCGGTAAACCAGGCCTGCGTCACCGTCTTTGCGCCGTGCCCGAAGATCCACCAACCCTTCTTCTGCATCTGATCGCCCCACACGCCGCCGTCGCCTGGGTAGACCACGTACATCGTGTTGGCAAAGCCGAGCATCAGGTGCAGGCCATTGAAAGCCTCATGCCAATACCACATACTGTCGTCCCGCAGAACGCTGCATGAGTCGAATGCCAGCCATTCCAAGTCGTTGTCGCCCAGAGAACGGTGGGCTTCGCCGGGGGAGAGATGCCAGTCGTCGTTGTTGCTGCTGAAGTAGACTGAGCTGAGCGCCTTGTTGTATTTTGGATCCCAGGCGCTTGAACCGTGGGTGCCGATCATCCCCAGGTCTACCGTGTCGATCTCGCCATTGCCGCCATACGACGCAGCCTTGAAGTCGCGCTCCCAGGCGTTGGTGTTTCCGTAGTTGAAGCGGCCAATCCATCCCCCATTGCGCAATTCGTTATAAAGGTTGTTCGCCGAGTAGTACCAGTTGGCGCGGTCATCGGCAGTACCGGGCCAGTCGGTGATCCACTCGACGCCAACCTCGGCGGTTCCACCATCATCGAGAATGGCGGACACGCTGTCAGGATTATCAGGGGGCAATTCTTTGGCATAGCCGATACTGGAGGAAGTCCCCAGCGACAATCCGGTGAGAAACGTAACCAAGACAATGATCTTCAAAATTCTGGCAAACATACGTTACTCCTTTCTTGATGGGTGACTGAATACTGCTCCTGCTGTTCACGGTCGGGTGAGGATATGGGGAGAATTCTCGGCCTGTGAGCACGTAGAATTAATGATATTATAGTCTACTAAAATCAAATTGTCAATATATGTATGATACTTATTTTATAAAATCTATCCCAAAACTAACCAAACTTTTCAGAAAACCTAACACAACCCAGAAAAGTGGAAAACTGACGCTGCCTTTGTATTTGTGTATTGACAGGTCTGTTAAACTGTGATAAGTTTACAGTGACATGCGCTGCACCTGCGCGTGGATAACAAAAGTTACAAATGCCGAATGTGTGAGTGTTAGAGCACTCAACAACGGGGGAACCAGGTTGGGGGCGAATCGGCGGCGCAGTCGTCGCTGTAGGGTCTGCTTCTTCGATCCGAGTCCGGCAGCTAACCTCGTAGGCGTTCCAGGAGAAGGCTACCTTGTGCGACAAGGCGCCTTCTTTTATTTGTAGCGAAATGGAGTGATGATGCAGAAGATACTGATGACGCCGGGTTCTTTCGTTGTTGGCGCGAATTATTGGGCCTCGCACGCGGGCACAGCGATGTGGCGCGAGTGGCGGCCCGATGTGGTCGAACGCGACTTCAGAACATTGTCAGAGGCGGGTTTGCAAGTGTTGCGCGTTTTTCCGCTCTGGCCCGATTTTCAGCCCCTCACGCAATTGTACGGCGGCATGGGCGATCTGATCGAAATCCGCCACGGCGAAGAGGCGTTGCCCGAAACTGAAGCCGGGCGCGCGGGCGTCTCCGCCGCGATGATGCAGCGTTTCGCGGAATTCACGCAGTTAGCCGCCCGCTACGACCTCAAGCTCATCGTCGGGTTGCTCACCGGCTGGATGAGCGGACGTTTGTTCGTCCCGCCGGCGTTGGAAGGGCGCAACGTGCTCACCGATCCCGTGGCGCTGTTGTGGGAGACGCGCTTTGTGCAGTATTTCGTGCGGCAGTTCAAGGACGATCCCGCCATTGCCGCGTGGGACTTGGGCAACGAGTGCAACTGTATGGCGCGTGTCCCTGGTCACGAGGCGGCCTGGGCATGGACGGCGGCCATCGTCAACGCGATCCGCGCCGTGGATCCCGACCGGCCCATCGTCTCCGGGATGCACAGCCTATCGCCGACCGGCGAGTGGCGAATGCAGGATCAGGGCGAGCTGACCGACGTGCTGACGACGCATCCGTATCCGGTCTTTACGCCGCATTGCAATCAGGACCCCGTCAACACGATTCGCACGCAACTGCACGCCACGGCGGAATCGCTGTTCTATGCGGACTTGGGCGGCAAGCCGTGCTTCGCCGAAGAACTTGGCACGCTGGGGCCGATGGTCGCCAGTGAGACTATCGCCGCCGACTTCATCCGCGCCGGGTTGTTCTCACTGTGGGCGCACGATTTGCGCGGGCTGCTCTGGTGGTGCGCCAACGATCAGACTGAGCTGACCAACGCGCCTTATGATTGGTACGCGATGGAACGCGAGCTAGGCATGTTGCGCACGGATGGCGCGCCTAAACCGGTGCTCGCCGAATTCGGGAAATTCCGCACGTTTGTGGATGGCCTACCGCAGCCGTTGCCGCCGCGCCTTAAAGAGGCGGTCTGTATCCTCAGCGCCGATCAGGATCAGTGGGGCGTGGCCTACAGCGCGTTCGTCTTGGCGAAGCAGGCCGGCTTCGATCTGGAATTCCAATACGAGGCGCAGCCGCTCAAAGAGGCTGATTTCTACTTGCTGCCCTGCATCAGTTGGCATCGCGTGATTCACCGCCGCCGTTATATGGAACTCATGGCGCGGGTGGCAGAGGGAGCGACGCTTTACATCTCCTACGCCGGCGGCTTCATGAGCCATTTCGAGGAATTGACCGGCTTGCGGGTATTGACGCGCGCCAAACGCACGGGCGTTTGTAATACGCGCTTCAGCGCGTTGGCTGGCGCACCGCAGTTCTCGCTGAGCAGCGAGTACGTTCTCGCGCTTGAGCCTGTCCGCGCTGAGGTGTTGGGCGTTGAAGCGGACGGCAATCCGGCGTTCACCGTCGCGCCGTATGGCAAAGGGCGCGTCTATTTCCTGGGCTTCCCGCTGGAAATGATGCTGACCACCACGCCCGGCGCGTTCCACACACCGGAAGCGCAGCCGTTTTGGAAGCTGTACCGCCACATCGCTCAGCCCTTCACGCGGGCGCGTGCTGTCGTCAAGCATCATCCGCTGCTCGGCGTGACCGAGCATCCGCTCGACGAGACATGCCGCGTTATAGTTGTCATCAATTACAGCCCCGCGCCGATAACGACGACGCTTGACCTATCTCCCGGTTGGACAATAAGCGCGGTGTGGTACGGCGCAACTGAGCCAGATCAAGCGAGCAACGTGGCAATCGCGTTGCCGCCCAACGACGCGCTCGTTATGACCATCAAAAAACAGAACAAATAACGTTGAAACGTTAAAACGTTCAAACGTTTCAGCGTTTCATCCATAGGAGTGAAAATATGGTAGAGACAAACACTGATTACAAAGTTCGGGCCGTATACTGTGACCACAAGGCTGCTGATGACGCCGTCTACGCGGCGCTGCGGCGTGCAGCTCTGCCGCTGGAACGTTCCTGGGCCAAACTGAAGGCGGCGAAGCGCATTGCGATCAAATTCAACCAGGATTGGGTGCTCCATCACGTGGTCTATTTTGAGGGCCAGCGCCGCCAGTTGGTGAGCGACAGTGTGGCACGCGCCGTGCTGCGCCTGCTGCGCGAGGAAACATCCGCCGAGTTAATTTGCGTGGATGCGAGCTACTACGTGATCTATCAGGAGAACGCCAAAACCGTCGCCGACACGACGACGCTGGAAGCGATCTTGCGCGAGTTCGACGTGCCGTACATTGACGGCAGCCAGCCGCCGTACAAAGTCGTCGGCGTGCCCGGCGGCGGGCAGATGTTCGAGCAGTACGGGATGATGCAGGATGTGGTCGAGGCTGACGCGGTGGTATCGGTGGCGAAGATGAAGAATCACGCCTACATGGGCGTCACGGCTTGCCTCAAGAACCTCTTTGGGCTGATGCCTGTCGCCATGCCGGGCCGCTCGCGTCACTACTACCATCATCTAGTGCGGATGCCCTACATGTTAGCAGACATCGGGCGTATCCTCAACCCGGCGCTCAACATCGTGGATGCGTTGGTGGGCCAGGCCAGCTCGGAATGGGGGCGCGAACCCGACATCGGGCGTGTCGTCAACGCGCTCATCGCCGGTGACCACGTCATCGCCACCGACGCCTGCGTGACACACCTGATGGGCCACGATCCTCAGAGCGACTGGCTTACCGAACCCTTCCACCGCGACCGCAACGCCATCCTGGTAGCCGCTGAGGGGGGCTTCGGGACGGTGAATCTGGACGCAATTGACTTTGCGTCAGAGGTTGCGCCGCAGCCCGAGGGTACGTTCTTCGCCAAAAAGGGCGACGACCTCAAAACCGTTGTCACCTGGCGGCGGACGATGTGCGAGCAGGCGCTTTACTACCGTGACCACATGCGCGATTTTACAGACAAGTACGCAGGCGAGTTTATCCTGCTGCAAGATGGCGAGGTGAGGTGGCACGATACCAACGGGATGTTGCGCGTCAGCCGTCGCCAGCTCTCCGGCGCGCACTCTGACCACGCGATGTTCTTCAAGTACGTTGATCCTGAGGAGCGCGAGCAGGAGCACTATGAGGTGTACGAGAAGGCATTGCAGCACGTCCAAAGTCTAAAGTCCTGAGTCGAAAATTCCAAAGACTGTCTATTTTTGAAAGAGGTGTGCAGTAGAATGACTACAAAGAAAGATTTCTGTGTCCGTGCCTTGCATTGTGATTACAAGGCTGACGATGAGACGGTTTATACGGTTTTGAAGCAGGCCACTGCGCCGTTGACGCGAGCGTGGGACAAGCTGAAGGCCGCGAAACGCATCGGCATCAAGTTCAACCAGGACTACGCGCCGGCTCGCACGCCATATTTCGAGGGGATGCGTCAGCAGCTTGTGAGCGACCAGGTGGCGCGGGCGGTGGTGCGGCTGTTGCAGGAAGAGACCAACGCCGAGTTGTTCTACGTGGATACCACCGTCTTCCACTTTGACGGCAGCCCCGACCCCGTGGATTCCACGCATCTCGCCCCGATCATGCGCGAGTTCGGCGTCCCTTACGTGAACGCTGACATTCCGCCGTTCGGCGTCTATCAGGTGCCGGGCGGCGGGCAGATGTTCCGCCAGTACGTGCTGCCGCAAGCCGTGATGGAGGCCGATGCGCTGGTGGACGTCCAGCGGATGAAGAACCATGCCTTTATGGGCATCACCCTCACGCTCAAGAACCTTTTCGGCCTGATGCCGATGCGCGAGCCGTTGGGCCGTTCCCGCCAGTATTTCCACCATCTGGTGCGGATGCCCTACATGCTCGCCGACATCGGGCGGCTGTTCCACCCCACGCTCAACATTATTGACGCGCTTATCGGCCAGACAGGCGGTGAGTGGAGCGCGACGGGCCAGGAAGCGCCGGTCGTCGTCAACGCCCTCATTGCCGGCGATCATCCCATCGCCACGGATGCGGTGGGGACGCACCTGATGGGCCTCGACCCGGCGGCGGACTGGCTGACCGAGCCGTATCACCGCGACCGCAACCCGTTGCGCGTGGCGGCGGAGGGCGGCTTTGGGACAGTCAACCTGGACGAGATTGACTGGTCTTCCGAGGTTGCGCCGCAGCCGGCCGGCGTCTTCTTCGCGGCGATGACCGACGATGTAGCGCGCGTCATCTCCTGGCGGCGCACCACTTGCGAGCAGGCGCTCTACTACCGCGACCACCGGCAGGACTTCATTGACAAGTACGCCGGGCAGTACATCCTCTTGCAAGAGAACGACGTCAAGTGGCACAGCGAGAGCAGCTTCTTCCGTGGCAGCCGCCGTCACCTCTCCGGCGACCGTCCCGATCAGGCGATGTGGGTCAAGTATGTGGATCCCGACGAGGTCGAAGGCGAGCACTTTGAGGTCTACGAGCGCGCGTTGGCGGATATTGCGGCGCGGGGGCTTTAGATACCGAACCCTTGCGAAGATTCAGAAACCTTCGCAAGGGTGGCGATAAGGAGACTACTATGACCGAAGAAACCTGGCGCGGCAGTTTCGCCATTCCGATGACGCCCTACACGGACGATGACCGCATTGACGAGAACGTGCTCGCCGCCGAGATTGAGTTCTGCATTGAAAGCCACGTTGGCGGCCTCATGACGCCGTTAATGGTGAGTGAGTTCTTCGTGCTCTCCGAGGATGAGCGCCGGCTGATGATGCGCCTGCCCGTTGAAGTCGCGGCGGGTCGCGTCCCGGTTATCGTCAACGTGGCGGCGGTGAACACGCCATTGGCCGTCCGTTACGCGGAGTACGCGCAATCTATCGGCGCCGACGGCGTGATTGCGATGCCGTCGTACATCCACAAACCCGATTTTGAGACGATCTACGCTTACTTCAAGGCTATCTCGGATGTTGTCACCGTGCCGGTGTGGATTCAGAACGCCAGCATCGCCGCGATGTCGCCCGATCAATTGGTGCGGCTGTGCGAGGAAATCGAAAATGTGAGCTGGGTCAAAGAGGAAGTGCCGCCGAGTACGAAGAACATCACGCGCCTAGTCGAAAAGCGCAGTCCGGCGATTCACGGCGTCATGGGCGGCGGTGGCGGACGCCCGCTGCTGGAAGAGTACGCGCGCGGCTCCAAAGGTTGTATCCACGCCTGCCAGTTCTGCGACGTGGTGCAGGCGGTGTGGAATCTGCTCGACGCAGGCGAGTGGGATGCGGCGGCGGACTTGTTCGAGCACCTGCTGCCCTCGTTGATGCTTGAAGGGCAGATGGGCATGGCCTACGCCAAGGGGATCATGGTGCGGCGCGGCGTCTTCACGAACCACATCATGCGCAACCAGACCAGACCGCTGGACGAACACGATATGCGTGAGATTGATCGCACGTGGGAGCGGATTCAGCCGTATTTGATATGGGGGAAGTAAAGAGGTGCCGCGCAGAGATGCGGCTATTCGCCGGGCATAAATCAGTGCGTAGGTGTATTCCCGCTCTGACTATGCCAGCTCAAAGTCGCTGCCGGGCATAGCAAGAGGAAAGTCACAGAGGGATGCCCTGGACACAAGAAGCTCTAGCGCATAACGTAAGCCTGTGCGTGTGGCCCGACGGTGAGAAAAACGACGGTATCGTCAAACCCTCACAGAAACAATACTCACATGCCGGCTCTTGACGACATTCGGCGCATATCACAAAAATGATACGGAAATTGCGCCCGACGTGCGCGCTCCGGCAGCCTTTGAGATTGAATCTGCTTTTATGTGTTAGCCGTTCGGTGCGTT
>DAOLUH010000003.1:0-28399 GCA_035420085.1 Anaerolineae bacterium
TCAGCTCGACTTTGGCAAAGGCAAAGCCCACGACAATCGAGATGATCAGCAGCGAAGCGCCGATAATCGCCACACCAACCGCCGCCGCGAACTTTTTGCCGCTGTTGAAGGTGTCGGCGAGGGTATCGAACAGGCTGTTCAACTTCTCGGTCAGCATGTTTTTGAGACCGCGTCCGATGAGCCAGAAAACGTCCTTCGGGCCGGTGATCCCGGCTGCGGTGAACCTGCCTCCCAGCCCCACGTACCCCATCTCGATCTTGAAAGCGCGATAAACCGCATCTGCGACCATCTCGGTGACGGTCACGATGCCTTTTCCTCCGCCGACCGTCCCGCCATACGCCGAGTGGGTCATCAGGTAGGAGATCGTCATCGCCAGCGAGCCGTCGCCCTGGAGCGGGTTGTACGGATAGAGCGGGGTATTGCCCACCGCCGCCAGGCTCGTCCGCCCCTGGTTGAGCGCCAGATAGTACGAGCGGGCGACCGCAATCTGCCCGTCGCGGATGTCCTCCGCTATGTCGGAAGGGGTATCCGCCAACAGCGGCAGGGCCGCCTTCAACCGCGCGCCGAACAGGTCCCAGTATTCGACCAGCGGGAAGGAATTCCACGCGCCGTTGCGATAGCGGTATGGCGCCCAGTTCATCGCGGCGATGGTGTTAAGCTGTTCGCCGCTCAAGTTAAAGGTCACACTATTGTCAACGATGGTGCGCGTGGCCTGCGTATCCAGGTTGGCCCCGCGAAAGTATTCCTCGCGGGCAAATAACAGGCTTGGCGTGGCGTCGGTATAGGCGGCGAAGTTGGTGTTGAGGATGCGCAGCGTGTCGGTCATCATCACGAAGGCGACGTGATCCTGCGTGGGATACGTCACCGTCTCCACTTGCAACGTGGCGGTGGTCGGAATCCCCCAGCGCAACGTCTCGGTGACGGTGGAGGGCAGCGGCGCGTCGAAGCGGCGGCTGATCGTGTCGTCGGCGACGGTGACGCCATCGTAGGTCGTCGCCACGCCCAGGTCGCGGATGTCGTTGTCGTTCGCGTCGCGGCCCGACAGGAAGACTTCTTCCAGGCCCAGCGAGAGCGGCCACAGCCAGTTATCCATCTGGCGCTCCTCCGGCGTCGCTTTGGCGGCGGGATCTTCCCACACAATCGCCATATCGAAGCCGTGATCCTCGCGCACCGACAAGCCGGTGAGATACCAGTCATCGCTGTACATGTGGACGACCTGGGAGACGTTCAGTTCCCAGCTCTCACGATAGTTGCACCACACGTCGGCGTCTTGCGTGCTGACGCTGGCGGGCATCTGCTTGCACATATCCGACAGCGTCTGCACCATCCACACAAGACTCACCTTTTGCGCGGCGCTGCCCAGGCTGCCATTGTTGGGGAAGTAGGGCATCCGCGCGGCGAAGGCGACGCGCCCCCCGCCAGAGGCGTCGGGGACCACATTGACCGGCACATACAGCAATACATTGGATTCGCCTTTGTCGCGCGCGGTGACACCGTAAGCCTCCAGCGGGACCGGGTCTACCATGCGGTCGGTCAGCCCGCCGGTCGTCAGGTCAGGGATGGGCGCGCAGGCCGGCGTGTGACCGGCCCCGGACATAATGACAAAATGCTCGCCATCGGCCACATCCGTCAGGCGGACATTGTTCAGCGTCCACGTGTAAGGGTTCGGCGGATTCGTGACCGTCACTTCACCCACCTTGTCCCCCGGACTGCCGCACGTACCCGCATACACCCCCATCCACGCGAAGGAACTGCCGGGGGCGAGCCGCGCCTCCACCACCGTCGCGGAAGCGGTAGCGCCCTTCTTGAAATCCAGCGTGGCCGATAGCCAGGTGGTGAAGACCGGCGGCGTCGTGCTGACCGGCCAGGAAGTATCCACGCCCTGAAGCTGCACACGGGTCTGCATCGCGGTCGTGTAGGGGAGCGGCAGATTCGCGCCGCTCAGCTCGACTTCGAGCATCGGCACCAGGCGCACGTCGCCGTTTTGCGCGCGCGAGTCGGCGGCGCGCTCGCTCGGCGACATCGTATCGGCGAACGTGGCGTCGTTGCCCGTCCGCCGTTGAATCTGCCCTTGCTCGTCGCCGCTCGGCCAATCGAGAACGTTCATCACATACGTCAGGTGTTTGGGATCAACGGGGCGCAGCTGGAAATCCGCCACCACAGGATAATAGGTTGTCCCCGATTTAACTGCGAAATTGCTCGCCTTCCACTGGAAGGGATTGGCGCGGCTGAACGGCGCGGCCTGCCCCACCACCGAGAATGGCGAAAGGTCTACCTGATCCGGCACGTCATCGCCGTCGCTGTCGGCGTCGAACAGGTCGGGGACGCCATCGCCGTCGGTGTCGCGGCAAGCTGTGTCCACGCCCGGCGTCACGCCGTTGACCGTGCGGCGTTCGGGACATTCGATGTTGTCCGCCAGCCCGTCCTTATCCGAGTCCGCCTTGTTGGGATTGCTGTACCACCGCTTGCCCTGATAGACAAAGCCGACGACTTCCAGGTTGTCGCCGATGCCGTCGCCGTCGCTGTCGAAATCGGTGGGGGACGTGCCCAGGCGCAGCACTTCCCAACCGTCCCATAGCCCGTCATTGTCGCTGTCTTGTTTAGCCGGGTCAGTCCCAATCACGCTTTCCTGGCAATCGGTCAACAAGTCCTGATCCGTGTCATTCGCCTTCTGCTCGTCCGTGCATTGGCTGTAGGGATCATCTTCCGCGCTGACCTGGCTTAATGTAGCATGGGGGAGGAGCGGCGTGGGGGGCGCGACGACCGGCTGCGCAATATTTTGCAGCGGATCCTGGTTCGGATCCCACTTCGGGTCCGCTTGCTCAGCCTGCGCTTCAGCGAAACGGGTCTGCTCCGCCTGTTCCTGCTCCATCGCCGCCTGCTTGGCCGCCTGTTCATCCATAAACGCCGCCGCCTGGAGACTGTTGAGCAGCGGCGTGACAATCATGGAGGCAATCACCGTCAGCACAATGGCGCCGTAGACCACCCGCGAGTGGCTTTGCGTGATGAGCACAAGCAGCAAGCCGATCATCCCAAGCAGCAGGCCGCTTTGCATCCCGGCGGTCTGCCAATCGCTCGCCGTGCGCGGCAGTCCCAGAGAAGACGCGAGCGCCTTGGCCGGCCCGGGCGCCTGGGCCACGGCGAAATTGGCGAAATCGGTGGTCAGCTCGGCCTCGATTTGCTCGCCGTTGGCCTGGCGGGGGTACAAGATATGGAGCGACAGGCGCAGCGGCAAGCCGTCTGCCCCAACCCACACTGCGCCCTCGCCCGTCGCGTTGTGGTACACGTTGGAGACATCGAGCGTGATGCCGGCCGGCAGCCCGCCCTTGCGCAGCAATTCCTGTTCCAGTTGATCGCGGACGTGCCGCGCCAGACTTGGCCCATCAAGCGTGAAGGCGTATTGGGTCGCGTAGACAGCATAAGGCGAATCCGGCAAGCTGACGGATGGCCCCACCTCGACCACGTCTTTGACGCCGGCCAGATACGCCATCAAGTCATTGCCGGGCGCAAACGCGCCAGCGAAGTCGGGCATCTCCTGCCACTCGCCGCCGCTCGCGCGGCCATACGTCTTATCGCCGTCCAGTCGGATCTCGACCGCGTCCTGGCCGTTCAGCGCGTTGCCGCCCTCGTTCCACAAGGTCATCAGGAATTGGCGTTGGGCCGTATCCGTCTGCCCTTCGATGTAGACGCTCTCCGCGCGGCTGCTCCGGCCCACGTTCGCCAGCGTCGGCGCGGGATAGGTCGTCTGCACAATCTCCGTGCGGAAGTGATAGGCCCCGGCTTGCGCGGCGCGCTGCCACGCCGCCTGCACCGCCTGCATCGGGTCGGATTGATCGGCAGCGTTGGCTACAGAAAGGCCACCCGTCACCAGGGTCAGTAAGACGCCAACGATAATGAAGATACGGCTTAAGGGATAACGCGAGCGCTTCATAAGTTTTTCCTCCCACAAATAGTCCAAAGGTTCGGATTTCCCGATTACTGTCAGCAGATTTAGCGGATTAAGCAGATTTTTGACCGGTTTGCAGCATATAATCTGCTAAATCTGCTTAATCTCTCTTGGTTCGCTTATTTTCCAGTGAGTTTCCGAAATTCAGTCTCGTAATCAAAACTTATAGCACAGACAAGCATAGATTGTCTACAAAAATGTACAAATGAACTCAGAACAAGCTTGAAGCACCCATTTTTGTGCTAATTTCTCAAACTCAAAAGCGAGCTTTCATACAAATGAGTTTCAATACAAAAGATAAGCTATTATATATGCATATATGTAGTTTTTAGATGCAAAATTCAAATTTGTGTGCATATATGAAGCGCAGAAAACCGTTTCGACAATTCCAAAAACCGTTTAAAAAATGAGCGAACCAAGAGTAATCTGCTGATGAGAATAACAATTTCAGCGTGCGGTTAGTATAACCATTCCTCGAATTGGAAATCAAGGTCGGCCGGCGGCGCGGGGGCTGCGCCGGTCTCCAAAAACTCCAGGAGCGTCGCCAGGCTAGGGAACGCCTGCCGCTCGTTGGTCTGGCAATCTTCCAGCGCAGCGACCGTGGTTGGCTGATCACCGCGCTCCACCTGCCAGACGCGCAAAATGTAGGATTTATAGCGAGATTCCGGTTGCATACCCCTCATGATACAAAACAAACGTGCGTCAAACGTGCGTTTGGGCATCTCCTGCATCTGATTTATAATGAATTTAGAGTCAGAGAGTATCCTACAGGAATTGCACGGCAAAAGGTTTTCAAAGGAAGTGCCATTCTGGATAAATTAGCGATTTATTTCTTGGGCGATGTGCAGTTCCGTATCAATGACGGACCGCCATTGCCCCTGGAAGCGGGAAAAGCCAGCGCGCTGTTGGCGTATCTCGCCGTGGAAGCCGCGCGTCCACATGCCCGCCAAACGCTGGCCGAGCTGCTCTGGCCGGAACGCCGGGATGCCGACGCATTGGGCGCGCTGCGCTTCGCCCTGTCGAACTTGCGCGCGCTGCTGCACGACCGAGAAGCGATGCAGCCTTTCCTGCTGGTTGACCGTTCCACCGTGCAACTGAACCCGCAGGCGGCAGTCTGGGTGGATGTGACGATGTTCCGGCAACAGGCGACGACGTGCGAGGCCGCCGCGCGCGACGATGCCGTTCCGCCGCTGGAAACGCTGCGCGCGGCGCTCGCGCTGTACCGGGGACCTTTTCTGCACGGCTTCAATCTGGGCGACAGCCTGGAGTTCGAGAGTTGGGCGCTGCGCACGCGCGAACAGCTTGAGCGCCAACACTTGCGCCTGTTGCGTTTGCTGGGGTCCGCCCAGGAAGCGGCCGGCGACTATACCCAGGCCGTAGAAACGTATCGCGCTATGCTCGCCGCTCAACCCTGGGACGAGGACATTCATTGCTGCGTGATGCGCGCGCTGGCCGCCAACGGCGAGCACGGCGCGGCCCTGGCGCAATACGCCGCCTGCCGCCGCGCGCTGAGCGAACTGGGGATAGAACCGGGGCGGCTGACCAACGAGTTGTACCAGCGCCTCCGGCAAGAGAGCGGGGCCGTGGATGAGCCACCCGCCGCGCCCTTCGTGGCCCGCGAGCGCGAGTTGGAACGGTTAGCGACCGCCCTGGAGCGGATGCTGGCCGGGCAAGGACAGGTGGCCGTGCTCACCGGCGAGGCCGGCAGCGGCAAAACCACACTGCTGAACGTCTTTGCGCGCCAGGCGTTGGCGCGCCATCCCGCGCTCCTGGTGGTGGGCGGGCGCTGCGACGCTTACGCGGGCGTGGGACAACCCTACCAACCGTTCGTGGAGAGCGTGCAAATGCTGGCCGGCGAAGGAGAAACCGGCGCCGGGGCAGCGCCATCCTCCCCAGAAGATCAGGCGCGGCTGCGAACGGCGACGCCCCACATCGCCCAGGCGTTGGTCGAGACCGCGCCCGCATTGTTGGCGCGCTTCATCAACTACGCGGCGCTCACCCAACGCGCGCAGCAGAGCGCGGCGGACTTTCCGGCCTCGCTCCACACCGCCATACTGCAACACAGCGCGGCGGCGGAGTCTCCGGCGGGACTGGATACCGGGCAGTTGTTTGAGGAAGTGACGCGCCTGTTCATCACGCTGGCCCGCCAACACCCGTTGGTCGTGTTATTGGACGACCTCCAGTGGATAGACGCCGGCAGCGCGGCGCTGTTGTTTCACCTGGCGCGCCGCTTGACCCACAGTCGCGTCCTGCTCGTAGCGGCCTACCGGCCCGGCGAAGTCCACAACCACGCCGGAGCCGAGCCGCACCCGCTCCTCGGTATCGTCGCCGAACTGCAACGCTACGGCGGCGACATCCGCGTAGACCTGGATCAGGTGGATGAGCAGGCGTTTGTCGCCGCCTTTCTGGCCCAAGACCCCCTGCTGCAACCCAATCGCCTGGACGCTGCATTTCGTTCCGCCCTGGCGCAGCGCACCGGTGGCAACCCGCTGTTCACCATCGAGCTGCTCCGCAGCCTGCAAGCTCACCGCGAGATTCAGCGCGCCGCCGACGGCAGTTGGGAGAGCAGTCCCACCCTCAATTGGGCGCACATGCCAGAACGGGTAGAGGCCGCCATCGCCGGGCGCATCGCGCGCCTGCCCGCTCAATGGCGCGATTGGCTCACCACTGCCAGCGTCGAAGGCGAAAGCTTCACCGCCGAGGTGGTGGCGCGCGCGCACGGCATAGACAGCGCCGCGCTGTTGCGCGATTTGAGCGGGCCGTTGGGTATGGGGCGTGGCGCGCGGCGGCTGGTGCAAGGCGAAGGCGCGCGCGAGGTGGGGAAAGGCGACCAGGTGCGGCGGCTGTCGCGCTACCGTTTCCGGCACATCCTGTTTCAGGTCTACCTGTACCAACAGTTGGACCCGGTGGAACGCGCGCAGCGACACGCGGCGGTGGGGAAGGCCCTGGAGGACCTGTACGGTGCGTTGCCGGAAGAGCGCGCCCGCCGCGCCGCCGAGTTGGCCCGGCATTTCGAGATCGGCGGCTTGGCGGAAAAAGCGGCGGCCTATCACCTGGAAGCCGGACGGCAAGCCATTTACCTGGCTGCGCCGCCGGCGGCCGTCGCCCATTACCGGCGTGGGCTGGCGCTGCTGGCCGATGTCCCGCGTTCCCCTGCCCGCGACCGGCTGGAAATCCATCTCCACCTGGCTTTGGGCGCGCCCTTCCTGTCGGTCAACGGGTGGGGCGGAGCGGAGCGCCAGGCCGCGATTCAGCAGGCGTTAGCGTTGTTGGAAGAAGCGGGGTTGATGCGGCCCAAACAGCCGTCCGAGACCTCACTGCCAGAAACCGGCGGGGATGACGTGTTGGCGGCGCTCTACGAACAGGCCGATTGGCTACTCAGCCAGGGGGAATTCCTGTCGGCGGCGCAGCTTGGCGAACACATCCTGGCGTTGGCGGACGAGCCGGTGAGTCTGGCGCGCGTCCTGGCCTACCGCATCCTGGGCTACAGTCGCATGTTCCAGGGAGACTTTCCCGGCGCGCGGCAACACCTGGAAAACGCGCTGGCGGCGTACCACGCCCTGGGACGGCCAGACACCTTGCCGTGGATTGGCGGCGACCTGGAGTTGGTTTGTCGCACCGCGCTTGGGTTCACGCTGGCGGTATACGGTTACCTCGACCAGGCCTGGGCGCACATCTCTCAGGCGCTGGCGCGCGCGCGGCGCATCAAGCACAAGTCTACGTTGGGCAGTACGCTGATTCTCGCCTGCGAGGTAGCCGTCTTGCGCGGGGATATGGACGCCTTGCGCGCCCTGGCCGGTGAATTGCTGCGCGTGGGGGAAACCGAGGGCTTGCAGTTTTTCCTGGCGCACGGCTGGGCCGCCGCAGGCTACGCCCAGGCCACCCAAACCCGGCCCGGCACGCCACAGGCCGCAGCTAATCTGGACCTGATCCGGCGCGGGATGCGGCTGTGGGAATCCACCGCCACCCACACCGGGCGCGGCATGTGGATTGTGCGCCTGGCGGACGCCTGCTTGCAGGCCGGGGATAGCGCGGCGGGCCTGACGATCACCTCCGCCATCCTGGAGAAGCCAGACCAACCGGGGATCACGATTGGGCTGGCGCAGATTTACCGGCTGCACGGCGAACTGCTGCTCCAGCAGAAGATGCCAGACCGCCGCGCCGCCGAGATTTGTTTCACACAGGCGCTAGAGATCGCCCGCCGGCAAGAAGCGCACACTCTGGAACTGCGCGCCGCCCTCAGCCTGGCGAAACTGTGGCAATCCGCGCAGCCTGCAGCCGCCCGGCGCTTGCTCGAAGAGACCTGCGCCTGGTTCACCGAAGGGTGGGAGACCCACGATTGGCAGGAAGCGCAGGCGTTGCTGCGCAACGGTCTCTAGTCTAAAGTCCGAAACCTATCTGGGTGTACCATACCCACCCGAAATTGCTTGTCATTCAGGAGGAAATCATGCGCACGCTGATCAAAAACACAACTGTAGTCACCCTGGACGCCGACGACCGCATCTTGCCAGATGCCGACCTCGCATTGGAGGATCGGCGCATCGTCGCGGTAGGTCAGGCGCCGCCGGATTTCGTCCCCGACGAGGTCATTGATGGACGCGAGAGGGTCGCCCTGCCCGCGTTCTTCAACGCGCACTGCCACGCGGCGATGACGTTGGAGCGCGGCTGGGCCGAGGACTTGCCCTTCGAACGCTGGCTCAACGAGAAGATCTGGGTCGCGGAATCGGCGCTTGAAGCCGACGACATCACCTGGGGGGCCGCCCTCGCCGCCGCCGAGATGATCCGCAGCGGCATCGTGGGCTTCGCCGATCACTACTTCTGGATGGATAAAGTCGCTGCGGTGGTGGCGGAGTGCGGGATGAAGGCGCTACTCGCGTGGTGCCACTTCGGCATCGGCGACGATAAGGAGGTCGGCAACGTCTCCTTCGAGGAGACCGTCGCCTTCGTCGCAGCGTGGGATGGCGCGGCTGAGGGGCGCATCCACACGACGATGGGGCCACACTCGCCGTACATGACGCCCACGCCTGTGCTGCGGCGCTTCGTCGCGGAGGCGCAGCGCATCAGTGTGGGCGCGCACTTCCACCTGAGCGAGTCCGCCGAGCAGGTGCGCACCTCGCTGGAACGCCACGGCCTCACACCGCCAGCCTACGTCGCCGCACTGGGATTGCTCAATCTGCCGCGCCCGGCCCTGGTCGCGCACTGCAACGCTGCCACGCCGGAAGACCAGACGCTTCTCGCCGCGAAGGGCACTTACGTGGCCCACACCCCCAAGACCTACCAGAAGCTCGGCATGGCAATGCCCCCGCTGCCGGAGATGCTCGCGCGTGGGCTGCGCGTGGGCCTCGCCACCGACGGCCCGGCGTCTAACAGCGATTTCAACATGCTGGAAATCATGCGGCTAACGGGCCTGTACTGGAAGGGCGCGCTGGGCGATCCCGAAGCCATGCCGCGCACGCACCTGCTCCGCATGACGGCGCAGACCTCGGCGGCGGCGCTTGGATTCCCGGAGAGCGGCGTCCTCGCGCCGGGCCGGCCCGCCGACCTGCTGCTGCTCGACACGACCGCCCCGCACTGGATTCCCCGGCACGATCTGGCGGCGGGCATCGTCTACACCGCGCACCCCGGCGACGTGGCCTACGTCTGGTGCGACGGGAAGCTGCTCTACCGCCAAGGCGAGTTCCTCACCCTGGATATCGAACGCATCCGCTGGGAAGCCGAGCGCCGGGCCTTCCGCATGGTGGGCCAGCCGATGCGCTCGTTGCGGGCGTATGCGGCGTGAAAGATAGGTCTAGTTGTGCAAATCCTCCACAATCGCCCGGAACTGCTCCAACGCCGCTTCCAGGTCTTCCACAATCTCCTCCGCCAGCACGTCCGGCGCGGGCAGATTGGCCGTCTCTTCCAACGACTCGTCGCGCAGCCAGAAGATGTCGAGGTTGACCTTGTCGCGCGCCAGCAGCTCATCGTAGCGATAAGCGCGCCAGCGTCCCTCTGGATTGGACTCCGTCCAGGTGGGCGTGCGGTCATGGCGGTTCTCTGGGTGATAGCACGCCACGAAATCGTCCAGGTCAGCGCGGGTAAGTGGGTTCTCTTTGAGCGTGAAGTGTGCGTTTGTGCGCAGGTCGTAAATCCACAACGTCTCCGTGGATGCCGTCTCACCGCCCGCGCGCCGGTCGAAGAAGAGGACATTCGCCTTGACGCCCTGCGCGTAGAAGATGCCCGTGGGCAGGCGCAGCAGCGTGTGCACGTCGCACTCATGGAGCAGCTTGCGGCGCACCGTCTCCCCCGCGCCGCCCTCGAAGAGGACGTTATCCGGCACGACGACGGCGGCCCGCCCGTTGATGTTCAGGATGTTGCGGACGTGTTGCACGAAGTTGAGCTGCTTGTTGCTGGTCGAGGTCCAGAAATCCTGCCGCACGATGGTCTGCGCCTCACGGCGGATTTCGCCCTCGTCGGTGATAAAGGTGACGCTGCTCTTTTTGCCAAACGGCGGATTGGTCAGCACCATATCGAAATACTCGCCGGGATGCGACGCCAGCGAATCATCCACGCGGATCGGGGAGCGCCCCGCTGCACCAGGTGTGCCGTTTGCGCCGCTTGTGGTGAGCGGAGTCGAACCAATGCCGTGCAGGTAGAGGTTCATCACGCACAGCCGCGCCGTGTTGTCCACGATCTCCCAGCCGTGCAGCGCAGCGTGGTTGAGGTGCTCGTACTGCGTGCGGTTGAGCTGGTGATGGCGGGTGATATACTCGTGCGCGGCGATGAGGAACCCGCCCGTGCCCGCGGCCGGATCGCAAATCGTGATCCCCGGTGCGGGGCGCATCACGTCCACAATGGCCTGGATCAACGGGCGCGGCGTGAAATATTGCCCGGCTCCGCTCTTCGTATCCTGAGCATTTTTCTCCAACAGCCCTTCATAAATTTCGCCTTTGACGTCGATATCCAGCCCGGTCCACGTCTCGTCATCGATCAACGTGATCAAGCGGCGCAGCTTGGCGGGGTCCTGGATGCGGTTCTGCGCCTTGCGGAAGATAACCGGGATCAGGCCGGAGCCTTTGCCGAGTTCGGTGAGGATGGCGAGATAGTGCTTTTCCAGCGCCGCGCCTTCCAACGCGCGCAGGCTGGCCCAATTGTACGCAGCCGGGATGGCGCTGGGCCGCCCCCACAACTCCACCTGTTCGTGATCCATCTTGAGAAAAAGCAGGTAGGTCAGTTGCTCGACGTAGTCGCCATACGAGACGCCGTCGTCGCGCAGGACGTTGCAATAATTCCACAGACGTTGGACGATGGTCGCGGATTCGGTGGACATTGACTAGATATCCTCCTGATTGAACGGATTGGGCGGCGCGTCAGGATGCAACACATCCGCCTGCCAGCGCGCCGGATTGAGACGGATATAATCTTCGATCCGCGCGTGCTCCTCCGGCGTGCGGACCACACGTTCCCAATAATTGCGTTGCCACACCATCGCACCGGGCGTGTGGCGCATCTGGTTGATCCGCCGCGTGATGGTGGATTTGACGTTGCCCACCATCGCCCCCACCGACCCGGATGGGGCGCCGTGGGGCGTGGTCGCCACGCCATCCGTAGGGGCGAGGCAACCCCCACCAGGTTCTGTTTGACCAGGGGCCTCTGCATACCCACGCATCTCCGCATAAATCGATGCCTGCGGGGTCGCCACGCCATCCGTAGGGGCGAGGCAACCCCCACCAGGTTCTGTTTGACCAGGGGCCTCTGCATACCCACGCATCTCCGCATAAATCGATGCCTGCGGGGTCGCCACGCCATCCGTAGGGGCGAGGCAACCCCCACCAGGTTCTGTTTGACCAGGGGCCTCTGCATACCCACGCATCTCCGCATAAATCGATGCCTGCGGGGTTGCCACGCCATCCGTAGGGGCGAGGCAACCCCCACCAGGTTCTGTTTGACCAGGGGCCTCTGCATACCCACGCATCTCCGCATAAATCGATGCCTGCGGGGTTGCCACGCCATCCGTAGGGGCGAGGCAACCCCCACCAGGTTCTGTTTGACCAGGGGCCTCTGCATACCCACGCATCTCCGCATAAATCGATGCCTGCGGGGTTGCCTCGCCCCTACACGCATCGCCACCGTCATCATCATCGCCGTCATCCGTGATGATGATAATCCCGTGGACGTGATTCGGCATCACCACCCACGCGCCCAATTGGACGCGCGGGAAATGGCGCGGGAGGCGCTGCCAATACGTCGCCACGACCCGCCCGAACGGATTCAACACCATTTTCCCATCTACCACCTCGCCAAACAGATGTTCGCGCCTGTATGTGCAGATCGTCACAAAATAGACACCCTGCCTGGTGTAATCGTATTCCTTCAGGCGAATGGACCGGCGATGATGAATTTGCGGGTTGTATTTGTTCATGGCGTTCCCCCGTTATTGTATTGTTTGTGCATATTGCGTGTATCGCGTTGTTGTAGGGGCGAGGCAACCCCACCCACGTCCTCATCCCCACGCGGGACCAACCGCCCGGCAAACGCCTCGCGCAAAATGGCCTGCCGCAACCGCGCGGCGCGGGCCAGATTCGCGTCGATGGCCGCCTCCACCTCCGCGACGACGGACAGGCGCCGTTCAACTTCGGCGACGATGCGGTGTTGTTCGGCGAGGGGAGGTAAGGGGATCAATGTTTCACGAATAATGGAGAGATTTAGGTTGGGCTGCACTCCTCCAGACGATAATCGTCTTATATCATCGTAGTTTTTGCGAAAGAATATTTTAACAAACGGCTTACAGTCCTGAGCTTCACCGCCAAAAAGCAAAGCTGCACAGGCTTGATTTGTGGCCGCATCAAGCCGTAACTCTGATACTTTGCCCCTGGTTTTACCTTCCCCGTACATAGCGACTAAAAGTGATCCTGAGGGGAATAATTTAGCGTTTGTTTCTTGCAGTGCTAATTCTGTAACGAACTCGGTTGCGTTATCAATAAACAGATCATTTAGCGCCCCACTTGTGACCCAAGGAACAGTACCATTTTCATAGTAAGCTGCTCGTTTACTACGCAAAGGAGTGGCACCGGTTCCTACATCAACCAATTGTTCCACCGTCGCCCACACCCACCCCTCCGGCAATTCCGGCAAACCCGACGTATCCGGCCCTTGCGGTTCCACGTACCGTTTGCCCGGATGGTCCGCCATCCACCGGGCGCGACGTTCCGCCAAAATGCGCCGCAACAACACATCGGCGGGTTCGTATGCGGCGTCGGCGTCGGCATCGTCACCGATACCGGTATCCGTAGGGGCGAGGCAACCCCCGCCCGGCTCTGCTTGACCAGGGGTCTCGGTATCCCCATTCCCCATCGCAGTCATAGGCGATTGTGGGGTTGCCTCGCCCTTACCACCGATATGCGATGTTGTGGACGGGGCGAGGCAACCCCCGCCAGGTTCTTCTTGACCAGGTGTCTTAGCATCCCCACGCATCTTTGCATTCGTGGATGCCTGCGGGGTTGCCTCGCCCTTACCGTCGATATGCGATACCGTGGCCGGGGCGAGGCTACCCCCGCCAGGTTCTGTATGACCAAGGGTCTGCGCATCCCCACGCATCTTTGCATTCGTGGGTGTTTGCAGGGTTGCCTCGCCCTTACATGCATTATCACGCATCTGCGCATCCACAATCCCCCCCGTATCTGTGACGGGGATTCGCGTTGCGGCGTTGGCATCGTCGCCGGCGCCGGCATCCGTAGGGGCGAGGCAACCCCCGCCAGGTTCTTCTTGACCATGGGTCTTTGCATCCTCACGCATCTGCGCATAAATGGATGCTTTCGGGGTTGCCTCGCCCCTACACGCATCGTGCATATACGCGTCATTCATACCCGCATCCGTGGAAATGGAAGGGCGAGGCAGCCCCACGGCGATGTCGTCACGACGGGGAGCCTCTGCGGTATCATGTAGCGTGTCTTTGTGGCCACTGTCGGGGGCTGCCTCGCCCCTACGATCACCACCACAACCGCCGCAATCACAACGGGCGTGATACAACGCCGCGTCGGTGGGGACCAGACGGCCTTCGCACGCGGCCTTCAACACGGACGCTTTGTACCGCGCCAGGTTCGCCTTGGCCCGTTCCAACGCGGCGACGGCGGCGTCCAGGCGCGTGAATTGGGTTTCGATGGCCGCGACGATGCGGTGTTGTTCGGGGAGGGGGGCAAGGGGAAAGGGGTATGATGCAAGCTGATCAAAGTTTACACGAGGGCGATCTCCCTCATTCAAATGTGACGCGAAAGAAACGAAATCCCAAGAGTTCAAAAAGAACTGAAGATATTTGCCGTTTAAATGTGGCACTTGCCGAAATACGATGAATTCTGCGGAGCAAAGTCCCTCGAAATCTGGGCGATATACTTTGTTCAGATATGGACGTAATCGGCCATACAATACATCCCCAGGCTCGAAATATTCAGATGTACTTTTCATCTCACCTGCAAACACAGTTCCAAGTAGTTTCATTGTGTGGGCTTCGATATGTTCCATACCGATAAATCGCAAATGAGGCTGTTCTTGGGGATTCATTCGTTTGCGGGTGGTATCTGCTACTTCTTCTAATGTCGTCCACACCCACCCCTCCGGCAACGGTGGGCGGTCGCCGTCGGGGCGGGGCCGGGGCGACGCATTTCCAAGTGTCATCTGGGATGGAGCGGTTGGTTGGGTTTTCATCGATGATTTATCCAGTTTGTCCTGGCGGGAAATGCGTCGCCCCTACAGCAATGCGTGGTTTAATGCGTCGATCAGGGCGGGCAATTCGTCGCCGAACGCGCGGCGCGCGCCCAACCACCCGCCGCGCCGGAACAGTTCGCCGTATTGGAAATCCTGCGGGGTCACGGTGAGATTGACGCCGATGGCCTCGGCGATGCGGTCGAGCCACCAGCGTTGCGCCTCGGTGAAGGTTGCGCCGCCCGCCTCCTGCGCCGCCAGCCAGTCGGCGTAGCGCTGCTGCACGCGCTCCGGGTAGGGGACCAGTTCGTCGTCCAGGTGAACGGCGTGGCGCACCAGGGAGACGAGGTCGGTGAGGACGCGCGCGGTGCGCACGCCGCGCACTTTGTCCCTTTCCAGGTGCGCGTAGGCTTGCCAGAGCGATTCGGTCGTCCAGGTGTGCGGGGGCTGCTCGATGCGCGCTTTCAGGTCTTCGATCTCGCGCAGGGTCAGGTCGCGCTGCCCGTAGGGTTGGCCGAAGAGCAGTTGCAGCGCGGTGATCTCATCGCGGTTTTCTTCCAGGAACGCACGGAACGAGGCCGTCATCTCCCGCGCGCGCTCGGTGTCGGTCTCGCTGTAGCCGGCGTCGACGAGCGTGTCGCGGCTGACGGTGTCAATCGTCATCTCGGTGCGCTGCTGGACGTTCTGCAAAAGCTGGCGCAGATCGGGATCGTTGAACGGCTCGGCGGCCAGCCACATCGTCTCCGCCTGGGCCTGCGCGCGGTGTTCGGGCGTCGGTTCGACGCCCGGCCCCGCCAATGCCTCAGCCCGCGCATGGACGACGTCGGGATTCACGGCGTCGAGCAGGTCTGCCGCCAGCGCGCGCGGGGATTTGCCCGCCGTGCGCGCCTCGACCGCGGCCCGTTCGTCATCCGTGAGCACGTTGTCCAGCCGGGAAAGGCGCACCGCCAGCGACTCGAAGTCGTCCTCGTTGTAGATGCCCCAGGCAAAACGTTCCAGCAAATTCGCCAGGGAAAGCGATCGCTTGCGATCCACGCCGCCGAGGTCGATCTTGGGATGTTCGACAACGCCGACCGCATCCACCAGCACGAAGTGCGTCTTGCGCTGCGCGCTGGGCGTCACGCTCTGCAACTCGGTCTCGCTGACCACCCGCGTGCCGCGCCCGCGCATCTGCCGGAAGAAGTTGGCCGAGTTGACGTTGCGCATAAAGAGCAGGACTTCCAGCGGGCGCACGTCCGTGCCGGTGGCGATCATGTCCACGGTGACGGCGATGCGCGGGTTGTAGCTGTTGCGGAAGTCGTTGATCAGGTCTTCCGGCTTGCGCCCCGTCACCTTGTAGGTAATCTTCTGACAGAAGGCATCGCCCTTCCCGAACACCTCGCGGGCGATGCGGACGATCTCCTCGGCGTGATTGTCGTCCTTGGCGAAGATCAGCGTCTTGGGGACCTCGGCCCGTCCGGGGAAGATGTCCACCGGTAGCCGGTCGCGGTACGTTTCAAGGACGGTGCGGATCTGGTCGGGCGTCTGCACCTGCCGGTCGAGGTCGCTCCCGGCGTAGTCCAGGTCTTCGTCGAGCGGCTCCCACCGTTCGGCGCGCGTCCGGCGGTCGCGCTTGCCCACCACCTCGCCGGCCTCCACGGTGCTCCCCTCCTCGGTGATGCGCGTGCGGATGCGATACACCCACCCGTCCACGTTCACGCCGTCGATCACGGCCTGCGCGTCGGTGTATTCCATGACGAGATTCTGGTTGAAGAAACCGAAGGTCTGCTTGGATGGCGTCGCCGTCAGGCCAATGAGGTAGGCGTCGAAATACTCCAATACCTGTCGCCAGACGTTGTAGATGGAGCGGTGGCACTCGTCGATGACGATAAAGTCAAAGTACTCGATGGGGAAATTGGGATTGTAGGCCACCTCGCGCGGCTGGTCGCCCAGGATGGCCTGAAGTTCGGCCAGCGGGCGGTCTTCCATTTCCGGCGGCAGATCCGGTTCGCCGCGCAACATCGAAAAGAGGCGCTGCACCGTGGTGATGCAGACCTTGCTCACCGGATCGAGGGAGTTGGACTGCATGTGCTGCACGTTGTACAGCTCAGTGAACTTGCGCCCGTCGTCCGGCGTGGTGAATTGAGCGAATTCGTTGAACGCCTGCCGGCCCAACGTGGTGCGGTCCACCATAAACAGTACGCGATTCGCCCCGGCGTGCTTGATCAGGCGATAGACGAAATTGACGGCGGTATACGTCTTGCCGCTGCCCGTCGCCATTTGGATGAGGGCGCGCGGTCGATCCTGAGCCAGCGACGATTCCAGGTTTTGGATGGCGCGAATCTGCGCGGACCACAGGCCGGCTGTAATCAACGGCGGCATCGTCCGCAAACGGGACCGCAATGTTTGCACGTGCGTGGTGTACGGCACGCGCGGGTCGGCGACGCGGGTCGTGGTATCGTAGGGGCGAGGCAATCCCCACACGACCGTGGATGGCGATGGTTCTTCGTTTTCCGCAATACCTTCTCCTGCCTGATCGTGGTGGGATTGCCTCGCCCCTACCACGATCGTGGATGGCGATGGTTCGTCGTTATCCACCGTACCGTCTATTGCCTGATCGTGGTGGGATTGCCTCGCCCCTACCACGATCGTGGATGGCGATGGTTCGTCGTTATCCGCAATACCGTCCGCGCAGGGGCGAGGCAATCCCAACGAGGTTTTAAATAGCGTAGGCCTGTCATTTTCCACAATACCTTCTCTTTCATGATCATGCGGGGATTGCCTCGCCCCTACAGACGCCTGATCGTGATGGGATTCCCGCGCCCTGGCCGTTGTCACCCACCCCACCAACGTTTCGGGCCGGTGGAACGTGAACACACGGCGGCTGCGGGCATCGGGGTCGCGGTCGTCGGCGAAATACGTTTCAACGCCGGTGGAGGCGTAACGGAACGGCAGCGGATCGCGCCAGGCCAGGGGACGCAATGCGGGCGGCAGGCCCTCGCAATACTTCATCGCCTGCGGTTCGACGCCGCTGAGAGGCGTCCCGGCGGGCTTGGCCTCGACGATGCCGATGGGCCGGCCCTGGGCGAAGAGCATGTAATCCACCTCGCCCGTGGTCAGCGGGAACTCGCACACCGCCACCCCGGGAGCCGCCGTGCGGTTCACCCCCTGGCGCGTCTGCACCTGCCAGCCGGACGCTTCGAGCATCCGGTCGATGGCCTGTCGCGCTTCTTCTTCAGGCGTGAGAATGGGCATAAGTACACCTCATTGAACGACAAAAGGCACTCAGTTCACTCTCAGTGTAGTACAATCCAGGCCAAAAGACAAACACCCGTTCACACCCATCGTGCGGCAAAACAACACGGGGGCGAAGTGATCCGCCCCCGTGTTATCATGCTGACTGTATGACCCGCACAGGACTCGAACCTGTAACCAAGGGATTAAGAGTCCCCTGCTCTACCATTTGAGCTAGCGGGCCGAAACGCTTCCTTGTTTATACCACATTCTACCCGCTTGGCAAGCGTTCGCTCCTCCACGGCAGCACAAAAAACGCCCCCACGTGGCGGTGGGGGCGTCTGGCTCACGAGCAACATTACGCAACAGCAGCAACTTCCTCAACGACGACGGGCGCCGCAGCTTCCTCTTTGTGCAGCTTCTCTTTGAGCTGCGCCTGCTTTTCCTCGATCAACGTCTTGGTCTGCTCCTGAAGTTCCTTGGCGCGGGTCTGCAAATCCTTGGTGGCGTCTTCGAGCTTGTGCCGGGCCTCGCTCAGCAGTTGCTCAGCCTTCGCGCGGGCTTCTTCAGCCTTGTGCGTGGCCTGCTCGCTGAGTTCGACGCTCTTCTTTTGAATTTGCTCGCGCGTCTCCTCGCCAGACTGCGGCGCGAAGAGCATACCGGCTGCCGCTCCGAGCAGCGCGCCGACAAAAAAGCCGATCAGAAAGGTACCGAAATCATTCTCGTGGTTGGACATCTTCATTGCCTCCTATTGAACTGTTGGATGATTTTGAACGCGGTCGCGCCGCCCCCGCAATATGAAACAGGTCGCTGGTGACCCGCTGCACTGCGGCGGCAAACCCGGCCAACTTGATAAAAGGTGAGACGACGTTCTGGCTCACAAAGGCGGTGGTGCCGCGCACCGTTGACGCGGTGTCATTGACCGAACGCAATAACGGTTGGATTTCGTCGCGCAGCACCTGGATCAACATCTGAATCTGGAAAATCAGCAGCAGCATCGCCAGCCCGATCAAAAACGTCTCCACCGCGACAAACACAATCGCAATGTCGCGGATGACCTGAGTGGCTTGCTCATTCATCGCCATCAACACGATGGCGGCAACCAAAAGGACCAGAAAAAGGATCGCGCCTCCGATAATCATAAGCTGAGTGCGCTTGCTCACCTGTTCACCTGAGGGCTGAGCTTCTCCCGCCGGAACTGTTGTGGTTATAGCCTTTGCTGGCGCACCCACCGGATGAGTTTGCGAAGTCTCTGTTTCCATGATTCCCTCCTCCATAAGCTCGCACACTTAGATTATACCATGTTGCGCTAAAAGAAACAAGAGAACGCAATTATTTTTAACATTGCCTCCTACTCCATTCACGGTAGAATCTGTGTATGCCAACGCCATTCCAACATCTGGTCTATGCACGCGACGTGCTCAACGCTGCCCTGCTGCCTGAAAAAATCCGGCAGCGGATGCGTGAATCTATGAGCGCCTATCTCCTGGGCAACACTGCCGTAGATGTGCAATCCATCACCGGGCAACCGCGCTTCGAGACGCACTTCTACCACGTGCACGGCGACAGCGCCTTGCGCGCCAGCGACACGCTACTGGCGGCGCACCCTCATCTGGCGGACCCAAACCGGCTGCATCCCGCGCACGCGGCCTTCGTCAGCGGCTACCTGGTTCACCTGGCCTGGGACGAGTGTTGGCTACGGGATGTCTTCCGTCCGTTTTATATGGAATCGGCCCTGTGGCCCGACCGCTTGACCCGCAACGTCCACCACAACGCGCTCCGCGTGCTCGTGGATCGCCAGGCCGAAGCCATCCTGCGCGCCTGGCCCGATCTGGTTCCGCTTCTCCGCACCGCGCAGCCCGACCACTGGCTGCCGTTCGTGGATAACGCCGCGCTCTGCCGGTGGCGCGACTGGCTGGTGACGCAGTTGGCCGACCCAGCCGCCGTGCAGACGGCCCAGGTCTTCGCCGAACGCATGGGCGTCTCGCCGGAACACCTGGAAGCGGTGATCCGCGCCGTCGCAGACGATACCTACACGCCGCCCGTGCCGGGATTGCACGTCGCCATCGCCACCTTCGAGGCGTGCGCCCTCGCGGAAAGCGTTGAGGTGCTCAAGCAGTATTGGCAATGTGTTGATTGAGGATTTGATGATTGAGGATTTGATGATTGAAGATTTGAAAATTTGGAGATTGGACAATGAGAATACGGCGTGTGTTACTCGCGTGTTTGTTGTTTAGTGGATTTTGGGGAACGAGGATACCGGTCGCGGGACAAACGGAGGTTGCGCCGCCCGATGTGGCTTCCTACGGCATCACGGCCAGCTATGACCCGACAACGCATACCATAACCGGGCAACAGACGGCGACGTACTACAACCGCACCGCTGCCCCCATCCCCACCCTGGTCTTTCACCTCTACCTCAACGCCTTTCGCAGTCAGGATACCCTGTGGATGCAGGAGCCAGGTGTGAGCATGGGGAGCTACAATTACGATCCTGACGCCCCTGGCTGGATACAGATCGACCATATTGCGCTTGCCGACGGCACGGCGCTGGCCGTCAAAGCCCTCGACGTCGACGAAACACTGGTGGAAGCCAGACTCCCGCAACCGGTCGCGCCCGGCGAAACGGTCGCGGTGGACATTGCGTTTACCGCGCAACTGCCCCAAGTCATCGCCCGCACCGGCTGGGCGGATGGCGGCAACTTTGTGTTCGGCGGACAGTGGTTCCCCAAGTTCGGCGTCTGGGAGAAGGCCGCGGGGAACGCGGGGAACTGGAACGCCTATCCCTTCCACGCCAACAGCGAGTTCTACGCCGACTTTGGCCGCTATGACGTGGCGCTCACACTGCCGCAGGACTGGATCGCCGCGACAACCGGGACCAGCCAGGCCGTCGTGACCGCCAACGCCGATGGCACAGCCACCCACACCTTCGTCGCCGAGCACGTCATCGACTTCGCCTGGGCCGCCTCTCCTAAGTTCCGCGAGATGACGCGCGATGTTGATGGCGTTGCCGTGCGCGTCTTCCACTATCCGCAGCAACGCGCAGCAGCGCAGCGCGCGCTCAAAGCGACTGCGGGCGCGCTCCCGCTCTACAACGCCTGGTATGGAACCTACGGTAAGGGCCTGTATCCACAGCTTAGCGTCGTCGTGGCGCCGCCCAGCGCGAACGGCGCCGGCGGGATGGAGTATCCCACGCTCTTCACCGTAGGCGCGATGGGCAGCGCATCGCCGCCATGCCTGCGCCTCCTCGAAGTCGAAACTGTCCACGAGTTGGCGCACCAGTGGTTCCAGTCGGTGGTCGCCACAAATGAGGCGGAAGAGCCGTGGTTGGACGAAGGCTTCACCGACTACAGCACCGTCCGCGCGATGAACGCGCTCTACAATGACGCAGTTTTCGATTGCGGCGGCTGGAACTTTTCCTACCTGGCGATGAGCCGGATGGACTACTCGATGTTCGCTGAGACGCCGATGGCGGGCGCGGCGTGGGATTTCGACGGTATGGAATATGCCGTTGCCGCCTATGCCAAGCCGCTCCTGGCCCTCACCACCGTCGAGCGCACTGTGGGCGAGGCGGCGATGCTCCGCTTTATGCGCGCCTACTTCGACCGCTACGCCTTCGCCCATCCCCGCGCCGAGGACGTGCAAGCGGTGATGACCACGACGCTAGGGGAAGAAGTCACAGACTGGTTCTTCAACGGGCTGGTCTACGGTGACGGCACCCTGGATGCGCGCGTCGTCGCCATCAACGGCGCAGCGACCGTGGAGCGCCAGGGCAAAGCCTGCATCCCCACCACGGTCAGCGTCACGCGCGATGGGCGACAGGGCGCGGAGACCATCCCGTGGCCGTGCGATCAGCCGACTTTAACCATCAGCAACAACCCGCGCACCGTCGAGATTGATCCCAATAACGCCATCGTCCTCGACCAAAACCTCGTCAACAACGGGCTGCGCCGCGCGCCTGACCTGGCGACGTGGTTGGGCGTCGTCGCGCGGTGGACACGGGCGCTGCAAGATTTCTTCTGGGGAGGCGCGGCATGGTAAACGCTGAGATTAGCACACAGACAACGCCGCAGCCGCTTATGCTCCGTGACTACTTGCGGCGGGTAATGCAGCGCCCGCGCGCGTGGGCGCTCGCGTATCTGCTCACTGCCATCCCCGCGCTAGGGCTGGCGCTGCTGACGGCGCTGGCCGTCCTGCCGCTCACGCGCTATCCGGCCTTCCGTCAGGCCATTGAAACGCGCTCGCTTGATCTGCTACTCGACCTGTCTACGTTGGATGTGGGCGCGAACTGGCTCACGCCGTTGGGCACGTTGGCGCTGCTGCTTGTGCCACTGGCAGCGGTGGTCATCAAGCTTATCTGGATATGGCTAGAAGGCGCGACGCTCGCCGACTATGCCGCGCCGGACAAGCTAGCGTGGAGCGCGTTCCGCGCGGCTGGACGGCGCTGGTTTGGCGTCTTCCTCGCGCTCAACCTCATCGGTGTGGGGCTGCTCGTCCTCAGCGGCGGCCTGGCGCTGCTGCCGATGCTGCTCGTCTTCGCCCGATTCCCTGTGCTGGCGTGGATCATCGGCGGCGCGGGGTTGTTGCTCGCGGGTTTCTGCGCCACATGGATCGAGATGGCGCGGGCGGCAGCGCTGGTCAACGCGGAGCGTCACGTCTTCCGCGCATTGCAGCACGCCGCGCGCGCGATGGCGCAGCAGTGGCGACCGTTACTCGCGTTGCTCGGCGGCAGCCTGATGCTCTTTGGCGCGCTGTACCTCGTCCAACGCTGGCTCACCGATCGGTTGCCCCTGCCCTGGTGGTTGCCGACGTTGGTAATCCAACAGACGCTCACCCTCGCCCGGCTCGGCGTCCGTCTGGCGCGGCAGGCCGGTCAAACCGGCTTGCTCATCAATGGCCGCCGTTGACGGAGAATATCTCATACCAAAGCATGGTATAATTACCGTATATTGGGCCGGAGAAAAGATGTGACATTTCATTACCTTGCCAGAGGAATTGTCTTCGTGGACGATAAGGTGCTGCTGGTCCACCAGAAATGCGCCCCGCATACCTTCTTACCTGGCGGTCATATCGAGAATGGCGAGAAGGCCGAATCCGCCCTGATGCGAGAAATTGCGGAAGAGCTAGGGAAAGCAGCAGTCATCCCACGATTTATCGGCAACGTAAGATGTAAAACGTAAAGCGAGAACTATGACAAAACGTAAGAAACATACGAAATCCTCGGCCAGCCGGCAAGGCGCCGCCACACTGCGCACGCGCGGCAGCAATGCCTTCCGCATGGGCGATTACAACCAGGCCGTCGAGACCTGGGAGCGGGTGCGCGCCCAAGCGCCAGATATGCTGCCGGCGACGGCGCTGGCCGAAGCCTACTTCCGGCGCAGCCAGGAGCAACTCGCCAGGCCACAGCCTGATATCGCCGGCGGGGTGAGCGACCTGCGCCGCGCGGTCGAATTGTGTCCTGACGATGAATGTTACGCCTATCACCTGGGCCTGGCCTCCCAACGCAGCGGCGATCTGAAAACGGCCATCATCCACTACGAAAAGGTGCGCCAAAAGCCGAACAGCCCCTTCGCGCGCCGGGCGGCCTATCCGCTGGCGCTGGCGCTGCTGCAAGAGGGCCTCGATCCGGCTACCCGACCGGTGTGGGGCGATCTTGCCGAGCACGAAAAAGCGATGTTGCGTTCGGCAACCGCCTTTCGTCGCCGCCCCTATACGCTCGATCCAGATGCCCCGCGACTTTGGCAAGGGCTGGTCGCGTTGGATAGCGGCGAAGCGGAGAAGGCGCGCGCCTTGCTGCAAGAGGCGCTCCGGTCGCCCACGTCGCCGCAGGAAGCCAACGTCGCTCGTTATTACCTGGGCGCGCTCGCTGCGCAAGCCGAAGCGTGGGACGAAGCGCGCAAGCAATGGACGGAGGCCTACGCGCAGGGCCACCGCACGGCACACCTCGCACAGAATCTCGGCGAACTCTATCACCGTCTGGCCGAACAGCGGCTCAGCGAAGGCGACGTCACAAGCGCGCTGGTCGCTGCCAACGAATCTGCCCGGCACATCCCGGATGACAGCCGGCGCGACGAGATGCTCGCGCACATTCACCAAAAACTAGGGTATCAGGCCGCTTCGGCCGGCCAATGGGAAAAAGCTTTCCAGCACTGGGAAACAGCCCGCAACCTGGACGGCGGCAGCTTCCGGCTGGCCTACAACCTGGCGCTGGCTCACGAGAAGGCCGAAGACTTCATCGCCGCCGGGGAGATGTGGCGCGAGGCCCTGCGCCGCCGCCCGCGCAAGGCCGATCACGCCGACGCCATCACCGACGAGCAGGTGTCGCTGCTGTGGAAGCGCGCCGCTGAATGTTATGTCAAGGCCGGCGAGTACGAAGAGGCCATCAACGTCTACAAGCAGGCCGTCAAGTGGAACCCCGACAGTCTGGAAACGCGCATGGCCCTGGTGGAAGGGATGATCAACGACGGGCGCTTCTGGGCGGCGGAGAACGAATTGCACCGCGTCCTGGAAAAAGACAAGGACTACATCCCCGCGCTGCTGCGTATGGGAGAAGTGGTGAAGGAGAGCGGCAATTGGTGGAACGCGCGCAGCGCGCCCACTTACTGGAAGCGCGTCCTGGCGCTCGATGCGGATAATGTAGAAGCCCGACAGAGCCTCGCAGATTACTATCTGGATCAGGGTGAAAACTCGTTGTCGTGGTCGAATTATGACGCGGCCATCAGCAACTTCAACGAGGCGCTGTTATATCAACCCAACGACGGCTATCTGCTGGCCCGGCTGGGTGGGTGCTATTATTGGACCGGACGCCAGGAGATAGGCGAATCCTACTTTAGGCAGGCGCTCACCCACGGCGCGCAGGATCTGCGCGTGTACGAGCAACTCATCCACGTCTGGTTGGACGAACACAAGCCAGAGCGGGCGTGGGAACTGATGCGCCAGGCCGAAACTGTAGTCAAAAACATCCCGATGGATTTCTATCTCGCGCAAGGCATTTACGCGATGGAGATAGAGGAAGCGTTGGGGTTGCCCTGGCTCGACCGCGCCGTGGAAGTGACGCCGCCAGAAGAAGCGCCGCTGACAAAAATCGGGCAGCTTTTGGCGCTCTCGCCCTTCCTCGACGTGGCGCAGCGCTATCTGGAACGCGCTTTCGCCGCCGGACAAGACATGGTGCGCACCTGCACGTCGCTGGCGATGCTCGCACTGCGGCGCGGCGATTCGCAAGCCGCGCACCGTCACGTGCGCGAGGCCGAGCAAGCCGCCCGTAAGTCCAGAGACCCGGATGAGCTTCAACAGGTGAAGATGACGCGCGATCTACTCGATATACCGCCGGACCTGCTGAATATGATGCTGCGGGGGCTGGCACCAGGTTTGCTGAGCGGCGATCCCAGCATGTTGCCTTTCCCCAATTTCGCGGATGACGATGAGGAGTTTGACGATGACGATGACTTCTTCAATCCCTTCCGATATTGATCCCCAGGCGCAGCGCCAACCCCGGCGCGGGGAATTGACGCCCAACCTGACCAGCAACGATCCGTATGCAGTCTTGGGCTTGCACCGGAGCGCGACGGCGCACGAAATCAAGCGCGCCTACTTTGCGTTGGTGCGCGAACACTCGCCCGAAGAGCATCCGGACACTTTCAAGTTGATCCGCGCCGCCTACGAAAAGCTGCGTACCGCTGACGCGAAGGCCGTCACCGATCTGTTCCTCTTCCAGCCGCCCACGCCGTGGGAACCGCGCAAACGTCCCCGCAAGCTCGATCTCGATTTGCACGTCGAGGACATCTGGCGTTTGCTGCAACAGCACGGCGACCTGGGGGAGACTAATTTCAAAAAGGATTATCGCCCGGTTCAACTATGAGCGACCGCCGACGTGTGTGGGCCACATTAGCCGACTTATTGACCCGCCTGGAAAGGGACATCGCCACGCGCCAGACGCCCGCCGATCAGGACACGTTGGAGAAAGAAGTGCGTAAACTCGGCAAGGCGCAGTTCAAGACCAATATGCTGATTGAAGAGCAGGCCGAGCGCGTCGAAAAAACATTGGCCGCGTTGGAAACGCAGCAGGCGCAGCAAGCCGAATTGGTCGAGAAGTTAGCGGATGAAAAAGTAAGCGCAGCGCGGCAGGAATGGTTGCAGTCGCTCTTGCCGGCGCTGGACGGCCTGGACAATGCCATCGCCAGCGGCCAGCGCTACCTGGCGGCGCGCGATAAAGCGGCGGAATCGCCCAGCCTCACGGCGGCGCAGGCGATTCTCGTTTCGCCCGCCGACCGCGCTAAACTCAGCAGTTGGCTGGATGGCTTGCGCCTGGTGCGCGACCGGCTGCTGGCAGTGCTGGAAAACGGCGGCGTCACCCCCATCCCCACCGTCGGGCAGATGTTCGACCCGTACCAGCACGTCGCCGTGGCGACAACGGCGGACAGCAACGGCGCGAACGGCGCCGCCGCCACCACCGGTATGGTCGTCGCCGAGGATCGCCGGGGCTACCGCACCGCCGACCGCGTCCTGCGCTATGCAGACGTCGTCGTCTACCGTCCTAAAGAATGAGGCAAGATGCAAGAGGCAAGATGCAGGAGGCAAGACGCCTATCCGCTGATTCTTAGATTCGCTGATTCGCAAATTCGCTGATTCGCAAGACTAACTCGAGGAAACGATGAGCAAAATTGTAGGCATTGACTTAGGAACAACAAACTCCGGCGTTGCGATTGTGCGCAACGGCATCCCGGTGATGCTGCCCAATGGCGACGAGCGCATCACACCATCTGTGGTCGGCTATGCCCCAAGCGGCCAATGGCTGGTCGGCACGCCGGCCCGCAACCAGTACGTGTTCGATCCCGATAACACCGTGCGCTCGATCAAACGCTCGATGGGCACCGCGATGCGCGTCACGATGGGCGGACGGATGTTCAGCCCGCAGGAGGTCTCGGCTTTCATCCTGCGCGAAATGAAGCGCATCGCCGAACAAAACCTGGGCGGCGCGGTCGCGGACGCCGTCATCACCGTGCCGGCCTACTTCTCCGACGCAGCGCGCCAGGCTACCCGCGACGCCGGCGAGATTGCCGGATTCAACGTGCGCCGCATCATCAACGAGCCGACGGCGGCGGCGCTGGCTTACGGGCTGAACCTGGGGCAGGATCAACTGGCGTTGGTCTACGATCTGGGCGGCGGCACGTTCGACGTGTCGCTGGTGGAATTGATGGACGGCATCGTGGAAGTGCGCGCCAGCCACGGCAACACACATTTGGGCGGCGACGACTTCGACGAGCGGTTGGCGCGGCTGGTGGCGGCGAAATTTGAGGAACAGCACGGCGTTAATTTGCGGGAAGATCGCCGGGCGTGGGCACGCTTGCAACGCGCCGCCGAAATGGCAAAAATCACGCTGTCGGATCACCCGTTCGCGTGGATCCGCGAAGAATACATCGCCGAAAAGCGCGGCATCCCGCTGCACCTGGAATATGAGGTCAGTCGTCACGAGTTCGAGGAAGCCATCGCCGACTTGCTGCAACAAACCACCGAATCCATTGACCGCGTGCTGACCGACGCTGGCGTGAGCGCCGACGAACTAACGCAGGTGTTGATGGTCGGCGGCTCATCGCGGGTGCCGGCGGTATGGGAGCTGGTCGCCGATTACCTGGATACTGAGCCGCGTATGACGTTGAATCCCGAAGAAGTGGTGGCGCTGGGGGCCGGTGTGCAGGCTGCCATCATCGCCGGAGAACCCATTGACGCCATTCTAGTGGATGTGACGCCCTACTCGCTCGGCATCGCCGTGGCCGAACCCCGCCTGGGGCACATCATTCCCGACCGCTACAAGGTGCTCATCCACCGCAATACCACCATCCCTGTCACCAAAGAGGATGTGTTTATGACGCTTTTCCCCGAGCAAGACACGATCGAAATTAAGGTCTATCAGGGCGAACAACCAGTGGCATCGCAGAACACACTGTTAGGGAATTTCCTGGTTACCGACCTAGAGCCGGAACATCCAGGGGAGCTGGCGCAGGTGACGGTGAAGTTCGATATGGACGTGAACGGCATCCTCAAGGTGACAGCGCAGGATCGTAAGACGGGACGCCAGGAAAACATCACCGTGGAAGCCTCGCCCACGCGCTTGAGCGCCGCGCAGATCAGCGAGGCGCAGACGAACCTGGGCGATGCGTATCAAGCCGGGTCTGTCCACACGGTCGAGCCCATCGTCCCGCTGGAGGCCGACGCCACATTGATGGCGCGCGCGCACCGGCTGCTGGATAGTGGCACGCTCGCGCCCGACAGCCGGGCGGTGTTAGCGCAAATGGTCATTGACATTAGCATGGCGCAGGCCGACCGCGACAAAAAGCGTCTGGATGCGCTCTCTGACGATCTGCTGGAAATGCTGTTCGATCTGGAAAGCGACGCAGAGGAATGAATGTGCGCTCTGCGCCCCCGAGACGGGGGCGCAGAGCAGCCATATGAGGCAGAATGTTGTTCACTGCCCTCGAGACAGGGGCAGGCGAGCGTGAGCTATATGACTTTGCGGCAGAATGTTGTTCACTGCCCTCGAGACAGGGGCAGGCGAGCGTGAGCTATATG
>DAOLUH010000003.1:28499-205117 GCA_035420085.1 Anaerolineae bacterium
GGGGGCAGGCGAGCGTGAGCTATATGACTTTGCGGCAGAATGTTGCTCACTGCCCTCGAGACGGGGGCAGGCGAGCGTGAGCTATATGACTTTGCGGCAGAATGTTGCTCACTGCCCCCGTCTCGGGGGCAGGCAAGCGTGAAATATGACTTTCTTCCCCCTGACACAGCTTCAACCCAGCCAACTGTACATCAGTGAGGCGAAGCTGGCGCACGTGCTGGCGCACTGGCCACCGCGCCTCGAAATGCTGGAACCGGTTCCCATCAAATCACTGCACGGGCGCGTGATCTACACCGACGGGCACACGCGCGCGTTCGCGGCGTACCGGCAAGGGTTCACGGAGATTCCGGTGGTATGGGACGAGGATGAACTGGACTGGGAGGCCTATCAGATTTGCGTGGACTGGTGCCTGGCGGAGGGCATCCGCACGATCGCGGATTTGGCAGGCCGCGTCATCACGCCGGAGCAGTATGAGACGTTGTGGCACGACCGCTGCCGGGTTATGCAGGAGACGTTGGCGCAGACAAAATGCTCTCAGAGCAAGGGGATTTCATAAGGCGGAGCCATTAATTGCATCAGATATGCGGCATCCACACGCCGCATTGCCTGAATAGCGCGCCGTTTCGCCCACATTTTCGGAATGCCCCCCACCCCGGCTGCGATGCCGCGCAACGTCGCCCGCGCCGCCGCGCCGCGCCACAGTCGCAGCGCCTCCCACGCCAGTTTGAGCTGCGCGCCGAGCACCGAGCGCCAATGGATGCGCCACAAATCGCCGGGATAATTCTTCAGCAACGTGTAGATGCGGTTACGCCCATCATGAAATGAAGCAACAACGCCCCCACCCGAAGCCTTGAGTTTGTGGTAGACGACGGCGCGCGGCACGTAGAGACAACGCCAGCCCGCCAGTTGCGCCCGCCACGCCAGGTCTACATCCTCAAAAGAGAAGAAGAAATCATCGTCCAGCAGGCCGATCTCGTCAAGCATCGTGCGGCGGTAGGCCGCGCTGCCGCCGCACGCACTGAAGACGTAGGCGGCGTGGTCGTACTGGCCTTCATCCTTTTCCCAGACGCCGCGATTGTGCGCCAGCCCGTCCGGCGTGACGTAGTCGCCCGCGGTGTGAAAAGTGTCGCGCTGATCGAAGAGCAACATCTTCGACGCAACCAGTCCCACCGCCGGGTAACGCGCAAAAGCATCCGCGATCTCGGCCAGCCAGTGGGGATCCACTTCGGTGTCGTTGTTAAGCAAAACCTGAATTTCGCCGCGCGCAGCGTGAAATCCAGCATTGCACGCACCCGTGAAGCCTCGATTCTCGCCGAGCGCCAGCACCCGCACAGCAGGATAACGTTTCAAGACTTTGAAGGAATCATCCTGCGAGCCATTATCCGCCACGATGACCTCAACCTCAGGATAGGTTTGGCGCTGCAAACTGTCCAGGCACACCGGCAGATGATGAGCGCCATTCCAGTTGGGGATGATGACGGAAATGAACGAGTGGGCGAATGAAGAATCAGCGAATGAAGAATGAGCGAATGAGCGAATGGGCGAATCAGCGAATTCCGCCGATTCTTTGATTCGCTGATTCGCTGATTCTTTGATTCTTTGATTCGCTGGTTCGCTCACTGTGCATACCCCGTCTCTTGCAAGAATTCGGCGAGGGCTGCTTGCCACGGGCGCAGACGGATGCCGAGAGCGGCAGCGGCATTGTTCGCCAGGGGCGCGTAGAGGGGCGGGGTACTGGCGCGTTGGAAGTCCGCCGAAGTGATAGGCGCGAGAGGGATATGCGCGCGCCCGCTCAGCCGCAGGATTTCCTGGGCAAATTCGTAACGGGAAGCGCTGCCCTCATTAACCAGGTGATAGATGCCATAAGCGTGCGTTTCGAGCAGAGCAACGAGCGCACGCGCCATATCCACCACGTAGGTAGGGCTGCCTATCTCATCGGTGACAACGTTGAGGCTGCCGCGCTCGTCCGCCAGCTCGATGATGCGGTGCGGAAAATTGCGCCCGCCCGCCGCGTAGAGCCACGCCGTCCGCACGATGTAGAAGCGCCGGAGCAGGTGCTGCGTGTACCATTCGCCCGCCAGCTTGGAGCGACCGTAAGCGTTGATAGGATGGGTCGCGGCCCATTCATGGTACGGTTCAGCAGCGCGGCCATCAAAAACCTCGTTGGTGCTCACGTAGAGCATCTCCGCGGCAACCTCGGCGGCAGCGAGCGCCACATTCTGCGTCCCCATACCGTTGGCGCGATAAGCCAGCGCCGGGTCGCGGGCGCAGCCATCCACGTTCGTCAATGCCGCCGCGTGCAAGATAAGGTCCGGGCGGAAGTCCCGCGCCAGCACGAGCAACGCCGCGCGGTCGGTGATGTCGTGTTCGGGCAGATCAATGCCCAAAATGTCGTGCGCGCTCAGCAAAGGCAGCAGCGTCCGTCCAAGCTGGCCTTTGTGCCCGGTCAGGAGAATTCTCATCGGCGCCTCCGTTATTTACTGGACATAAAATTCAAAAAGATTATACTCTGGACACGTGAAAGTGTCTATTGGACCTCTTCAAGACTTTGGGCTTGAGGACTTTAGACTTTCGACTTTGGAAGGAGAGAATTATGGCCCACAAATCATTCCCCGGTCGTGGAAAAGTCGCTATTGTCCGCACAACGCCGGAGACGGTGCTGGACGATTACGCCCGGTTGATGGAGCTGGCGAATTACCGCGCAGTCCTGCCCGCTGACCATAAAACGCTGCTCAAAATCAACATTTCGTGGCAGACGTGGTATCCGGCATGTTCCACCGCCCCCTGGCAACTGGAAGGCGTCATCCGCAAGCTCCAGGCCGACGGCTACACCGACCTACTCGGCGTCCACAACGATACGGTCGTCGTGGATACTTCCGACGGCGAGGCCAACAACAAGCAGCGCTACGTCACCGACAAGTACGGCGTCCCCTGCGCCTACATCTACAAACCAGAAGTGCCCTGGGTGCGCTACGAACCCAAGCAGCCCTTTCTCGTGCTCGGCGATGTCTATCCAGAAGGCGTCTACATCCCCGAAATCCTCATCGGCAACAACATCATCCACCTGCCCACAGTAAAAACGCACGTCTTTACGACCATCACGGGCGCGATGAAGAATGCGTTCGGCGGGCTGCTCGGTCGCAAGCGCCACTGGACGCACAGCGTCATTCACGAGACGCTGGTGGACCTGCTCACGATCCAGCAGGACATCCACCCCGGCCTCTTCGCGGTGATGGACGGCACGTTTGCCGGCGATGGCCCCGGTCCGCGCGCGATGCACTGGCACGAGAAGAATGTGCTGCTCGCTTCATCTGACCAGGTCGCCATTGACGCGGCGTCGGCGCTGCTCCAGGGCTTCGATCCGATGACGCTGCCGTTTATCCGCATCGCGCACGAATTGGGACTGGGCGTAGGCAATCCCGATGACATCGAGTTCGTCGGCGATTTGGACGTCTGCACGGAACGCTGGTGTTTTCAAACCGATGACACCTTCGCCAGCCGAGGGCAGAAGATGATTTACCAGGGGATGCTGAAACCGTTCGAGGCGCTGCTGCTGCGCGGGCCAATTGTGCCGTGGTCGTACTTCGCCAGCAATTTCTATCACAACGTCTACTGGTATCCAGTGGTAGGGCGCAAGCGGGTGGAGGCGGCGCTCAAGACGCCGTGGGGTCAACTCTTCAGCCAATACGGGGCCGAGGCAGGGTTGGAAGGCGCCGTGCTGCCGAGTGTAGAGAAGAAAACCGTTTTGCAGGGCGCGGCGATTCTCAGCGGCGGCCTTGTCGCACTAGGCGGCCTTGCCGCACTGTTGAATGGCCTGCGGCGTAAAGGATAGGCAGGAGGCAAGAAGCAAGAGGCAGGAAGTAAGAGGTTTTCTATATCCTGCATCTTGCTTCCTGCATCTTTTGGACCAGCGCACTTTCTGCTCAACGGACGAAACGACTAACGACTGACAATTCGACAAGGAGGAACGACGATGCTCGATGTGCTCTTGATCCTGTTCCTAAGTCTGGGACCGATGCTCATTTACGCGGTTGTCTTGTGGTGGTTCGACCGGTATGAAAAAGAGCCGCTGGCATTGTTGATTGCCGCGTTCCTCTGGGGCGCAGTCCCTTCGATCATTCTGGCCTTGATCTTTGAAATCATTCTGGATATCCCTGTCGTCGCCATCAGCCCTAACCAACTGACTTATGATCTGCTCGGCGCTTCGGTCGTCGCGCCGGTGGTGGAAGAGGGCGTCAAGGCGCTTGCGCTGTTGACGCTGCTGATCTTCTTGCGCCGCGAGATAGACAGCCCGATGGATGGCCTCATTTACGGCGGTATTGTGGGATTCGGCTTCGCGGCTGTCGAGAACATCTTTTACCTGTTCAGCGCATACGCCGAAGAAGGACTCGGCGGTGTGCTAACGTTGGCCTTCTTGCGCGCCGTGCTCTTTGGCCTCAATCACGCAATGTACACCGGTTTCACCGGCCTGGGCATCGCTCTGGCGCTGGAAGTGCGCAACAAGGCGCTCAAAACGCTCCTGGTGCTGGTGGGCTTTGGGATGGCGATCGTCACCCATGCCTTCCACAACACCTTCGCCACGTTTACAGGATACGCCGGCGGATTGATCACCCTGTTGATCGCGGTAGTCGGCGATTGGGGGAGCGTTCTGTTTATGCTCGCCATTGCGATCTGGTCGTTCTTCCTGGAACGCAAACGCATCGTCGCCTACAGCCAGGAACTTGCCAAACTCCAGATCATTCCGCAGGCAGAAATTGATGTCCTGAAGTCCACGTTCCGGCGGCGCATCGCCCGCCTGACTATCTTGCTCAAAGGTGACGTCAAAGGCTGGTGGAAAGTTCAGCGGTATCAACAAAAAGTAACCGAAGCTGCCTTTGCCTGGCACCGCATGAACCACGGCGACCCCAAAGCGCAAAAGAACCTGATCAATCTGGAACAGCAATTTCAGGCGTTGCGTAAGGACCTGGCGTCCAGCGACCAGGTCGCTATCCAGTAGGTGACGTGATGCTGGCGAAAATTGGCAGCGCCGCCGTCCTGGGGCTGGAAGCTTTGCCCATTGATGTTGAAGTTGATGTCCGGCGCGCCGGGCAGGCCGGCATCCTCACCCTCGTAGGGCTGCCAGACGCCGCCGTGCGCGAAAGCACTGAGCGCACGCGCGCTGCGATCCGCAACAGCGGGCTGACCTTTCCCGGCGACAAGCACATCACCATCAACCTGGCCCCCGCCGACCTGCGCAAGGAAGGCCCGGCCTACGACCTGCCCATCGCCATCGGCATTTTGATGGCAAGCGGGCAACTACCACCCGACGCGCTGGACAACGCCATCCTGATGGGTGAGCTGTCGCTCGATGGCACGTTGCGTCACGTGCGCGGTGTGCTGCCGGTGGCGGATATGGCGCGGCACAGCGAGGTCGCCACGCTATATGTTCCCGCTCAAGACGCAGCAGAAGCGGCGTTGATCCCCGGCCTGCACGTCTACCCGGTTGCATCGCTGGCGAGCCTGGTCGCGCACCTGCAAGGCTTCGCGCCGATCACGCCCTATTCTCCGGCAGACCATTACGCCGAATTACCCTCACCGCCTGCGGTAGACTTCGCCGAAATCCAGGGACAGGAACATGCCAAACGCGCGCTCGAAGTGGCGGCGGCTGGAGGACATAATCTGCTGATGGTGGGGCCGCCCGGCGCGGGCAAGACGTTGATGGCGCGCGCGCTCCCCGGCATCCTGCCCCGGCTCTCACTGGAAGAGGCGCTTGAAGTGACGCGCATCTACAGCGTGGCGGATCAGCTCTCGGCGGACACGCCGCTCATCCAAATCCGGCCTTTCCGCGCCCCGCATCATACGATCAGGTAGGCGTGGTCACAAAAGAATCATCACCAAGTATACAATGGGCGTGAACTCTGACCGTATTTCTATCTACTCTCTCAAGTTCGCATTGCACGTTTAACATATTAAGTAGATGTCTTTTGTCTTCCTCGTTGTGAGACAATCTATCTAGCTGTTGTTTTATTATCTGGGCAAACTTCAGGATCGACTGTATTACATCATCGGTCAGTGTTTGTTCATTCAACATAATTTCGAGTTCGGATTGACGATATCGCAACTTCGTGAGTTCTTGATCAATACGACTTTTTTCCTGTCCTAGCCAGATTTCATCATAAGTCCCTTTTAAATATAGTGGCAATAAACGTTTAAGTTCTCCTTCTCGCTCTGCTACCAGACCTAGTGTAGCATAAAGTTCTGCCCGCAGCGGCTCTAGCGCTTCTTCTCGGATTGCCTGTTGCTCTTGTAAACCCACCAACACTTTGGCCGGATCTTGAAGTATATCACTGCATATCCAGTTCCATACCGCTTCATCGATTTGTGTAGCCTCAAGCGAGGAGCCTGGACACTCGACTCTTCTATCAGGAGCATGGCAAACATAATAGTTATATACCCTGCCATTCTTGTAGTATCGAGTTTTTGCTGCCATACTGTAATTACAATGAAAGCACCTTACTCTGTATCGTAATAAATGTGGTCCCTGATGATTACGCTTGGCGTAATGCTTGTTTTTGCTTCTCCGTTTTTGAGCAGCTTTCCAGGTTTCAGTATCTACTATTTGTGGTACTTTTACTGTGATTGGATCCCCACAATTGTTAAACTTCCAAGTACCGATATAAGTTGCACTGGATAGATACTTTAAAATTGAACTTCTGTTCCACTCTCCATAGCCATTTATTGTCTTTGCAGCACAATGTTTTGCTGGTCTTCTGTCCGAATATGTTGCGACCCGCATATCTGTAAGCTTTCTAACAATTGCACCAATAGACAAAGGGCCATGTTCCTCATTTCCTACAGTATATAGTTGATAAATCAACCGTATGATTTCTGCCTCTTCCTCGTTGATTTCGAGTGTCTTTCGTCCGTTTTCGTCGATTTTTTCCTTATACCCAAAAGGTGGCCGTTTGGCAATTAGTACCTCTCCACTTTCAACCTTTCGTTTTTTACCTCTTGTCATTCGCTGCGTTATTTTCTCGCGCTCATATTCTGCAAGCATAGCCCGTAAATTTTTATTGAGCCGTCCCTCTGGTGTATCTGGAAAATCATATAACACGTACTCGATAGATACACCAGCGTGCATTAGCTCTTGCTCAACTATCAACTGCTTGGCGAGGTCACGCGAGAGTCGATCCAGTTCGCGTACGATAAGTATGTCAAACTGACTTGCACGTGCCATATTCAAGGCTTTGGAAAGCTCAGGCAAATCAAAGGTTGCACCGCTGGCTCCCCGATCATCCTCAGCAAGCTCTGTGATAATGTAATATCCTTGTTTGTTAGCATATTCACGACAGAGCCGAATTTGCCCTTGCAAATTTTCTCCTCCGGTCCTTACACGGTCATTTCCAGACACTCTTGCATATATTACTGCTCGCTTTGCCATCTTGTGCTCCTTATGTTCTTTATATCAGGGGGGCTACCCTTGCGCTTTTATCTTGACTTTAGAAAAAACTCGAGGACCTAGTAAGCATCAGATCTTTGCTCACTCCTCCCCAATGACTTCCCACTGCCTTCCCCCTGTCCGCTGCGCTGTCCCTTCCCACGGCAAGCCGTAGTCCGGCAGGGCAGGCGGTTGGGGCTGTTGCGGAATCTGCATAATGATCGGCGGAATCGTTACTTGCTGCGGCGGCTGGCGCTGTCCTCGCCGGGCCAACACAAAGATCAGCAGCCCGATAATGGTCAGCAAAGGCACGCCCGCCAGCAACAAGCCAATGATCAGCGCCAGTGTGTCATCGCTGAGCCGCTGGATCACCACCACGGCCATCGTCACCGCAAACACCACCCCCATCAGGGCTATGAACCGGCCTATACGTTGTCCCAATCGTGGGCGTTCACCGTAATAACCATAGCCATTGTCTCGAATACGCATCGTTACCTCCCCTGTGTTATCCTTCTTCTTCGCCGATTCCTACGCCCTCTAATCCTCTGCCAGGTCATTGTGGGCCGTAGAATTTCGCGTAGAAGAAGTATTGAGGCGGTCAATCGCCGCCTGGGTCATCTGCCAATGCCAGCCTCCGGCTGACACATTCTCGCCGAAGAGGTAGTGCAAGGCTTTGCTCTTGCTGCCCCACTCCCCGCCGTGTTGCGTCCACCACGGCTTGAGCCGCGCCGCCAACTGCGCCACCTCGTCGGGCGATGGCGATGTTCCTTCCTCTGGCGCTTCCGGCAAGGCTAACATCGGTAGCGACGCGGGTTGACCATTGCCCGGCAAGTCCTGTACCGTACTGTAGGCCACCTGGAAGCGCAGCGTCAGTTCCCCCTGTACCGCCAGGAAATCGCCCTTGCCGTGTAAGCGTTCCGCCCCTGTGCCGCCGCGCCCGGCAGCGATGTGCGCGTCCTCGGCGCTCACCACTTTCCCCACCAACCGTAAGGGGAAGTTGGCGCGCACGATGCCCGACAGGATCGCCGCCGATGGCCGTTGCGTCGCCGCAACCAGGTGCAATCCGGCTTCCCGCCCGCGCTGCACCAGGCGTTCTAACTGCGCGCCAATCCCATCCCCGCTCATCATCAGATCGGCCAGTTCGTCGATGCACACGACGATGTGCGGCAAGGTCTCGCCCTTGCGGTCGCGGACCGTCAGCAGATGCACCAGAGATCGCAAGGCTTCCACCGCTTCGGTAGGCGCGGTGATCACCGGTCGCACCAGGTGTGCGGCGGTGAACGCGGGCGGAAAAGTGCGTCCCTTGGGATCGAGGAGCAAGAGCCGTACAGCATCGGGAGCATTGCCATACAGCAAACTGGCGGCGATGGTGCGTAGCAGCACCGACTTGCCACAGCCGGTCGTCCCGGAGATGAGGATGTGCGCTACGTCAGGCGCGGGCAGGCGGGCGAGCAAGGGCGCGCCGTCCTCATTAAGGCCCAACAGCGCCGTCGCCACCGGTAAGGGCTGTGTCTCCTGCAACAGGCCGCGCAACGTCACCGGCTGGGGGTTGGGATTGGCGAATTCGAGGATGACCCCTTCGACACCCCGGCTGATGCGCACCTGGGGGACGCGCAAGCCCAGCGCCAGGTCTTCGCTCAGGCGTTGGATGCCAGCAAAGCGCACGTGCGGTGCGGGCTGTACGAAGAAGCGGATCAACTGTGGGCCGACCGTGCCACCGGTCACACGACCGGGTACGTGGTGGGCAGCAAGGACTGACTCCACCATATCGGCGCGCATTTCGAGATACGGACGTAGACTACGCATCGTGTTCACCTTACCTTTCCTTTCACCTACGTTGGTTTTCCTTATCACAACCCCAAGTGGTCCAGCGCGTCGGCCAGGTCGGGGTCTTCGACCGGTGTAGGATCAGACGCAGCCGCATTGAACGCTACCCCGTCCGCCAACCGCTGTTCCACCGCCTGTACCGCGCGGTACACGTCGGCCAACGTCACCTGGGAGGCATCATAGAGATTCCGCAACGCAGCGCGGACTGTCTCGCTCTGATTGTCCTGGGCATCCAGCCAGGCCAGCAACGTCGCGTCGCGTTGGGTATCCAGAGTAAACGTGCGTCGGATTAACATTGTGGTCTCCTCATCTGTTAATACTTTTTCATACTTCCGGGCGTCAGGCCGTATGAAAAAGTATTACTTGCCCCACAAACGGCGCGCCAGCTTCCAGTACCCCAGCGCATTGCCGTAGACCGGCTCCGCCACGACCTGCGCGTGCGGCCAATGGCGCTGGATGTGCGTCCCCAGGAGCAGTGCGCCGCCGCCGGTCAGGCGAATGGCATCCAACGTCGCCCCACCGTTCCACAGGTGCGAGGCTTCACCGAGAATCTGCCCAGCGAGGTCAGATGCCAGGTCATCCACGACGGGTGCAAAGTCGGCCACGGGTTCACCATAGTAGCGGATGCTGCGTGCCTGGATCGCCGCCGCCAATTGGTGGTCACGCAGGTCGTCCAACCCAGGGTAGGCTTGCGCCAGCCATTGCCGCACGGCGCGCACCAACGTCCAACCGCCGATGTTCACACTAGCCGTTTCGCGTCCAATCTCCGACAGGTGACTGACGCTGAGCAAGTTGCACGTCTTGCCGCCGATGTCGATAAGGCCCACTGCGGCGTGCGCCAGGTCGGGACGCTGAATCTGCCCGTGTTCGTCGAGGACTTCGGCGAGGAGCGAGCCAAAGGGCTGCGGGATGACGCGCGCATTGGTGACACGCAGAAGTTGCCCGCGCCGGCCTTCGCGTTGTACGCGATGCTCGCCCAAGAGACGTTCCTGAACTTGGGCCTTGTCGCTGAAGAAGGCCACGGGGAGGCCGGTCACCAGGTCGATGTCCACGGCGGTCGCCGCGGTCAATTCGGTGAGGGCAGCGTGGAACAGTGTCAGCCACTCGTCGCTCTCGATCCAGCGACGGTCCTCGCGGCGGTTGAGGAAGCGCGACTGATTGATAGCCTCCTCGCCGACGAGGGTGTGGGTGGGGGCAACGAGGACGAGGGCATTCTCGCCATTGCCGTTGAGGGCAAAGCTGGCGCGGTCGGGGGTGCCGACCACTGAGGGGAAGGTGGTGCGGCGACGCTCGGTCACCGCTTTGGTGGCATTGTAGCCAATGTCGATTCCAGTATACATAGTGTGTTCCTCCTTGAGTTGGTAATTGATCCAGGTTTAGCTTTGGGTTACAGGCAAACAAAAACGGCCTACTGTGCCGTTGTCTGGCATAGGTAGGCCGTCATACGCCCTGTAACGCAATCACCCCGAGTCTGATAACCTCAAGGAGGTGCAATGCGCCGGCAAACCGGCGCAACACACCATAGCGTTCATGGTATAATCAGGGTAGCCCACCGTTGCCTTAGTCAACGGTCGGGTTAGCGTCTGGTGGGTGCTGGTAACACCCACCAGGCGTGCCCTTAAGTTATGCTTCAGTTGTTAATGTCGTTTCCTCGGATGTTGCTTTGGATTTCTCAACACATTCTTCTAGCCATCGCTGCCCTTCTTGATAAGGGATTAGCCAAGAACCGGCGAACTTACGACATCTAAGAATCCTTTTACGACACAAACGTCGCACATACGAGCTGCTTACTTTGGCAGCTTGTGACAAAGTTTCTGCCGACCAGTCTTCTTGCGTATCCGGCTGAGCAACATCCAATTCCATAGCTTTATTATAGTTCCATCTACGGAACTGTCAAGCCCCAATTTGCATACCAAGCGTAACTTGACCGTTGTTCTAACTTGCTAAAGTGCCGTGCTGGTATTGACCTTTTGTTTTTATCTTTTAAAATAACTGAAAGTCAGCCAGGTATCTCACATCGTAACCTAAGTCGTGCCATTTGACGCCTGGTACAGTTAGGAATTATTCCTCACTCGCGCGACAATTTTTCCTAACTGGGAGAAAGATATTGACGATAGATTGACAGGCCCAAATGCGTGCGTGGGGTCTATACTTGAAGTGTTTGTTGGATGGATAAGGGTACACAAGCCAAGAAGACACTCGTAGTACGGGCGTTTGGAGTGAACTGAACCGTATTTAGTTCAAATGATCAATACTTGCTTCAGCACTCTCAAACCTTGGCCCCAACCTATCATCTGATAAGCAGTACTAGAGATATAGTGAGGTTAAGACAATGAGTACAGATGTTAGATTCGCAGAAGATACACCGACCGCCTTTGCAAATCTAGTTGAGCAAGGTGTGCGAGCCTATATGCATGCTCAAGAGCTGCGATATGTCACACAAGGGGTACAATACATCGCTGAAGAGGCCTTGATGGGAAGCAGTACATTGGACTCCTGGCGAAGTAAGACCACTCCCCATTTCCCCCGCGACTATGAGAGCCTCCAACGTTTTGCTGCCGCCTGCTTCAGAGCCGCCCCAGAATTAGGCGAACAATGGGTTACTGACTTATTCCGCGAGGGAAAAATGGCTAGCTACCGTGATCAAGCCCTCGCTGAAATCCGCAATCCGCAGGGGCGGGGGACGCTCGCCACCCACAAACGACCAGCCGAAACAACCCGTGCCATTAACATCGCCGGCAGCGTGCCGGCCTTGCCTGACTACTACGTTCTCCGCCAGGCCAAGCTCGATGCGCTGAAAGACTTGACCCTGGCGCGGCGCGCCACCGGCGGCTGGATTGCCATCATCGGGATGACCGGAGCGGGGAAGAGCACACTCATGGCCGCCCTGGGACACGATCCTGTCATTCACACTGAGTTTACCGGCAACGTGCGCTGGTTTGAGATACGGCAGACCACGACGACCCAACGCCTGGTCCAACGTATCGCGCTGGCGTTTGGGGCGGAGCTGTCCGATGAATATGTCTCGGACAGCGACGCAGTGACTGCGTTGCGCCACGTGTTGCCCGCTGAACCACTCTTGCTCCTCTTGGACAACGTCGTCAATCCCACCGATATCAGCCCTTTGCACGCGCTGGGGGCGGGCGTCGTGGTGGTCATCACCATCCGGGCGATGCAAGACTTGGCCCTGTTACACGTGCCGGAAAAGGCGTGGCTCACTGTCGGTGAATTCAGTGACGCTGAAGCTTGGGATCTCGTCAAGCAGATTGTCCCGGTTGCGGAAGATCAGGTTCCGGCAGCGAAAGCCGTTCTGCAAGCCGTGGAATATCATCCGTACACGACCGTGGTAGTCGCGTCGACAGCTTTGAGCCTCGATATGAAATGGAGTCAAATCCAGACTACACTCCAGGCCATCGATGCTCGCCTGCGAATGATCCGGTTTCTGAAGACCAAGAACCGCAACGTGTGGGCGCCGTTGGAACTGGACTGGGAACAGTTGGGGACCACGAGTCAATATGCCCTGACCACGCTAGGACGGTTGCCCTACTTCCTGCACCACGATCTAGCCCTGGCAGAAGCCTTGTGGGGTCTTTCTACTGCTGAGACCATGCAGGTGTGGCAAGACCTGGCGGCGATGCAATTGGCGCGTCCCGTGCCAGACATGCCAGGAACGTACACAGTGCATTGGTTGATCCGCGACTTTGCCGCGGAGAAAGCACGGCACTGGTCAGTGTGGCAACGGTTGCGCTTCGAGGGTTGGCCCTGGCGTTACCGGCTGCCCTTCCGCTTGCGTTGGTGGTGGCCAGCTTTGCGCAAGCCAAAGCCAAACGCGCGCTGGCCGTGGCATTCGTTTGAGCTGCCGGGCACGGAAGGGCGACGCGGGCTGCGCTCATTACGGTCGTGGTTGATCCATACGTTGTGGCAGCCAGACGGGCGACAACTTAACCTGCGCGCCGGGCCGGTGGAATGGGTAACGGTCACGCGCCTGTCGTCGCGTCTCCTGGCGCTGTCCGTTGCCGTCATTGGCCTGGCGGTGGCGGCTCTCGTCGTCATAGCCCAGGGGCATAGGCCGGTCGGGACATTGTTGGCGATGGCCGTCGCGCTGTGGAGCGCCGTGGTGGCCTACATCGACTTGCGGCGCGCGGCGATGTGGTGGGGTTTAGAAATGTCATTGCCATACACCGCTGCCTACACCGAACGAGAGCAAGAAAAAGACCCCGTGTCGTAACCGGGATTTTCTACATCAAGCCACCGATGGTCGCAAGGAGATAAGAAAGATGGGCGACCCGATGAAAATGACAACCCCTCTAGTGAAGAAGGTCATAATCATCGTTTGTTGTGTCATCGTCTTAACTGCCTGCAACGGTTTGCGAAGTCCAGAACTCACAGCCCTACCAAGCCCAACTGCCACCAAGACGCCTTTGCCGTCTCTCACCCCCACGGTAATGGTAACACTTACACCCACGCCTATCCTGGCAGTTGAGATAGCGCCAGACGCTACACCTTACGATGCGGTCGCGCTGGAAATACAGCACGCTTTGCGACTCTTACACGTCACAGAGAATGGTGTGTGTTGGGAAGCAGCCCGGCGATTGGGGCGAATCGGGCCAGAAGCTATCCCCGCGCTCATCCCAATCCTGAAGGAAGAGGAGAACGAAGAAGTACGCGGCGCGGCAGCCTACGCGCTGGGTGAAATGAGAGCAGCGGCCACACTCACTGTCCCGGCACTGATACAGGCTTTGGAGGACGAGGAGGATATTGTTCGCACCATCACCGCCGAGGCGTTAGGCAAGATCGGGCCGGGAGCAGTGGAAGCTGTTCCTGCTCTCACCAAGACGATGATGGAGGGAGCGGGAGGACATTTTTTCGCTGTCTACGCCTTGGGAAAAATCGGTCCGGGAGCAATGAAGGCCGTTCCCGCCCTCATCGAGATGTTGGAACATCATCTATCACAGGATATGGATGCGGCGGTTTACTATGCACTGGTTCAAATCACCGGGCAGGACTTTCGCTACGACGCTGATGCCTGGCAACAGTGGTAGGAAACGTCGCAACGCGACCAGTAAGGACAATGGCTGATACTTCGAGATACAGTGTAGGGCAGGAGATTCGATGATGAATTCCGTGCTAGCGGATGCGAACAAAGTCTATGACCGACAGGATTATTCCATACCAATGGCAAAAGCCAATTGGTATGCGTTGTTTATGCTCGTGCCCATCATGGTCGGGCTGGGTGTGCTGTATGTCGCCGTATGGGGCTATCAGCAGCCGGTTAATGAGTTCCTGGCTTTGCTGGGGAAACCGGCGCGTTTGTTGATGGGGAATGTACTGTTGATAGGAATCCTCATTGCCGGTACCGTGCTACACGAATTGATCCATGCGCTCACCTGGCGGTTGGTCGGGAGAAAACGCTGGTCGGCGATCAGGTTTGGTTTCCAGTGGCGCACTTTGACACCCTATACGCACTTGCGTGAACCGCTGCCGGTGTGGGCTTATCGCATCGGGACATGGATGCCGGGCTTCTTAACGGGCATTGTACCAGCAGTCTATGGACTGGCGAGCGGCAATGTGTGGATAACGTTTTTGGGCGGGGCCTTTATCTGTGCGGCAGGCGGCGATGCTCTCATCCTGTGGTTACTGCGCGGCGTGGATAAGACGGCCTTGGTCGAAGATCATCCCACGCAAGCGGGCTGTTACATACTGCGCGAGTTGGTGAACGCTCAAGGGCAAGGGGCATGCCCCTAGTACCAGTGCTGTAAGTAAACGAGGAGGCCAATGGACAGGAGTGCCGCCGAGACGTTAATCCGCCAGTATTGCCAAAGTTGGCTTGCGCAAGATAGGGCGCTTTTCTTGAGCACATTGTCGCCCAATATCCAGGTGGCGGAGTGTTATGGCCCCCTTTATTGGGGAATTGATGAAGTGAGGTGCTGGTTTGACGACTGGCACAGTGGACCAGGGAAGGGCAAGGTCATCCGCTGGGACATCTTGACGTTGCTGTACGATGAACAGCAAAATATAGCTGTCGTGGAATGGGACTTTGAGTGTATGTATGCTGGTAACCTGGGTTCATTCCTGGGGGCAAGCGTGGTCTGTTTTGATGAAACAAAGATAACGCGCATTCACGAATACAAGATGGAGAAAGCGCAGTATCGTCTCTACAATCACCGGTAAGGTGATGTCTTTGCAGCACGTCAGGCGTTGTCTGAGGACGTTGAGAAGAAGAAAAAATATATCGGTGGCTTCCCGACGGTCGCTGGCTTTTGCTCGTAGATCGTGATTATCATCCATACAGCGTCGATACGTATGCTCTGCATACCCCTCTCCTCCTCAACATGGATCGAGTCCACGGCTGAGTGGATGCAACGCACTACCTGGCGAACATTTATGGTGAAGTTTGACAGCCCTTCCTTAACCTGCTGCAGGTGAGTTGTAGCCTGGTAGCCCGTTTTGGTCTACGCATACGAACGGTTATAATGTCAGCAAGCACGATGAAAGAGCGAGATCATCAATGCTCAAGTTCATTGGGAGAAGAATCATACAAAATATCGCTGCGTTGGCTGCGTTGGGCGCATTGTTCTTCATACTCGCCGGGACGATCAGGGTGTGGGGCTTTTGGGTCTACGTGGCAACTGTCCTGGGGTATCAAATCATCAGCTTGTTGATCATTGTGCCCAAGCATCCTGAATACATCGAATTAGCCAACGTGCGCAAGACAGCACACACCGATGCAAAAAAGTGGGATCGTGTTGTAGTCTTGGCCGTGTTGGGCGCTACCTATGTGATGTATGCTTTGGCCGCCTTTGATGTGGGGCGGCTGCATGTGAGCCAACTCCCTGTGCTATTGACTGTAGTGGGAATAGTGGCCTACGTTGTGGCCAGTGCCTTGAATCAATGGGCTATGCTGCACAATCCGCACTTTGAAAGAGAAGTCAGGATCCAAACAGATCGGAATCACGTAGTGATGACCGGCGGCCCCTATCGCTATGTGCGCCATCCTGGTTATTTGGGCAGCGTGGTGGGCTTTGTAAGCTTTCCGCTCGTCGTGGGGTCAGGCATCGCGTTATTGGGTTCAGTCCTTTGTATAGCCGGTATGATCGTACGCACCTATCTTGAGGATGGGACGTTGAGCCAGGAGTTAGCTGGCTATGCAGAATATGCCCGGACTGTGCGCTACCGGCTGCTACCGTATGTGTGGTAATAGCATTCGTTGTCGTAATAACGCGGCTATGACCACAGCCATCAGCAAGGAAACGCACCCCATCAGGTCGCTGATCGGCTAAAACAAAGAAAAAGACCCCGTGTCGTAACACAGGGTCTTTTACATATGGGCAACCAGTGGTCGCCAGGTTGGGCAGAAACCTCAGCGTAACCCTAAAGGTTACGACTCGTCGGGCAACATAATCGTCACCACCGGCTCGCCGTGGTCACCAGGGCCGGTAACCAGTTTGAGCGTCAGGTAGTGGCGTCGCCCGTGATCCAGCAACAGCGTGTACAGCAATTCCGTGCCGCTGTGGTCAGCGCCGCGAATGGCACAGTAGGCCATCCACAGGACGTCGTACAAGCGCCCCTCGACGGTCTGCCAGGCGCGGTAGCGGCGTGGAATGTCTTCCACCAGCGCCCACACCGCGGTGGTGAGAGCCACCGGCCAGACGAAGCCGGCCTCGCGCGCCAACTCCGACACGTCCACGAGGACGCCGTCTTCCAAGGCTTGGGCACGGGTGTACGTGTAGATCACCGGCATTTCCAGGTCTGCCACTGCGGGGACAGCGGCATCTAACAGTGGGAGTTGATTCAGAGTAGACATCGCGGCCTCCTCAGAACATTCCCAACTGCTGCACGTTGAGACCGACATCGCTCAACTGCTGCACGACGCGCTGCTGCCGCCGTTCCTGACGCTGCTGCGCCTTGGCGACCTCACGGGCGCGCTGCGCTTCCCACAGATGCCGCACCTGGTCGGCATTGATGACCGGCAAGCGCGGGCTGACCGCGGTGGGGCTGCCCAGGGGACTGCCGGTTTCAGGCCGCGCCTCGGCAAAGAGCGCCTTCAGGTCGGGCAACGCTTGGTCGGCGAGTACTGCGCGGGCCAACTCGGTGAGGAAGTTCTCCCCATCGTCGGGCACGATTGCGCCGCCCACCTCGTCGCCGTAGAGCAACTGCGCGGCTTTCATCTTTTTGCCGATCAATCTGAGCGCCTGTTCTTCCAGCGTTCCGGTATACGAGGTGAAGATGATCTTGACCGGCTTGGTTTGTCCCAAGCGCCACACGCGACGCATCGCCTGCCAGAGGCCATAGAGATCATAGTCCATCTCAAAAAACACGATGGTACAGAAATGCACCAGATCGAGCCCCGTCTCGACCAGCTTGGGGTTGCAGATCAAGGCATCCAACCCCGGCGCGTGGCGGTTGACCCAGGCTTCGCGCTTGCGGGTGTCCACGTTGGCGTAGAGTACCTCGGCGCGCAACTGCCCACGGCGTAACACCGCCTGCAAGCGCGGCTGGATGTCGCGGGTGGCCGTCTGGCGCACGAAGACCAGCGTCTTGCGCCCTACCGCTTTCTCGGCCTTGACGAAATCCACCAACCAGGCTTCTTTGGGCAAGCATTCGTTGCCGTTAGGCACGTACACCACTTCACCCGTAGAACTGGTCGTGGCATCCACTCCAGCGACGATCTCCGGCAACTCCATAAACGCGGTCACGTCGATGACGTTGCCATCGTCGTCACGGCGCTGCTTCGCCACGACTTCCGGGCGGAAGGCAGAGTTGGGCCGCGAGAGCGACCATTGCAGCCACGTGGACAGCCAACTGGGGTACTGCCGCGCTTGCAAGCGCAGCGCCCCTTCCATCCGCTGGTACTGCCCGGCTTGTTCCGGCGTCATTACCAGGGGCAACGCTTCCTCGCGGTAGGCCGGGAGGCCCACACCGAGGTCTTTGAGGGACAGGAAAATCGCGTGATCCACGATCTGCGAGAGGATCGCCGGGGAGACGCCGGGCTTCTCGGTGACGGTAACGTGGCCGCGCCGGGTGGCGTTGAAGCTCCCGAACTCGGTGCTGTCGTCGTCGGTAGCGCCCTTCGTCCCATACTGCCGCGTCTCCAGCACGCCGTACCTGGCCGCCCACTGCTTCTCCCCGGTGAAGGGGAACGCCGCGCGTACCTGGGGGAACAGGCGGTAGAAGAGGTAGAAGACCGAAGTGGACTTCCCCCCGTAGACGGTGCCCGTCATCCCCAAATGATACTGCGTTGCAGTAATCAAGTGGTGGAAGGCGCGGCCCCGGTCGCTGTCCTTGCTGCGGAACTGATGCACCTCGTCGGCGATCAGCAGCTTGAAGACGTGGCGGCACTTGCGGCGCAGGTAGTCGGCGATGGGCCAACGACGGAACTGATCCCCAAACTCGAACAACGCGCAGGTACAACGCGGCGCGTGCTCGTGTTCGATGTCCCAGATCCACGTGGGCTGGCCGTCATCGTCACGCAGCTTACTGCCTTGCGCATCCCGCGCCCAGCCTACGTGAGGCCGGTCGCAGTGGTGCGGCTGTTGGTCGAACAGCTTGGGCGACAACAGCCAGCCATTGCGCCCGACCTGGAGTTGCCCACAGTTGGGGCACACCGGGACGGGCGTGGCGATGTCCAACGCCGCTTTGTGCAGACGTTCCACCGTGGCGCGTTGCTGTGCCAGGGCAGTCTCGTCGCCGGTTTCACGGGCTTTGCTCAACGCAACACGCGCTTCTTTGTACGCACGTATCGCCTTGCGAAAGCGTTCCCGCTGCACCAGCGCCGGGTCCGGCTCTTCCTCGTCACGGTGCGGCTTAGGACGCAGCAGCCGGTAGCGCGTGGCCGTGGCTCCGCGCCAGCCCGATCCCAGCTTGGCGCTGGTCTCAGAGATGACGACGATGGCCTTGTTGCCCAAGCGCCCGGCCTGCCAATCGGCGACGAACTCGCGTGCATCGTTGATGTCGTGAGGGTCGCCATTGCGTCCCACCTTGCGCAGCTCGCGCACCTGCACGCCAGGGATGACCTCGGCGGCCTCGCGCAGCCACTTCTCCACCAGGTGTGGCGGACCGACGACCAGCGCGGGATAGGCGTTGAGTGCGTCGATGGTCGCCAGGCCAACTGTTGTTTTGCCTACCCCCATTTCTCCTTGCAAGAGTGCATTTTTATGCGCTTTCAATGTGCGCGTCAACGCAATGGCGATGTGCTTCTGCACCGGCAGCAATCCGGCTTCGGCCTGGCCCGGCAGCGCCGCGCGGTTCTTGCCCAGCGTGCTCAAGTGCTGCCATTCCGCCGCCGTCGGCTTCAGATCGTAGCGCGGGGGGTGCTTCAGGATTTCGGCAGCGATTTCCTCGCCGTAGTCTTCCATAAAGGCAGTCAGCCCGGCCACGTCGTCGAGTACCTGCACACCATCGGCAGACACGACGCCCACCGTGGTCGTGAAACGGTCGCGGCGGATGGTGATCACGTCGCCCTTCTCCGTCTCCTCGGTGGACACGTCCTGTGTCTTGCGCACGCGGCCCTTGACCAGCAGCCGCTGCCCGTCCTTGCGGATGAGCAACGTGCCCATCAGCCCGGAGGCCATCAGCATCGCCACGTGCCCTTTCTTGAGGGGGATCGGGGGGCAGAAAGGGGTCTGGCTCTGCGGTTGCAGCGCCTGGCGCAGCACCTCCGGCCAGTCCAGGGCATAGCCCAAGGCCACCTGCTCGCGGTCGCTGAGGTCGATACGCACACACTTGGCTTTGACCGGTGCAGGTGGCAACTCACGTTGCCAACGCTCCGGCGGTGCGGCCAACGGCGGCAGATCGGCGTCGCGCAAGGCGCGCAGGATGTCCAGGCTTTCCTCGGTCGGGGTGCTGTAGGGCTTGCGCCGCGCCAGCACCACGACTTGCTTGAAGCGTTCGTACTCGCCGTCAGGAAAACGGCGCACCACGATGTTTTCGAAGTGGCCGGACAACAGCCGGGCCACGTCGCGGTAGCCCAACAGGTGTTGGGGCACGATGTAGACCAAGACTCCGCCGTAGACCAGTGTGGGCAGCGCGGTGCGCAGGAACTCGATTTCCAGTCGCTTGTTGTCGCCGTCCAAATCGGTATCATACGGGGCATTTAGCCACAATAACGATACCGACTCCTTGCTCACCCGTGTGGCTTGCCAGGCGGTGTTGTGGACCTTGTCCAGCACCGTCGCGGCGCGTTCAGCCCGCTTGGGGCTGAGTTCGACGCCCCAGGTTTGCACCGGGCCGCCAAGGGTGGCCGCCAGGTGCGCGGCAGCGACGCCTTCGCCGCAGCAGGGATCAAGGAGCCGCCACATTTTGTCCCCTTGCGGGGCCTGTAGCCATTCCGCGATGAGCGCGGTGACACTGGGTGGGGTCGCGAAGAACCCCAACACTTCAGCATTGATCAGTCGAGCCATTGTACATACCTCCATCGGTTTAGATTTGCAGATTTGTTGATTTGCAGATTGATGATCGGCCAATGGAGGACGCACTGTACATTCCCACCTGGGGAATGCACGGTGCATCCCCCGGGGTGTAAGATTACGCTTACAACGTCTCAGGAATCACGAAGGCAGGATCGTCGCGGAGCAGTCCCGCGATCAAGTCCAGCCATTGTTCGTCGGCGGTGAGGGCATAGGCTGCACCCACGTCCCCACCATACAAGCAGCGGCGTACCAGGCCCAGGTCGTCACCGACCTCACGCAACTTGCCGCCCCACTGCGCCGGCACGCCGATCGGTAACACGGCGCTGAGCCGCGCGGCGAAGGCAGCGTTGACCGCGGCTGCGTCCAGACCCGGCGGAGTGACCAGGTAAGCCCACTCCTCCACGTCGGCAGCGCAGGCGCGGCGTTCTACGATCTGCATCCGCAGCAGGCCCGTGTCGGCGTCCACGCTGGCGGTGTAGGTGGCGTAGTTATGCGAGGAGACCACCGTGGCGTGAGTCTGGTGCGCTTCCAGGGTCAGCTTGCGCTGGTGCATCGTGTTCAACGATCCCCAGATGCTCCGCGCCGCCGTCTTGTGCCCTACCAGGCTCAAGTACACGAGCGCATTGGTATGCGGGTCGATGGCGTAGCCGATGACGGGCAAGCGCACTTCTCCGTTGGCGATGTAGGCCGTCTGCGTGGGCAAACCCTCCGGTGTGAGCCAGGGGTAGGCCACCCGTTCGACGTACAGTGCCGCGGGATACCAGGGCGCACCCGCCTGGGCCAACGCCAGCCGTACCTGGTACAACACATCGACAGCATTCCAGCGGTCGGGCAAGATCAGCTTCCCTTCCCAGACCGGCGTACCGTCCATTGTCTCCGTCGTCAGGTTGTCACCGGCGTAAACCGCGACCAGCCCGTTGAGCGGGTTGACCACGGCCACACCGGGTGTGGGTACCATCGGCAGGGGGCACACGACGTCTTGCGCCGCTTCAACCAGCGTGTAGAGGCCCGCGTAGGAAAGCTGCGGGTACTGGTAGTGACGGATGTCGGTGTAGCCGGCGAGGCCCCACGGCGTCTGGAGATACTGACGGTAGTTGCGGTAGACGCGCTCGGTGCGTTCTGGGATCAGCGGCAAGCCGGGGAACGGATTCGTCACGCTGCACAGCAGCGTAGCTTCCGGTTGCTGCGCCAGATAGCGCCGCAACTCGGTCAACAACGGATTCACATCTTCTTGAAAGGTCAGTACAGGGTTCATCAGTTCAACTCCTAGATCAGATATGGTGAATTGAATAGAGAATCAGCGGAAACAGAATCAGCGAATACAGAATTGGCGATGAAGCAGCGTTCATTCGCTGATTCATCGATTCGCCCATTCACTGATTCGCTTCTTCGCTCATTCGCTTTTTCGCTCATTCGCCGTCAACTGCATCGGCATCACCACGTGGACATAAGAATCCACATCGGCCAGCCCAATGACACCTGGTTGGAGGGCGTTGTTGAAACGCAGCCCCACCAACGAAGTGTCCAACGCGGCCAACGCCTCGATGAGGAAGTCCACGCGGAAGGCAATGTCCAGCGCCGGTCCCTGGTGAGTGACCACCGGCACGACCGTACTGCCATTGCCGCCCGTGTCGGACTCTGCTGTCACCGTCAGGCCGGCGTCGTCCAGGTGCAGACGCACCAGGCCGCCCACATCGCGGGCAAAGATGCGCGCCCGTTGGCAGGCGTGGAGCACCGCCGCGCGTTCCAGCATCGCCTCCGTCGCCGTACTGCTGGGAATCACCGCCCGATAGTTGGGGTAGGTCCCGGCCAGGGCTTGGGACACGATGCTCGTCGCGCCAAAGTGCAGCGCCAGGCGGTCGCGCAAGTCGGTAATTGCCAGCCGCACTGTACCTTCCCGTCCCAACAGCCGTTGCACCTCGGCCAAGACCGGCGCGGGGATCAGGATGTCAAAGGGCGCGGCCACCGGTGTAGCCAGTGGGATGCGCGCTTCGGACAGCCGGAAGCCATCCACGGCGGCCAACGTGAGCGTCTGGCCCGCGAACTGCGCCAGCACTGCGGTCAACACCGGATGCGCGGCATCGTCTGACGCGGCGAAGGCCACGCGGGTCAGGGCCGTGCGCAGATCCGCGGCTTCGACTTCCACACTGTCGGCATCGGGTTCGGGCAAGAGCGGGAAAGATGTCGCGTCCAGGCCGCGAAAGCGCGCGCTGGCCGGGTCACCGGTCACGGACAACGTGAGAGACGTGGCGTCCAGTGTCAACTCCGAGGTCGTGCCGGGGGGCAGCGTCTTGATCCACTCGCTGAAGGCCAGCGCGGGGACGGTGACGCGCCCGGGGTCCGTGACCACGGCGGGAATCCGCTGGACGATGTGCCACTCCAGGTTACTGGCCGCGAGGGTCAGCGTGTCGTTCGTGGCATCCAACAAGACATGGCCCAGAATGGGCATTGCCGTTGCACGGGGAGACGCGGCGCGTCCCACCCGGCTCAGGCCGGCGCTCAAGGTTTCGTTCACACAGGTCAGTTGCATGGTTGAGCCTCCTTGCTCATATAGAATGGTGGCAAGGTGGCGCACATATCTCCCCTGGCGGGGAAACGGTGTGCCTCCCTGCCGGGGAAAAGACAGATTCTGCGAAAAGCAGAGCCGCACGCAGCGCGGTTCTGCGGAGAGATAGGGGGAAAGGGAAAAGGCCAGGGAAGCGGATATGAAATCCGCTTCCCTTACGGATGGGCGACAATATGTCGCAAGGTAATCACGTTGCTGGGCAACGCAATCACCACGGAGTAGGCCAATACGCGGAAAAATACAGCAACAGGATCAACAACACGTGGCTCAGTTGATCGAACAGCGGGCCGCGCCAGTCGTCCAGGCCAAATTTGTCGGCGGCGTCGACAAAGGTATGGGTAATTGTACCCACTAGCAGACCGGGTAGACCACCCACAAGCAAGCCTGGCCAGCCTCCGGCGATGAAGCCGTGATAGGCCAGCGTCCGCCACTCGTGGCGAGCCTTGCCTGAAGCGGTCGTACTGCTCTGCGCCGTGAAGTCGCAGAACAGATGGACAGCGATGGCCCAAGCCAGCGGGTGATGTACCCCGGCTAACAACGACACCAGCGGCAACAGCGCACCCACAAACTTGCCCCACTGCCACCATTGCCAGCGTGACAAACGGGGTAAGTGCAACCAGTAAACAGCGAACAACTTGGGGAAACGTGTGATGACAGACATTTTTTCTCCTTGCGGGTCTTGGGATTGGTGCAAGGAGACGTAACGGCAGCTTTCCCTGGGTGCAGGGAGCGTTACGTCTCCCTGCGGGGAAAACACAGTGATACTCAGGTGTTACTCAGTAATCGTCACAGGTTTGCAGTTGCGCCCGTTGCTCACGACGGATGCGGAAACGCAGCTTGCGTTCCAGCATCTCCGCCATTGCGGGCAAGGCGTCAACCACGGCTTCAGCAATCAGCCGATCTAGGACGCCGGCCGGTAAGTGACATTGCGCTAACCGGTCAGCCACCAGGTCTTCCCAATGGGGTGGTACAGAGGTTGGCAGTGTCGGCGTCTCCGCCGTGGCGAGGCTGTCCAGCCAGGTTTCCAGCGCCGTCGGTTCGTCATCGGCTAACGTCGCACCCGATGACCGCGCACGCCAGTCACCTTGTGAAGCGGCGGTAGCGTTCATCTAAACACCTCCGACAACCCATCCCAGAGTTCGCCGCAGTTCTGGCGTAGACTCACCCAGCGGGTGCGTCCCACGATCACGTGATCCACGACGTCCACTTCCACCAGTTTCCCGGCCTGGATCAGGCTGCGGGTCATGGTACGGTCTTCCGGGGAAGGACTCGGATCGCCACTTGGGTGGTTGTGGCCCACCAACACTCCGCCCGCATTGCGCCGCACCGCGCCACGAAAGATTTCGGCGAAGCGCACCTGGGTCGTGTTCAACGTCCCCCGGTACAGAATCTCCTGATCCTGCACCCGGTTGCGGGTATCCAGATACAGCACCACGAAGCACTCCTGTTCGGCGTGGCCGACGAGTGACATCAGGATATCCGCCGCGGCGCTCGGACTGGAAATCTGTCGCCGGTCGGTGTCCTGGACGTGGGCGAAACGCCGTCCCAATTCCAGGGCCGCCCGAATCCGGGCTGCCATTGCCTGGCCGATGCCAGGGATGGCGAGGAGTTCCTCGGTCAAAGCCTGGGGCAGTGTGTCCCCAAAGCGTTGCACCACGGCTTGTGCGATGTCGAGTTGGTCAGGCCCGCCGATGAGCAGCGCCAGGAGTTCGACCTGGCTGACCCCACCGGAACCGACGTAGCTCAGACGCGCCGCCGGGCGTTCGTGTAAGGGCAAAGTATGCAAAGTTCCCATTCTAGTTCCTCCTGCTAGTCTTGGTTTTGGATGAGTGCAGGAGTGGCTGCCTGTGTACTCCCTTTGCAGGAGCGGCAGCTACTCCTGCAAGGATTGGTTTTGTCTCTTTCAGATCAAGGGTTACATCTCAACGGCGTGTGTCCGCCGCGATTTCGGCCAGCAGCGCATCGAACTCCAACCGCCAGCGGGCGATCCGTTGTTCTTGCGCGGGCCGGTCGTGGCGGCTCAAGGTCGGCAGCACCCGTTCGGCGCTGCTGATCCAGTGACCCAGGAGTTGCACTTTCGCTTTGCGCGAGAAGTACGGCACTTGGGCGGAACCGAAGCTACGGAAGTAGCCCAGCGGGTAGTGCTCCGGCGGTTCACCGGGAAACACCGGGCCTAGTCGTGCGCCGGTCCAATGATCGATGATCGGCACGGGCGTTCCGGTCTTCCAGCCGTAACCGTGAGGGTCCACCGACGGCCAAGAAGCCTGGCATTGCGGACAGCGCACGTGCGACGGCCCGCCGCCCCAGCCGGGTGGCAAGGGCGTAGCGAAGTCGTCGGCAAAGAGCTGCGGGTAGACTTTCCCGCAGACGTCACATTGGATGTACAGGCGGTCATTGTAGGTCAGGCGGTAGGGCATACGGTAGCCTCCGGTTCGGGCGTGGCCGCTTCCACAGACCACGTCTCCCCGGTCTTGCGCCAGCGCGTACACTCGAACGTGCCCCGCAAGGCCGTGTAGTCCTTGGGGAGGGCGTACATCGCCGGCCACACGGTATAGCCGCGCGTTTCCAGGTGTTCGCGCACCAGGGCACGCCAGGTTGCCACTTGGTCGGCAATCGACTGGCCTGTCGCCGTCCAGGGCTGCTGCCCCTGCGGATCAAGGTCAATCCGCACTTCGTCGGCCAGGATGACCAACTCGTGGTAGGCGTTGAATCCGGCTAACGTCAGCGTGTAGACGCGGACGAGCAGTGGACTCTGGCCTTGCGTCTGGTGCGATAACAATAACCGCACCGGGCGCTCACTGGACACTTCGCGGGCAAAGTCGGCTAATGTTTCGACGTAGACAAGGCTTACATAGATGTTCTGATTCATCGTGGTTCTCCTTGGGGGTTCTTGATTGATAACGTGTTGAATACAAAGTGGCCCTGCTGAGAAGCGCTGCTCCCAGCAGGGCTGGGGTTACCGGCTTACGCCCCGTAGCCCAATTGGTGAAGCGCACTGGCCGCCGCGTGGTAATCCCCGCCGTGTTCCAACAACGCGAACACGGCGAAGGGGCTGTAGGCCCGCGCGGGATCGAACGGCGGAGCATTGCTGGTGAAGACGTAGAAGCAACGCGAGTCGCGGTAGTTGTAGGTGGCGGAGTGTCCGCGTCGCTTCCCCGGTCGTCGCCAGTAGGATGCCTCGTGGACGTGGCGTACACAGCGCCAGCCGTGGCGTTCCAGCACGCCCACCACGTCCCCACGCTGGTTGTAGTCGTCGCCGGGTCGGTGGGCATCATCGGAATATCGCCAGGGCGTCGATGCAGTACGCGGCGCGCAGACCAGTGGCACGCGGCTGAACTGCCGCGCCGTGTCGAGCAGCGCAGCGCGTTCCTCGCAGCTCAGAAACGGGATCGCGGTCAAGTCGCCCTGCAGTACGGTGTAGCCCGCACTCGGCGGGGCCAGCACGTAGCCGCCCGCGCCGCGCGTCTCGATGAGCGTGAACTTGCCATTGGGCTTGGCTGGATCCACGGCTAACTTCTGGTTGCCGGTGATCGCCGCGTCACAGCGGTAGTAGACGTGGTAGCCGCCGCTCTGCGTCTGCACCAGGGGCAGCCGTGCGAGTAGCGCTGCATCATACTGCGTCAGCACTGCGGCCCATTGGGCGAACAGCGCGGGCGCGTCGAAGTCGAGTACTTCCAGATCGCCGCTGACCCCACCGGTGACCACGGCGAGGGCGTCGGCCTGTGTCCAGGGACCGAACCAACGCCACACCTCCAAGGGCGTGGGTGGGCGGTCCTGGTAAGGCTTCCACCGCTGCAGGCGCGGTTGTTTGCGCTGCCGGTCACAGGGTAACACGGAGAGGCCCGCGCGGGTGTAAGCCAGAGCGGATGACAACAATGGGTTCATACGGTTTACCTCCTTGGGGATAGTTTCAGGTTTCAGGTTGAAAGTTCTAGGTTGATGGTCGATCAGGGTGGCAGTGGTTTCAGGACAAGTTCCGTGGATGGCACACGGTAGAAGCCGGGGTTACGATGGATCACCGTGTCGGCCAGTGGTGTGACCAGCGGATGAAGCACGGTCTGCACTGTCGTCAGGTCGGCGTTGCCACCATCGAGCGCCGTGTCCACGAACACCGCGCCCAGCACCGCCTCGAAGACGTCGCTGAGCACCGTTGTCCGTTGGCGCAAGCCGCGACTGTCGGCGCGCAGACTCAACTGCACGGCCCAGGGCAGTTCCAGTTGCCGGGCGAAGCGCGCCAGACTTTCGGCGCGCACCAACTCGGCGCGCAAGATGCTCATCTGCCCCGGCCCGAAGTGCGGGAAGTCGCGGTAGAGCCAGTAGGTCACCGCCAGTTCCAGTACCGCGTCGCCCAGGTGTTCCAGGCGCTCGTAATTCTGTACGCCGGCGGAACTGTGCGTCAGGGCCAGGCGCAGCAGGTCAGGGTTGGCAAAGTAGTAGCCCAACCGTTGTTGGAGTTCGTGGGTGAGCGTGGGGTTCACGGCGCACCTCCACTGTCGAACCAGGGTTCCTCTTCCAGCCAACGGTGGAGCACGTCCATCTCCGACGCATCCAGGGTGGCTTTCACTGTCTGCCACAGGTTTGCGCCGGTTACAAAGTCGGCCAACGTCCAGAATGCCAGCGTCTCCCACGGCGCGAAGCGCCCTGGCATCCACAGGGTTACGGTGGGAGCCGTGTTGGGAAACGTCAGACAGTAGGGTGTGGGGTCATCGGTCAACGTGAAGTCCAGCCACACCGCGCGCGGCGGTGTGGGGGTCATCGTGCCCCGTAGATGTGTCACCGTGGGATCAGCGCGCAGCGCGGTGCCGGTTTGTTGGATCAGCCGGGAGCGGCGCTGCTGTTGTTCCGGGGTGAAGGCCACGGGGTGTGCGGGTGCTGCCATTACAGGCAGCGTCAGGACAGGGGTTAAACTCATTGTATACCTCCTCGTAGGTGACGAGGGGGCCGGCGTCTCCTGTCACGGAGGCGCAGCGGCCTCCTCGACAGGACAGAAATGGAGAAAAGCGCCTGGGAGAGAATCCACAGGCGCTTTCACGGATAGGGGCAGAAACCTACTCCTCAGAGAACTCAGACAACGTAGGCGCGACGCGCTGCATGGTCTTGAAGCTGACCACCTGTTTCAGTCCGCCGACTACCACCAGAGCGACCACGACCAGCAAGAGCAGGCCGGGGTGCGCACCGTGACGGGCGGCGAAGGGAAACAGGCGCGGCGCTTGGGCATACAACCACGCCAGACCGGGCACGATCAACGCCAACAGGAGCAGCGCCCGCCACCACCTGGCCCGTCCCCGCGGCTTGCGCCGGGGTGCGAACCGCGGTTGACGCGGCGTTGGCTGTTCTGCTGAACGCCACGGCCGGCGCTCCGTTGGGGTCAATGCAGGACTGGCTTGCGCTGCCTGCTGCTGCGGTCGCCAATGCAGGTTCTCTGCCTGGCGATGCTCAGGTGCGTGACGCGCCGGACTGTGTTGCGCCGGGTGATGGCGATAGACGCGGTGAATCGGCGTTTCCATCGCTCACCCCTGTCGCTTTAGTTCGTCCAGCAACGTTTGCGCCGCGTCCGCGGTGATCCCGTCCAGCGCGCTGGTGATGTCGGCTTGGGCGAAGCCCTTGCCGTGCATCAACGCCGTGAGCAACCGCCTGGTGCTCTCCGTGGCCGGAACTGCATCCACCTTGGCCGCCCGTACCGGCGCGGTAGGCGCATCGCCTTCTTCCCTGTCTGGGGTGTCAGTATCGGCGAGGCCGCTGTCGGCGAGTTCACCGTCACCGTTGGGACCAGGGTTGTGCTCCCAGGCCGCCGCCCACTGCTTGTACAACTCCCACTCGGCCTCGATGATGTCGGCCAAGTCGTCCCCGATGTAGTCTACGTCCGGGTCGAACTCGTTGGAGCGCACAATGGGTGTGGCGCGGCTCTTCTGCTTGGTCCCGCGCAGCGCCGGTTCTCCGGCGTGCAACAGCAGTGCGAAGAAAGAACTGGGCGCTTTGCCCTGCGTCGCCTTGCGCACCGCTTGCCGGTGTTCACGCAGCGCCTGCGCCAGGTCTTTCGACGCCATCCCTTTGACGGTCAGCATCACCGGCCCGGCGAAGCCGTTCGCGGTCTCGACGTAGCCCAGGGCTTGCAGTTTCCCGCGCGCCCCGTCCACGAAGCCGCCCAACCGGTTGCCGTCCTTGACCCAGGCAAAGCGGGTTGCCAAGGGCACGAAGCGTAGCCAGTCGGTGAAGAAGACCCGCTCGCTTTCGCCGGTGCTGAAGATGAGCGTATGTTCGACCCCACCGTTGGGCGTGGCCTTGAGCAGTTCGGCCTGCTCCGCGCTCATCGCAAAGCCACCGGTGGTTTCGCGGGGTTCTAACGAACCGCCGTCATTCACGTACTGGATGAACGGGTATTCGCACACCATTTCCTCTTGTAGAATCTGCGAGTTATCACGATCTTGCCAAGACATTGCATACCTCCGATTAGATTTGTGATTTGCTGATTTGAGATTTGTTGATTACCAGTGGATCACAACGGAGAGGCACACATTCTCCCACAAGGGAGAACGATGCGCCTCCCGTGTGAAGGACAACGACGAAAACATTGGTCAGCCGGACGCCCCATCGCCCGGCTGAACCGTGTAGGCGAAGCGGACGTTGGGGTAGTGCATGAGTGAACAAGGGTATCAATCAGTGCGTCTCCCGCGCACCGACTGTAGTTGGGCCGGGGCACAGGAGAGGCCAAAGCAAAGATGGGCAGAGAAGTCACGTGTGACGTTGAAACGTTGTCACATTTCGATATTGCGTATTGACAGCCGCAGGAAACGACCGGGGTTTTCCACCGGGCGCTGCCCACGGCTCTGCCTTTCGCAGTCAGAATATAGTATTGAGTTGTTAAGGTTCTGCCCATTGCGCCCCATCTGGATCAGACAGGGCCGGATGTGAGGCCGGAGCCTCGGCATATACATTGGGTAGGAGACAATGTGTATGCCGCGACCACGGACTCGGTGTGGCATTGGAACGCAAAAAGCCCCACGCGGGCAGCATCTAACGTGGGCGGAACAAAGTCCGTCAGGCGTGAAAACGTCAGATGCCCCGGTGGGGCTTTCAGGGTATAGACAACTCCGGCGCAAGGGCCGGTGGTGTTCAGCAAGGATAGCGTACCCGCGACAGGTACGGGCAGGTCAGGATGAGCAGGTTATGGAACTGGTAAGGAACGATTCTTACTATTATTATACCATACAGGAGGGGGTGAAATCAAGGGGGATATCCATCACTCATCCCGCACTTCATTAGCAAAAAGGCTATAAAGGTCACAGCACGCCTCGGTGATAATAATGATCTTCGCTATTGATCTCGTCATCGACCCATAGCAATGTCAATACCGCATCATAGCTAGGCATAGGCCATGATTGTTCTAAAATGGTCGCATCTCTCCGATACTGACCGCTTGAAAACCAAGCTGATGCCTTAACTCTTTTGGGAGCAATATGCTGGAGTGCTGTGTTTGTGGAAAGCGCACCAGCAAGTGTAGTAGGATCAACCTTACATCGTACGTCAATGAACAATCCAATTTCTTTGAAGGCTTTACTGGCATGGAACCATCTAGTCTGTCCATTCTGTGTCAATACAATAGCACAAGCCTCATCACAAAACTTCAAGTAACGGATTGCCGTTGCCGTTATTGAGACCTCAAATTCGCTCGCTAATTCCGCGATGAAATCTAGAGAGGGATCGACTTTGTTACATAAAGGAGCAAAGAATCGTTGTGGCAGGAGTAAAGTGGCGGCGAATTCGTTGGCTTCTTGTTCTTGATTAGCATCCGGAGACTGCATTAAGCTTTCACTGATATCTTTACTGGTACACAGGAATATATTCCGGGTATGACAGTGCATTTCTAAGTGACCTAACTCGTGCGCTATACTGAAACGCTGACGCCGTTGATTTTGAACAGATGTTGAGATGGTAATAATGGCTCTTTTGCCAAGGGTGGTCAACCGGGCTTCGGCACCATGTAAAGGCTCATATCGTATGATAGCTCCTCGTATCCACACAAGTCTCTCGAGATGTTTCAAATCGTCTTGGATTATTCCCAAGTCATCAAGGATACGCTCAACTGCATAGTTAGGAGAAACCACAGTTATTTTTCCTCACTGGCGGGTGTGTTTTGTTCAGCAGCCAGGTATTGAAGTTCAGTCAATAACCCAATTAAGTCTTGATCGCTCACTGACTCAAAGTTGCGAAAATACGCTTGTGCAAATCTGGCTTGCGGTTTCAATTGGTTGGTCAGCCTCTTAATAGCTTCAATAATTCCTTCTCTGGTGCGAGGAATCGAAACTGATGCTTTGAAACGCTCAATCCGCGTGTTTGCTGCTTGCAGTTCTACTTCCGCTTGGTTACGCCAATTCAGGGGGGATTCTGCTAAGGCTTTTTCCGCAAAAGCTTGTATTCGTGCTGCTACATTATCAGGATTATAGCCAGCCTCTAATAACACTGCATCAATTTCGCTCGGCGTTTCTGGTTCTATAGCATCGAACAAATTGGCAAACGCTTGTACCAAATCTTCATCAGTTTGAGGCGATCTTGTTTTTTTCTTCATCTTACTTTCCTTTTCTGGCCTGACGGCGAATCCTTTTCAAACGGTTGTTAACTTCTTGAACAGATATACTTAACCAATCTGCAAGTTCTCTCGGTTTTGGCTCACAGCCATCTATTACAGCCTCAAGGATTTGCTCAAGTTCGGGCACACCATCCACAATCTCAAACAGAGCATTAACTTGCTGCTTTATCCCAGCTCGATCTTCCGTATCCACAATTGCTTGTTCTGGTTCTGAGATCGAAGTGTTGATAGAATTGTGGATCTGCGCAAGACAATCAAGCATCCCTGTATCGTCTTCTTGATTTTCATCTTGTGGTATCGGTTTTTCATAGCGATGAGCCGTAGATTTAGCAAAATGATCAAGCTCGCTTTTTATCTGATCTTTAAGCCAAGGAAGTAGTTCACCTTTATTTGGGTCCCAATGCCGATCTCCGTTCAGCGTTTTAAGAATGACCTCCTGGACAATGTCCTCACAAGTTTTGCCTACAACGAGCTCAAATCCATCACCACGACGCCAACGGTAGTTTTGGGCACGCCATACTGTGAATGCAAGTAATTTCTTACCTATGGTATCCCAACCTGCTTGTTGAAGCAATTTGAAAGTTTCTATATCCATACTTCCTCTTGTAATTCAGTGAATTGTTCTACCGAGTTCTCAAACTTTTTCTCCACAAAATGGCGAAAATACTTTGAATCTCGGTAGTACATATCAAGAACACAGGCTGCTGATAGGCAGCTAATCTATAACCAAGGAGCTTCCGATGATTGAATTAGCAGGTTACCAGTTTGATGGTCCATACAGTTCGACTTCAATGCTTGAGGACAGGAGTGGTGTCTATGCAATCCTGTCGCCTATAGGCACAAATCGCTACAAGGTTGTCGATGTTGGTGAATCCGCGAATGTAAAAACGCGCGTGGAAAACCACGATCGCAGTGCCTGTTGGAAACGAAATGCTACTAGTGAGGGATTGCGGTATACGGTTCACTACACACCTCATTTACAGCAAGCCGAGCGCAAGGATATTGAGCAAAAAGTGCGGAATAAGTACAGTCCCCCATGTGGTACCCAATGACCATGTTGCCATGTTTGACTATTCTCGCCAATGAAAGGAGGTGATTGGAATGGCAAAAACTGACAAGGGTAAGAAAATCGTGCCGGTCAGTGGTCACAAACGTAGACCGCCGAACGGCAAACACAAAACCATACCCGTGAGACCACATCGTCGCTCGACACCAAATTAGCGGGAAAAACTATCTTCCGAGGTGGGTGTGCAATTTGCGCACCCACCGCATTATTCCTCGTACTTCCTCCGTGTTTGAAGCCACCATCGAATGATAACAAATGCGCCAACAACGACACACATCAAACCTATTGAGAAGGCGATTAGGTAGAAATTGACAATAGCAAAATTGACGATGTTTGCCACAACAATGCCCACCGCTGCAACAATAAGAGCAATCGCCAATAACAGTGCGAGCATAGCTCCTTCGCGTTTCTTTTGACTACGGGTATGCCTAAAGATGTCGTAAGATGTAATTAGCATTAAAATACCGAACACGAAAGCGATAGGCGCTCCATATACACCGATAATGCCTTTGGCGACTTCTTCAAAGAGATTCATAGTATTTTTCTCCGTTAGGCTCAGTTGTTGAGATTGGCAATGTATTACTGCAGTTGCCTAACCAACTCCTCCACCCGATCATACCAATACCCCTGATACCCCGCACCCACCAGGTTAGCGTCCGACGTGTACAGCATCAGGTGAATGCGCACGTCTAAATCACCGTAAGGCAAGACGCGCGGTTGTCTGGTATCGGCGTCGCTGAACAGGCCCACGTATCCATCCACCTTATGTTGATACCCTGATAGCTGCGTCCCTTTGGGATCCACGAACAAGACGTGGTACTCTTTGCCGCGCTGTAGCCAGAACACGAAGTCCGGGTTGAAGCGGCGAATGGCGTTGACGTTGGGGTCGTAATAGGGCAGGTAGACGCTGTCCACGGTTTCATCGAGCTTGCTGAACAGCCACCAATCAAAGGCCGCGAAGCCGTTGTTCGGCCTTTGCAGATACGCCTCCAGGTCGTGGACAAACTTCACTTCGCTCGGATGGCGAATGACGTGGTTGATGTAGGTGGCGCGCTCAAATTCGGTGAGGATAAGAGGCAGATAGTAGTGTGCGGCGACGTGCCGAATTTCTAGGTCGCCTTCGGGGTGTCGGAAAGTTGCAGTCTGTTGGAGTTCGCTGAGTTTTTCGCTTTCCTCCATCAATTGCTCTGGTGTGATCTCCCCCCGACTGAGTTGAAGAAGCAGTTCTTTTTTGCGGGTCGTCTTGTCACGGTAGTCACGCACGCCATCAATGAGTCCCTGTAACTCGGTGATGTCTTTCAACTGCACCTTGATCTGTTGGAAGTGGCGAATCTCGTCGGCCAGCGGTTTGAGGCCGTCCCATTCTTGCGGCACGATGTCCAGGTAGCCCCACAGACGCGGGATGAGCACGTTCAGGTCGCCGTAGGGCCGCCCGTCCATACGGAAATAACGGTTCGGATCATCCAACGTCTGCTGTACCATACCGATCTGCCGAGGTGTGGCATGGTGGCGCGCCAGCAACACGCGGGAATCACCCAAATAGCCGATGTAGGATTGCAATAGAGCCAGTTCGTCCTCGGTGATGGGGAACTTAGCCGGGGCGCGCTGTTCGAGCAGTGGCCGATCGGCCAGCCGGTAGGTGGGGATGAGCAGCGTTTTGCCTTGCACTTGCGGGTTCACGTTCAGGCTGAGTTGGTGGGTGGGTACGTCACCTTCTTCCTGCCGCATCTGCGCGATGACGGTGTGCAGTGCTTGTCGGTTGGTGCCGAAGATGAAGAGCGTTTCCAACGGCGACACAACGTCCCGCAGCGCGGCAAAGCGCGCGTCACTTACCTGGTCGCCCAGGTATTGCAGTCGCCGGCGGGCGTTGGGCAATGGTTCAATGCGCACGCCGCGCCCTACCGATTGCAGGATGAATTTCTTGGCGTCGGTGCCGGTGCCGATGTTGACGTAGGTGATGACGTTGGGCCGGTTGGAGTCCCAGCCTTCATAGAAGCTGCGCGATCCCATCAGGATGTTGATGTCTGAATCGTCATGATTGAGGCGCTCGAAGTAGCCTTCGTCGTCGAAACCGGCGACGACTTCGTACTCCGCCAATTCGCGCTTGAGCCAATCGGTGATGTCGCCGATCTTGATGAGGGCAAAAGGCCGGTCGGCGGTCTTGAGTTTGAAGGCGATTTCTTGCCGGTTGGAAGGGCGCGTCAACACTTCGATGCTGCCCGCGCCGGTGGTGTGATAGACACTGGCCCGCACGTCAGCCAATGTCAAAGCCTCGTACAAGGCGGCATCGGCCTGAAATTGCGTGCCCTCAAAGAGCAGTTCCGGCCCGGTCTTGAGTTCGGTCCACAGTTCGGCCTTGGCTTCGGCAAAGGCGGACGCGGCGACTTCGCCTTGGGCGATGCGCTCCACTTCGCGGAAGAACAGCTTCAGGTCGGCTTCTTCCACATTGACAGAGTTGACCAGGACCAGCAGCAGCGGGCTGTGATAGGAGACCTCACCCCCCGCCCTCTCCACAGAGCGGAGAAGGGGAAGGTTCTGTCGCGCTTGGCGCACGTAGGCTAACAGCAGCAAAGCCTTGAGGACGATCTTCTGCTTTTCGGTGTGGGTGTAGTCGTCGCGCTCGCGGAAGGCACGGTTTTCTTGCTTGAGGATGGTAATGTGTTTGCCGTACCCGCTGGCGACAAAACGTGCCAGATTGAAGTCGTAGGCCGTAGTTAGTTTGTCGCGGTCATCGGTGAAGGTGGCGGAGAAGTTGAACAGGAAGCCGTTGCGGGCCAGGATGGAATAGATGTGCTGGCGTTTGGAATCCTCGCGGTCGCCCTTGTGCGCCTCATCAAGCAGGATGTACCAGCGCCCGGCGTTTTCGTAGTTGCGATAGTCCACGATCTTCTCTTTCTGCTCGTCGCTGAGGTTGTCCGAACGGTAGATGAAGACGGGCAATTCCTGATCGCGGAACAGGGAAGGCGTCCCGCGCATCACGTCGGGATAGGCGCGCAGGTCGTGCAGGCGGATGCGGGGCCGGTCCAGGCCGCCGCTGGCGGGCATGGTGTTGTACTCGTCCACATGGACGCGCAGCTGGGTCAGCAGGTCGTCGCGGTGGGTGAGCACCATGACGTCGTGGGCGGGAATGACGCCGCGCCCGCGCAAGTGCCACAGCATTTCCAGCAGCTTGACCAGCACCAGGGTCTTGCCGCTGCCGGTTGCCATCCAGAAGCCCATGCGGTTGATGAAGTGCTCGTAGGCAATGCCGCCGGCCAAGCGTCCGCGTTCGGGCAGGGAGATGGGATAGTAATCCGTCAGCAGCGTCTCGATGTCGCGGCGGGTGCGCCTGAGCGACAAATCCAGCGCCGGGCCGGTGAGGTTGTAGCGGCCATACCAGCGGTAGAGGTCGCGTTTGCGCAGCGCGACGTCGGCGTCGGTCTCGCCGGGGCGGTAGTCGCGGGGTTCGGTGTAATAGCGCCACAGCGCCTTGAGCGCATTGGTGAGCGCGGCCTGTTGGTACTCCCACAGCATTTTGTGCCGGGAGAAGGTCGCCAGGTCTACCGTCGTCCAGGCGGGCGGCAAGTCGTTGAAGGATAGCGTGTCGAGCAGCTCTTGTAAATTTCGCATCCCTACCACCAAATCAACGGCTTGACCAGTCCCCACTCCGGGTTCACCAGGTCGGCTCGCGTGCCGTCGCGGAACTCCACGGCCTCGGCGGTGATGCGCTGGATGGGCTTGCCGGTGACGCAGGAGAGCGTTTCGGCCAGGTCAATGTCGGGATAGAGGCGCTCCAGGTGGACGGTGACGCTTTCGGTTTCGGTATCTAAGTCCACAGCTTCCAGCATTTTCAGGTCGCGGAGGAAGACGTAGCTGCTGTACGGGTCAGCGTAGGGGTTGTGGAACAGGTCGGCGTCTTCGTAACGCGCCAGGCGGAGCGCATCTTCGTATTGTTCCAGGCGGTAGTATTTGAAGAAACCACCACCTTGCCAGTTTACGTCTTTAGAAATGCCAGATTTCTCACCAGAGAGCACCCTTTTCATTCTGGGCATCACTATCGTGTCGAAATGCTCTCCCATTTCAACACCTAACCATTTGCGCCCCAACTTATGTGCAGTAGCTATTGTCGTGCCAGACCCTAAAAAGAAGTCCATTATCAACGCCTGTTTTGGCGAAGCTACTTCGATTGCACGTTGTAGAAGTTCCTCCGGGTTCTCTGTAGGAAAACTGGCGCCAAAGACATAACCCTTCAGATCTGTCCATACAGAGTCCACAGGAGTATCTTCTGTTTGAAGATATTCAGGAAGACCTTGAATTCTATTGCCCTCCAAATCTGTAAATGACAGTTTGTCATTGATGCGAATGCGTTCTTCTGCCTCCATTTGTTCTATTCTATCTTGGGTAAATGTCCAATGGCGGCCATCAGGGGGTAATAATTCGCGCCCAAGTATAACCCTTTCCGGGGGGTGCCTTAACCCTGGCGAACTCATCCCTCGCCAATTAGGATCGATTTCTTGTCCGCAGAATGAACACAATCTCGAACGCATTTGTTCTTGGAAGTAAGGAACATCCGATTTGCTATAATAGAACAAACTATCTGTCGCAACATTGAAATTCTTTAATCCTCGCAGTTGCCTTCTGAAGCGGTTAATGATGATTTCATTCCCGAAGTTTGCTTCACCAAATATACCATTTAGTAATAACCGCACCAACATATTTCCGTTGTAGTCACAACGAACAAATATACTGCCCTGCGGTGAGAGCAAATCCCGCGCCAGCTGGACACGGTTTTCCAAAATGGTCGTCCATGTTGAATCTTTGTACTTTACGGAATAAAGAAAGTCACCATTTGCTTCCAGATTGAATGGAGGATCGATGTAAATTGCTTGTACAGACTCTTTGAACTTAGGTTCTAAAGTCCGTAACGCTTGGTAATTCTCGCTATGCACCAGCCACCCATCAAGTACCTCATCCAGGTCATCGAACAGGGCGAGAATATCAAGTTCCAGATCGGGGAAGTAACGGGTGTCAATCGGTAGGTATTGGTAAGCATCATCCACCCGTTGCCCAAACAAATCCCGCTGCCACGCATCCTCCGGTGTGAAGCCTCCGCCCACCATTCCCAATTCGCGCCACTCGCCCAGTTGCGCCGTCATCCCCGGATGCGCCAAAACCCGCCGCAGCACCGCGTCACCCTGCTCTGCTGCGGCAATCCGGTCTAACGTGATGACATAATGGCTGCCGCGCACAAACTTGGGCTTGTTCCACACCTTCACCAGTTCGTCCTCGAATTGCGCGATGAAGTCAATCAACTTGTAGGCGATATCGCGCAAGACCTGCAACTGTTGCACGCGGATCGCCGTCCAGGTTCCTTCCTCGCTGAAGACGTACTGGTACATCCACAGGTCGAATTGCTCGCGCAGGAAAGCGCGGGCGTCCTTGTTGATGAAGTAATCTACCTCGCTCTGCCGCTCAAAGAGGCGGAAGGCGCGTTCCAGAACTTCTTCGCGGGGTTCGGTGTTGGTGGCGCGGAGGGCGCGCTGAATATCCGCCATCTTCGTCTTGCTGCCGCGCTCGGAGTAAGTCACGGTAAAGACCAATGCGTCATCGGCGCGTTTCTCGGCGAAGTCGAAGACCAGGGCGCGCTTCTCGTTGGATTGCTTGTGCTGTAGGGTGCTCACGTCGAAGTAGAAGGTGAAGTTATCTACCTTGATTTCCATATTCTGGAACAGGCGGTCAGTTTTGACGTAGTAGAGCATGTGGGTTTTCCAGAACAACATCACGTCGCGGTCGTCGGTGTAGACGCGCGCGTAGACGTTCTGGTGCAGGGGGGTGTAGCGGAAGTAGATGGAGCCGCTTTCGCTGAAGTAGCGGTGGAAGAAGGAGTAGAGCTTGTCGAACAATTCCTCGCGGAACGTGGGGAAGGGCGTGAGCGCGGCGCGCACGTCGGCCTGCAAGCGCGGCGCAATCCCCTGCTCGAAGTAGCGGGCCTTGATGCGCATCAGGTTGATGTAGCCGGATTCGCCTTCGACGGGCGCGCCGATGAAGACGTCTTTGAGAGCTTGGAGGAACTTTTGTTCGTGGGTCATTGGGACTCCTTGAGTATGATTACGGTAGTTCTCTTTCGGCTTTGATCAAGAACAAGATATTCGCAGCCGTCATATTTAAGGCATATTGAGCGAAGTATTCAGGTATATTGGCCAATACAGGACCCTGCCCGTGACCACTGAGTTTGTTTCGCACTGTGGGAACTCCACTTTCAAGAATTGAGCGCATGGCGGTGAATTCAGCCTGTAAAAAGGATGGGATAAGGCCATTATCAAAACATATACCGAGAAGTTTTTTTGCTGTATCTTCTTGGCTATAAGGCCATTTTCGTTGATCGCAGACTACCTTCATCGTGCTCTCGAACGACTTGAGACATTCATTCAAACATTCAGGATATCTTCTATGGCGGTAATGTTCGTGAGCTTTTAGAAATTCCTCATTTGCACCCTGGTAGGTTTTTGGGGCTAGGAACTGGAGAGCCGGTTTAATCACCTCTGAATGCAATAATTGCGAATCAACACGTATTAACCGCCCAGACTCAAATTGGTACCCTATGCCGTGCTCCCGGAATCTAAAATTTAGCTCTTCAATAGCTGCATCAGGCGATATAGAAATGTAAGTATTTTGGTGCCGCCGATCTTGACGAATAACCGTATCAACATAACGAAAGGAAATCTCAATTACATCCAGGACTTTCTCTAATTCATCACAGGATAAGAAAAAACTAAAAAGACCTGTAGCTGCATCCGGTTCATGTCCATTTGTCAGACGGAAAAAGCCGTACTCTCTACAAAGAATGTCGTAGATAAATTTGTAACTTTTACCACAAGGAGCATAAGGGTTCGTATCCGTGCCGATTGCGTCACGTAGGATGTGGACTATTTGTACACGCAGAGGATCGGGGATCTCATCATACTTATATACATCAGGGCCTTTCTCAAGGTGTTTCTGACGTTTCGAAAACAGATCAAAGACTTTCATGTCTGAATTCCTATCAGTCCAACGAAAGATAAGTGGCAAGGAGCATTATAAGAACCAGTAGCACGTTACTTTGTCACATAGAGGTCAAAGAGAAACACTTGAACAATTATGCGTCTGTCGTTATCCTCTGCCGTCGAGAAAATATACCGCCATATCCCCGACTCTTGTTGTTGGCCTAAATCCCTGTAAAGCCGTTGGTGCTGTTGAATAGCCTTCGGCGTTTCCTCTAGCAAATTGGAGAACTTAGCATTATGCTTGTTAAAAAGGATAATGGCACATTTACAATCTCGCCAAGTCAGGTATCCAAGCAATTGATCCACGGCGGCGGTTAATTCCTTCGCACCATGCCAGATTTTGCACTCTGCCACAAATGCCGATCTATCCTCTGCTTCTATACGAATATCGGTTTTGCCCGTGTTACGAAATGTTTCTCCAGTTGCTGCGCCTTTGTAGTGGCCGTTTAGGTGGGCTAACAGTATATTTCGCAAGTCGGTTTCATTGAGAACCGTATACGTGGCCGGAGTTGTTTCAAACGTTCTGCCCTCGTGGCGAATGATAGTCAAGATGTCTTCGTAATCACTATCAGTGATACCAGGTTCCGGTTTGTATCCGCCTCTAGGACGCTGCGGTAGGGGCCGTACCAGTCGTTTTTCAACCCGAATCGGTTGGATACCTGGCACGCCATCTTTTTTCTTGAGGGGGATATTGAGAGACTTGACAACACCTTCTTGTTTCTGAAGCCTTACACGTCGTTCTCGAATTGCTTGACGAATCTGTGCATCAAGTTGCATATTGAACTTCTGGACATCGGACTCTTGAGTTTTTAAGTAACGTTGTATAAGGCTGAGGTCTCGATCCAGTTGCTGTTTGACGTTGTCAGCAGGTGAATCGGTAGGTTGTTCGATAATGATATCGAGGGAACCAATTTCTTTATGGCTTGGCTGCCTAATTTGTCCACTCGGTAATGTAAGTGTCCAACTTGAAGGACGTAATTGCCATAACACAGCATCTCCTGTGAAAGGTATTGAGACGGTGACTCGAACTGAGGGTACATAAATCGGTCCTCTGTCGTTGAAAGGATTGCGTTCATGTGAAATACTCACATCAATCTTGCTTTCTTCCGACTCCATTGTCATTTCATCTTCATAGAGCTTTATAGGTTCAACGAAAAGGCTTGGCTGAATGCGTTCCACTAAATCGTCGTCAGATGCCATAAGGAATTGATCTTTAGGAATTCCGTTGACTTTTTCTGATACGGTAGCCGCTTGAGCATTTAGCGTAGCAATAAGATCGCCTTCGGAAAATAGATTGTCTGTGATACTCCTAACCATTGTCTTGTGCCTCGTTTAATTCATGCGCCGCGAATCGTGTTGCGTATCACGCACAAAATATGAACAATACAGCCCTCCGGCAGCTGCACATTGAAACGGGTGTGATACTCTATTTCCACCACGGCACGCTCATCACCGTTAATCGAAACCCCAGGTGTTGGTCACACTGTGGAACGATTTTTGTGTTAGTGGTAAGTATAGAGGAAATGGGGAAAGGGTCAAGTAGAATGCATATACTGCAAGATACGATTTAGGCAGAACATAATTACGCAAGCCTGCCACATACCACGAAGTTTGTTAGTGAAACGTCTTAATGGTAAAATGAATGTGTCAGTCCAAGTTACAGGGAAAATACAAATGAATCAAGAAATAGATACAGTGCCCAGCCATTGGTTTGACAAAGGCGTTGCTCTAAAGGTTGTGCAACATTACTTCCGACGCGGGAAAAACATCATCCGAATCGCGGTCGGCTTTTTCACCGTTCGTGGGTATAACCTGATCCGTACTTCAGCTCGGGGCAAAAAGCTATTTATCCTGGTGGGTGTAAATGAGCCGGGTGAAGATCGCGTCAAGCGGGTCATCATTAAAGAAATCATGGAAGATCTGAATTCTGGTGTAGATGAAGACCGTCGTGCTGCTGTTCAGGAGTTAGTGGACAAGATGGAGGGTGGCGATTTCCGCATTGTAGACGCTCACGCTATGGATCATCATGCCAAGCTCTATCTTATAGACAATGATATCGCCCTGGTAGGTTCTGCAAATATCTCAGGCCGCGGTTTGATCGAGGCGATTGAGGCTGGATGTATGGTTGATACACCTCAATATGTCGCTGATTATGTAAAGTGGTATGAGGACTACTTTTACTCCCCTCAGTGCTTTGATATAACGCAAGCCTTGATTGATGCTCTACGTCGCTGGCTGGGGTTAGCTACTCCTTGGGACATCTATTTGAAAACGCTCAATGCACTGCGCTATCTTGAGGATACTCACCTTCAGCGCGCGACATATCGCCGACCAGTTGGATTTCAAACCGACGTTATCGCTCGAGCATTACGTCAGATAGAGGATTACCGTGGAGCGATGGTCGTAGCTTCAACAGGATTGGGCAAGACTGTTATCGCTACCGATATTGCGCTTCGCTTGAAAGAGGTTGGAGAAATTCTGAATGTGTTGGTGATCGGCCCGAAAGCTGTCGCGAAGAATTGGCAAATGCATTTACTGCCGACAGGTCTTCATACAGTGTACTTCAATCCCTCGGCACTGGATGCAACCGATGTTAAACAGAATCGACATTGGGAAGAATTACAGGATATTTTCAAAGTCGTAGACGAACAATGGTTGCTGATCATCGACGAGAGTCATGAGTTCCGCAAGTACCATCAAGAGACTTGGCAGGGGGGACAAACCAAACGCGTAGTCCGAACAGCCTTTACACGGCTGCTTCCGGTTATCAAAAATAGCAAAGCAAAGGTGCTGTTGTTGACCGGGACGCCTCTTTCAACAGGTATCGATAACGTCAATAGTAGGACAATGGCACATTAGGCAGGATCTCTTGAGTGAAAATGCAGTAGATTGCATTGTTTTCTTAAGCGTGATTGACGCGAGCGAGTGCGATTAAGCAAATGAGTACAGACCAAATCTTGAGCTTCAGCTATCGACAACTGTCGCAAGGGCAGCGTGGCCCGCAACAATTCACGCACATTGGCCACCGACAGACGCAACAGGCTGTCCACGCCCAACTCAGAGGGCAAGGTGTCGTCAGTGGGGAATTGCCCGCGCCACTCCCAGCGGGTTTCGGCAATGAACCAACTGGCCAAGATGGTCAAGGCCAATTGATGTTCCCAGGCGCAATACTTGAGCGCCTGAAATTCATCCCAGCCCAATTCAGATTTGGCATCCCGGATCGAACACTCCACAAAACCGCGCGCCGATTCCATATACGCCAGCCGCAACAAGGAGGTATCGGCGGGCGCATTGCTGAACGCGTACCGGATCTCCCCATCCGCTTCGCGCCGCACGACCAGCCATTCCTGAGTGGGAACCCCATCGCGCAAGGTCCATACCTAGCGCGCCGCATAGGGCGCGATCAACTCGCCGCGCTCGGTGGCCCGCACGCGCACGGTTTGCCAGACCGTGTCCGCGTGCGTCGCCACGTCCCGCACCGCGCTGGGCTTCTCCGGCGACAACACGCGCGGGCGGCGCGGCTGCTTCCCTCGTTTCTTCGGCGCCGGCACGCCCCACGCAGGGCGATGCAGGTACACGCGCATGGTGCTCGGCACATCCGCCACATACACAATCTGCGCCGCGGCCAACTTGGCGCGAAACCAGTTAGCCCGACCATACAAGTCATCGCAGGCAAACCAGTCACAGGGTACGCCCGCCGCTCGCACCCGCTCAATCATCTGCCAGCCCAGCATCACTTTGGTTTGGAATGTGCGGCTTTCGGGCAGCCCTATGCGCTGGCGACGGGGAAGCGCCTCTGGCGCGAACCAGGCTTCGGGCACAAACAACTCGCCATCAATCCACGTCCAAAGGCCCCCGCACGCCATGGTCAGAAATACCCCCACCTGGCAGACATCCTCTTTCCCCAAGCGCCCATTATGTTGCCGACCACTGCCCGCACTACTCAGGCCCGCTTTAGCATCAGCGCTCTCGTCCAAGATCAACACGCGCTCCTTCTGCTCCCCCCACAGCGCGGTAACTTCGCGTTGGACTTGGTCTATCACACTCCGCCCCGACCACGGCGAATTGCTCATAAAGTGCTGGATAGTGTCGGCGTTCTCCAACGCTTCTGCGGCAATCCCGCTATAGGTGCGCTTGTGTATCATTCGCAGCATGCCGCTCAGATAAGCGTAGCCATGCGCCCCTTGATCGCGGGTGCGTGTCCAGAAATGAGGCCGATAGCGTCCCCAAATCTGTCGCAAACGCTGCGGCAATTGTTCCACCGCCACAGTTGGCAGACCCCACCGACTTGCTTCCAATATGTTTTTGTTAGCAGTTTGTTCGTCATTCGTTCATTTATCGCACATTTGTTGTTTTCCGCAAGGACGCAGTTTTTTGTTAGTAATGTGCCATTGTCCTAATAGTCAGTTATTGCTTTTGCCACACACAGATCAGCAAAGTACTGAATCGCAGTTGATGCGCGAATACACACATTCATACCCTAACGCTTGGCGCATTAGCAACCTTTCTGACTTGAGAACGTTATCAGTGAGTTCGTGCATCACCACACCTTACGTAGCACGCCATTACGGTCGCGTGGATGAAGAAAACCGGGGCACATATATTGACTTCAATGGAGAACATCAATATATCCCCCAGATCGTACTTTATCGCATTAACACGGCACTGCCACTCGAACAGGAAATTGTGACTATCTTCCGCCACGGGTATCTGATTACGACCAGCCATAACCCGATGTATAAGACCGCGATTGAGCGCACAGCACGTGTGGCTTGGGGTAGCTCACCCTGGATGTTACGTGATGTGCTAAGTAGTTCGGTGCAAAGGTCCGGCTGGAAAGCCTACCATGTCAATTTCAAAATGGATATGGATGCGCGGCTCCGCAGCAACCAATACACTTTTGACTTCACAGATCAGAAAGAACGACGAGTGAAGCGGCTGAATGAGATTATCGAGCGAATTGAACAACTCCAATTCGCGGACGATCCCAAGTTATTGTCATTGATCGAACTACTGGATCAGGCACATAGTGCGGGGAAAAAGGTTTTGATTTTCTCTGAGTTCTGGGCTACCGTCGCATATTTGGATTCCGCACTACGACAGATGCGCCCTGTTTTTCAGGTAGCCAGTTTGATCGATCTGATTGAACCGGGTAAATACAAAGTAAAAAAAGATCGGGAGATTGAGAATATCTTGCGTGGATTTGCTCCAGTAGCCAACGGCGGCACGCTTGCTGACAGTCGTTATAATGTTTTCCTGGCTACCGATGCTTATGGTGTAGGTGTCAATATGCAGGACGCCCAGATCGTAGTGAATTACGACCTGGCTTGGACAGCTATCGAGCCTGCGCAACGGGCCGGTCGCGTTCTTCGGTTTTGGCACAGACCCCGTACTGTCGAGCTATATGCATTTGTGCCTACGATACAAGATAAGTCGACCGAAGAGGCGCGGAAAATGGGACGGCGTTGGGAAAGCCTCACGCGCCGACATCAGCAGGCCAGTACACTCCTTGAATTACCCGCATTAACCACACAGATCGAACCCGAAACGATCGATCTACCCTCTTTAGCAGGACCGAAAATTCAGGAACTTGGCACGCTAGATTTGGAGAAATTGGATCAAGAACAAGATATTCCAGTAACGCCAGTCTTCCGACACATGGCACGCCTCGAAGGACGTCGTGATGAGGTGCGCAGTATCCCCGATGATATTAGCAGCGCCAAAACTTACCGAGGAGATCGTCCCTTGCTGTACGTCTTGCTTCGATATAAAGGAAAGTATCATTGGGGACTGTACGATATCCGTAAACGTGAGTTGCTACCCAGGCAGTCCGATCTAAAGTTACTTGATTTGATAGAATGTGACGAAAACACCCCAACCGCCGCCATAGATGCAGATATGATCGACCGATATGGTAACACTTGCGTACAGTCTTGGTGTGATACTAATCAAGTCGCGGCGGAACAAGTTGCCCGCATCTGTACCCTTTACCTGGTACCAGAAGGGGAGGATCACTTGAGTAATCTTATCAATTGATCCAAAGGAACCTGTAGATAGCCTGCACCAGACTTTTAGTGACTGGTGCAGGCTCTTTTTACTTCTTGGTTTCTTGATGATTGCAGGTCAATTTTATGGGGTGTTTTCCCTCCTCCCCAAAAATCGCCACTGCGTCGCCACGACCTCAACCTTGGCCTGCTGCACAAAGCCCTGCGCGTTCGCCGCCAGTTCATTGCGCTCCGCATCGCTCAAGCCCTCGACGCGACGCACCAGATGGACCAGGTTCTCCCGCGTGTCGCGCTGCTGCAAGAACCCGGTGACCTCCACCTGGTCGCCCTGCCGCCACGACGGCGCATTGCCCACAGCCTGCGGGAAACACACATCGATGGCGTCAAAGTTCTTGCCGTCGGGATTCGGCAACATCCCCGGCTGGCGCGGGATCAACACCCGATACACCGTCGTCTGATCCGGCGACACCCGCCGCCGAACCACCGTACCTGATAAAGATATGTTGTTCATTGAAATCCTCCTTGTAGTTGTCAGTTGTCAGTTTTCAGTTGTCAGTCAGTCTTCAGAAGGCAGTGGTCAGTTTTCAGGGAACGTTCTCAGTTTGTGTGGGGTTGCATAGCAATGAAGCTACAACAGCACTAACACTGAGCACTGAAAACTGACCACTGATAACTTCTCACGGCTCCAGCACCGCCTGCGCTTCGATGACGGGGATCGCCAGGCCGGGCGTGAAACTGCCACATTGCGCGCCGTTGGCATCGGCCCCGGCGGTCTGGGCCGCGGCCCAGGACACCATCTTGTTGTAGCCCAGGCGGCTCAAGTCGTAGACACACCACGCACCTTGTTGTTCGCCAGAGCAGCCAAACAGCGGCCCGGTAATGTTCCGCCAGCGCCACTCCACACAGCGCTCGGTCTGATACCAGTTGTCCTCTCCGGCATGCTCCCCGGAACTGCACCCGCGCGCGGGGATGCCCAACGGCGGCGTGTCGCGGTAGAAGCAGTCGCCCCACTCGCGGCGCGTGCATTGCAGTTCGTCGTACTTCCACGTCCACTGCGGATACCACCAGGTCTGCACCCCGCCCTGGTACGCCGGCATATCCCACGCCAGCACCCGTTCGTCACAGGTACAGTCACGGTCCTGGCATACCGGATTCCAGCGCGGGCCGTTGGCGGTGAGGCCATACGATGAGGTCTGGAAAGTGTGTTCCAGGTACACCCCTTGAGTGGCGCTGCCCCCGCCATTCCATTCGCGGTCGCCTATGGTGATCAGCGACGCATACGGCGGGGTGTAGCCGTAGACTGCCGTTGCCCCCTGTGTCCAGCGTTGCCAGGCCGCGCCGAGTTGCAGGTTCACCCGCGTCCCTTCAGCGGGTTGACCTACTGGCGCAGGACACGTGGGGACGTCGTCCGGATCACTGTAGGTCGCCCCGTAGTCCACGCTGCACGGGAACGCCTTGCCCGCGGAAAAGGCTTCTGCACGGTTGGGCGCGCCGGTGTACCAGATTTTGGTCGGCAGGCCCACCAGGGAACGCGGCCAGGGGTTGCGCAAGACCTGCGCGGGCGGGATGAGGACTTGCACGTGGATATCCCAACTCCAACGGTCACAGATCTGGTCGATGCCGCCGGGGTAGACGTTAGGCACATCGTCACAGGGCCAGACGTTGGGATCAGGTTGTCCCGGCGTGGCGCGCGGCGTGGGGGTGACCGGGTCGCACTCGCCCTCGGCGGCGCAGCGCGCACGGATGACGTAGCAGTCTCCCCCATTCACGCACCACCACAGGACGACGGCCTTCCCTGAAGGACAGCCGGGCATAATCCCGTCCGGGCCGGAGACGATGCAAGTGGAACTGTAGTAGCCGTTGCCGGGCAAGCCTGCCGGGGGCGTCGCCGTGGGTCGTGGCGGCGCAGGTGTGCCACCGCCGCCTCCACCGCCGCCAGGCGTCGGCGCTGGTGGACCGGGCGTGGCGCTGCCGCCTCCCCCGCCACCGCCAGAACCGCCGCTGGCGCACTTGAAGCAGCCGCTCAGTGGATCGCCGCAGCAGGCGTTGGGCGGCGGCGCACAGCATGCGCCTGCCGGGGTCGCTACGATGGCCAGCGCCCACAGGACTAGACCACTGATCAGCAACAAGAGGCCGATGCGGAGCACAGTCTTACGTTTGTCTTTCGGGTGCAACATTGTCATCAGCGCCTCCTTACCACGTTTCCGGCGGGGCGGGCAGTGCCGTGGCTTCCCAGCCGGTGAGTCGCCAGACGCCGTCCGGACTTAGCCGGAACATGGCCGTCACCAGGTTGTCGCGCGCGTCAATCTGGTCATCGCCGAGTTGTGCCAGACACGGCACACGGCCCAGGGATTGGCACATCGCCGGATCGAAGATCAGCACGGCCTGGATACCGAGCACTGCTTGGGTCAGTTGGCAGTGGGTCGTATCGTCGCAGCGGATGGGATTCTCCGGCCCCAACGCGGAGTGGACGAAGACGAACTGCGTGTCCAACAACGACCAGGCATAGTCGGCGGCCACGTAGTCCCGCGCTTGCGCGATGCTGGCGTCACGGTCATAGGCCGCGAGCAACGCCTCGGCATCCAACACGCGGGTGCGTTGTAGCAGCACGATGAACGCCCGGCGCAACGCCTGTTCCTCGGCGATGGGCGGCGTTAGATACACCCGCTTGCCGCCGGTGTCGTGCTGTTCTAGCCAGCCGGTCGGTATGGGTGTTGCCGTGGGTGGCAGCGTTGCCGTCGCCGTGGGGATCGGCGTCGCCTCCAGGTCGATGCGCGGCGCGGTCAGCCAGCGATAGAGCTGTACCCCACCGGCCAGCAGGATGCCGCCGAAGATGACCCCGACGGCCAGTAAGATGTAGCTGGTACGTTTGAGTTTATTGTGTTGTCGTTTCATTCAATCTCCTTTGGAAAATAGTTACAGGTTGCAAGTTGAAAGTTGGAAAAGTTGAGAATGGCGAATGGGGAAAGGGGAATGGTGACAAATGGCAAGGAACGCTGATTCGCTCATTCGCTGATTCTCCATTCTCTCAATCACCCCCTCCCCCAATCTCTCCATCTCCCAATCTCCGTCACTCGTTCTCCGCCATCGTACCCCACGCAGGACGGGCGCGGCCACGCACGCTGACGTGAACCGTGGGACCGTCGATGAGCACGACGGGGTGTAAGTCCGCCTGACAGATGAGTTCCACGCGGTTGGCCCACACTTGCGGGACGCCGCAGGTCACCTGTCCACGGGTGTTGGTCGCAGCGATGTTGCGCGCCACGGTCGCGGCGTTGGGCGTCAACGCCACGCGCCCGGTGCGCAGATACAGCGCCACGTCCAGTTCCTGGGCCGCTGCGTGCGCCGCCGCATCAGCCGCCATCTGCGCCAGGCGGTAAGTGCGGTACATCAAGCCACCTTCGATCAGGATCGCCGCCAGCAGCAAGAGTAGCGGTAACAGAATCAACACCCACACCAGCACCTGCCCCTGTTCTTCCCTCTTAACCTCTATGCCCATACTTCGTACCTCTCCATTCCTCATTCTTAATTCTCCATTCTTCATTCTTCACTGCCACCGTGACTTCCACCTTTCGATGCGGAACGTCGCACCTTGCCAGAGCGTCACACGGTCACCGCCGAAGAGCAGCGGGGCCAGCGGGATGTCGCTGACCGGCACGGCCACACCGACGTAGTTGGTCACCGTCCCGCCACGCTGCCAGCCCGCGGCGTCCAGTTGCCACGCCATTGGCGCAGCGTCGATCCCGTTGGCGGTCAGGTTCAGGGCCGTGGCGCGATACGCCTGGTACACGGCCTGGTAGGGATTCAGGCTCTCGGCGGCGTAGCGCCCGCCGGTGAAGGCGGCCTGGTCTACAGCAAGGGCCACAAAGAGCACCCGCCCGAAGCCGATGACCGCCGCCAGGATCAGCAGCAGCACCGGCAAGGCGATGAGCATCTCGATCAAGGCTTGTCCTTGTTCGGTATGGGTTGCGGGTTGCAGGTTACAGGTTGAAGGTTGTGGGTTTTGAGTTGGCATTGGTTTACCTCCCATTGTTCATTGGCATTGTGGTTAAAGTGACGACGGTATCCCGCGCGGTTGCTCCTGGCGACACGTAGGTCTCGACGAGGCCGACACGGTAGGCGGTGTAGAAGTCACCGTAAGGCACGGCGACCACTTCCCACAGCAGTGGACCCGGTATAACGTCCAGCACACGGGTAGCATCGGGGGCCAGCGGCGTGTCCGGGCAGACCACGCAGACCGGTTCGTTGTCCAGCGTCCACACACTCACCGTCTCGCCCGTGGCATTGACCAGGGTGACGGCAGCGGTGGTCGTCGGTGTGGCCAGACGCGCCTGCACCAACCGCGCCCCGACCAGGGTGCTCGCGGCGATCAGTAGCGGGATGCACAGCGCCGCCCCCCACCACCAGCGGCGGTTAGCGCGCCGTCGCAGCAGTGTGATCGGTCGTTGGACGACCAGCACCCACGTCGCCTGGCGCGGGACGGCAGGGATCGCGCCCTGTAACCGCTGCGCTGCCAGATAGTGCCACACGGCGGAGACCTCGGCTTGCGTTTCGGGGTTGTCCAGCCGATAGACCTGGCCTGCTGCCGGACGTTTGCGCGGCGTTGCCACGGTAAAGCAGTAGCTTACCCCCTGGTGATCCAGCACCGTGAAGGCCAGCGCGTCGCCGTCGATGTGCGGCAAGGTGTCGCCTGCGATGCGTACCGGCGTATTCAGCGCGTCGGTAGCAATCTGACCAAGGATGTGCCACCAGGCATCCAGGGCTTGTAAGCGAGTATCAACGTCGCGGCGGTGAGCCGCCACGCGCGCCGCCGCATCCTCGGCGATCATCCGGCGCTTCATCGCCAGGTCTTGACGGGTGTAGCCAACGAAACGCACAATGAGCCACAAAGCCAGCACTCCCACGCCGCCGGCCACTGGCCACACCCAGCCCGGCAACGTCGGCCATTGGGCGGGTGTGGCAGTGGCATCTGCGGTCGGAGTGACGCTGATCGTCGCTGCCAATACAGCCGTGGGTGTCGCCGCTTGCGTTGCAGTGGGACGCGGTAAGGTCACCGTTGCCCTGGGCACATCCGCCGTTGCCGTGGGTGCATCCACGACAACCTGCGTCGGCGTGGACAGTTCCGCTGTGGCCGTTGGGGACAGCGGCTCGGATGTCGCGGTGGGCAACGGTTCGGGCGTCGGCGTCGGCGGTTCCGGCGCTTTGGTCGGCGGCGCGGGTGGTACCACGACCGGCGGCGGTGCGATTGGCGCGGGCGTGGGAGGCGGTGTGGGCTTCTGGGCCTGAACCGGCCCGGCCCACACCACCAATCCCAGCAGGAGGAGCAGGAGTAGTCGCTGCATCACGCCTGCGGCCTCCCCATACGCGCCATGCGCCAGAGGATGAACGCATATAGCGCCAGCAGCACACCACTTCCGACCAGCAACCACTCTGGTTCGCAACCCGTTTCCGGCAAGAGCACTACTGTCGTCACTGTTGGGGTCTGCATCGGAGTAGCCGTCGTCGCCAAGGCAGTCGGCGTTGAAAGGACGGGTGGCTTGACCGGTGTAGGGAACGGCGTCGGCTTCTGTGGTAGGGGCGCAGCCAGACCCGGTGCGCGCCGTAGGATACGGGCGTCAGCACCTGGCGTCGGCGTGGGCAACGGTGCAGGCTTGTCGGTAGTTGGTAGGTTGCTCTGCGGTGTCGTTGTCATTCCTTGTGTTACCCGCAGTGTGTAGCCGGTGTCCGGTCCGTAGACGCGCCAGTCGTAGCTGCGCACCAGCGTGCTGTATACGCCATTGGCCGGAGCCGTCCACACGATGCGCGAAGTCACATCCCGTGGGTAGTTCACGTCGTCGTTCTCCGCCAACGGCGTCGCGCAGTCATTGGTGGCATACAAGGCCAGCAGGGTGTCAGCCTGTGGCCCCAAGTCACCCGTTTCGAGCACGTAGGTCTGCCCGGCGACGGCCTGAAACGCAAACCAGTCGTTGTCGTTCTCGCCGTCGAAGTCATCGCGGTAGAGCGTCTCCCACGCACTGTCGAGACCTGGACATATCCCTGGCGCGTCGGCGATCTGCACCACGGGCGGCGCGGGAGGATACCCACGCAACACCAACGGTAGGAAGATGCGCGTCGGGCGATATACCTGCACCGTTGCTGACTTGCTGACCGGGCCATAGCTGTCGCTCTGCGCAACGGCGGTATTCGTAAGGAACAGACCTTCTGTTCCCGTGTCCACCGTGGCGCGGTAGGTCAGCACCGCGATTTCCTCGTAGCTCAACGTTGCCAGGTGTAATGAGAGAGCATTGTCACCCACAGTGACACTCCCCTTGTCTGCCTTGACGCTCTCCGGCAGCAAGGTCAAGCCCCTTGGCAGCGTGTCGCTGACGACGATGTTGGTCTGCGGACGCACCCCATTGTTGGTCACAGCCACGATGAAGGTCAGCGTCTCGCCCACCTCGGTGCGTTCCGGGCTAACGTCGCGGTAGGTCTTTTCGAGCACCAACACCTCAGCGGCGTTGAGGCCGTACCAGATACCGCCAGTGACGGTATTGCCCGTGTTCCGCGACGTGGCGACGCTGGTCTGGCCCAGCGTGCCGTGCAGCGTGTAGCGCCCATTGGTCAGCGTTCCTCCGGCGGCGGCGCTTAGCGTATCTGCCGTAATGTGATACGGACCGGGCACTTGCGCTGCCACGGGGACAGCGAGCAAGCAACTCAGAAGCAGTAGGAGTAACAGTATACGTCGCATCATCGGCCTCCTCTACGGACATGTCGTCGCCCCGAAGGTCGCGCCACGAGTCACGGCGACACAGGTGATGGCGTTGAAGACACCCCCTGTGCCCACGAAGTCGCTGTGCTTGACGAGGATGCGTCCCGGCTGTCCGGCCTGAGTGTTGAGCACCACATAGGTTGGCGCTTCCAAGATACTGTGGTAGACCTCGACCCACCCGTCGCTGTCGAGGGCTTCACCGTCGGAACTGACGTGGGCGGCATTGACGCTTAGGCGGCTGTTGAGGTCTTCCACCTTGATGCCATACGCACTCACGCCACTGGCTGTGTACTTTCCGCCGTAGAGTGTGGCTTCGGCTGGGAAAGGCGGAGTCACAGCTTGCGCCTTGAGCATCAGCGCCGCGTTGATGGCCGTGCCGCCGCTGACCGTCGCGGTGACGTTTTCCAGCGTGGCGCGTCCGGCGACCCACAGCGCAAAGCTGCTGTGCGCCGTTCCACTGCTACTCACATTGACGTTGGCGATGAGCACATTGCTCTTTCCCATTGGGGTGAGGATGCCCACGCGAGTCTGCCCGCTGCTGCCGCTGTTGGTCACGGTCAGGTCGCGTGCGCTGGTGTTGGAGTCCAGGATCAGCGTGGCCTTGTCCACGGGGCTGCCGTTGTCGTCGGTGATTGAGCCTTGCAGCACGGTCACGTCACGGCCCGCGCCTTGTAGATGCACATACGGCTTGAGCGTCACCGTCTCAGCGTAGACGCCGGGGGCAATCCAGATGAGATACGGGTTTGTGGCGCTGGCATCGGTGATGCTGCTGACGGCGGCTTGGATGGTGGTGAAGTCCCCGCCGCTCGCCGCGACGACCAGGGTACGGGCATACCCCGGTGCAACGGGGCTGCCGCAACCCCACACACCGCTATTCCATTGCGGCATCTGGCCGTTGGCGCAGGTTTGCGGGAGCTGGTAGGGTGTGGACAGACTGAACTGCGTACCGATCAAGGCCAAACCGGTCCCGCCGGTGTAGGTGGTATTGTCATCGGCCTCGCAGGTTACCGTGCCGTCAGCATTGATCGCGCGGATGCTACTGCCCACGGCGCACGTGCTGCTGACACGACGTTGCAGGTAAGTGGTGTCCGCTGTCAAGGTCACGCTGCCGGTTGTCCCACCACCGGTCAAGCCGGTTCCAGCGGTTACACTGGTGATGTCGCCGCCGGCATCATCATCGGTTTCACAGATCACCGTCCCATCCGCATTGATCGCACGGATGCTGCTCCCTGCCACACACGTGGCACTGACGCGCCGTTGCAGGTACGTGGTGTCGGCAGCCAGACTCACACTGCCCGCAGTGCCGCCGCCGGTCAGTCCAGTGCCCGCCGTCACAGCCGTAATGTCGCCGCCGCTGTTTTGATCGTCGGTACAGACCCACGCTGTACCGTTCCATTCGGCCAGTTGGTTAGGCGCACACGTCTGAGGAAGCTGGTAGGGCGCAGCAATGCTGAACTGTGTGCCACTCAGGGACAGGCCGGTGCTGGCGGTATAGGTAGTGTCATCATCGGCCTCGCAAGTCACTGTCCCATCGGCATTGATCGCCCGAATGCTGCTGCCCACGGCGCACGTACTGCTGACGCGGCGCTGTAAGTACGTGGTGTCCGCAGCAAGCGTCACACTGCCTGTCGTACCACCCCCGGTCAGTCCGGTGCTGGCCGTCACGCTGGTAATGTCGCCGCCCGCGTCGTCATCGGTTTCGCAGAGCACCGTGCCATCAGCGTTGATCGCGCGAATGCTGCTACCGGCCACACAACTCGCACTAACGCGGCGTTGCAGGTAGGTGGTGTCGGCGGCGAGGGTCACACTGCCCGTCGTACCGCCACCGGTTAGCCCTGTACTGGCCGTGACCGCAGTGATGTCACCGCCGCTGTTGTCATCCGTCGCGCAGACCCAGACCGTTCCATTCCACTCGGCAGTCTGTCCATTGGTACAGGTCTGCGGAAGCTGATACGGTGCGGCCAGGCTGAACTGTGTTCCGGTCAGCGTTAGTCCCGCGCTGGCGCTGTAGGTCGTGTCGGTATCCGGTTCGCAGATCACTGTACCATCGGCGTTGACGGTGCGGATACTGCTGCCCACCGCACAGGTGTTGTTAACACGGCGCTGTAGATATGTCGTATCGGCGCTGAGCGTCACACTGCCTGTCGCCCCGCCGCCACTCAGTCCACTCCCTGCTGTGACCGCCGTGATGTCGCCGCCGCTGTCGTTGTCGGAGGCACATGTCCACGCTGTCCCGTTCCATTCGGCAACTTGTCCATTGGTGCAGGCTTGGGGCAGACGGTAGGGGACGGTCAGGTTGACCTGGTTGCCGGACAGGGTGATCCCGGTGCCTGCGGTATAGGTCGTGTCGTTGTCCACGCCATCGGCGAAGCCTGCCGGAATGCCATTCAGGCCGGACCAGGGTGCGCCAGTGACGCTAAACGTAGCATCATCCAGGCTTAACCCAAATCCAGCCTCGTAGGTGGTGTCGTTGTCTATGCCATCGGCAAACCCATCCGGCACATTGGTAAAGTTGTGCCAATCCAGGTAGTAGGCGCTGTCTTGTCCGGCGAGTGTCTCGGCGTCACCTGCGGTGTAGGCATACGTCGCGGTGTGCGTGGTCGTGCTGGTGATGATCTCTATGACTTGTTCGTTGGTGACATAGCCCGCCTGGTTGACGATGGAAATGACCTCGCTGGATGTCACATATCCGGCAGCATTAACCGCCGCCAGCGCATCTTCATCTGTGTAGACCGTATCGTTGTCCACACCATCGGAAAAGCCTTCCGGCACATCGCTCAGCCCCGACCATGGTGCGCCGGTGACACTGAATGTCGTGTCGTCCAAGGTTAAACCAGAACCAGCAATGTAGGAGGTGTCGTTATCTACACCATCAGCAAACCCATCCGGCACATTGGTGAAGTTGTGCCAGTCGAGGTAGTATGCGCCGTCTTGCTCATTGAGAGTATGCGCATCATCGGCAGTAAAAGCATACGTCGCCGTGTGTGTTGTCGTATTGGTGATGATCTCTACGACTTGTTCGTTAGTAACGTAGCCTGCCTGGTTGACAACGGAGATAACACCAGTGGTGGTTACGTAGCCGGCGGTGCTGATCGCTGACAGCGCATCGTCGTCAGTGTAGATCGTGTCATTGTCCACGCCATCGGCAAAGCCTTCCGGCACATCACTCAGCCCTGACCACGGTGCGCCGATGACGTTGAACATCGTGTCGTTCAAGGCTAAGCCAGCACCGGCGCTGTAGATTGTGTCGTCGTCTATCCCATCACTAAATCCGTCCGGCACGTTGGTGAAGTTGTGCCAGTCGAGGTAATACGCACTGTCCTGTCCGTCAAGTGTCGCGGCGTTGCTTGCCGTGTACGCATACGTTGCCGTGGGCATAGTCGTGTTGGTGATGATCTCCACGATCTGCACATTGGTCACATAGCCCGCCTGGTTGACGACCGAGATCACCTGACTGGATGTAACATATCCGGCAGCGCCGACCGCAGATAGAGCATCGTCATCTGTGTAGATGGTGTCATTGTCGATTCCATCGGCAAAGCCTTCCGGCACATCACTCAGTCCCGACCAGGGTGCGCCGGTGACACTGAACGTTCCGCCGTCCAGGCTCAAGCCCCACCCGGCAGCGTAGGTCGTGTCATTGTCCAAGCCATCGGCAAAGCCGTCCGGCACGTTGGTGAAGTTGGGCCAGTCCAGGTAGTAGGCGCTGCCCTGCCCATTGAGTGTTTCCGCATCACTTGCGGTGAGGGCATGGGCCACCGTGATGGTCAGCATGTGTGTCGTACTCAGCACATCGATAATGCCGGTGGCGGTCAGATACCCGGCAGCTTGCACAGCCGACAGCGCGTCTTCGTCAGTGTAGATGGTGTCGTTGTCGACGCCGTCAACAAAGCCGTCCGGCACGTGGGTGAGATTACGCCAGTCGTGGTAGGTATCTGGGGCAGCCCCGCCCAGCATTGTCGCGTCCTCGGCGATCGCTGCGTGCTCAGCCAGGGACGCGCCCAAGGCATACGCCACGGCCCCCAACGGCTGGCGGGGGACGAGTGTCTCGCCGCCCACGGCGATCTCCAGATAGGTGTCGCCGGTGAAGGTTGCCGGATCAAGAGGTATCTCGGTGCCCAATAACAGGGAGAAGTAACCGTCAGTGACGGTCACGGTATGCGCTTCCGGTCCCCAGAGACGTACTCCGTCTGCCTTGCCGTTCCAGAGGCTGAAAGCCATTGGGTACGCGCCGTCGGCCACCGGCAGGCCGGTCGCGTCCAGCAGGTGGCCCTGGTAGGTCAAGAAATGGGATGGCGCAGCCGGGGCAGCAGGCGCAGCCACGGCACGCACTACATTAGAGACGATCAAGATCGCCAGTAATACGAGTGTCAAAATGCGTTTAGGTCGCATTGTGTATGCTCCTTTCCTTATATAGGTGTATAGGCGTTATTCAAACGCGCCCGGCGTGGGTGGGCCGGGGTAGAACTGTTCCCAGCGGGTGAATGCTCCGGCAGTGACCTCCGGTGCAGCCAGGTCCCACAGCAATAAGGCCGGGGCTTCGTAGCGGGCGGTGGCCTGGACGCCGCGTTGCAGCGTCAACGGTGTAACCGCCGTCTGTCCTCCGAAGTCCACATTGGACCCTTGAATGAAGCGCGCGGCCCAGGCGCGGCCCGCGTCTACGTCGTTGGCCTTGCCTGTCAGGGTCGTTGCATCCTGGGCGTAGGCGGCATTGTTCAGGCGTACCCAGTAGGCCCAGCCGATGCCGATGATCGCCCCGGTGAGGAACAGAAAGACCGGCAAGACCAAGAGCATCTCGATGAGGGCCTGGCCTTGTTCTTTGTTAGGGTGAGTCATCTTCGGCATTGTGAATCTCCTGGATCAGGCCGGGGAAGGCGGCAAGGACCACCCTCCCCGGCGCACGCTTAGGGCGCGGTGATGGTCAGCGAGTTGACGCTGGTGGTCGCCTGGCCGTACTTGGTGCGGATGGCGCGGTACAGCGCCAACACTGCTGCCGCCACGACGAAGACCCCGGCGATGCCGATGATGTATTCCAGCAAGCCCTGCCCTTCCTCGCGGGCCAGCGCCTGCTTCACCTGCCCGCGCTGCAAGGCGTGCAGCCGTCGCGCGATGGGATGCGCCGCGATCCGTTGGCTGACCCACAGATAGGTCAGGGTGACAATGTTTTGAGTGCGTTGCACGATGTTCATAGGCTTATCTCTCCTCCTTCTGCTGTAATGAATATGAAAATGGAAATGTCTTTGGGTATGTGGGGGACGCCGTGAACGGGACGGCGTCCCCGGATAGGTGTACACTGACGCCACTGCGGGTCACTCTCAGAGCGCCCTCCCAGGCGTGCGGGACAGTCAACGGCTTATAGGCATCACCTCCTTTCGTCGCGCCAGGCACAGACGACTTACAGAAAGCCGCCCGTCCCCAGGCTGGCAAAGGCGCGTAACGCGCCGGGCGCGGCCAAGACCAGCAGTGTGGCGAGGATGGCGAAGAAGGCCGGGACGATCATCAAGACCGTATTGCGGTAGCCCCGCGCGGTGATGCGCTGGGTCAGTTCCGTCCGGAGTTCCGCGGCCAACCCCCGTAATGCCTCGCTTACCCCGCCGCCCAGCCGCGCCGCCGTGCGCAGCAGCGTCACAAACGGGATCAGCGGGGGCAGGTTGCCGTTGCTTTCCAGCAAGGTTTCCACCCCCGCCGCCAGATCGCCGCTGACGTTGTAGTGCGCCGCGACGTAGCGCAGTTCGGCCACGAACACCCCACCGGGGCGCTCCGCCAACTGCTGCACCGCCTGCGGCAGGGGGTACCCCGCCGCCAGGAAGTTCGCCAGCCGATCCAGCGCCGAGGCCATATCCGCGAGCATCTGGTCATCGCGCCGCGACGCCTTGCTCTTGAGGTCCATATCCGGCAAGAAGAAGCCTACCACGCCGGTCGCCGCAGCAACCCCCAAGCTGACCGTGGGACTGAAGCCGCCGAGGGACGCCAGGAGCACGCCTGCGCCCAGGCCCAGCACCGCCAACAGCGTGGCGCTGGCGATCTTGTAGGCGTAGAAGGTGCGCGTATTGGGATACAGCGCGCCGATCCGCTGCCAGAACCCCGCCTGCTTGAGCCGCGTTTCCACGTCGGTCGCGTCACGCCGACGCAACAACGTCTCGGCCCACGTCCCGAACAAGCGGTCCACCAGGGGCCGCCGCGCCTGCACTTGTTCCAGGCCCAGACGCACACTGAGGGTGCGCGGCGGACGGCGTTGCCCTGCACTGACCGCCAGGAACGTCCCCAGACCACCCAAGAAAGCTAACCATACGCTGTAGTTCATCGCGTCGCTCCTTGGGCTTCCAGGTCTAGCCCCGCCTTGGCGATCTTCTGCGCGAGCAAGTAAGCCACGCCGGAGAAGACAATGGCCACCGCCAGGACGATCTGGCCTTCCAACGTGGCGTAGAAGCCACCCTCGTAGTCGCGTAACGCCAACTTGAGCAGCACCAGAAAGACGAAGGGGGCAATCGCCACAATCGTGCCTTCGAGTTTGGGCTGTGTCTGCCGGGCGCGGATCTCGTTCTGAATCTGGATCACGCCGCGCAGCAGGCTTTGCAGCCCTTCCAAGACGGTCTTGAGCTTGCCGCCCTGTTGTTCACGCACGGCGAGAGCTTCGGCCAGCATATCGAAGTAGGGGTTGTGGCGACGTTCGGCCACCTGGTAGATGGCGTCACTCAGGGTGGCACGGGTCTGCAAGGCGGTGACCACCTGCACGAAGTCATTGCGTACCGGTTCGCGCATATAGGGCGTGGCTTCCTGCAAGGCGGCGTTCAGGTTGGGGTTGGCGCTGTAGGAACGCAGCAGCGTCTCGATGGCCTGGCTGAGGGCGTTAACGTAGTCGCGCTTGAAGCGTTCCTGTTTTGCGGCCCACACCTGCCAGTAGATGACCGGGCCGATACAGATGACGACCCCGGCCAGAATGGTTGGCCCCAAGATCACCAACACGCCTCCCGCCAGCGCCGCGCCGATCCCCAGGCCGGTGAGTAGGAACTCCCGGGCCGACAGGGGAATATCGGCGGCCTGCAAGCGCGCGTTCAGGCGCGCCAGCATTCCCCGCTGATCGACGGGCACGAGGCGCACGTAAGCGCGCGTGGTTGCCCCAATCCAGGCCAGGAGCACCCCCGCCCCGGCTAAGGCCGCGAAAAGCCAAGTTGTTGTGTTCATTAGATAAGTCCTCCTCGAAAGTAGTCCCAAGTCCAAAGTCGCAAGTCCGAAGTCTTTGCCCTTGGGAGTGAATGCTGGTTACGCGATGCTCGAAGCTGGATGCGCGTTGCTGACCGCTGACGGCTGATGGCTGACCGCTGATGCCCCCGCTCCTACTGAAAACTGAGCACTGACAACTGACAACTACTCGCCAGATACAGCCCCGTCCCCACCGCCAGCCAGGGGATAGCAGGGAAGGTGCGGCGTTCGCCGGTGTGGTGACGCTGGCTGAGCAGGGTCACCGCGCCGCCTATGAGCAAGGTCGCGATCAAGGTCACGACGAGCCGTACATCGGGATACAACGCTGTTAGCACAGCGAAAACCTTGCCGTCACTCGCACCCCAGATGTTCAGGTCAACGAGCACCAACGCTGCGATCCAACTGCCCACCAGGACTTGCGCTTGCGGGCCGGAGAGTCCGGCGCAGAACGCGGCGACCCCAGCGGGATACACCGCTGACGGCCTGTCGGACAGCAGGATCATCAGTAGGGCAAACCCCACCGCCACGCCACCGGGCACAATCGCGCCATCCGGTGGGACTACAGCGGTGCGCAACAGTCCCATCAACGCCAGCGGCAAGGTTGTTGCCCAGGCCGGGATGTTGCGAGTGCGCAGGTCGCCGTAGCTCAGCCCGGCCAGCCAGAGGCCGACCAGAACAGGCAAGATGAGCTGTGCTGTCGTCCAATCGCCATCAGCGAAGTGCATTACAATCCCCCCAGCGACGTACCTGTCGCCGCACACGCCACGAGCACCACGAGGCAGAGCAGGACCAGCCCCGCGATCAGCACTATGCCGGCATCGGCTTCCGCTTGTGTTCCACGTAAGAAGTGCATCGTCCTTATCCTCGCTTGAAGTAGTGTTGTAGGCTGACCTGCTGTCCGCTGCGCAGATAAATGCTGGCTTCCAGCGTCTGCGGGTACAGCCCCGTCCACTGCAAACCGTGACCGGTGTCCTCCCACAGTACATTCACTGCCGGAATGTCGCCTTCCATCTGACGAGAGGGCAATAGCTCAGCGACCTGGCGCACCACGCGGCGACGCTGTCCCGCGACGGTGATGCGCTCGATGTACAGCGCCAGGTCGAAGGCGTCCACCAGGTAGCGGGTGATGACGCCGGGGGCCATCCCGGAATCCGCCAGTTGCCACATCTGCACCACACGGTTGGCGATCTCGTGGACGCCGTTGGAGTGCAATGTGAGCAACTGCCCGTCGTGGCCGGTGTTGGCCGCCATCAGGACGGAGCGAATCTCCGCCCCACGCGCTTCGCCGGTGACGATGCGGTCCGGGCGCATCCGCAAGGCGTTGATCACCAGGTCGTCCAGCGTAATGGGGCGTTGGCCTTCCTCGGTTTCTTCGGTGGTCACCATCGCGATCCAGTTGTCCAGTCCTAACTGGAGTTCCGGGGTATCTTCCACGGTGACCACCCGTTCTTCCGGGGGGAGCACCGCGCACAGGGCGTTGAGGGTGTTGGTCTTGCCGGAACCGGTTCCGCCAGTGACGATGAGGTTGAGGCGGCCCAGGACACATTCACGCAGGAATCCGGCGATGTCAGCGGTGAGCGTCCCTAACCGTACCAGGTCATCCAGCGTGCGGGCGACCAGGCGATGGCGGCGAATGGTCACGGCGACGGGTACGTTGTCCACCAGCGGTTCCATTACCGCGTTGAGGCGGCTGCCGTCGTTCATCTTGGCGTTGACCCTGGGGTTGGAACGGTCGAAGCGCCGCCCGTGCCGCGCCGCCACGCGGTCCACCAGCTTCTGCACCTCACGGGCGCTGGCGAAATGCGCGCTGGCGCGGTACATCCCCCGTTCGGCATCGTCCACCCAGATTACGTCCGGGCCGTTGATCATGATCTCTTCCACGGTCGGTGTGTTGAGGTATGGGGTGATGACACCGTAGCCGAAGATGTCGTACTGCAAGCGCACCACCAGGTCTTCCAGCGCCTCGGCAAAGGGCCGCCCCTGTTGCACCGCCGCCAGCGCGTGTTCTTCGACCAGGGCGCGCAGCAGTGTCTCGGCCTCGCGTTCCACGTTAGCCGTAGGCGCGCGCAAGGCTTCCAGGCTGAACTGCCCGGTCAGGCGTTCCCGCGCGGCGGCGAGGAGGCCGGTGTAGGGATCGGGGGCATCCGCAGTCGCTTGCGCGGCGACCCGTTGGGCAAAGGTCGATGACGCAGCCATTACTGTAGTTCCTCCGTCAGTTCGATGTAGATCTGCCACGTTGGCCCAAACGTCCATTTCAGCGTCTGTCCGGTGACAGAAAACACCTTCAGCGTGGTTTCACCGTCGATCAGAGCCTCGTGGCGGCCCGGATACAGTATCTCTGCCCTGTGTGCGGGCTGGTGTTTGCTGCCGCGATAGACGCTGAATCCGGCGTATAACGCGGCCTGGTGTACGATGGCGTACACATAGTCCTCGTCCCAATATGACCCCTCCGGGCTGGCAATACCGCAGACATTCAGATCAGCGGCGATTTCATCTGGCGCTAGACCGGCAGTGAATTGCACGAAGATGTCAGCCACGATGGCCTCCGTGTCTGGATCAGGGATCAGGCTATGCCCGGTCACGACCCGCCCATCGGCGGTTTTGATGCGCACTTCACAGTCGAACAGATAACCATACGGGGGTTGCTTACCCTGGTACAGGCCGTATTGCGCCAGGAGTTGCTTCTTGCCGACGCGCGTTGGCCGCTGTTCCACATCCGCGCCAGCCTGAGGTGGCGCGGCGGGGGCGGTGAGATCCTCAGGGATATAGCGGTTGTTCTCCCAGAGCACATCCAATTCAAGTTCCAGTTCGTCTACCGTGCTCACTGCCACCGCCCAGGTGACATTGTCCGCGCCCATTTGGACGAAGACGGACTCCGGGGGATAGCCGGCCCGTTTCAGGGTCAATGCCCGTCGCAGCATCTGGGTATGATCCTCTGGCAGGCCGATGCGCTCCGCGTGTTCGGCTGCGCTTTCCAAAAACAGATTTGTACTCATTGTTCCTCTCTCCTTGTTGTGGTAGTGTTGTTCTAAGATTGATGTGCTTCCCGCGTGGGACCGAACGTCCATTGCAGCGTGCGTCCGGTGACGGCCAGCACTGCCAACGTGGTTTCCCAGTCGATCAGCGCCTCGTGTTGACCGGGGTACAGCATCCCCGTCCAGCGCGCCTGCTTGTGGGCGACGTCGTGGTAGACGACGTACCCGGCATACAGCGGCGCGCGGCGCACGATGTCGCGCACGTTGGCTTCGCCCCAACGTCCGCCAGTGGGACTGGCGCTGCCGCGCTCGTTCAGGTCGGCGGCGATCTTGCGGGGCGACACCCCGTCAATGAACTGTGTGAAGATGTCTTCCACGATGGCAGCTTGATCCTGATGACGTACAAGGCTGTGCCCGGTCAAGGTTTGCGGTGATGTCTGGGCCGAAGGTGTAGCCGTATGGTGCGGCGCTCCCATTGTGCAAACCGTACTGCGCGCGGAGGTGCTTGTTGCCGCCCCGCGCCTGCTCGCGTCCGGCTTTGGCTACCGCCTGTGCTCGCGCGGCGGGAACAGGATCACTGTCGGGGACGTAGGCTTTGCCCTCCCACGCCACACCCAATTCGCGTTCCAGTTCTTCCGGCGTCCGCAGCGCCACCCGCCAGGTGACGTTAGCCGCGCCCATTTTGTGGCGGATGCGCAGCGGCGTATATCCATTGCGCTTCAGCGCCAATGCCCGGCGCAACATCCCGGTACGACGTTTCGACAAGCCAATGCGCCGCGCGTGGTCTGCTTCGCGTTCCAAAAAGATACTTGTTGTCATTGTTCCTCTCTCCGAAAATAGTTACAGGTTGCAAGTTAAAAGTTGAAAGTTAAAAAATCCGTTCGTTCCGTGGCCGAATTTACATTATTAGGGCTGTGTCACAGGTTCGGTCACTCGCCTTGTTAGTTGTTGTTGGTTGCTCGTGGTTGGTTGCTGGATTAAGCGGTTAGCTTCCTGCCTCTTGCCTCTTGCCTCTTGCCTCTTGCATCCTGCCTCTTGCCTCATTTCCCGACGAACACCTGTTGCACCTGCTGCCACAGCCCCGGCCCTTTGCGGCGGTCGGGCAGTTTGAAGGCCGCCGCATCGCCCTCGATCTGTCCGCCGCGCCCGACCCAGGTGTGGGCCAACAGCGGGAAGAAGCGCACCGCCATCGACACAATTGCGTCCGACGTCGGGTTGGGCTTGTCCAGCACGAAGGGCCGTTGCTGGTTGTTGGCGTAGGTGAACAGCGGATCGTAGGGCACTTGGGCGAACTTCTTCATCCCGATGCTGGTAATCAAGTCCTTACTGCGGATGCCCGCCTCTTCGCTCCACTGGTTGATGACCAACTCGAACTTGCCGATGTCCTCGCCGAAGGTCTGCTTCAGGCGCGGCACGGTCTGTCCGGTGGAGTGGATGTCGGCCAGATCAGGGCGCACCACGGTGAGTACCAGGTCGGCGGCGTCCAGCGCGGCGAAATGCACGTCGTTGTTGATGTCCGGTCCCAGGTCGATGACCACGAAGTCGTATTGCTTACGCGCCGTGTCGATGATGGCGCGGATCAGTCCTAGCGTGCGCTGCGGATCGTCGCGGAACACCGGCTGGCCGGCGATGTGCATTGCCGGGATGCCGCTCAGACAATCCAACTTCGAGGCGGACTTGGTGCCCCACAGTCGCACTTTCGCCTTGAGCGCCTGGGGAGAGCAACTCGCGTTCTTGGTGCGCAGGTAGTCCGGCAGCAAGGCGTTGACCAAGGCGAAGATGTTGTGCTCCGCTGGCAGGCCCAGGCGGGGGGCGATTGCGCCGCGGGTCATATCCAGGTCCATCAGCAGCGTGTCGCGCTTGGCGACGACACCCAACGCCGCCGCGAGGTTGATCGCCAGACTGGTCTTGCCCACGCCGCCGCCTGTGCCCCACAAGGCGATCACCAGGCGTTGCCACCCGGCCTCGGCCACGGTGTAGAGCGTCGGCGTGTCCAGCGGCACGTAGCTGCTGCTGGCGCGTTCGGCGCGCGCCTGGGTGACGGCATTGGGGATCAGTTCCAGCAAGCGCCGCAACTGCGCCGCGTCGAGGGGCAGCGAGACGTAGCCTTTCATCCCCAGAGCCAGCAGTTCGTCGGTGCGCGATTCCAGCGGGGGCAGCAAGCCGATGCTGGCGATGGGGTATGCGTCGAAGTGCAGCAGTTCGCTGACCAGTTCAGGCCGGAAGCCGGGCAAGGTGGGCGAGAGCAGCACGACGTCCGCCTCCATTTCGGTGGCGTCGCTGAACACGCCGGAAGCCGTGGTCGGCCCGGCGACGATTTGCATTTCCGGCATATCCGACAAGGCGCGTTCCAGGCTATGCGCGTCGTCCCATACCTTTGTGCCGATGACGATTTTGATGCGTTCCATGTAGTTCTCCCTTTGTTGTTTTTTTTCGAGGCGGGGGTGAGAGCGGAGGGCTGAGGACGTGATGGGGAGGAAGGTGCGCTTCCTGTCACCCTCTCACCTTGTCACCCTCTCTCCCTGTCTATCTCCCGCTCTCCCCCAATCTCTCACTTACCGCGTCACTTGTTCAGTGAGTAGCGCCTCGATATCGCGTCCCGCCCAGAACGTCGCGTTGAAGTCTTCCCACGCGAAGCCCGGGGTCTCCGGCAAGGCTTGTCCGGCGTCCACGGCGGCGCGCCAGACGGCGGGCCGTACCGCGAGGGACATCTTCCCGTTGAACACCGCCCAATCCAGGCTCTCGGCAGTGGTCTCGGGGACGAGGACGTCCACGCCCACCACCGGCCCGGCGATAAACGGTGCGGGTTGGGGTTGCCCATCGGCGGTCACCGCCCCATACTGCGGGTTGGCGATCTGTTCGTGGTTGACGCGCACCACGATGGCCCCCGCCACCACCCGCTTGGTCACCGGCAGTTGCAGCGTGACCGTCACGGGCTGAGTCAACGCCTCGTAGTCGGGCAGCGGCTCCGGTGTGGGCGGGGGTGGCGTGACCCCGGCGGGCAAGGTCGGCACGGTGCTGGTCGCCAACTCGGTGGCGCGCACTGTGCCTAACGTGGTGTACAAGTCCACCAGGTCGCCGACCGCGATGTACGGGGTGCTTTCGGCGTCCACCGGGATAGACTTGATGACCAACTGCGGATCGGTGAGGGCCAGCGCCAGACGGCGCACTTTCTGCGCGTTCTCACCGGTGGCGATGCGCCCTCGGTTGAGCACGTCGCCTGCGCGGACCGTCTCGACGAAGACCCCGTCGGCCAGCATCGCTTGCAGCGTCTCCGGCGTGAGGACGACTTGCAGCAACGACGCGCTGAACGACTGCTTGTCCAGCGCGATGTAGCCGTTGGCGTAGGCATCTTGTAGCGCCGTGTACGCCGGAATGTCCTGCACTGCAATGGCAACTTCGTAGGTGGGCGGGGTGGTGAGTTGCGCGAACAACAGCACCCCCACGAACGCGCCCCCGACGAGCAGCAGGCCGACCCAGAATTGAATGGATTTCAAGATACGCATTTCGTTTGTCTCCTTGTTTTGAGTTGTCAGTTTTCAGTTATCGGTTTTCAGTAGGTCAGTTTTTGCGCAGTGGCTTGCCGGCTGACGACTGAAAACTGACGACTGATAACTTCTTCTTTACGCCCAACGTTTCCTCCGCAATGACTTGCGCTGCGGCCTTGAGGTCGCCGAGGACGGCGTGGGCCTGCGGCCACTGTTGTTTGAGGCGGCGTTCGTGCCATTGGGCGACCGGATTATCGGCGCTGACGATGAGCACCAGGCTGGCCGCGTCCACCAATGCTGGCGGCGGGGTCGTTCCTCCATCGGCAATGATATTTCCCAACAACGTGGCGTTCCACACGAAGGCCATCACCGGGGTACGCCACACGGCGCAAGCGGGGGTCCACAACAATGGTTGCCGCGTCTCGACGGCTTGCTCGACCGCGTACCCACGACGGCTGACTGTCCACTGCGCGGTCAGTCCCAGGTCGAGCACCGGCGCGCCGGGGCCGGTCATATCCAGCGCCAGCGTGCCATCAGCGGCATCCAGCGGGACGGCGCTGGCCTGCCGGCACAGGTATTGCGCCAAGGTCGTCGTCCCGATGCCGCCCTTCGCACCCACCACGAGGATCAGCATTGGGCTGCCTCCTGGGAGGGCGTTGGTAAAGTGATGCCTAACAGCCGGGCTATGTCGTTCTCAGATAACGGCCTATCCACGACGATCCAACGCGCGGGGAACGCCCGTCGCTCGCGTCCGCCGTCCACCAGGATGGCGTTGTAGCTGACACGCGCATCGTCCAAGACTAGATCCGGGTATATGGTAATCCTGCCGCTGCTTGCCGGTTGGTCGGACGGGGTAAGGTCTAGGAGCAGGTAGGGATCACCGCGTTGTGCGGCATCGTAGAGGGCGACGCTTTTGCCTTGCGCGGCCAGCAGTTTGGCGGCGGTGACCACGGCGGTCGTTGTGCCTGTCCCGCCGCGTGTGCCATAGAAGCCGAGACGTAGTTGGCGTGGGATGGGTGCAAAGGGCAACCGTGGGGTTGTCGCGGTAGTAGCGGAGGCCGGCGTGGTCGGTTGCGCCGGTGGTTGCTGGGGCGCTTGCGCTTCCAGGTACGCGGTCAGGACCTCGGCGGCCTCCTTTTCCGGGACAGGCAATACTGGAATGCTGAGTTTTTCAACGTCGGGAATCTCTGTCCCTTCCAGGGTAACGATCAGGTTGGCATCAACGAACTTTAGCATTTGCCGCGTCTTTTGCGGGTCGCAAATACCGACGACCAGCACGTCCGGTACGGCGGTTACAGCGTCGCTCAGGGCTGCGGCCTGGGCTTCTTTGGGGGCGACACAGAGTACGTTGGTATGCATTTAGTCCTCCACGGTGAAAGCGTTGGATGTGATTGGTTGGGTGCCGGGTATCCGCGCGGTCAGGCGCAGGGGCGCGGCGTAGGCTGGGCTGACGTCGAAGACCAGGTAGCCTGTGGCTTGTGCGTTGGGCGGCAAGGTTTGATCTGAGAGCGGAGCGGTGTCCGTCAAAGCTGGCCCTTCGACTACGCTCAGGGCCGGCCCTTCGGCCACGCTGAGAGCGAGTTCTGCGGCTTGCGCGCGGGAGTAGCTGTGCCCGGCGCTGTCGGCCAGAGTGAACTCGGCCTGGGATAGATCAAGGCGCATACTGCCCGTGTTCTGCACCTCGGCCACGACGACGATGAACACGCCGGCGGGCTGAGCAGACAGATTCAGGCCCAAGGGGTGCGTCAGGGTCACGGCGCTGCTTGCCGTGGGCGGTGCGACGTACGTGGCGGTGTACGCCCGCGTGACGCGCAGTTGCCCTGCCGAGGGTGTCGCCGTGGCAACCACCACCGGACGCACCGGCAGCGGCTCGATGGGTAACGGCAAGATCGAAAAGATGTTGCAGCCCAGGGGCAGCCCTAGCCCGACACTGATCCCTATGATTTTGACGATGTGATGCATCTTCCTAACCCCTTTTGACGCAAACAAAAAAGGGGAGGACCTGGAACCGAAGTTCCAAGTCCTCCCCTTTCATTTCCTGGCCAGGATACCTAGTCAGGACGCCGCAGGCTTGAAGGCTTCCTGCGGATCGGAGCGTTTAGCCCCAGACCTTTTCACGGTGGTTGAGCACCGTTATATGGTTATTATACATGGCGGACATGCAAAATCAAGGGGGGTAACGCGATGAATTTCCGAATTTCGCATATAAAACTTAGCAGCGCAGCAGAGGTGGGTAGCGAACGTTATTTTGACTGTCTGTGAAAGGTATCTATACTTGGGTCAGAGTAACAGCAAAGCATTGGCGAAACAGGTAGCGCGATAGAGGTCCGTTTCCCAAGTTTCGATGTTGAGTCAGATGATGACACACAAAGCATCCCCAGCACCAGCCTATACCCAACGCAGTTTGGAACTGCGCGCGGCGGAGTATTATGCCAGTATACGCAAGCCACAGAGCGACTGGAAGTCTATTGAAGACTTAACACCACAACTGGCGGAGTTTGAACATTTGACACATGCAAAAAAATACGATTCGGCAGCGAGAGTATTAAGGAAAATTGACTTCAACTATCTCGACCTATGGGGATACCATGCCTATTTGGCTGCGATGCGAGAAAAATTACTAGGACATATAACAGACGTTGGCGCTCAGGCATACAATTTCGGTAGTCTGGGACGTATTTATCACATTTTGGGAGAGACCGGGCAAGCTATCGATCTTTATGAGCAAGCACTAACTATTGTTCGAAGGATGAATAATCGGCGTTGGGAAAGCGCCTGGTTAGGAAATTTGGGCCATGCAAGTTATGATTTGGGACGGATTCAATGGGCCCAGGATCAACTTACTCGGGCTGTAATTCTTGCTCAAGAGGCTAGAAACCACCAAGGTGAAGCCACCTGGCTCAATTATCTGGCAAATGTTTACCGTGCTTTGGGAGAACTACGACAAGCTGTCGCGTATTATGAGCAGGCTTTGAATATTGTGGGTGAAATAAGTGACCGTCGTAGAGAATGTCTTATCTTCAGTGACTTAGCGCGAGCTTACTACAGTTTGGGACAGGCTGAACAGATTGTTTCTTGCTGTGAGAAAGGCTTGATTATTGCCCGAGAAATTGGTTATCACTATGGAGAAAGCTGTTGCCTTGTTGGTCTAGCAAAAGGGTCCCTCTTGCTAGGTGACTTCTACAGAGTCCAGCAATGCTGTACTGAATCTCTGGTTTTGGGTTATCCAGAAAGTAATTATCAAGCAGCATTATTGTGGGGTATTGGTCTTCTGCATCAGCAAGATCTATGTGCTCGTAATGTCTTTGTTGATGCAATCACACATTGTTTGGTTGTTCTAGATAAAACAGAAGATATGTTTGAAGTTCGTTACCTTTTGGCACTAGCTCTTGTCGGTCAAGCCGTCTGCGCCCCTTACTGGCCTGATCTTAGCCAGCGTACTGTCCTTCTTGCTCCCGCGCTGACCGAATATCGCCACGCCCTTAACATCACCGCTGCTCCTGGTGTTGTCAGCAATGCGCTACGCGACCTGGAACTCATCCGCGCGGCGGGTATCGAGGGCCTGGAGCCAGTTTTTGACCTCCTGGAAGGAGCGTTGCATGAGCAGTTCTAATTCCTACACCTGGCGCTCCTTGGAACTACGTGCAGCGGAGTATTATGCCCATATCTGCAAACCGGAGAGCGAGTGGAAAACGCTTGGGGATTTAGCGCCTCAATTGGTAGAATTTGAACATTTGGTGAAAGCCGGTGCCTATGATGCGGCGTGCCAAGTCCTGGACAGTATAGATACCACCCACTTGTTCATATGGGGATATTATGCACTGCTTGTAGGAATGCGAAAAGCCTTGGTAGGAGAGATTCAGTTGTTGGCTTTACAGCTCAATAACTTCGAAGGGATGGCCAATGCTTTAAGAGTATTGGGAGAGTTGCAATCGGCCATTGCCCACTATGAACAAGGATTAACTCTAGCGCGTCACATCAGGGATCGGTCAAGAGAGGGAAAATTGCAAGGAAACCTGGGAAGTGCATATTGGGCATTAGGACAATATGAAAAGGGTCTAGCTTCTTATGAAAGTGCTTTAGCGATAGCAAGTGAAACAGGGGATCGGTGGGAAGAGTGCAAACAACTTAGCCGTTTGGGACGCACCTCCTATCAATTAGGATATTTTGCACAAGCCGTCATGTATCATGAAAAAGCTCTCACGATTGCTCGTGAAATCAGGAATCGTCAATGGGAAGGGTACATTTCAGGAGCACTAGGCAATATCCGGCGTGCTTTAGGGCAATTCGAAGCAGCACGTACCCTCTATGAAACAGCTTTGGCAATTGCGTACAAGACGGGGGAGCGCCGTGAAGAAGGTGTGCGTCACTGGAGTTTAGGGCGTCTCTACCATGATCTGGGGCATCCTGAAAAAGCGTTGACCTTTTATGAGATAGCACTTCGGTTCAGTCGTGATACAGCAGCTCGAGTGGAAGAACAGAAAGTTCTCGGAAGTATAGGCGACATCTATCTTGATCTTGAAGATTATACACAAGCTCTAGATTACTACCAAAAGGCCCTGACGATCAATCAGGAAATTGGTTATCGAAGAGGTCAAGGATATCGTCTGTTGGGGCTACTAAAGGCTAAACTGGCAATTGGAGATTTCGCAGAAGTCCAACATTTGGAATCAGTGGCTATGTCATTCAAGATTCTTGAAGTTGATTATCACATCCAATTAATTCTGGGAATTGCTTATCTGTATCAGAATACCATGAAAGCATCCGAGTATATCGCCGGTGCTGTCACACAGAGTCAGGGATTGTTAGCAAAGAGTCGAGGGTTGTATGCTCCTCAATATGCTCTGGGCACTGCTCTGGTTGGTCAAGCTGCGTGCGATCCTCGCTGGCCTGACTCCAACCAACACACTGTCTTGCTTGCTTCCGCTTTGGCAGAATACCGTCGTGCTCTTGATATCACCTCGGCTCCCGGTGTTGTCCGCGATGCGCTTCACGATCTGAAACTGATCCGTGCTGCCGGCATCGACGGCCTGGAACCGGCATTTGCCTTGTTAGAACAAGCCATAGCTGATTGGCAATCCTTACCGGGTGACGCTTTACCGTCGCCCACGAGCTTACAGGAGGATACCGTATGACCACACCAAGTTTGACCCAGCATCTCAGCCCGTTGCGCCAGGTACTGGCTGCGCAGTTGACCGCCGATGACTTGAGCACACTCTGCTTTGACTTGGGCCTGGATTATGACGCACTACCGGCTCAAGAGCAAGGCCACAAGGCACGCGAGTTGCTCAAGCGCATAGTCCAAGACGATCGTGTCTATGAATTGGTGAGTGCTGGCAAGTCTATTCGCCCTGATGTGACCTGGGATGCAGCCATTGCCGCCTGGTCGCAGGCGCAGCTAGATGCGGATATGACCTGGTGGCGCGCCAAGCGTGACTGGGATGACGCCGACCGCCGCGAGCGGCGTGAACGGCAGCGCGTGGTCAATGTCCGCCCTCTGGACGTCACACACACCTTCAAGGATCGTGTGCGCGAGGCCCTGGCATTGCGTGAACACCTAACCGATGGCACAGTGCGTCTAGTTAGTGTGGTAGGGCGCGGAGGAATGGGAAAGACGGCATTGGTCAGCCACGTGCTGGCCGACCTGGAAGAGATGATTACGCCCGTTGCTGAAGCTGTGCCGGATAAACGACCGGCGGGAATTCCACCTGCGCTTTACAGTCGCCTGCGCGCGGCCTTGCAGACGTGCGGAGCGTTCGACAGTGACGCGGCCTTGCGTGCTATCTTTGTAGATGCGCGACTGGCTCCCTGGCAGAGCCAAATCCCTGAAGCAGATAGCGTCTTTGCCCGTATTCAGCGGACAATTGCCTTCCTGTTTGCGCACACGGCTGATGCTTCTGGACATCCAGAAAATGCGCTGGCGTTGTTACTGCACGTTCTGAGCGAACAAACGGAAACCGGGGATGCCAATCAGCGTCGTTTACTAGAACTGGCGGAGGAACTTGTGGCATTGACCAAGACGCCGACCGAAACGCTATCTGGGGCACAGGACGGGACAGCCGCGCAACCGGTGGATGGGATACTCTACCTGAGTGCGCGTAGCACGGGACTGAGCCTGGAACGCATTTACACGGATGTGGGACGGATGTTGGGCGATCCCGTAGCAAGTCGCCTGGCAGCGCGGTGGGCTGACCGCGACACACCATTGGCCGCCAAGGTGGAGTACCTGCTGGAAACGTTGCAAGAAGGTGTATATGTCATCTTGCTCGATAACCTGGAAGATGTGTTGGGTGACGATAATGCCATTCAGGAAGAAGGACTGCGGCTCTTCGTAGAACGCTGTATGCTACAACCGGGTGGGGCGCGGTTGATTACGACCTCGCGGGAGCAGGTCTCCGTGGCGCCGGCGGCGGTGCGGAGTGCGCGGCACATCCCCCTGCGAGAAGGGCTGCCGGAAGATGATGCTGTAGCCTTGCTGCGCGACTTCGACAGCGACGGTCGCCTGGGATTGCGTGACGCACCGGAAGCCGATTTGCGCCGGGCAGTACAGCTTACGCAAGGCATCCCGCGCGCATTGGAGATCCTGGCCGGCATCCTGGATCGGGATCCAACGCAGACGTTGAGCGAGTTATTGGCCGATGAAACTGTCTTTGGTGAACAAGTGATGGAGAGCTTGATTGCCGCCGGATACGAACGTTTGGGTGAAGACGAACGGCGTGTGTTGGAAGCGTTGGCTGTTTTCAATCGACCTGTGGATGCTACCGCAATTGCGTTCCTGCTGCAACCCTGGTTCCCTGCATTGGATGTGCGCACCAGTCTGCGGCGGTTGGTCAACAGCTACTTCGTGACTTTTAACCGGGCGACGGGTGAGTACAGCTTGCATCCGATGGATCGCGAGTATATGTACCGGCGGATTCCAGAGGAAGCGTGAAAGATAAGCAGGCTTTCAACAGTGAGCCGATGTCGTACACACGCCAGGCTCTAGAATTGCGTGCGGCGGATTACTATGCCAGTATACGTAAGCCGGAGTATGAGTGGAAATCTATCGAGGATTTGATCCCGCAACTTACACAGTTCAGACATCAGGTGTGTGCGTTAGATTACGAAGGCGCTAGTCAAACTCTCCGGGCAATCGATTATGATTACCTCTACCTTTGGGGGTATTACGCACGACTGATCGACTTACACAGCCAATTGTTGGGGAACCTGCAAACTCCTCGTCTGGTGATGGATAACCTCGTTGGTCTGGGACGTGTTTGTCGCGCTACCGGCAAATTTACTCAGGCAGTTACATACTACGAAAAGGCTTTGGATGTTGGCGGCACAATCGATGACTCATATAGAAAAAGTGTGCTGTTTGGCCACTTGGGTAGCGTGTATCGTGCTTTGGGCAAGATCAAACAGGCTATTGAGTTCTACGAGCAGGCTTTAACACTGGCCCTGGAGGTCGCGGATCGCCGTTTACAATGTGATCAACTTGGACACCTGGGGATGTGTTACCGAAGTCTCGGCGCAATGCACCAAGGTATCCAGTATCATCAGCAGGCTCTCGCCATTGCGCGGGAGATCGGCAATCGTGCTCTGGAAGGTGCCAACCTGAGTAGCCTTGGCAGCGCTATGCGCGCGATCGGTAAAATCGAGGAATCTTTGATTTACTACCGACAGGCTCTAGATATTGCGCGACAAACCCGCGACCGGCGTGTTGAGGGCTTTGCTTTATCCAGTATGGGCGGTGCGTATCGAGCCTTGGGCGACATCAACTATGCTATTGAATGTTACAGGCAGGCGCTTGAAATAGCGCGTGAAACCGGTTATCGCCAAGGAGAGGCGATAGACCTGGGCGACATAGCCAGTGTTTACTACACGTTAGGCAAATATGACCAGGCGCTAGAGTTGTATGAGCAAGCTCTCAAGATCAGTAGTGAGATAGGGGACTCCCGGCAAGTTGGATATCATCTCGTTGGCCTTGGCAAAACCTGGTTGGCAATGGGACCCTATTCCAGAGCCATCGACTGTTTTAGGCAATCACTCGACGTGGGCTTACCGGATTCAGCTTACCGTGCGGCATTGGGATTGGCTGTGACCTATCTGACACTTGGAAAACCTGAAGCTGCAGCCGCGTTTGGGGACGCGATAGTCCGTAGTAGAGTGCTATTGGATAAAACCCAGGATAATTACCGGGCGTTATATGCACTTGCTACTGCCAAGGTAGGCGTTGCCATCTGCGACCCACTTTGGAACAATGTCCGTAGACGCGCCGATCTTCTAGCCCCTGCATTGGATAAGTATCGGCGGGCTTTGGAAATCACCGCTATGCCTGGTGTTGTACGGGATGCCTTGCGCGACCTCGAACTCATCCGCGCTGTTGGCGTTGAGGGCCTGGAACCAGTGTTTGCACTCCTGGAAGGGGGATTGAATGGATAGTCCCGATCCTTACAATCGCCGTAACCTGGAACTGCGAGTAGCGGAATACTACGCCAGTATTCGCAAGCCAGAGAGCGAGTGGAAGACGATTGAGGATTTGACCGCACTATTATCGGAAGTCGAACATCGTTTCTGTGGCGGTGACTGTGATGGCATGGCCAGGTTGCTGGATTTGATTGATGTTGATTACTTATTCTTATGGGGATATCATCATCACTTGATTAGACTGCGCGAACAACTGATCAATTGTCACATCGAACCACGTTTGCAGGTTCAGAACTTAGGTCGATTGGGACGCATAGCGCACAGCATAGGGCGATTCAATCGAGCAATCGAATATCATCAACAGGCCTTGCGTATTATCGAGGATGCCGGTTTGGATGACAATGTGGAAAAATGCAAACATCTGGGTTATCTCGGTACCAATTATCACTTCCAGGGCCAGGCTGGAAAAGCGATTGATTACTATCAGAGGGCGTTAGCCCTTGCCCGCAGTGTACACGACCGTGGCTTTGAAAGTATCTGGTTGGGCTATTTGGGATACGCTTATCGTATTATCGGAGAGTTGGATCAGTCGGTCACTTGCTTGGAACGTGCCTTGCAGATCGCGCGGGTGATAGGTGACCGTCGGGAGGAGCAGCGTCATCTTGGCAACCTGGGTAGCACTTACTATGATTTAGGAGAAACGGAAAAGGCCCTAACCTACTATCGTGACGCCGTTGCCATTGCACAAGAACTTGGCTATCGGCGGTATGTTGGAATCTGGCAAGGGGCTTTGGGTGAAGTGTATCGGGACCTGAGGTATTTAGATCAAGCGATTCGGGTGTGTCAAGAGTCTCTGGCTATAGCTCGAGAGGTTGATGACAGATGGAGTGAAACCCTCTGGTTACGATCATTAGGTAATGCTTACTATAATGTGGGGCAGTTCGAAGAAGCTATCCGTGTTGCCAACCAGGGGCTTGCGATCGCGCAGCAGATTGGCGATCGGGTATCAGAAGGCGGACATCTGGGTATCTTGTGCAGAACATATCTGTCGCTTGGATTCAATGATCAAGCATTTGAGTATGGTCAAAATGCGTTAACCGTGACTCGAAGCACGCATGAACCTCGGAATATGTGTGTTCGACTTTGCGATTTCGGGGCTGTCTGTTTCAGCCTTGAGCAACTCGAACTTGCGCTTCAGCATTATACGCAAGCTTTAATCCTCGCCCGTGAGGGAGGTGAACCCTATAAGGTGAGTTATTGCTTGTTGGGAATGGCGAGAGTTTTGCTTGGTGAAGGGCGCTACAGCGAAGCCGAACCGTACAGTCGCGAAGCTTGCACATTGGATGTGCCAGCAACTAAACATCAAGCAGCTCTAGGTTTGGCCTTTTCACATCTCTATCAATGCAGTATATCGGCTGTGGAAAGTTTCACGGATGCAATTGCAGAATGTCAGACTATCCTGAATAAAACGCCAACGTTATATAAGACCCGTTACGTCTTGGCGACTGCGATGGTGGGGCAAGCCGTATGTCACTCAAGATGGGGAAATATTGGCGAAAAGAGAACGTTGTTGGTTCCCGCTCTCGTCGAATATCGCCGCGCGCTGGACATCACATCTGCCCCTGGCGTCGTGCGTGACGCCCTCCGCGACCTGGAACTCATACGTGCTGCCGGTGTCGAGGGTTTGGAGCCGGCATTTGAACTGCTGGAAGGTGCGTTGAATGAGTAGCACTTATCCCTACACTCGCCGCGCTATGGAGTTACGAGCAGCGGAATACTATGCCAGCATCCGCAAACCGGAACAAGAATGGCGATCTATTGAAGATTTGACTCCCCAATTGACAGAGTTTGAGCATCGCGTTCAGGGTGGAGACCATGACGCCGCGTGTATACTTCTCAATTGGATTGACTATGAGTATCTGTTTCGCTGGGGAAATTACAACTGGCTGCTGCAATTGCGGAAGCAGTTGAATGGTCGCTTACACGATGTACTTCTTCAGGCGATGAATCAGGATGGATTAGGTTTCGTGCTCCTGGCACTGGGGCAAATCCGGGAAGCCATTGCGTTGCACGAGGACAGCTTGGCCCTTGCCGAACAAATAGGGGATCCGCAATTGGTCTGCCAGGTCTTGAATCATTTAGGAACTGCCTATCGCGATCTGGGGGAAGCAACCAGGGCGATTCGATTGTATGAGGAAGCACTAAAGATAGCGCAAGACCTGTACTTTCGAGATCGTGAAGGGACGATTCTTGGAAACTTGGGGAACGCTTATCACAACTTGGGGGATTTTGAGCAGGCAATTGGGTTCTATGGGCAAAGTCTGTCCATTTACCGTGAGTTAGGTAATCGCCGCAGGGAAGGGGCAGAATTAAGTAACTTGGCCAATACATACCGGGCAATGAAACAGTGTCATACAGCTTTGCGACATTACGAAACAGCGTTGGCTATCGCTCAGGAGATCAATGACGCGCTGTCTGAAAGCGAAACGTTAGGGGGCTTGGGCGTCGTATACCGTGAGTTAGGACAGTTTGAGTCGGCGCGCGATCTCTCTGAAAAGGCCCTGGCGATTGCCCGAGCTATCTCGGCTCGACGTTACGAAGGATTGAACCTGGGCCGCTTGGGTATCATCAATCAGTGCCTTGGGCAATATGCAACAGCACAAGCATACTATGCACAGGCACATTCCATCGCGTCGGAGATCGAGGATGTGCGCTATGTACGTGCTTGGTCGCATTATCTGGGAACTCTGTACCGTGCCTTGGGAGATTTTGACAAAGCAGTTGTCCATCACCGGCAAGCATTACCTGAAGGATACGAGGGTGAAGACAGGTCAGGGAAGGGTATCCATCTGCTGGGTCTAGGCAAAGCTCTGCTTGCACAGGGCCAGTTCGCGGAAGCCCGGTTGTGCTTTGAAGAAGCTTACACGCACAACACAGCCATCCGACATCAGGTACGGTTGATGCAAGGTGTGACTTGTCTGCATATTCGGCATACGGCGTGCGCTGAATATTTTCGCACCGCTGTTGACCACTGTCGCGAAATGCTGCAAGCGGGGGACCTATATGAGACTCACTATACCCTGGCCATTTCTCTGGTTGGTCAGGCTGTCTGTGATCCACATTGGGATGACGCCACTCAACGCGCTGATCTCCTTGCCCTTGCGTTGACCGAGTATCGGCGCGCCTTGGGAATCACTGCTGCCCCTGGCGTTGTACGCGATGCTTTGCGCGACCTTGAACTCATCCGTGCTGCCGGCGTTGAGGGTGTGGAACCGGCGTTCGCGTTGTTGGAGCAGGCGCTCAAACGTGACACGCCTGCTACCAAGGGTGGTTCTGATCTCAGCACAGTGTAATTGTCGTCGCCAGTGTTGCTGACTGATGAACAGCAACACTGGCGACAACTCTGCTTATCCACCCCCCACAATCATCTCCAACTCCGTATCCGCCGGCGGCACAATCCCTGAAATGTCCACGAACTGTACCGGGAAGATTTCCATTTCACTTTCCTGGCTCAACGTCTTGCGCGTGCGGCGCACATAGCCCACCCCCGTAGGCATATTGAGCACGCTCAGCGTCCACTTGGAATAGTCGTCGAGGCTTGTCTTTCCCGGCAAGCGCCCGGCCTTCGACACCGCGATTTCAGCATCTTTCACCGTACTCACCTTCTGGATAATCGCAATACTACTGGAAGTCACCACGCCGGATGGCAACGGCTCCCAATGCTGCGCCGACGTCCACAGGTACAGGCCCAGCTTGCGTCCCCGGTCGGTGATGTTGTTCCACAGGCCCGCATCCTCGCCAATGGCCTGGGCGATCTCCGTTTGGGACGAGGCATCCGAGCGCATCACCACGTGGGCTTCTTCGACGAAAAGCAAGTGCTGCGGAATGGGCCGGCCTTGACGTAAGTAATGCTCATAGCGTTCGTCCGCGTGCTGGTAGATGCCGGACACCATCAAGCCAATGATAAACTGCTTCAACGGCCCGTCATCGCCGAACTTCCCCGTAATCACCGTCGCTTTGTCCGGGGCCGTCCACTCGGTGACCGTCGTGCCGCCTGGCTGCCCGAAGGCGCGCCAGTACACCCCCTTCGGCAAGAACTCTTCCAGCTTGTCGATGATGCGCTTGACCACGCCGGCGGTGATTGTGTCGCTGCGGTCGGCGCTGAGTGCGGCGAAGCGGGAAACCAGGGCCTTGTGCAAGTCCTCCATACACAGATTCGCCGAACGGTCCAGGTACACCCTGCCGTCCTCCTCGATGACGCCCGCCGCGCGGTAAGCGTCCAGCACTGCGCCCTTGAGCTGGTGGAAGCCGGTTGCCCCGGCGGGGTACGCCAGCAGCCAATGTTTGGCGAACGCCGCCGCCCACTTCGCCGGGTGCAAGTACGGGCTAGGGATGCGCAAGGGGTTGAATTGCAGAAGGGGCAAGGCAATGCCCGTAGCACCCGTTGGACTGTCAAAGGTCTCGACAGCACTGCCTTGCCCGTACAGGGAATAATATTGGAGGTCCTTTGATGGAATCAGCAAGCCCAACTTACGCCATTCCCCCGTGGGATCGAAGACCGTCACCCCGATGCGCGGCGTTCCACCTGCCGCGCCGGTCCGCACCGGCCCGGTGATGGGGGCAGAGATCGGGATGCCGTGCTCATCTTGCCGCAATGTGTTGACCACCTGCGAGACAAACCACAGCGCGGAGTTGGACTTGCCGGAGCCGGAATCCCCGACGATGACGGCGTGCATCAGTTCGTCGGCGCGGAAGCGATGGACGTTGTTGGGATCAGGCTGCAAGTTGACGTCCAACACCGTGCCCAACGCGATTTCCCCTTGGGTGCGGCGATGCGACAGGTCTTCCGGCCAGGCGTCCAGCGAGGCCGAAATCGTGCCGTCCGAGATGCGAATCGGGTGGACGAGCGCCGATAACTCGTTGGCCGTCAGGGTTTGCGCGTGGCGCAGCGTGTCGAACGGCCCGGCGTCTTCCGCACGCTCGTCGAAGTCCAGGGTAATGGCCCGTTGCCACAAGGTCTCGTCCCCCGCGCGCGCCGCGACAGGCACGACGACGTTCTCCTCGCGCATCGCCGCAATGGACGCCGCAGCCAACCGTTCCAGCCGAGATTCGTCAGGAGCCAGCAGCGTCACCTGCGTCAGGAACAGCCCAGTATCCAGCCCTGCGCTCAAGCGGCGTACCTGCTGGTCAAGCAACTGCGCCACCAGGTCACGCTGTGTGTCCACGATCTGCCGCCCGAAGGCCAGGCCCGCCACCAGCGAACCGCCGGATGGCCCCATCACGCCGCGTGTCGTCACCTGGGTACGGCCCGCGTTGGCGACCGTTGCCCCGACCTGTTCGGCGGCCTGGGCTTGCACATACTCGCGCCCTTCGCCGATCATCGCCTCTTGCCGCGCTTCGGCCCCGTCGATCTGCTCTTGTGAGTCACGGTAACCATCAAAGGTCTCGCTGCGGAAGCCGTTGACCACGCGGTTGGTCTCGCGTTGCAGCGCGCGGTCGGCGACGATCACATCTTGCTGCGAGAGATGCCCGCTACGCTGCCCGGTCTCGGCATAGCTGCCGCTAAAGGTACGGGCGAAGTGCTCGACGCCTTGATAGCCATCGCGGGTGGCCTGCTGCCAGGCAGTGTCTTGATCCACGGCACTCTCCCAGGCGCGCTGCGCTTCGCGGTCGGTGTGACTGGCATCCTGGTAGGCTTCGCTGTAGCCATAAGCCACTTGACTGCTTCGTACCCCGCCCCCACTGCGCCATTCCGCCGTCTGCACCGTCTCATTGCCCTGCCAGGTCTGACCCAGCGCCTCCTGCTGGTTGCCGCTGCGTTCGTAGGCATTGTCCGACTGCTCGAAGCCTGCTGTGACCGTGCTTTGCTGCGTGTCGCGGGTGGTGTCCAGGTTACCCTCAGCCTGCGCGATTTCGTGGTCGCGGGATTCGTACATATTGCCACGCTCTCCGGCCTCCATTGTTTCACCCCCGCCGATGCCGAAGATGCGCGGGGCCAGGTTGCCTTCCACGCCTTGATCAGCGTAGGTCTGCATCTGCGCTCCGTCACCCTGCACGTTACTTTCGGTGCTGCGGTCGAAGCCCTCGCTGCTGTACACGCTGCTGGCTCCGGTTTCGGACTGCTGGTAGCCGCCCTCGCTGTGTTCGTTGCCCGCCCCGCTGAACGACCGCTCGGTCTGTTCGTTGTAGCCGCCTTCCCAGGCACGGCTGCTGCCCCCGCTGTAGCGTTCCCCGACGCTGAAGTTTTCCACGGATGAACGGCTACCTGCCCCGGAGCGCACGCCGGAAACCCGCTCATTGATGCTCTCGGCGCTGTGCAGATTGCCGGTCTCATCGGTGTGCTGCTGGCGGTTGCCCTGCTGCGTGGCATCGCGCGCACCCTGGGTTTGCACCACACCGGCTTCGCTGCCGCTATACGAGCGGGACAAGGAATAACGGTCGGCATAGTCGCGTTCCAGGCTGACCTGCGCTTCTTCGTGCTCGTTCACCTGTTCACTCACGTGCTGCTTCTCGTAGTAGCCGGTGTTCTCCTGGCCTTGATGCGCCTCGTGGCTCGCGGTCTCACGGCGGTAGGCGCTGACGCTGTCGGACTGCCCGGCGGCCAGGCGATGGGCGTTCTGCTCGGTGCGCAAGCTTTGGTCGGCCCGCGTCACCTGGGTGGCACGATGGGTCTGTTCGCTGAACACCGCCACCGGATTGAGGAACAGGGGCAGCACCGCACTCACATTGGCCGACTCGCTCTGCTTGACCTTGGAGGCGAAGTAGCTCAGGGCTTGGGCAGTGTCGGTCAGCATCCGCCGGATGTCCAGCGCGTGCAAGGGGTGTGCCAGGGTCAGGACGGCGAACGGCTCCCCGGCCAGCGCGGCGGCGATGACCTCGAGCTGCTCTTGCGCATCGGTGGTCACCAGTTGGTTGATGCCGTGCCCTGACCCCATCCCGGGTGCAAGGCGCGGCACCATCTGGCCGATGAGGGACGCGGTGTAGTGACAATCCCACAGATGCCGGTACAGCGCCGCGGCTTCGTCGCCGGATAGCAGCGTAAAGCGCGACTGCCGGAAGCGCCCTTGCAACGCCGCGACCAGACGTGCCGAGTTGAGCGCAGCCGCTTGCACGGCCTTTTCCTGAGTCTCTGCCGTTGCCAGCCCGCCGTAGACCTGAACGAGGCCCAATTCGGGCACATTGGCCAGGCCAAAGGCGGCGGCGGTGTTGCGCGCACCTTGTGGATCGTACAGGCTGCTCACCACGTCGTCGGTGAGTTCCAGGTGCGTCCGCGCGTGGCGATAGGGCTTGCGCAGGATGCGCAGCGCGTGCGGCGACCACGCCCGCCAGCCGTCGGGCAAGGCCCAGGCATAGGCGTGCAAGGATGCGCCGTCGGGGGTCAGGGTCATTGAGAAAGTGTTGGTGTTGGTGTTTGTGTTGTTCATAGGGTCTCCTTTGATTTGGTAGACGGTAGACAGTAGACGGGTTTTCTTTCCCTGTCTACCGTATTCCGTCTACTGACGCTTAATCTGTTGAATAACATCCCGGCTTGCCATCCGCCCACCGAAGAACGGCGTACTGCGGTCCCAGAACAGGAAGCGCAAGATGTAGGCATAGAAGCCGATGGCCGACATCACGGCGAAGCCCAGCAGCCACACTGAAATGCCGTAGAGCGTCGTCGCGCCTGGCTCCGGCGTGCCGCTGACCAGCAATGCAGCGATGCGGTAGGCAAAGAGCAAGCCGGCGTTGCCCGCGAGGAAGAAGTAGATGTAGTTCGTGGTCGCCGCGCGGTCATCGGGCTTGAAGTAGGCCAGCGCCAGCGCCGCGCCCCACATTGGGGCCAAGACCCAGCGCAGTGCGCCAGGGGCCAGGACGAGGGCCAGGGTGTGTAAGGCCAAGATCAAATATGGCATTGTGTGTTTCCTCCTATCTATAAATATGTACGTTTCGACAGAGTTTTCAGGATAGTGCATCTTTTCAACCTGTTCAACCTGTCGATCCTGTCCAAGAAAACGAAAAAGGGGAGGACGCGGGATTGATCCCGTGTCCTCCCCTTTTATTCTCATCTCGGTGTTACGCGGTCAGAGCGCCGCAGGCTTGGAGGTTCCTGCGGTTTGGAGCCGAAGCCCCGGACTTTTGCGCCTGGAGGGTGATGCTGTATCCAGGTTTATATCTATTATACCATATTCATACCTTGAATTTCAAGGGGGGAATGGCTCAATTGCTCAATGTCTGATAATATACAGACTCTTGTGAGATACTCGTAGCTATTTACCCTTTACTTTCGCTCTTTGACGATTTGCTGTAACCATTTCCGGCGCTGTTCGAACGCTGATTTGAGATGAGAGGGCACATACTGTGCAATACTTTGCTCTACTAATGTCATAAACCCAGGGCTACGCATCAATGGAAACTGTGCCACCGCACGTCGCATTGCCGGTAACGAGTCAGTAGCCTGAAATGCTTGGAACGCTTGTTTTGTCTCTGTTAAGGCCTCTTGCTTCTGGGATTCTATCTTTTGGAGTTCTACCATAAATTGTTCTGCCTGTTGTCGATTAGGGCTACCGATTTGCTTCCAGAGAAGCGCTGCCTTTTGCGCCAGAGGAATTGCACGGGTTATGTCATCTTGTTGTACGTAAAGTCGTGCCATGTTGAAGGAAAAGTGTGCTACACCGTCATTATCTCCGGCTTCACGCAAGATTACCAATGCCTGCTCATAATACTCAACAGCGCGTCGTGTGTTACCCAAATTTGCATACGCATTTCCCAGATTACCCAAAGCATTTCCCTCGTCACGCCGCTCACCAATCTTCCGGGCAACCTCATAATATTTTTCGTAAAATGCGATGGCGTTTTGTGTGTTTCCCAAGGCAGCATAGGCCACCCCCAGACTTCCCAAGGCGTTCATTTCTTTGTACGGATCGCTGGCCTTGCGAGCAATCTCCAACTGTTGACTGTAGTAGCTAATGGCGCTGTGTGGATCATCTGAGTCAACGTGGGTAATCCCAGGATCTGCATCTTGGGCGGCTTGCGTCCTGATCTGTGCCAAAATTTCACGCACAAGGAGCGTGTGCCCATGGTCCATTTCTGCCGTAAGGATGGCCTCATTTCGTTCTCCGGTCCAAATGCGGCGGATAGGAGCAATGATATTCCACCCGTTCTGCTCGATGTGTGGGAATGCTTCTTCCACTGCCGCACGGGCTTGGCGGTCGCCTCGTGCTGCTGCAGCTATAGCCTGAATAAGCGGTGTAAAGCTCTCGATAAGTTCCACATCTGCTCTGATCTGAGTATCAAGTTCTACAACGAGTTGTTGCGCAATCTGCGCACTTGGACTGCCGATTTGTGTCCAAATCTGAGCAGCTTCCTGCGCCAAAGGTAATGCTTGTGTCATTTTCCCTTGTTCTGTGTATAAGCGGGCAATATTGAATGACTGTCTTGCCACACCGTCAATATCGCCAATCTCACGGGCAATGGTAAGTGCTTGACTGTAGAGTTCATTAGCACGGCGAGTCTCTCCCAATCTAGCGTAGGCTGCTCCCAGGTTGCCCACGGCTCTTCCTTCTCCACGTCGGTTGCCGATCTCACGCCAGATTGTTAAAGCCTGTTCAGTAAAGCTGATGTCACGGTGCGCATCACCCAGAAGCCCATACGCTACTCCCAAATTGGTTAGGTCATTCCCTTCTCCATACCGATCGCCGATCTCGCGACGGATGACTAGTGCTTGCTCATAATACTTAATCGCTTGACGTGTATCCCCTAAATCTTTGTAGGCAATACCTAAGTTACCTAAAGTAATTACTTCTTCAATCCGATGACCGAGTTCACGTTGAATCGTCAATGCCTGTTCGTAATACTGGATAGCACGGTTGGCATCTCCTAGATTTTTATAAGCCACTCCCAGATTCCCCAGAACATCGCTCTCCCCTATCTTATGACCAAGTTTACGGTCAATGATCAATGCCTGCTCGTAATATTGGATCGCCTTTCTCAGATCACCCAGGTTCTTGTGCGCAACTCCCAGGTTGTTCAGTACGGTACTTTCACCAAGTGCATCATTCATGTCACGGGTTATAACCAAGGCTTGTTCATAATATCCGATGGCGCGATGAGTGTCACCCAATTGCTGATAAGCTCCCCCCAAACCTAAAAGCGCCTGTGCTGAATACAAATTTTCTGACTGCAAAATTGCAATTGCGCGTTCAAAATAGCTTATAGCCACTTCCACTTTACCAATATCCAAGTAAGCTATTCCAATGACACTATACGATGAGGCAATTTGTAACAGTTCTTCGCGGATCAACACAGTCGCATCGGCAGGCGGCGGCGCGGGGCGTTCGGCTATAGTGGCATACGCAGACGCCAGAGCAAATTCAAGGCTCTCCCAATCCGCGTAACGGTCGCCTGGATTGAGCGCAAGGCAACGGCGTAGAATATAACGCACCGGCGCGGGGATGCTCTCAGGCAGCGGGCGCAAGTTGCCGGTGCGATGAGCATATTCCAACGCTTCCCAACTCTCAATAGGCGCTGCGGTATAGCCGGTGAACATCTCGTAGAGGATGCAGCCAAGCGCGTACGCATCCGTATAGACGCCCACGGGCGCGCCCTGCCATTGTTCCGGGGACATATACAGCTTCGTACCAGCGCCCTGTGTAAATTGTGCCTGTCCCACATCTACTTTGTCTATCTTGTTAGAATGTGTTATGGATGCATTTGTTTCAACTATTTTGGCTAACCCAAAATCAGTCACGCGCAGCCGGTTGATCTGCGTATCCGGCAAATGATCCGCGCCTACCAGCACATTTTCCGGCTTGAGATCGCGGTGGACGAAGCCGGGGATGCGCGCGACAGCGTGCTGCATCCCGCGCGTGATTTGTAACGCGAAGAGCAGCGCCGTCTCCGGCGGCAGTGGACGCCCCCCGGCTTGCCCTGAGCCATATCGAAGGGGTAACCATGAACGCAGCGAGGCGTCTTCACGCTCTTGCCCTTTGGCAATCAGTTCCAGCGCCAGGTAGACTTCCAGGCCGGTGGTGTCACGGATAACCTCATAGCATCGCACGATGTGCGGATGCGCGCCCAGGTTCATCCAGGTGGTACCTTCGCGCAGGAACCGGTCGCGGGTGGCCCGGTCGGGCAAGTATTCCGGCTTGAAGGTTTTGAGCGCCACGGGCAAGTCTTGCTGTTGATCCCGGCAGATATAGACGATGCCCATGCCGCCCATCAGCGGGTCGCCGACGACTTCGTAACGTCCGAGGATTGTGTCGCCGGAGCGGTAGACTTTCTGCACCGATTGGGATGCGATTCCCGGGGCCGGAGACGCAGGTGGGGGCGCAGGCGGCGCGACGGGAGGGGCAGTGCGCGGCGCAGCGGTCTGTGATGGCTTTGCCGGTTCTGGTTCGCCTTTTTGGCCTAACAGCTTTTTGAAAAAACTCATTGTATCCTCCTGGTAAACGTAGATGGTAGACGGCAGACAGTAGACAAGTACTTCGTCAACCTGTCAGGGTTGTTCACACGCCGGGTGCACCAACAGCCACGTATCGCTGGCCTTGAGAATATCACCTTCGGTCAGGCGGAGTGTTTCAGTGGTGATGCGCTCTTCGGTGTTGAGACGGTATGTGCCGTGCGGCGATTGGACGCCAATTAATGTCCAGCCCTCCGCATTCGGTTTGAAGCGCGCCTGCGGCGTCGCCTGACGCTTACCCCTATTTTTAAAACTACAAATGGGCTAGAATAAGTTGAGGTGGGGGCGTTGTGTATCTGAGCTACCTAATCTATCCGATTTTGGAGGGTGAGCTCAAGAATCACGCTAATCTCTGCTCCAAGATATCCGCAATCCAGAATAATCGAATTCCCTCGACTCCCGGATAGATTTTTTCCAGGCGTTGAGTATATTCAACAATACCCTCTAGCTCAAGTTTAAATGTGCTACCACCCTCACTTGGCCGGACTTGGTCATAGGCCTCAAGTAAAGCTTCAACGGCTATACGTAACTTATCCCGCTTCTGTTGTTCTTCTTCTGACAATGCATTGAATTTGTTAAGCAATGCTGCAGCCGTATCAAAGAACATCTGGAGAGCCGTACTCAATGCTTTTGAAACATCGCCACTGATATATGCCTGCAATCTCTCCCTGCCAGGTTCAGTTGGCTCCGGCATTGCTTGAAATTCACTGATTTGGGAAGTGAGTTGGCGCAGTGTGTTAACAGACTCAGAAAGCTGATTGGCTAAAGTAATATCTGCCGAATCCCATACGTCGAGTTGCAATTCTTCCCTAATGGTATCGGGCAATTCTTGAGAAAAGTAGGCCCATGGTTTTTCCTGGATAGTGTCCCCCTGTAGAATAGTGATTGTGTACAGAGGCCAAACCAACTCGTTCAACATTTTCCCACCAACAACAGGGATAACGACGATGTACTCACACGTATCCTGAATCAGATAATAGACCAAGCTCTCGAAATCTATAATACCCAGAGTCTCACGCAACGCTGCGGGAAACTGTTGAAGTATTTGCGTGTAGAGTTCTGTTGGATCCCGCAGGTCAAATCTGACCCATAGGGGAGGCCGACCTTGCCAACGGTGCTCAATATCAAGATAAGTGGCAGTACAAGTTGGCGATTGTACTGTTGTCAAGGCTTGCTGGATTTGTGAAATCAGTTGGTTTTGTGCCATACGCACCCAGTGAGCTACCTGTATTAGGGGATTTGCAGCCCCTTTCCAGGGTTCATAGGCATAGAAATACCACAGCATCCAAGCCGTTGTAAGTTCCTCATGTTCGCGTTGTTCCAGTGTGGTTATCAGACTTACATCAAGTAATTGGCCAAACAATGCGCGGAATTGTTGTTGATAGGTTGTGATTCTGGTCCTAGCATCGAAAAGATTGAGCACCGGCAGATGCGGATTAGTCTTTACCCCTTTGTCCTGTAGTTCTTTGAGGACAGTAGCTTTTCGTGGATCGTCAGGATGTAGTTTCCCGATATTGAAATCTGTCACCCATATATCTGGAGCTTGACCGACAAAGTTGCGCATTGAGCCAAAGTAATCCCGCTGCGCCTCGAGATATGCCTTATACTTCTGAAGCGCAATGGCAGTCGGAACATAAGCCTTATTCTTCTGAGATGTCGTATTTGGGCCAGAACCTTGCTGGGAAAGAGTTTGTAAAAAGGAAACCGTTGCACTCTCACTGGCGAAACCCCACGGGTCAACTGATGATTTAGGTAAATCCAATGTGCTTCCCAACATATCCCAACAGCGTTGCCATACCTGCAGGTCGATATACTTTTGACCAATGCTGAGTGCTTTGTCTCGTTGGTAGAATTTAACTAGCCCTCGATTAAGTTGCGTTATGCAATTGACAATCAATTGTCGGATTTCTATGATGGTGTCAAGATAGGCTTTCCAACTCTCAGGTCGATAAAAGTAGCGCGCCAAGCCACTGGCGATGCTATTCAACCAAGGTGACCATTTTGGCGGCAGGTAGTTCACAGATACACCGTCTTTGCGGGTACTGTCACCCTGGGGGAGTTCGATACCTGCGGGTTTGAAACCATATCCCTGCGCAGCATAATGTTCAAAATTGGGAAATAATCTTCGGATCAGGTCAATCTTCGTCATTGTCTCATTGTGTAGTCGATCCGTACTGTCCCCAGATGCTTCTCCTATGGGAATAAAGTGAGTCTTGAGTGTTGTGCCTACCTTTTCCAAAGCAAGAATATTGGATTCATGAGCTAGGCGGCGGTGAATGGTTGGCGTATGCGTCTCCAGCCACATTTGGTGACGCTGTGGGTTATACAAATGAAGTGCCAACGACAAATCTGCAAGCATTGTGAGGGATAATTCTTCAGAGACAACATCCAGTTCTGCAGCAGAGAGCCATTCGCCAATTGGATGTCGCGATACTAACCGGCCAGCCCAATACAAAACCTCCGCAACATCTCGCCATATCTCAGGCGTGGAAGGCATTGTTGGGCCTTGATCTAGTTTCTCAAACCAAGCAATCGCCCGCTGGAAAACGGAGTCTTTTGACGTCTGGCTTTGACGGATTGCCCTGATTTGAGTTTGTTGCTCTGAAGAGATAAGTTCTCCTAGTTTTGTCCACCATTCACCTACTTCCGGACCTTCACCCGGTGGCGAGAAATTGAAATCTACTACCGCCCACCACGCCGGGCCAAGAACTTTGTAAGCGGCTTCCGTCGCGGCACAGTTGGTCACTACGTAATCATTCACACCAGCCCATAATAAACATCGCAAGACACCGGCGATACATGACCAGGTGTGAGGTTTGAGCGTCATTACAAAGTTGAGAAGCCGCTCGGAGTCTGCGGGACGTTCCACCAAAGCGTGGAGGATGAATGTTTCCAGGTCTCCTTCAAACATCAACGGCAGTACCTGGGTTGCGATTTCTATCCACGGATTTAGGTCAGGCTTGACCAATAATTCGCTAAGAAGACTTGAACGAATTGGATGCAGTCCTTCAAGATAGAATCCATCTGCACTGCGTCGCAGTAGATACTCCTTCTCAAATTGTGTTAATGTGCGATCCGGACTAGGTAATTTCAAATTGTCAATCAAATCGCGTGTACTCAAGCGTGCACCATAGGCGGAGGCTACAGATACCAGGCACAACAATCGAAGTTCATCAGCAGATGCTCCCATTCGTATATCTTCTTGGATACGTTGGATCTGTCCTTGCAAACGTTGGCGTAACGTCTGGGTTTGCGTCAGCAGATAGACAAACTCCATCAGTGGTCCTGGAGCTTCGAACTGATCCCAAGCGGCATCAAAATCCAAGAAATCCCAGTGCTCAACCGCGCTCCTGGCACGTTCGTAGATCAGTTGAGCTTCCTGTTCATTAAAATCCAATTCCACATCGGCAAAATTCAGTCCGGCACCGGCGATATTGGCCCGACGATAATCTTCTTCACGCACCGTCACCAATATCTCAAGGTATGGTTGTTGCGTCAGGCGTTTGACCAATTCTGTCCATTCATAATCCTGGGGATGGACATCCACATACACTGCCATAGGGACCTGGACAGCACTGGCAAAGCCAGAGAGTGCCAACGCAATACTCAGTGCGTGTTCCACATCCTGCACCCGTTTGACAACAAAACGCCACTTTTCGGGATAAGTGTCATGCAGATAGCGATATGCCAGGGTACTCTTACCCTGCCCCGACGCAGCATGAACGATAACCACATTGTTCTGCTGGAACGCGCGTGTGATTTCCGCCATTTTATGCTCGCGACGGAAATCGAGTCCCGCGACGATGTGTTCATATCGAGCCTGGACGCCAGCGTAAAACTCATCGTGGAGCTTTGCGAAGTGTTCATCGGTAATGTGGGCGGTCTCAAGTGGCTCAATCGTAGTATACCATTGCTGATGGTAGTTATACTGTTCAGCGAGAAAATGGCCCACAGTATTAATCTTATCAATTAGCTCCACGCAAGTGACAGTCTGGCGCTGCTCCGCCAACCGGTAATACCAGGCAACAAATAGGTCAAAGGCGTTTTGCGGATCAATACCAGTGGACAGACTCTGAATTTGAGAAAGAACTGCTTCCCTTTCTTGGTTTGCGTCTAGCGATACAAGCTGCACGTGGTCAAAGAACTCCTCAACGTCGGTTTTCTGAAAGCCTTTTTCTGTCAGTTTAGTGATGATATGCTTTCTCTGCTTCTCACTTCCTTCCCAAGCCTGCCAAAGTTCAGGACCAATTGCGCCAAAATTCACCAACTTGATGATCGGGGGGATCACTGCACGCAGTAAGTTACTCACACGATGAAAAAAAGAATCTGCCTTTTCTGGTTCGAGGTCTGATAACGCCAAACTGGAATACGACTTAACTTGTACGACCTCTACCAATTGTCCTGTCTGATCCTGGATATCTAAGTCTTCCTTGCCCTCTGGACAGAAAATTTGGGTTCCATCTGCAGCAGACGCAAAGATGCGCCTGAGAGCGTAGAGTGCTTGGAGTCTATAGCCTTGTAGGGCTGCTGGTGCGCCGGGTTGTGTCATTTATGATACCTCCACCTATCCTATGAGCTTACCCCGTTCACTCAACCACTCCGCTTGCAGTGTCACCACTAACTCCTCAACCATCGCCACATCCGGCGCTTCCGGCAGCCTCGACGCTGCCTCCAACATCGCCAACCGCGCCTCATACTCCGCCGCCAATGCCAACAGTTCCTCGTACTGCAACAGCCCATTCCGCACCGCTAACAGCCACTCGCAGTCAGGGCGATAGACGTGGACTTCCCCCGTTTCCAGAATCTCCATCCCCATTCGTAGCAGCCGCAGCAAGTGCATCGCGTGCTTCGTGTCATAGCCATAGCGCGCTTCCAGTGCGGCCCGCGCCGGGTTGCGTTCCCGCCGCCACGCCTGGTAGTGATTCCAGTGCTTGAGCGCGCTGCGATACGCCTTTTCCGCATCGTGATCCGGGAACTTGTAGCGCCCTTCAATGTTGCGTCCGCCGTATTCTTCCTGGGTGGGCTGATGATCCGGCGGGTTCTCCAGCCAACGATGATGCCGTTCCAGGCGGCGCAACTGGCTGATGGCATAGCCGGAAAAGGTCTGCCCGGCTTGACGGGTGAGGAACAGATGACGCTGCGTGCGCAAGCGTTCGCCATAGCTATCACAGTGCAAGATATGGCGCGGCTCGACGTACAGCGCCTCGATGATGTTCGGATTACATTCCAATGCCAGCCGTGCGAACTTGACTAGGGCATATACCACGGTGTCGCGCTCCGCGCCGTGGGCGACGTGTTGCTCAAACGGCGTCAGACCCAGGAGATACCGGCGCGGTGGGATACACACCCCGCACGTATCCAGGTCACTGGCGCTGTTCGCCAAGCCATACGCCTGACTGCCGATAACCACACGGTAGATCAAGTTGGTTTCCCAAAACGGCTCAGCCACGCTTGTCTCCCAGGCGCAAGCGCAACAGAAAATCGTCGAGTGCCGGGCGATTCGTCGGCGCTTCCGGCAACGTCGTCGTTGCAAACGCTTCGTCTAGCTCCGCCTGCAAACGTTCGATGGCTTGCTGGTAGTGTGGCAACGTGGTCTCGTCCAATGCCGCTTGCTCGGCGGCCTTCTGCGCGATCAAGTCGGGGATGAAGGGCAAATCAAAGGCCGGATACAGGTGCAGCAGGTTGGCCTCGACCTCGCCGGTGCGCAACAGGTGAATGCCGGTGAGCAGCACCCGGTACACGTAGAGCAACGTCTTCACGCGCCGTGGCGACTCACCCTCGAACTCACGCAGCTTGTTCCGCGCAAAGCCGGCATAGTGATGATAGACGTGGCGTGTAATCGCCCCGCGCGCCAGGTCACGCAATTCCTCAAACGCTGCGCCGCCCCACACAACCAATGGCGAGTAGAGTTGTTCCAGGACATAACCGTTCTTGCGCAGCAGCAAGTCCAGGAATTTCTTGACCTCGTGAGTGACCAGGTCAACCTCGTAGCCGCCGTACCGCATAGTGTGACTGAAGGTCTCCTCCGGCGCATCCAGGCCCAGTAGCGCACGTTGAGGCAAGACAAAGACACCGCGCAAGTCAACGTCGCTGTCTGGCGAGGGAAAGCCATACAGGTGTGCGCCGCTGACGGTGAAAAACAATTTTGAGTTGGGCAATGCTGCGACAAGGAACCTGAAGGATGACAAATCGAGGGGCGGAATCGTAGTGGCCTTGGTGGGTTGGTTTGGCGCGTCATCACCGGATCGCTCAAGGGGTACTTCCGATGGCGAGACCGATGACTCCTTACGCGCTGCCAATTCTCGTTCTTCTTGTTCCCTTATCAGCCGTCCTCGCCGCGCCAGGATTCTGAGGACTTCTACCATCGGATTCGGTTGCACAATGCCGCTGTGGACTAGCATATCCAGCGTTAGCAGCGCGTTGCAGGCCGGACAATGCGTCACCGGCGCTTCCAATTTATTCTGATCATAGAACGCTGGTGGATCACAATCCCTATCTATTCCAATCATTCGACCACACGGGCACATCATGCCAGTCCTTATACAGCATACTGTAATCTCGATTTTCGGTTCAGTCTTTGATTTCGCCAAGTCTATCCTCTCTGTTCAGTTAAAGCTGATCGCATACGACGATTATACCCTTACCCTGCTTCCCAGCGACTCCCCTTGCTCTAATACGTGTACGCATCCACCGCTTCCCCTGCCGCATCCCGCAGATACGCCGTGTCTCCGCCATTGTCCCAATTCGCCGTTCCATCGATCTCCGTACTCGTCCCACTGCCGGTGTCCAATAACAGTCTGCGCTTTGGTGCGTGCAGAGGTAGAGCGCGCGCGTTGGTCAATTGAAATCCTGGCTCAGGATGCGCGCCGGCGCGACTATAAGTAGCACATTGGGCTGATCGCGGGTGGATTCGGCGTAACGCCGCGCGGCGGCTTCATCTGTGTAGTAGCGGCGGATAATGCGCCAGCGTATATCGGCCAGGCTGGACGCATCGACTGGCAGGAATTCGGCCACGCCGTAGATTATCACGGTGCGATAATCGGGATGTCCGCCATCGATGCACAGACTGAGGCGTGGGTCGCGGCGTAGATTGCGGTATTTGGCCGTTCCGGTCGTGATGCTGATGTAGAACTTGCCATCTGCAAACAGATACCACACCGGGCTGAGCTGCGGTGGACCATTGCGGGTATTCGTGCCCAGCACCGCGTGTCGGGGTGCGGCCAGGAAATCAGCAATTTCTGCGGATGTCATTGTCAACATAGGCTTGCTCCACTTTGAGTTACATCACAGACGATCATCTTCACAGGTCCGTCACCACGCGCACCGCCCCGCCCACATTGAGGAAGCACAGCGCCGGGCGCGGGCGTACGCCAAGCAGTCGCTCGGCTGCATCCAGGTAGCGCGTCACCTGCGCCCGGTAATCTGTGGTGGCGAGTAACGCGGTCAAAGCCACTGGATCGGTGACGTGATCTGTTTTGAATTCCACGAGCGTCCATTGCCCATCGGCACGGAACAGTGCGTCGAGCATACCTCGCTCTAGCGCACCGTCCGGCGTGACCAGCGTGTACGGGACTTCGTGGAAGCGTTGTGCGGCGCTGTCCATTGCTGTGTACAGGTCGGTGGCTCGAAAGCGTGTCAGCATCCGCGCCGCGCGCTGGACGGCGTTGCGCAGTTCGGCAGCGTCGGTGATGCCACGGCCACGCGCCTCGGCCTCGGCCCACCGCGCGAAGAGCGCGCCGTCGGGAAACAGCCACTGCTCTAGTGCGCCGTGCACCAGTGTTCCCACCACCCACGCCGGAGCCGTGGGCCGGGCTTTCTCTGGAACCACGCGCCATACTCGGCGTGGCGGATCGCGGTGTGCGACCTCGGTGTCATCATCGGTCGTGGCTGATGGCGGGATCAAGGAATCGAGCAACGACAAGGTCTCCGGCAGGATGGGCGGCACTGACGGCTCGGTGGACACACCCGGTGCGGCGATCTCCGCGTTGCCTTCGTAGAGGAAGCAGCTCACCGGCTGTGCTTCGGCAGACAATGCCATGTGTTGTATTGCCTCCCCCTCAGGATCACACGCTGGCGCAGACGTGCTGAGGTGCAGCGCCGTGTCCAGCCGTTCCAACCAGCCGCCGAGGCCAAGACCGTCCTTGCGCGCGCTCACCGTCCCACTGAGGATGAGCAGATCCTGCGCCCGTGTCGCGGCGACGTACAACAGCCGGTCGGATTCCGCCGCTTCTTGATCCGCCGCGGCTTGCTGCGCCAGGCGATAGGCCAGCGAGGTGGCGGCAGGGGCTTCGTCTTCACTGGTACTTTTCAATGGCGGCACGACGCCCAGAAGCGGGTCTACCACTGCCCCACGCCCACCACGCGCGGCCTTCCCGGCATCGCCAATGACGATGACGGGGAATTCCAGTCCCTTGGCGGCGTGGACGGTCATCAATTGTACTGCGCCCACGCTCAGGGTGTGCGCCTCGCCTTCGCGGGTGCCCGCGTCGCGCAGTTGCGTCACGTAGTCCAGGAATGCACTGACGCTGACGATGCCGCTGGTGTGCGCGTCCGCCAGCAGTTTGGCGAGGTTGCCCGCACCCCGCGCTTGCCCCGCGCGCAGCAATGCCGCACGATAGTGCGTCGCGTCCAGGAAATCCTTGAGGATCGCGGCCACCGTCACCCGGCCCGCCTGCGCGTGTAGACGTTGGATGAGGGCGACGGCCTCCGCTGCGCAGGGGGCTTCGTCAGCCAGGAAACCCAGCGAGGCATTGTTGAGCACCGCCCACAGCGAGGGAGCCTTTTGCGCCTTGCGTTCCTCGGTCAGACGGTACAGCGCCAGGTCGGAAAGGTTGCACGCCGGAGAGCGCAGCAGACCGGCCAGAGCCAGGTCGTCGGTGGGGTCGGCCAGGACGGTGAGCGCGTTGAGGACATCGCGCACTTCCGGGCGCTCGTAGAAGCCGCGCCCGGCCACGGTGAGGAAGGGGATGCCGGCGCGTTCCAGCGCGTTCTCGTAGTGGGCGAAGGAGGTCGAGGCACGGCAGAGGATAGCGATGTCACCGTAGTCCAGGGGGCGGGTCTGTGCCTGTCCAGTGTCGGGATTGCGGGACTCAAGTTGTACGTACCCGCCTTCCACCAACGCCGCCAGCCGTGTGACCAGCGCTTCCGCCGCCTTGTCCAACGCGCCGCCGGTCTTGCTGCCCACACCCAGGTGCAGTTCGACGTAAGGCGGCGTCAGTCCGGCGGGAGGCATGGCACGGTGATGGGTGAGTGCGGCGAACGGTTCGACGTAGGTGTGCGCCGGGTCCTCGTCCACGCCGAGCACCGGTTGCAGCAGGGCGTTGAGGGCGGCCACGAGGTCGCCATGCGCGCGGTACGAGGTTTCCAGGGTGAACGCCTTGCCCTGGTCAGCGATCTCCCGGCGGGCAGTGCGGAACACGGTGACGTCTGCGCCGCGGAAGCGGTAGATGGACTGCTTGCCGTCGCCGACGATGAAGCACTTGCCCGCATCGCCGTTGAGCAGGGCCAGCAGATCGCGTTGGCGGGCGTTGGTGTCCTGGAATTCGTCCACCAGCAGCGCGCGCACTTCGGCCTGCCAGCGCGCGCGGACGGCGGAATGATCGCGCAGGAGCGCCAGCGCCCCGGTTTCCAGGTCGTCGAAGTCGAGTGCGCGGCGGTCTTCCTTGAGGCGCGTGTAGGCGGCCAGCGTGTAGTCGTACAGGCGCAACAATTCGGGCAGAATCGCCTGCGCCAGGGTTTGATCCAGCGCCAGGTCAATGCCTTTTCCTACCAATGCGGCAAGGCTTTCGTCGTAACGGTTTTGCAACTCCTTGATGATAGCCTTGGGGTTGGCGGGTTCCCAGTTGGCCTGCCGCCCGACTTGTTTCATCGCTGCCCGCAAGGGCGCGAGTTGCGCGGACACCGTCGCCCAATCGTCCACCGCGCACGCCGTCGTGATGTCATCCCAGAGACGCAGTAGCTCCCGCAAAGGCGCGGCCAGGTTGTCCCCAGCGGCTTCGGCGCGTGCCAGTGTTCCGTCAGCACGCAGGGCCAGCAAGTCGGCGAAGTCCGCCTGCACCACGGCGTCTTCCACGAAAGCGCGGAGCGGGGACGCCAGGTGTGGTTCCCACACGGCCCACCAATCGTCCGGACGGGGGAGCGCGGCGATGTCTAGCCGTTGCTTGAGCAATTGGGTCAGGAGTCGCGGTAGTTCCCATTCCCCGAAATCGGCGAACAGGCGCGTGGCTTGCGGATCGTCGGCAGCCCAGGCCAACGCCGCTTCGACCGTCTGCGCCAGGAGCAGCGCGGCCTGGCCTTCATCCAGCGTCTCGAAGCGCGGATCGATGGCGGCCTCGGCGGGATGGTTGCGCAGCAGTTCCCCGCACAGGCTGTGGATGGTGCCGATGCGCGCGGCGTCGAGGGCTTCGTAGAGCCGTTGCCAGCGGGTGCGTTCCTCGTCAGTAAGTTGCCCAGCATCCAGATACCGGCGTACTTCCTGGCGCACGCGGTTACGCATCTCTCGCGCGGCCTTTTTGGTGAAGGTGATAGCGACGACAGAGCGTAGCGGTAGGTCGTCCAATAGCAGTGAAAGATAGCGCGCCACGAGCGTGCGTGTCTTGCCCGCGCCGGCCCCCGCGGTCACGGCCACGTCCGCGCCCCGCGCCAGGATCGGCGGCGTCTGCTCGTCGCTGGGGGACATTTGAGCCAACAAAGGATGCAAGAGGCAAGATGCAGGAGAGTCGTTACTCGTTACTGGATGCTGGATACTGGATGCTGGATGCACGTTTTCCATTTCTTGCCTCTTGCTTCCTGCTTCTTGCCTCACCATTGTTTGGGCTGATAGTGCCAGCAGAAGGACGCCGCCGGGCAGTAGGCGGGGCAGCCGTTGTCGGGTGGGGTGGGGACGAAGTGACCTTGACGCGCGCTGCGCACAGCTTCCCAGGCGTGAGTGACGGCGGTGTGCATCGCGCCTGCCGGGCCGAACAGTCCCGTCTCTTTGTCCGCGAACTTCGCCAGAGTAAAGCTGCTGGCCTCGGCGGCCTGGATGTGCCAGTAGAAGCCGTCGCTGACGTTTCCCAGGTCTAGCGCCTCCTGCGCAGCCAGGGCATAGAGCGGGAGTTGCAGCTTCTTGCCCTTTTTGACGTTGGTGGTCGTGAACGCACTCGCCCCACCGGTCTTGTAATCGATGATGCGCACGCGCCCGTCCGGCGCGCGGTCTACGCGGTCGATCAAGCCGCGCAGTCGGAAGCTGTCCGCGCCGTCACGGATAACCAGTGGTGGATGGTTATCATCCAGTCCAAACGTGGCTTCATACGCGAACGGGACAAAGTCGCCTCGCAGGGCATCCAAGGCAGTCAGCGAGCGGCGAACGTTCTCGATGATCTCATCGCGGGTTCGCGCCCACCACGCTGTCGGGCGGAATTGCTGCTCGATGGGAGCGGCGTCCAATATGGGCGCTGCGACGTCAGGCAAAGCCGCCAGTAGTTGTTCAAGGGCGGTGGGATCGGCGACGGCCTGGTAAAGTTGCTCAAAGATGTGATGGTAGAGGCTGCCCAATTGCGCCGCGTCCAAGCCTTCGACGGGGCGGGCGCGTGGTTCCAACGCCAGGACGCTGCCCACAAAGAAGCGGAAGGGGCACTCGCGGCAGCTTTCCAGGCGGCTGGCGCTCCAGGCTCGCGCCGGGTTGAAGCGTTGGGTGAAGATGTCGCTGACCGGGGTCAGATCGCCGTCGAAAAACCCTGTTGCATTTGCGCCCAGGCGCTGCGCCAGCACGCGCGTTGCCCGTTCCAGTGCAGTGTGATATATCGGCTGGCGGCGCGCCAACGCTTGCCAGAACGGTGTGTCACCTTGCGTACTGAGACCCAGCAGTAGTTCCTCCCACGAAGCGGCCTCGTCCGGCGCGGGGTAGCTGTGACTGGTCAGGTGGAGCGGTGTCACGGCCACGCGGCGGCGCACTTCGTCCCAATACGGCGAGGCCTGCCACGGCGCGCCGTTGTCGGCGATGCGCGGGCGGGTGAGCAGCAGCGCCGCGCGTGGGCGCGCAATGGCTTCGTAGAAGTACTCGGCTTCGGAGCTATCCGGCGACGGCGACAAGGCCAGGCCAAAGTCATCACGCAGACGTTGCCGGTCGGCGTCGCGCAGGAAGGGGTCTTCGGCCAGCGCCGCCGGGAATTCGCCCTCGGCCAGTCCCAGCACGGCGACGGTGTGGAAGGGGACGCCGCGCGTCTGCGTCACGTCGGCCACCAGCAGCGCCTCGCGGTCGGTGGGCAGCGGCAGGCGATACGTCGCGGCGTCCACCGCGCCTTCGAGGTCGGTCCAGAACGTAGCAAATGTTACGGGATCGCAGGCCACGGCTTCATCGGCCCACACCAGACCGCGCAGAATGTCTTTGAGCGCGTCAAGCGCAGCCCGGTCGCGCTCCACTAATTCTGGCGGGCCGGCGTCTACACGGCGCACCACGCCCAGGTCAGTGGGCAGTGTGGTCTCGTCCTCGGGTGGGGTGTCGTCGCCGATAAGAGACTCGATCCACGCCACGAAGTCCCGGCAAGGGTGTTCTCCTTCCGGCGGGGTGACGCGCTGCACAAAGCAGTGAAATATCGCGGCCAGCGCCTCCGCCGCTGCCCCGGTGGGGACGGTCAGGGGGATACCGATGTCAGCAGTGTCCTCGTCCAGAACGTCGCGCGGTCCGGCGTTGCTCGCCAGGGCAAAGGCTTCTTCCCACTGCGCCAGTCCCGCGACCACACGCCCCCACCGCGCCAGGCGATCCAAACTCTCGGTGGTTTCTGGGGTGATGCCGCAGGCCGTCCACTCGAAGTAGGGCGAACGCCAGGCTTCCACCGTCAAACGCCAGGGGAAAGCGCTGTCGGTCTCGTCGGGCAGCGTGAGGCGCAGCAGGTCGAGCAATGCCGCGACTGCAGGGTTGGCGCGTAGCGGCAGACCGTCGAGGATGTGAACCGGCACGCCGAACTCGTCCGCTGTCTGCTGGACGAAGGGGCGGTACGGCTCGATGTCGCGGGCCAACAATGCTGCATCGCTCAGGCGCAGATGCTCACGGACGACGCGCGTCTTGAGCCACCGCAGCGCCGCACGCACTTCGGCCTCGCGGTCGGGCGCGGCAATGAGTACAACGGTATCCTCTGCGGGGCATTGTGCGGCATCGGCGGTGAACAACGCCGCTTCCAGGTGTGCCAACGCAGGCGCGCGCGGATCGGGCGTCACGCGGGTGGGCAAGGGTTCTGCCATGATACCCAGGGCGGTTTCCAGGTGACGGCGCGTGCGGTCGAAGCGGTGATGGATCAGCGCGCGCGCATCGTCGCCAGGGCTGCCGGTGAGGGTGATGACCAATTCGCCCACACGCCCGGCCAACTGCCGCAATACATCCACCTGTACCGAGGTGAGGTCGTCGAAGCCGTCAACAAAGAGGTGCGACCAATCGAGGCCCACATCGGGATGACGGGCAAGGGCTTCCGCCGTAAGCCAGCCCAGTCCGGCGAAGTCGGCCCAGCCTTCCTGTTGCAGGCGCTCCTGGTAGGCAGTGTAAAGGTGCGCCAGTTCCAGCAGGCGCGGTTCGCCGCCCAGTGCTTCGACGGCATCGGTGAAGGTATCGGGTGGGACGCCGCCGGCCTTGAGTTCGCGCACGAAGCCTTGAACAACCTGCGCAAAACCAGGCCGGTTGCGGAGTGGGGCATAGTGCTGCAACGAGGCATCGGTGATGAGCGCGCGCAGCAGCCGGTACTGGATCGGTTCGGTGAGCAGGACGTAGACTTCCTCGGCAGCGCGGAGGATCTCGCGGTAGAGCGTGTCGAACGTCCCCACGCGCACGCCGAGCGCGCCCCCCGTCTCGCCCAGCCGGCGCTGCCACGCGCGCACCTGGAGTTGCGTGGGTACGACGACGCGCGGCGTGGCCGTCAGCCTGGCGCTCAGGGCACGGGCCTGGGCGACCAGGTAGGTGGTCTTCCCGCTGGCGGCGGGGGCGAGGTAGAGGTGGGTGGACACGTTTGTCTTTCTCACCTTACACAAATACAGAGTTAAACTCCAGCAATCTTCTTGAGTGCCGCAACAAATTGCGTTCCTTCTAGATTTACAATGTGATGCCCGTGCAACTCGGGGTCGAACATCTCCGGCGGGCGCGTGAAGATATTTAGAAGCGCTTCATCTTGGTCGACAAAGTCATCAAGAACTGCTTGCAAACGCTCGCCATCGTTGTAAAAATACTCTTGAAGCAGCGGGACAATCCTGTGATACCAGACAAACTGAAGCCGTTTACGATCTTTAATCCCCATAAAGTAGCTATGTCCAAGACGATGGTCACGGTCAAGGAGCATCTCCACGCGAGCGTTAATCCGCCCAAGCAAAGCATCGAGAGGAATACCCTCAATGACCTTCCCCGCTAACAGTGATAAATCAGGGATGGTTTCAATGAAAGTGAAACGACGCCGAAGTGCAATATCCAATAGTGCAATGCTGCGATCGGTAGTGTTCATCGTGCCCAGCAAATATAGGTTATCCGGGACACCAAAATGCTGTCCCGATCCTGGCAGAGTGACAATCATCTTGTTGGGTTGTCCCAAGCGTTTGTCGTCCTCAATCAGTGTGATCAACTCACCGAAGATTTTGGCAATATTGCCACGGTTAATCTCATCAATGATGAGGACAAAGTCATTGTCTGGATCGGCGGCAGCCTCATCACACATTTGTTTAAATATGCCAGGCCGCCATTCATAACGGATATTACCCTGTTTGTCGTGAATAGGGCGCAATCCCTCAATGAAGTCTTCGTAACCATATGCTTGATGAAAAGTTACAACTCGCACGTACTCGGCCGTTGTCTCTGCCCAATACTTCTCGAAAATATCTACTAAACCCGGTTCGTCACCTTCCATAAGCTCACGCAAATAAGCAGCCTCATTATGTTCAAAGCGGAACAAGGTGCCCTGCATACGGAAACGCACAGGTTCTGAGTTTTGTAGAAGCGCGTCATCTCGCAACACCTGCCAGGGGATTGGCTTGGAAAGTTTGCGAATACCTTTGACGTAGAAACCTGCATCCTCTGACTGCTGAGGGGGTTCCACAACTTCTGCCAGGCAATAGAGTTCTTTATGCGGGTGAGCCAAATAGCCAAAGACAAGATCGCCAGGTTGGATCTCTGCATAGTTGCGCGTGAGACGACCACGCCTGAAATCCTCTACATCTTTATCGCCAAATAATGTATCCCAATGCCACTCTTTAGGGTTGGCAACAACGCACCAATAGCCTTGGTATAGCATCAGTCTCACTGATCTGTCCCTGGGTCCAGGCTTCTGCAAAGCGACGGGCGCGAAAGGTCTTGCCGGTACCTGGCGGCCCATACAGAATGACATTTCTCGTTTCTTTAACGATTTCTTCCAATATAGTGTCAGGCGACCCTGGAACTGGTTTACGCTCCATCGCTTCAAATACGGCAAGCAGGTCCTGATTTTGAGCAAGGTAAGCGTTCTTGATTTGTCGCCATTGATCACGATTAACTGGCATCACTGTAGGAATGGAAAAGCTAAACTTGGTATCTACCTTGTCGGTTATCTTCCATTCCACAGACCGGGCGTTGCGCATTGATAGGTTAGGATTTTGAGGATCATCTGGCGGTACATAAGCACCGGTCACAACACCTATGCCGACAACAGTTGATCTGCCCTTATTTGCTACCACAATATCCCCAGGTGAGACTTCGTGTGTAAAGAGCCAAATTGACCTTGCGTCCCAACTGAATTTCTCGGCCTCAACCTTCAAAGCTTGCTTAATCTCCTCCTCGGTTTTATAGTATCGGAAATCGCCGATTTCCTCCCAACCAACCACAATACTGCTATGATCCCGACATTCAGACCATACATTGGCATTCTCACCCGGGGCAATCTTCCAGATTGCCCGACCACTCTCCGTTTTATCTAAGCGCGCGAGAAGAATCTCTAATCCTCTAGCGTATTCAGAGTCTCCTTTGTGAAGTGCAATAGCATCCTCCAAGATCGCGCGAGCCGCGTCGTCGTCAATGTAAGTAAATCCTATTTGCCCCACGCGTTTTTTGCCACCCAGGTGACGGGCGTGATCGACTGGCAGAAGTTTGATATCTTGAAAGCGCCAGACCTGATCCACAAGGGCTCGAACGTTAGCGCGTCCGGAAGCACCTGACGGGCTTTCCGGCGTCTCAAAGTCGCCCAACTCGGCACCCCCATAGACACCAACAATGTAACCTTTGGAGTAAAAGAAAACATTGCCGACCTTATTCGAGAACCGTGTGGGTTGGCGCGTGGCCTGAAAAAAGCCAAGCTTATATCCATCCCGTACATTGCGCTCAAGATCAAAGTTTAGATACTCATGTCCGACATTGCCGGCGCTTACGTATTGGTGCCCAGCTTGTTTTACATCAGCTTCGCTGGGGACTCCCGTCCAGTAGTTTTCCTGCCAGGTAATGTTTACTACAACATGTTGCGGCATTTCTATCCTCCTGCTAGAGTTTGAGCAAGTTCTTCAGCTAAGGCCTTGCGGCCCTCCCTACTACGCAGATCATGCCGAAGGTTAATCGTTTGTGCACGCAACTGAGTTGGGGTGTGTTGCGGCAAACCCTCAATGTAAAGCGTTTGCGGCTCCAACTGCGCTTCTGGATACAAGAGCAGCACATCCTGGCAGTCGTAGCGCGTAGCATAGGCGTGCATCTGATAGGCATCTGCTTCCTTGATCTCACGATTCGTTTTATATTTCGTGTCGATGATCAGTGCTATGCTTTGATCCGTACGCCTTAACACTATGTCTGGCTTCAAACGGAATTTCTGCCGTCCGCCATCACGCAGCGTGCGTGCCAGCCAGCGTGGTGATCCTTTGCCCTGTGCCAGGATTTCACATCCTTGAAGGCGCTCGGGTAAAGCATAATGGTGACGTAAGAATCCAAGTATAAATCGTTCAAATAGAACATTCATGTCAAAGAGAAACGTGAAGACCTGGGTTTGACCGGGCCACAATTGCAGTGATTCTTGAGCCAAGAACATGCAGGCCAGGTTGTAAGCTGGGCGGTAGCCAGCATTGAGACGGGTGAAAGTGACCTGTGTAAGGTTATGGGATATGGAAGGTAACAATGTAACAGCGTCAAACCACATGCGCAGCAAATCCAGGCGTCGACGATTATCAACATCACGGGCTAAGTGCGAGAGGTAATGTATCGTGTAGCAAAAGACGCGATTGAGTGGATTATCCTCGACAAATTCGTCGTAGGTGACCAGAAACTTATCTTGTAGCAGCGGTTGCTCGCGCAATTGACGTCCTAGCAACCAACGTCCTTTCAGTACAGCAAGCACTTCTACCTGGTGACGATAGGTACGATAGGGTCCACGTTCCAATTGTTCCAGCAGCCGTTCACAAAAGATGCGCACCAAAATCTCAAACAAGTCCCCTCGGTGTTTGAGTAAGGAGGCGAGTTCGGTTTCGTGTACAGGTAATTCGCCAGCATAAACCAACATCCACAGCAAGTTGGCCACAGCACTATCTACACTGGCAGCACTATGATTATCATCTTTTCCAGTCGCATCAACCTTGGGCAAAACTTGTAGAACTACATCTCCCAACTGGATCACGCCAACATAGGAAGTGGCATGTAGTTGATGATATCCGAATCGAATCAAATCTACACCGGCCTGTTGATTTAGTCGTTCCAGACGGCGTAGATGTATATCTCTCAATGGGATATCATCATCAATGAGAGAAATAGGTTGATGTTCAAATACTGAAATTGTTTGCATAAACTGCTCACACCATATACGGGCTAAACAATTTGCCAATATTTGCCCCAGGCATTCCAATGTTGCCGGTACATCGAGAAAATCGAGACTTAATCAAGTAGAGAGCGCATCGGCGAACGTAGCTTCCAGGCGTTGGAGTTCAGCAACCACGTCCTGTAGCGCGGTGTTGTACGAGTTGAGGTTGGCATAAGGTTGCGTGTTCAACATCGGAGTGTTCTTCTCAAACACTATTCACACCTACACACATAAGGATGCTTTGTTTTCAACGTCTGCCCATAGTCTAGTGCAAAACGCCCAAACGCCAAATCCAACCGCGCTTTATCCCCTACATCACACCCTCCTGACATCTCCCCATCACATCTACACCCAAAATATGTGCCCCTTACCCCAAAAAGTGAAAACACTTGACCGTCACCATTCGGCTCGTTATAATGAAATAGAACCTATGTTCTATATCATTGGAGCCAAATCTTTCAATGAGAATCATCTGCCTGCTCGCTGTCCATCTACCGGTCCAGGTCGAACAGCAGGGTGGAGCACTGGACACCGTGCCGCTCATCGTCGGTGGACGCCCCTGGGACCCCGGCGCGGTGCTGGACTGCTCGCCGACTGCGATGTCTGCCGGGGTGCGCCTGGGAATGCGCCTGGCGCGCGCAGCGCAGGTATGCCCCGGCGCAATCTTCGTCCCGGCGCGGGAAGCCGTCTACCGCGAAGCCCACGCCGCCCTGGAATCCACGCTACTTCAGCACACCGACCGCGTCGAGACGGCGGGATTGGGCTACCTGTTCGCCGACGTGTCCGATCTGCGTGTCCCTGCCGGGCGTGACCCTGCGCAGCCAGACGTCGAACTGGCCCGGTCGCTGGCGCGCGAGGTACAACAAGTCAGCCCTCTGGACGTCCGCATCGGCCTGGCTCCTCAACGTTTCACCGCCGAACAAGCCGCGCGCGCGGCCCGGCCTCACGGCTGGTGCCCGGTGCAGCCAGGACAGGAACGCACCTTTCTTTCCCCACTGCCCATCGAGACCCTGCCCCTCGACCCCGAAATGCACCGCCGCCTGCACCTGCTCGGCATTACGACGCTGGGCACACTGGCGGCGTTGCCTCGCGCAGCCATCGTGCGGCAGTTCGGCGCAGACGCCGGGCTGTTCCACGACCTGGCTGCCGGGCGCGATCCACGCGGCGTCTACCCCGATGCCCCGCCCCTGGTGGTGGAACGCAGCACGCTCTGCGAGCCACCGTTACGCGATGTCGCCCCCCTGATCGCGCGCGTGGCACGCCTGGGTGAAAGCGTGGCCACCGACCTGGCGCGGCGCAAGCATCAGGCGCAGGGGATGACGCTGACGCTCGAAGACGAGGCCGGAAAAACGCACATCGTTAGCACGGCCATCGAACCACCCACGGCAGACATCGATCAACTCAAACGCCAGGCCGTGGGGCTGGCAATGCGTGTCACCCTCACACACGCCGTGATCCGCGTGACCCTGACACTGTACCCCCTGCGTCCGGCCTATCTGGCGGCAACGCAACTGGCTCTGTTCACTGCGCCTACCGACGCACGCGGGCGCGCTCTGCAGGAGACCTTGCGACGGCTGCGCCAACGCTTCGGTGAACTGATCGTCATCGTGGCGTCACTGCTGGCCCCGCCCGGCCCACGCGCGATCCAGACCACGCTCGACGCTGCCGGCCAACCCCTGGCCCTGGTGTGGGACCAACGCTTTCACCCCGTCGCCCGCGTCTACGAGCACTGGCGCGAGCGACGGCGCTGGTGGACACAGCCCGTATTGCGCGACTACTACCGCGTCGAACTACGTGATCATCAAGTCAAGATCGTGTTTCGCGACCTGGCCAGCGACTGTTGGTTCCTGGAACGGCGGTGGCGATGATGTGCGCGCACTACATCGAACTACACGCCCATTCCAGCCACAGCTTGCTGGACGGCGTCGTCTCCCCGCAAAGTCTGGTCGCACACGCAGCGTCTCTTGGTATGCCCGCGCTGGCGCTCACCGATCACGACGGGCTGTACGGGGCCGTGCCCTTCATCCGTGCGGCGGAAGCAGCGGGGGTCAAACCGCTGCTGGGCGCGGAGGTCACACTGGCCGACGGCGACAGCACGGCGCACCTCACACTGCTGGCCGAGACTCCGCGCGGCTACGCCAACCTCTGCCAGCTCATTACCTTCGCGCATCGTGGACAGTCCAAAGGCACGGCGCGGCTGGCATTGTCCGACCTGGCCGAGCACACGGTGGGCCTCATTGCGCTGTCGGGATGCCGGCAAGGGGCTATCGTCAAACGGATCATCGCCGGAGCCTACGATGCAGCGTTGGAGATTGCGCAAGGCTACGCGCGCATCTTCGGGCCGGAGAGCTTCTTCATCGAAATCCAGCGCCACTACCATCCTGGCGAGATGCGCCTGCTCGGTCACCTGGTGGGCCTGGCCGACCGCCTGCGCCTGCCGGTGGTTGCTACGGGGGACGTCCACTACCTGTACCCCGAACAGCGCGAAGTCCACGACATCCTCACCTGCATCCGTCATCACGTCACCCTGGAGGACGCGGGCGACCTGCTGCGGCCCAACGACGAATACCGTTTTCGTACCCCCGACGAAATGGCAGCCTTGTTTGCCAACGTGCCGGCAGCGATCACGAACACGCGCGTCATCGCCGACCGCTGTGCTTCTGCGGCGACCTTCTTGCCAGGCGGTGCGCAAGTGTTGCCGGCGTTCCCCACACCGGACGGCAGCCCGGCGGCCACGTACTTGCGCCACCTGTGCCAGTCCGCACTACGCGCCTGTTACTTTAACTTCATAAAGCCACAGACGCAACTGGAACACGAGTTGAGCGTCATCCACGCGATGCACTTGGACGACTACTTCCTCACCGTGTGGGACATCGTGCGCTTTGCCCGCGAGCACGGCATCCGCTGCCAGGGCCGGGGCAGCGCGGCCAACTCGCTGGTGGCCTACCTGCTGGACATCACACCGATTGATCCATTGGCCGCCGACCTGGTGTTCGAGCGCTTCCTGTCGCCGGAACGCCGCAGCCCGCCCGACATTGACCTGGACATCGCCGCCGACCGCCGTGAGGAGGTCATCCAATACGTGATGCAGCGCTACGGCTCCGATCATGCGGCGATGGCTTGCACCTTGGTCACCTTCCACGCGCGTTCCGCTGTGCGCGACGTGGGCCGGGCGTTGGGCTTCCCTCCGGCACTGCTGGAACGCCTGGTCGGCGCGCTGGACGTCAACGACCCGCAGAGTGTGACGGCGTCGCCCGCGCTGCAAACGGCAGTGGGCGCAGACCTGGACAGCCCTTTGTTCCAACACCTGCTGCGCCTCGTCCCGCAACTGGACGGCCTGCCGCGTCACCTGGGGATTCACAACGGCGGGATGGTGCTCTCCGGGCCGGCCTTGGATACGCTGATCCCCTTGGAACCGGCCACACTGCCGGGCCGGATCGTGACGCAGTGGGACAAGGAAGGCTTGGAAGACGCGGGCTACGTCAAGGTGGATTTGCTGGGCCTGCGGATGCTCTCGGCCATCGAAGACGCGGTGTGCATCGTGGAAGCGTTGACCGGCGAGCGCCCTGAACTGGAACGGCTGACCTTCGACGATCCCGCGGTCTACGAGATGTTGTGCCGCGGGGAGACCATCGGCGTATTCCAGTTGGAGAGCCGCGCGCAAGCAGAGTTGGTACGCAACTTCCGTCCCCAATGCTTCGCCGATCTGACGGTGGAGATCGCGCTGATCCGCCCCGGGCCACTGCAAGCCAACGTCGTGCGTCCCTATCTGCGGCGGCGTTATGGGCAAGAGCCGGTGCGCTACGTCCACCCCTTGCTCAAGCCGGCGTTGGCAGAAACCTTGGGGGTGATGATCTTCCAGGAACAGGCGTTGAAAGTCGCCCACGACCTGGCCGGGTTCACGCCTGGTGAAGCCGAGCAGTTGCGCCGCTGCCTGGGCCGCAAGCGCGCCGAGGAGACCTTGCAGCAGTTCAAGGCACAGTTCTTCGCCGGGGCGCAGGCCAACGGTGTGTCGTCAAAGATCATCGAGACGGTGTTCACCCAGATGCAGGCGTTTGGCAGCTATGCCTTTCCCAAGAGCCACGCAGCGGCCTTCGCCGTCCTCACCTATCACTCGGCGTGGCTGCGCTGTTATCACCCAGCAGCGTTCTTCGCCGGGCTGCTGCGCCACCAACCGATGGGCTTTTACTCGCCGCGGGTCATTGTGGACGAGGCGCGGCGCTGTGGAATACAGATTTTCGGCGCGGACGTGCAGGCATCGGACGTGTCCGCGACGGCGGACGGCAGCGGCATCCGCCTGGGGCTGGCAACGGTCTCAGGCGTGGGCGAGAGCGGTGGGGCGCAGATCGTCGCCGCGCGGGAATACGGGCCGTTTACGTCGCTCATCGATTTCTGCCAGCGCACGCGCCTGGGGCGGCGCGCGGTCGAGGCGCTGATTCTGGGCGGGGCCTTCGACGGGTGGCGTATCCCACGGCGACAATTGGTGTGGGACCTGGGAGCGGCAATGGAGACCATTGGTGGCCCACCGCAGTTGGACGTGGTTGAACCCGGGGTACGCCCGGCGTTCCCACGGGCGACCGATACCGAACGCCTGTGGATGGAAGTGACGACGACGGGGGTGACGGCGCAAGGCCACCTGGTACAGACCGTGGCGCAGACCTTGCGCGCGATGGGGGTAACGCCGGTGCAGGAGTTGACGCAGTGGCCGGACGGGACGAAGCTGCGGGTGGGCGGGGTGATCATTGCCCGGCAGCGTCCGCCGACAGCGCGAGGCACGGCGTTTATCGCGTTGGAAGACGAGGGTGGCGTGGTCAATGTGGTTCTACGTCCGGAGGTGTTTGCGGCGTATCGCGAGGTGTTACGGAGCCGGTTCGCGGTCGTCGAAGGAGTATTGCAGTGGCAGGGCCGGGCGTGCAGTGTGGTGGGGGAAAGGGTGTTGGCGGTGGAGGGGTGAGGAGAAGACAGCAGATGTACGGCAGTAGATAACAAAGGGCGGACACGGAATTGTTCCCGTATCCACCCTTTTGTTTCTTTTTGGCCGCGCCGTCAGAGTGTCACCAGCAAGGGGAGGTTCGCCACAATCCTTTCCGCCGGACAAGGATGGCTATCCCCACCAGCGCCAGCAGCGCGCCGAATGGCCAGAGCTGCGGGTCTGGATGCGCGCCGATGACCGTGACGGCGGTAGGATCCGACACGCCGCACGAAGATCGTCCAGCAGCGTTGTAGGCGCAGACCTGGTAATACGTCCCGCTGGCGGGGTTGGTCGTGGTGAAGGTCAACACGCCGTTGGGCGCGCCGAAATCGGGCAGCGTCACCGCGCCGATCTGGTTGCTGGTGTCTGGAGGAAAGTCGGAAGTGTTGCCGCTGTGAATCGTGTAGGCGAGCGCCAGTTCGCGCGTGCCGGTGGTATCGGTGATCACCGCCGGCCAACTCAGCAGGTCGGGACCGCTGTTCTCTGTGTAGGTGACGATCGGCATGGCCGGAATGTCGATTTTGTTCTGCTCCAACAGCACCACACCCCACGTCGCATTGACCGGCACGCTTACCATGCCACCAGAGACTGTGTATGTGTTGCCCTCAATCGCATCGTACAGCACTGTGCCATTGGCGAGATTGTAGGGCGCGGCATCCAGGTCGGTGAGATTGACCGTATGTTGGGCACTATCACGGTTGAGGATGATGAGCGCAGTCTGGCTGCCGGTGGTGCGCGCGAAGCCGTAGAGTTTATTGGCGTCGTCAATCACCAGGCCGTGCTGCACGTCGCCGGATTGCAGCGCAGGGTAGCTCCAGCGGATGCTCGCCATCTTGCGGGCGAAGGCCAGTGTGTCGGCGGCGGGGCTGTAGGCGCTGCCGGTCGCATCGGGCCAGGGGTAGGGTGCGCGGTTGTAGGGGGCGTCCTCCCACTTGTTGTTGGCCCACACCCCATCGTGGCTCAGTGCGACTTCGTCGCCGTAGTAAAGCGTCGGTGATCCGGGGTAGGTGAAGGAGAACAACCACCATTCCTTCATCCGCTGAAGGGCCGCTCCGTCGTTATCGTTGTTGATCTTCTTGAGCAGGAAGCGCACGCGGTTGGTGTCGTGCGAGCCGGCCAGGTTCATCATCGCGTTGAAGGCCATCGGCGGATAGTCCTCTGCGATGGAGCGCAAGCGGGCGTTGAATTGCGAGGGGTTGAGGTAACTGATCGCGCCGCTGGAACTGCCGCTGTTGCTGTCATTGTCTTCAAACAGGGCGCCGCCGGTGCAACCGTTGCCGGAGCAGCCAGTGAATAGCCAGCCGAGTACCGCCGAGCGGAAGCGATAATTCATCACACTGTCCCATTCGTCGCCCAGCAGCAACCCGGAGGCGTCGCCCCACACTTCGCCGAGCAGCAATGTGTCGGTCTTGCCGGTCACCCCTCCATCACGCACGGCGGCGCGGAAGCCTTCCCAGTAATCGTTGGTTGGGTCGGCGGTCACGCCGGGGTCCACGTCGTCGCCCACGTCGAAGCGCCACCCGTCCGCGCCGTGGTAGGTCCAGTAGGGGCCGACGGAATTGAGGCCGTCATCCCAGATGAGAGCGCGCACCGCCGCGGAATTCGCCTGCAACTTGGGCAGCGAGCCGTAGCCCCACCAGGCGGAGTACGTTTGATTCCACGCGCCGCCGGGGTCGTCGCCGTCGTTGCCGTCACAACGATCGGTGAGGCCGGTAGCCGGCGAACCGCTGTCGGGGATGTAGAACCAACTGCGATAGGCGGAATTCGGGCTTTCGCACGCACCGGAGTTGTCGTCTGCACCTTCACTCAGGTTCACCAGCGCACCGCTGGCGTCGAACCGCTTGTAGCGGTCAAAGTATCGGCTATCCGACGAGGTGTGATTGAAAACGCCATCGAGGATCACCTTCATCCCGTGCGCGTGGGCCGCTGCCGTCAGCGCCTGGAAATCGGCGAACGTGCCGAAATCAGGATCGATCAGCAGAAAATCCGCCGTGTCGTATTTGTGATTCGATGGCGAGAAGAAGATGGGATTGAGATAAAGCACGCTCACGCCGAGCGCGTCGAAGTAGCCGGCGTTGATCTTCTCGGTAATCCCGGCCAGGTCGCCTCCGTAGAAATTGTCGCCGTACTTATCGGCGCAGGATGGCGTGTAGGTGCTGCGTGGATCGCAAACGACGCTATTCCAGTCGCCTTCGGCATCGTTGGAGCGTACAATCGTGCCGCTGGTGTTATACGAGAAGCGTCCGGCGGGAGGATTGTTGACCGGGTTGCCGTCGCGGAAGCGGTCGGGGAAGACCTGGTAGACGATACTCCCCTGCACCCAATCGGGCACGGTAAAGGCGGAATCGTAAACGGTGATCTGGAAGCTTTTGTTGTCATTGTAGCCGTCACTCATCGCGCCATAACCGCCGCCGTAAAATTGAGGATTGTCGTCGGTGTAGAAATCCTGATCGTTGCCATCGTTGATCTCGAAGAAATAGTACAGCACGGTCGTCTGCGCCCCAGCCGGAATGTCCACAAACCACCAATCATAGGTTGTGGGATCGGTGTCGAAGCTGCCGTCCCAGGCCATGTTGTGATAGGTTTCCGTGTTGCTTCGATCATCCCACACCCGCACGCGCGCGCTGTCAATGTCACTCTGCTTGACACGTAAGCGTAATCTGACGGTCGTGGCGGGCGTCACCGGACCGCCGGGCGAACGATAGGCGTTATCGAAGGTATCGTGCAGCACTTCGCCCCACTGGATGTTGTTATCTCCCGCCTGCGCGGGCGCTGGGCTTATCCAATCGACCGCAAAACCGATCAACAAGGCTGCCACCAACCCCAAACGCGATAAAAACTGCCATAGCATCTCATAACGTTTCATCGTTGATCTCCTCGTTTGTCTCGCCAATTCTCGGGGGCGTATCGGATGCCCTTCTATGTCGTTGGCAAGATCATAGTATAATGTTTTGGCAGCCTGTCAAAACGAAACAGCGACATCTTAGCCGATCCAGACACCCGCCGCGACCAACAACCTGCGTAACACGGTCTGAGCTTGAGGAGGCTACAATGGAAATCATAGATGCTCTCTACAAAAGGATGAAGTTCACGGCGCGAGATAAACGCCTGATTCAACGACAACCCTTCACCGCAATCACACCTGGACCCATCGTGCATGACTTCAACGCGCTGCTGGATTACGTTGACGCGCATCCATTGGCCGTCACCGCGATGCAACAACTGTCTCTGCGCGCCCTCCCAGAGATCAATGCCCGGCTGCACCGGCCCATCCAAATGGGCTTGCAGCGCCCGCAGCAGAAATCATACCCGGCCATCCATGGCCTGTATCTCGTGCTGCGCGCCTCGGGCCTCACTTACCTCGATCAAACGCGCGCCAAACCGCATCTCTGTGTGGACGAAATGTTGTATGCTGCCTGGAAGGCGCTGAGCCCCACGGAACAATATTGCGCCCTCCTGGAAGCCTGGTTGTTGCGCGGCCATCCAGAAATCGTCGGTGAACGTGAACTTCCGTTCGCGTTGCCCGAAAACTACGCGAAGTGGTTCTACTTTTTCCAGCGATTGCCGCGCGAAGGCCGCGCCTACACATCCACAGAGGCCCAGACCGAACTCTCCTACACTCCCGGTTGGCACAATCTGGGCCTGTTGGACCTGTTCGGTTGCATCGAGATCCAGGTGGGGTCGCCCGTCGCCGGGCAGGGGTGGCAGATAGCCCACCTCGACCGCACGCCCTTCGGCGAGGCCTTGTTGGCGCTGCTCGCCGCGACCTTTTTCGTTGCCGATGACCGGCGGTCGGATTTGTATAAAGTCACGCCACTTCCACCGGGAACGTTACAGCCGGCCCTGCGACCTTACATCCCCCAATGGGAACGGCTTCTGCCGTTGCCTGCCGAAGCGACCGTGCGAGACGGCGTTCACATTTTTAAAGTCGCGTTGGGGAAAGACTGCTGGCGGCGACTGGCGTTGCCGGCGACATCCACGTTGGATGAACTCGCGCAGCTTATCCTGCACGCCTACGCGTTTGATAGCGACCATCTGTACCGGTTTTCCTATCAAAACCGGTATGGCAGGCTGTGCCACATCAACCATACTTACTTGGAAGAAGCCCCCTGGACGAGTGCAGTGCGTGTAGGCGAACTGCCGTTGGCGGTCGGGCAAACGATGACGTTTCTGTTCGATTTGAGCGATCAATGGGAATTCGAGGTCACGTTAGAAGCCGTGGACACCGATCCTACGGCTGCACAAGCGCCGCGCGTATTGGAACGTCGCGGTAAAGCGCCGCAACAATACACCTAGAAGGATAGCTGTCAGCGCGAACAGCCCCTCAAACTTGAGGGGCTGTTTTTTTTGTTGCCTTGATCCGCACACGAGTGGCCCTCACCCGACTATGGGTGGCCCACATCACCCGACTATGGGTGGCCCATCACGGGCGGCATTTGACACATCCCTCAAAGGGTTCAACCGTGGCCCAGACAAGTTCTGCCGGAGTGCACCGATGGCTTGTGTGACATTGGTTTCCATCCCTCAAAGGGTTCAACCGTGGCCCAGACATGCTCTGAAGGCTGCCGCAAAGGCGTCTGGAATCCGTTGTTTCCATCCCTCAAAGGGTTCAACCGTGGCCCAGACTGTTGGGGTATTCAACTGGTACTCGAAGGAATTACAAGTTTCCATCCCTCAAAGGGTTCAACCGTGGCCCAGACCGCTATTCCCCCGATGTAGAAACGGTGGAAATAGAGAGTTTCCATCCCTCAAAGGGTTCAACCGTGGCCCAGACTCTTAGCTATCCATTGCGGATAGTAGAGGATCAAAAAGTTTCCATCCCTCAAAGGGTTCAACCGTGGCCCAGACTTTTATCGCGTACGACCCATACGATCCCGCTAATTCGTTTCCATCCCTCAAAGGGTTCAACCGTGGCCCAGACTAGGTGATCTAGGTTTGACTCGTAGGTGCTACTGGAATTGTTTCCATCCCTCAAAGGGTTCAACCGTGGCCCAGACTGAACGGCAGCGTCATCTCCGCGACTGGCTCCATTGAGTTTCCATCCCTCAAAGGGTTCAACCGTGGCCCAGACATGACGCTCGATCAAATCCTGGACGACGCCAAAATAGGTTTCCATCCCTCAAAGGGTTCAACCGTGGCCCAGACTGGATTGGCTCACGCGCGATTCTATGCGGTTGTCGCATCGTTTCCATCCCTCAAAGGGTTCAACCGTGGCCCAGTGGTTCACTGAAGTGGACCGAAAGGAGACAAACATAAGAGTTTCCATCCCTCAAAGGGTTCAACCGTGGCCCAGACTGCGGTGGTGCGTGCCCGACCGGTGTCATCAGCGAGACGTTTCCATCCCTCAAAGGGTTCAACCGTGGCCCAGAAGATCGTGGGGAGCTATGCTATGCTCCTCGTGGTTTTGTTTCCATCCCTCAAAGGGTTCAACCGTGGCCCAGGTGTCGAATTCGGTACTTGCGATGGTTGCGAGGGAAAATTGTTTCCATCCCTCAAAGGGTTCAACCGTGGCCCAGCCAGCACCAACGCGGCAGTGCAACGCGCTAAATTTGTTGTTTCCATCCCTCAAAGGGTTCAACCGTGGCCCAGTAGCCGCATTCTTCCTGAGCAAGCCGATCTTCACAGGATGTTTCCATCCCTCAAAGGGTTCAACCGTGGCCCAGTGTAACGCTGTCCGGATACTTCCTGATGGTGTTTTCGGATGTTTCCATCCCTCAAAGGGTTCAACCGTGGCCCAGGTGGGTGCGTCATTTTGGGTCACAACGGCAGAAGATACTGTTTCCATCCCTCAAAGGGTTCAACCGTGGCCCAGTCACGGGAACTTCCCAAACCGACGGACCGGAAATTGTTGTTTCCATCCCTCAAAGGGTTCAACCGTGGCCCAGCTTCGGCTATGGTGGCGGTTTGAATGACCCTGGCGATTGTTTCCATCCCTCAAAGGGTTCAACCGTGGCCCAGTACGGCCTGTCCCGAGCAGTAGCATGGGTGACTATGATGTTTCCATCCCTCAAAGGGTTCAACCGTGGCCCAGTCTTCAGCCTGACCGCCCTTTCGGGGTCGGGCATAAATGTTTCCATCCCTCAAAGGGTTCAACCGTGGCCCAGCCGCAGACTGTTCAGGTGTTCAATCCGTACTGGATGTTGATGTTTCCATCCCTCAAAGGGTTCAACCGTGGCCCAGACGGGATGTTTTTGGGGTTGGCCGGTGCACAACCGGTGAGTTTCCATCCCTCAAAGGGTTCAACCGTGGCCCAGACAGGATGTCACAGCAACGCGCCCTGGCAATGGATGACGGGTTTCCATCCCTCAAAGGGTTCAACCGTGGCCCAGACATGGAGGATAGACATGGATACGCGAAAGACTCGTTTTGTTTCCATCCCTCAAAGGGTTCAACCGTGGCCCAGACTTTAGTATTGGCAATCGTGCTCTTGGGTGGTTGCAAAAGTTTCCATCCCTCAAAGGGTTCAACCGTGGCCCAGACGAAACAGCAAGGACTATTGTGGCTATTAACGAACTTTAGTTTCCATCCCTCAAAGGGTTCAACCGTGGCCCAGACTTCTCATCGTCTTCTTTCATTTTTCGAGCTTGGCCAAGTTTCCATCCCTCAAAGGGTTCAACCGTGGCCCAGACCAACAGGCACGGTATTACGTCAACACTGTGTATAACTACGTTTCCATCCCTCAAAGGGTTCAACCGTGGCCCAGACTCAACGATAAGCACAGAACAATAGATGGCATTACACGGTTTCCATCCCTCAAAGGGTTCAACCGTGGCCCAGACTGAAGGAGAATGGGAGCGTGCCGTATTGCGGGAGAAGTTTCCATCCCTCAAAGGGTTCAACCGTGGCCCAGACGAACAATGGATCACTACGAATGGCTGGAAAAGTATAAGTTTCCATCCCTCAAAGGGTTCAACCGTGGCCCAGACCACGTCTGACCTGTACGACTACGAGCAAGATGACGAAGTTTCCATCCCTCAAAGGGTTCAACCGTGGCCCAGACCCGCCCTCGAGGTCGAGGGCGCGGTAGTGGATGGCACGTTTCCATCCCTCAAAGGGTTCAACCGTGGCCCAGACATGTTCTCGAAAAGGAGCTAGATCCATGAAACGCATTGTTTCCATCCCTCAAAGGGTTCAACCGTGGCCCAGACATCGCGCGATGCCCATCAAAACTAAAAAAAACTTTGAGTTTCCATCCCTCAAAGGGTTCAACCGTGGCCCAGACCTGGCACGGTCGGAAGTGAAGGGCGGGTTGTTACAGTTTCCATCCCTCAAAGGGTTCAACCGTGGCCCAGACCGACTGGCTGATCGAAGCCCACGTGGTGGGTTGGGAGTTTCCATCCCTCAAAGGGTTCAACCGTGGCCCAGACTTCCAGCCCCTACTCCCACTGGTCTGACTGGGGGGAATGGTTTCCATCCCTCAAAGGGTTCAACCGTGGCCCAGACTTAGTGTCCTATAGTTTTCACAATCTTTTCACAAGCTGTTTCCATCCCTCAAAGGGTTCAACCGTGGCCCAGACAGGTAAATACGTACAACGCAGATTTTTGGTTTATCTCGGGTTTCCATCCCTCAAAGGGTTCAACCGTGGCCCAGACAGGTATCTCCCTCCGGCATCCAACAAGAAAGAAAGGAAGTTTCCATCCCTCAAAGGGTTCAACCGTGGCCCAGACACCCTCCCGGCGAACCGCCGGATGAGGGATTTGTTGGGTTTCCATCCCTCAAAGGGTTCAACCGTGGCCCAGACAATACGTACAACGCAGATTTTTGGTTTATCTCGGAGGGGTTTCCATCCCTCAAAGGGTTCAACCGTGGCCCAGACGTTCACGCCGACTGCCACAGCCACGCCCTCACCCAGTTTCCATCCCTCAAAGGGTTCAACCGTGGCCCAGACTCACCGGTACGAGCGCGTATGACGCGCCTAACAAGGGGTTTCCATCCCTCAAAGGGTTCAACCGTGGCCCAGACTTTTTACCTATTTACTTTCACTATAGTTCAACCGTAAGTTTCCATCCCTCAAAGGGTTCAACCGTGGCCCAGACGGGCTGTATCGGACAGCCCTGAAGGAGGGAGGTATGATAGTTTCCATCCCTCAAAGGGTTCAACCGTGGCCCAGACACACCGTCGAGGACACCGTTGAGACCGGCAACAATACGTTTCCATCCCTCAAAGGGTTCAACCGTGGCCCAGACGAGGTCCCCGCGGACCTCAAGACATGGGATATCATCGAGTTTCCATCCCTCAAAGGGTTCAACCGTGGCCCAGACCCCTCAACGAGAGCTAGGAGGATACCATGAAGAAGAAGTTTCCATCCCTCAAAGGGTTCAACCGTGGCCCAGACCACATCACCGACCCACTCCACGAACCGCCACCCAATTGTTTCCATCCCTCAAAGGGTTCAACCGTGGCCCAGACCAAGGATCGGTTGGCGTTGGCCCAGATTCTGTATAAGTTTCCATCCCTCAAAGGGTTCAACCGTGGCCCAGACGAGCAGAGAGGGGTTGGTAAGGGGAAAACTGTGAAGTTTCCATCCCTCAAAGGGTTCAACCGTGGCCCAGACGTGGCACAGGAACAGCGAAGATGGAGGAGGGAACATGGTTTCCATCCCTCAAAGGGTTCAACCGTGGCCCAGACTAAGGGATGTGGGTTCCGGTACGGTGAGTTAACACTGAGTTTCCATCCCTCAAAGGGTTCAACCGTGGCCCAGACGTCCGTCATCGGGTCGCATGACCTGGGTGGCCTTCTCGTTTCCATCCCTCAAAGGGTTCAACCGTGGCCCAGACCTTGCGCAGATCAATCGTCGCGAACTCGGAACCTGGACGTTTCCATCCCTCAAAGGGTTCAACCGTGGCCCAGACTCCCCAACCCCCGCGACCCCGCCGACGCATGGCAGGAGTTTCCATCCCTCAAAGGGTTCAACCGTGGCCCAGACTCGTGTAGAACCTCTGGGTCTTTTTCCAGAAGTTAGTTTCCATCCCTCAAAGGGTTCAACCGTGGCCCAGACCCGGCATAAGGTAAGGTCAAAGGAGGTGTACCAATGAGTTTCCATCCCTCAAAGGGTTCAACCGTGGCCCAGACCCGCAGCAACCCACGCATTACCAAGATCTCGTAAGTTTCCATCCCTCAAAGGGTTCAACCGTGGCCCAGACTGTTCGCCAAGCGCATCGGCCATAAGTATGCATTTTGGTTTCCATCCCTCAAAGGGTTCAACCGTGGCCCAGACACACCCACCTTCGGTATCGCGGCGAGCGGGACCATCAGTTTCCATCCCTCAAAGGGTTCAACCGTGGCCCAGACTTACACCCTTAGGAGGGGAACCATGAAACGCTTTTGGATTGTTTCCATCCCTCAAAGGGTTCAACCGTGGCCCAGACTGTCGAATAACATTTCAATCACAGTTTGTATATCAAGTTTCCATCCCTCAAAGGGTTCAACCGTGGCCCAGACTAGCGTCTTGCGACTTTGAGCCGCGATCCTCCAAAAAGTTTCCATCCCTCAAAGGGTTCAACCGTGGCCCAGACTACGTTGCTGAATTTGAAACCGCAGCACGCGGTTGGCGTTTCCATCCCTCAAAGGGTTCAACCGTGGCCCAGACAACGAAGCGATGTTCAGAATCGCGATGCGGAATTACCAGTTTCCATCCCTCAAAGGGTTCAACCGTGGCCCAGACTTTAGACATAGGAGGAACGGAAATGACACGGAAATTTGTTTCCATCCCTCAAAGGGTTCAACCGTGGCCCAGACGTGCAAAGACTATCGCGGAAGATGTCGCTCTCGGTGAGTTTCCATCCCTCAAAGGGTTCAACCGTGGCCCAGACGAGGAGTTCGAGGCCATTATGGCCTACCTCTACAGGTTTCCATCCCTCAAAGGGTTCAACCGTGGCCCAGACTAGTCGCCTTGAAGCCGTTCTCACGGAGCCAGGTAGCGGGTTTCCATCCCTCAAAGGGTTCAACCGTGGCCCAGACGTCGTTCCACCGGATCGGAGAAAGCGGCGACTACAAGTTTCCATCCCTCAAAGGGTTCAACCGTGGCCCAGACTCCGTTTCCCGATCTTGATCCCCGCGATCTTGATCGGAGTTTCCATCCCTCAAAGGGTTCAACCGTGGCCCAGACTCACGGCACGTCAGTCCGTGGGGGAGCTCACACTAGGTTTCCATCCCTCAAAGGGTTCAACCGTGGCCCAGACCCATCATGGCCGAGTATGGTATCAAGGGTACCATGTAGTTTCCATCCCTCAAAGGGTTCAACCGTGGCCCAGACTCGTCACCTACACGGTGGCGATCTCTTTTGAGCTGGAGTTTCCATCCCTCAAAGGGTTCAACCGTGGCCCAGACCGTGACCTTTGAATACTCTAATGGTCGCACATCAGAGGTTTCCATCCCTCAAAGGGTTCAACCGTGGCCCAGACTCTTACCAGGGTCCGGACCCCTGGGGGTACCTCTACAAGTTTCCATCCCTCAAAGGGTTCAACCGTGGCCCAGACTCACTCATACATGGACCATATTCTGAGGTTCATATGGGTTTCCATCCCTCAAAGGGTTCAACCGTGGCCCAGACCCACCGCTATGTCCTGGGGACGGCTCAATGCGCTGCAGTTTCCATCCCTCAAAGGGTTCAACCGTGGCCCAGACCTACGCATTCGCGTTTGGTCGGGTGAGCTTTCACCAGGTTTCCATCCCTCAAAGGGTTCAACCGTGGCCCAGACTTTTTGTGAGCCTCAGGGCCGGGACAGGTGCTGTTCGTTTCCATCCCTCAAAGGGTTCAACCGTGGCCCAGACTTTAATCTGAGTATGAGGAGGCATCGATGTTGTATGTAGTTTCCATCCCTCAAAGGGTTCAACCGTGGCCCAGACAAAAGAGTGTTTAAGAGGATCATCCTCTACCTGAAAGTTTCCATCCCTCAAAGGGTTCAACCGTGGCCCAGACGTCAGCATGCAACAAGCTGTCGGCAACTGAAGAGGTGGTTTCCATCCCTCAAAGGGTTCAACCGTGGCCCAGACGGAGGTATAGAGATGAAAGACTGGCAGAAGTTCGTAAGTTTCCATCCCTCAAAGGGTTCAACCGTGGCCCAGACGAACGTGGAAGACTACCCAAGCGGGTGGACCATTATGTTTCCATCCCTCAAAGGGTTCAACCGTGGCCCAGACAACGGTGGGAGCGTGCCTGACCCGGCCAACAAAGTGGTGAGTTTCCATCCCTCAAAGGGTTCAACCGTGGCCCAGACTTAGTCTTCTGAAGTTCGCCTTGGCGAACGAAGGAGGAGTTTCCATCCCTCAAAGGGTTCAACCGTGGCCCAGACAGGTGCTAAGTCCCCGTGGAGAAGCAAGGCGCTGAGTTTCCATCCCTCAAAGGGTTCAACCGTGGCCCAGACTCGGGAGGGTCATGGTGTAACCGGTCGGGGGAGTAAGTTTCCATCCCTCAAAGGGTTCAACCGTGGCCCAGACACATTGTCGTGGATGAAGGCAGCGTGACCTTCACGAAGTTTCCATCCCTCAAAGGGTTCAACCGTGGCCCAGACCGCCGATCAGATTGCTTCCCTGGAAGGCCAACTTGCGTTTCCATCCCTCAAAGGGTTCAACCGTGGCCCAGACATGGTAGTGCTGGTTACTATGAGCGCGTGGTAAAGAGTTTCCATCCCTCAAAGGGTTCAACCGTGGCCCAGACGATGACTTTAGAGACATAGAAGAATCTATGCTTGATATGAAGTTTCCATCCCTCAAAGGGTTCAACCGTGGCCCAGACCCACTAACATGTTGGTGTTGTACCTCGCGAACGATGGGTTTCCATCCCTCAAAGGGTTCAACCGTGGCCCAGACGCCCGGCGCGGAAGCAACTTGCGTGCGGGTAATTCAGTTTCCATCCCTCAAAGGGTTCAACCGTGGCCCAGACAACAATAATTCAGATCATAGAACAAAACAGGAGGAGTTTCCATCCCTCAAAGGGTTCAACCGTGGCCCAGACTAGCGTTGTGTTGCCACAAAACAACTGAATCTTATGGTTTCCATCCCTCAAAGGGTTCAACCGTGGCCCAGACGGATTGGTGGCTGGACCGATGGTCTGGTTATCATGAAGTTTCCATCCCTCAAAGGGTTCAACCGTGGCCCAGACGTCCCAAATCATGGGGAATGCCGAACTGCAATTCGTTGTTTCCATCCCTCAAAGGGTTCAACCGTGGCCCAGACGAGAAACCATCGCCTTTACCAATACCAGCACCACGGAGTTTCCATCCCTCAAAGGGTTCAACCGTGGCCCAGACAAACCCGAAGTAGTAGCCCGTCGACAGAAGGGTGAGGTTTCCATCCCTCAAAGGGTTCAACCGTGGCCCAGACAAAATCATTTTACAACCCATTGTCTAGCTCTGGACTAGTTTCCATCCCTCAAAGGGTTCAACCGTGGCCCAGACGAGCACGAAGTATAGTCGAGTAAGCAGCAAACTGATGGGTTTCCATCCCTCAAAGGGTTCAACCGTGGCCCAGACCCAAGGCCGGTAAATTCCCCACCTTGGCCCATGTTAGTTTCCATCCCTCAAAGGGTTCAACCGTGGCCCAGACGAAAGTCAAGCGCGTTTTGACAAAAACGCAAAAAAGTTTCCATCCCTCAAAGGGTTCAACCGTGGCCCAGACACCGTTCCAACCGCGACTCCGACAACGACTCCCACTGAGTTTCCATCCCTCAAAGGGTTCAACCGTGGCCCAGACTTCCGGAACCTTGATGCCAAAAACGTTTCCGGTGTGTTTCCATCCCTCAAAGGGTTCAACCGTGGCCCAGACAATGCTTCCCAAGGACAGTGCAGTGCAATGCACTGAGAGTTTCCATCCCTCAAAGGGTTCAACCGTGGCCCAGACAAGAGTTGATCCAACTACTGCGGACTCCGTAAGCGAGTTTCCATCCCTCAAAGGGTTCAACCGTGGCCCAGACGAATCGAGATCGCTAGGGACAATCCCCGACGCCTAGTTTCCATCCCTCAAAGGGTTCAACCGTGGCCCAGACCAAAACGGACATCCACTTAACCACGGTAGCTCCCGAGTTTCCATCCCTCAAAGGGTTCAACCGTGGCCCAGACTCTTCTTTGTCATCACGCGATTTTGGGCGATTTTCGTATGATTTGCCGCGATTTTCGCTGTCACTCCATTTTTTCCCGTCACCGACGAAAATTCCAGGTTCCCCCTTGCATTTTCGGGCTAAAAACGGGCTGTCACGAACCGAAAAAATACCCCCTTATCGCCTGTTAGCGCCCTGGATCTCGCTGTGACGCGGTTTCCGTCATCGAGACAAATTTCGCGCCCCTTTTTGCGCCCTTTTTGCGCCGCTTTGCGCGCCTCAATCTGTTCCATGATTACTATATGCGAATTTAGGTTGATTGTCAATGCACCCGCCGACGCGCTCCACAAACCACCGGGCGCTTGAAAACTTTGTTCCCTGCGGTATGCTTAAGCATAGCCTACCCAACTCGCACGGAGGTATTCACCGATGTCAGAAATCGCTCTTATGTCCAGTTTGGCGGACCTCGTCAGCCAGCACCCCTGGCGGACGCTGCGCGCGATTGCGCAAGCGCATCACCAACGCTTCAATATACGCTGGCGCAAGGATGAAGCTGTGGCCGCACTGACCGCGTTACTTTCCGATCCCCGTGTGCTCACCCGCGCTCTGCGTACTTTGCCGGATGAGGCGCAGGAAGCCTTGCGCGTTCTCCAGCTCAATGGCGGCGTGCTGCCTGCCGCTCATTTCCTCGCGCGTTTTGGCCCCTTGCGGCCTTATACCCCCTGGCGCGCTGAAGAGACGCCCACGCCAGAGGCCGCCACACTTTCTGTGGCTGAACGCCTGTGGTTCCTGGGATTGCTCTTTCGTGTCGCACAACCCACGGGCGACGTCGTCATCGTTCCCGCCGAAGTGCTCCGCCTGCTGCCGCCGCTGCCTCAACCTCTCCCGCAACTTGTCACACCGGCGTCCTGTTCCGATCTGCCCGATCTCGTTTGGGATGTAGCGCAGTGGCTTGCCTACATACACGCACATTCCGTCCGCTTGCTCCCTGGCGGATGGATCGCCCCACAGCACTACCGGCGGATCAACCAGGCCTTGCGCGCGCCCGACCCCCTGGCAGTGCAGGCTACCAGCGAACTGCGCACCGGCTACCTGCGTTTCCTCCACTATTTGGCCGCAAGCGCCGACCTCGTTGCGCCCGCCTGGGGCAACCTGGCGCTGACCCCCGCCGCGTGGGGTTGGCTTGACGCTGCTGACGCTCAACAACAGCGTATCCTGGCCGGCGGCTGGCGTAATGACCTGCAGCGTGTGCCCGGCGCAGCCACACTATGGACGCACTATCGCTGGCCCGGCGCGCCGGGATTCGTCCTGGCTGTGCTGGCGAGCCTGCCTGCCCTGCCTCCTGGTTGGTATACCTGCGCCGAGTGGGCGCTTTATCTGGAGGCTTACGACCTGCACGGCGGCGACTTTCCCCCCGCTGGCGACATTGTCACCCCTTTGCAGGCATTGCTCGATGGTCCGCTGCGGTGGGTCGGATGGGTGCAGTCTGATGGTGCAGATCGCTACGCCTGGACGGCGCGCGCGCGGTGGGGATTGGGTCTCGCCGCGCAACCTCCCGCCGCGCCGCCCTTGGGCCGGGTCACCGCGCACCCGCGCGACCCGCAGACGTGCGTCCTCACCCTGCCTGCGCCGCCGGCGCGTCCGCCGCTGCGCCCGCTCATCGCCCTGGCGTTGCCCTGGCCTCCGGCAGACGAACGTCCTGTCTCTCCAAATGCTGTGGAACGCCAGTTCACCCGCGCGCACTTCGCCGCGTTGCTCTCCACCGGGCAGCGCGCCGATTGGGTCATCGAACAACTGCGCGCGCTCACCGCGGATACCCTTTCCCCGGAAACCCTGGCCCAGGTGCGCGGGTGGGAAACGCAAATCCGCCAACTCACCCTGCGCCGTCTCACGGTGCTGTCCGGCGCCGATACCGAAATCTTGGGCAAGTTGACGCAAATGCGCAGTCTGCGGCCGCACATCGTCGAGACCTTATCCCCGCATCACGTCGCCCTTGCGCCGGAGGGGATCGCTGCTCTGCTGCGCACCCTGGCTCGCCTGGATATCACCCCCCTCAGCCCTCCGGGGATCGCACTCAGTGTACCCGCCACCGCGCTCCCCCTGGACATCGCCACGCCGGATACACCCCTTGATGCTAACGTGGTTGCCTACCTCTGGTTGGCGTTGTCCCTCTACCTCAATCTGGGCGATCTTGTAAACTTACCGGTCACGCCCTCCGCCAACCTGCTCAGTCAACTGGCGCAGTGGCTAGGTCAGGATCAACTGGCCGACCTGCGCGTCATGGCGGATCGGGTTCAACAACAGTTGCGCGATACAGTGGATGGGTACACCGCTTTTCCCGCGCCCCTGCCCGACGTGGATACAGCGACCATCCGCGCCACGATTGCGCGCGCGTTGGCGGAAGGTCTGCCCCTGGAAATCCTCTATCATACCGCCGGGCGCGGCGAACGCACCACCCGTGTGGTCGAGCCATTGCAGATGCAGACCTATGGCAACGCCGAATACCTGGTGGCCTATTGCGGGTTGCGCCAGGAAGAGCGCGTGTTCCGTCTTGACCGCATCGAGCGCGCCAGCGTCATTGCGTAACCTGTCAGCCCACAATCACATACTCCATCGTGGGCGTCACCGTGGCCCGGCCTAACGTCCCGATCCGTGGCACACACTGTTCGCACAACAGGTAAAACCGCACGTCGTCCTCTTTCTCTACGATCAACGCTTTCAGGCGCGCGTAAAGCTTGTTCAAATCCTGGGGTTTGAGCCGGCACTCGAAGACGCTGTACTGCACCCGCGTCCCAAACCCTTCCAGCGTCTTCATCACCTTGCGCCGCCGCTTGTCCTGGGGAATATCATAACTCACGACCACGAACATGACGCACCTCGCTGCTAGGGTCCGGTATGAATCTGGCCTTGCAACGCCTCGTTCGCCAACGCATCCGCCAGCCGGTTGCGCAGGCGCGGGACGTGGTGGTAGGTGACGCGCCGCAGCCGGCGCGCCGCGTGGCACGCCCGCCGGTGCCACGGGCGCAGCGATTGCGCGTGAACGCCACACTCGCCGTTCATCTGCCCCACCACCACCGCGCTATCCAGATAGACGCAGAGATGCTGCGGTTTCATCGGCGCCGCCAGTTCCAACGCCAGCATCAGACCGGCATACTCGGCCTCATTGTTGGTCATCCGTTCCAGCCGCCGGTTCCCCCACCGCACAATCTGACCATGCTCATCCAGCAGGACCACACCAACGCCGGTCGCGCCGTCGCCGTCGCCAATCGCCCCGTCAGCATAAGCGATCAATGTATCAGGTTGGCTCATCTCATTACCCCCTCATCATTTGCCCGCTCCGTGCTCCCATCCGTGGTCTCATTCGTGGTCGCCATTGCCCCACTGCCGATCGGCGGCGCAGTAACGTTCGCGCGGCGTCTCTCCTCTTCAACGGTTACGCCGTTGATACGTTCCAGCAGCACCTGAGGCGCGAGCGGCACCGTGACGACGTGCCCACTGTCCAGAATGGCGACCGCGCGACAGGGCCGTCCGAACGTAAGATCAACCAATTGCCCCGCCCCGACCGCCGCGATCAACCGGCGAATCGGAGCCGAATCCGCTTTTGCCAACGCGATGATCCGGTCGGCGGCAAAATAGCCGCCTTTGCCAACGTCAATCCATGATTCCATTGTGCGCACCTCCATTGAGAGTAGTTGAAAGTTCAAAGTTGAAAGTTGCCACCCGCAACTCGCCACTCGGCACTCGCAACTCTTAACTCGCCACCTGCTACTCGCCTACTTGATCCGCAGGGGTTGGTAAGCCGGATCTTCCCCCCGGATAAAGCGCGCCATCTGCCGCGCCTGAAGCTCAAAAGCCTGGCGATAAGTCGTGCGCCCGCCGGCCAGCGGATGACTCACCAGCGTTTGCAGGCGTTGTTCGTAGGCTTCCAGAACCACGCGCACGCCATTTTCGCCCAATTCCACACGGGATTCTGGCCCGTTACTCCGTTGAAAATTCTCCGGCGCCAACTGTTTGTTGGTCACAATGTCGAGGAACATCGAATCCACGATCACGGGACGCAGTTCCTCCATCAAGTCCAGCGCCAACGCGGGGCGGTCGTACCCCAAAACGTGGAAGAACCCAAAGTAGGGGTCCAGCCCCACCATCTGGATCGCGGCGCTGACATCCTTCAACAGCAGCGTGTAGCCGAAGCTCAACAGCGCGTTCGCCGGATCGGGTGGGGGATGATAGGCGCGTTTGGTAAATCCCCAGGCGCTGGGCAGCAGCGTCCGCATGGCCTCGAAGTAGAAAGCAGCCGCCTTGCCCTCGAAACCACGCAGACTATCCAACGCCGTGGAAGCCACCGCTTGTCGCCCCATCGCCATCATCCCGTCCAGCGCCCGTTGCGCGCCTGGGACGCGCTCGGCCCGACGCTGCAACACCACCCGTTGGTTGGCGACCTTGACCTCGACAATCGCGCTGGCCACGGCCAACGCCTGGCGCTCGTCGCTGGCGATGCGCATCTGCTGGTGTCGCAACTGCGCCATCTTCGACTCATTGCGCACCAATCGCCCCCGGAATTTTCCATACGTGCTCATATAGACCACGTCAATCCCCCGATCCAGCAGCAGCGCCGCTGCCGGGGTGGTCAACTGCACGTTGCCGATGAGGGCCAGTTGGCTCAAGTGGACCAGCGGGATCGCGCTCAACTCCTTGTGTTCCAACGTCACCCGCAGCCGCTCGCCATCGCGGCGAATCACCGCCCCCTGTTCACGCACATATACCGTTCCCATCCTTCACCTCCCCTGACTCGTAATTCGTAATTCGTAATTCTTATCTATTGAGCGCGAACTGCTCGTTGCGCAGGAAGAACACGCCCAGATAACTGAACCCCTCGTCAAAATGCACCAGCCGCGTCTTGCGCGGATTGAGCTGCAAGCGTAAACGGCGCAACACGTGTTCCGCGACCTCCAACGCCGTCGCCGCCTCCTGGCGTTTGCGGCACAGAATGACGAAGTCGTCGGCAAAACGCACCAGCCGGCCATCCCGCACCCGCCGCGTGATCTCCACATCGAATGGGTGCAGGTACAGGTTTGCCAGCACCGGCGTGATGACTCCCCCTTGCGACGTGGCTGCTTTGGTGGGGCGTCCACTCGCCGGATTCTGCACGCGCGCGTTCAACCACTTGTCAACCAACGTCACCAGGACATCCTCGTGGACGTGCGCGCGCACCTGGGCCATCATCTGGCGATAATCCAGGCTGCCGAAGCAATCCTCGATATCGGCATCCACGACCCAGCGGTACCCCGCATCGCGCGCGGCAGTGATGACCCTGGCCGCGTCGGCTACTGCGCGGCCAGGGCGAAACCCGTAGCTACAGTCCAGGAACAGCGGTTCCAGCAGGGGCACCAGCGCATCATGCACCACGCGCTGTGCGATGCGATCGCGCAAGGCCCAGATCGCCAGGGGACGCAATCCACCATCCGTTTTGGGGATCAAGATGCGCTTGACCGGCAGCGGCTCGTAAACTCCTGTTTCCAGTTCACGCCGCAGGTCTTCCAGATTCCGGTCCAGACGCTGCGCGAATTGCCGAAAAGTAACGCCATCCACGCCCGGCGTTGGCCCATTGTGCCGCACACTCTGCCAGGCGCGGGACATGGCTTCGGGCGAGAACAACGTCGCGCGTTCCGGTAGATTTGCCTCTGTCTTTTGCCGTTTACGTAGCATCATCATCCCTCACCTCCACAATAGTCGGTTAGTCGTTAGTCGGATAGTCTTCTTCCGTTGAAACTCGCTGCGCGCTATGCGGCGGTCTCGTGGCTCTTGCGCCGGAACAGAGTGCGCCATTTGCCATGTGTGATTTGCAATTTGCATCTGGCCCATGCCCGCGGGAACACGCCAAGCCAGCACCGTATCCGCGCGCCTATGACGTTGCGCCACACATGCCCCACCAATTCCCGCGCGCGTTGTGGCGTCACCTGCCCATCGAAGTAGGCCAGCGCCGTCTGCCCGATCACCCACGCGGTCATCGCTCCCAACAGGCCACTCACCAGCCAGCCCAGAATCGGCACGGCCTTGACCGCCTGCTGCGCCAGAACGCGCAACGCCATACTGCCGGCCCCCGCCAGGACAAATTCCTTGCAGTAATCGCTGGACGGCAACTGTCCGTACATCGCCGCGACGCGGGCCACCAGCCCCACCTGCGCGCCGAGTTGCACCGGCAAATCCAACAAGGGCACCGGCGCGATGGAAACCAGGCCGCAGACCAACGTCGTGCGGAGGATCATCCGTTGCGCCAGTATCCGCCGGAACGTCGCAATCTCACGCCCCAAGGGGACGGCTAACCGCGGGCACAACTCCACCATCCGCGACAGGAAGTTCAAGTGCATGGCTTCCGGCGCGTAGGCCGACACGGGCATAACGGAAACACCCAGTCGGTATTCCGCCGCTGCAAGCGCTTCCTCCAGGTGTCCATCCCACAAGTCGGCCTTGCTCCACGCGACCATCAACGGATGTCCCAACGCCTGAAGTCGGGTGATCCACCGGAAATCGTGCGGCGGCACAACGTTTTGGCGCGTCAGCGTATCCGACGTCTCCGCCGCGCCATCCAGCAGATAGACGAGTAACGTGGCGCGTTCCAGATGCTCCCACAGCAGCGGGTCTTCATCAACCTGCGTGGGCAGGTCAATGAGGGTGAACAGCCCCAGGGGTTCCTCAATCGTTGCGTCAGGCGCACCCAACCTGGGGGCCGGCGCGACGGGGGCGATCCCGCGCAGGCAGTCGTAAAGAGTGGATTTGCCGGCAGCGCCCATCCCCAAAAGCACGATTTCAGCGCGCGCCTCCGCCTCCACTTCGTAGCGCACGCCGCCCCAGTCAAAGCCGTCTACCCAACGCCGTGGCGACACCGCAATGTTATCCTCGTAATCCATCATTTTGCCCCTCCTTAACCTGCCAACCGCTCGCGCGGCAATGCGCCTAAACACCGGGGACTCCCCAACGCAGTGAGACAACGGCCAACTGCTGTGGGCTGTCCAACGGCGCCGCGTTGACTTTCTCGCCACTTTCTGCGCACACCGCCACGCCCTCCGTCGCGGTCAGCCATACGGTCATTGCATCCGACAAAGCGCGCTCGGCGTCCGATAGCGTGGTGGGATCCCATCGCCAAAAGGGGCGCGCCTGCGCCAGCAATTCTTGCAGCCACACCTTCCGGGCTGGCGGCTCTGGAAAACGTCGCGCGACGATTTCCCAGATCGAGATGTCCCGCAACGGCGCGGCCAGCGCGTTGAGCCACCGGTTCACCGCTTCCTGTTCCGGCAAATCCGCGCTCAGAAAGCCGGAGAGCGGTCCCCACGTTTGCCGGAACGCGGCCAGGAGCGCGTCGTGCGCCGGTAGGTGTTCGGCGATCAGCGCCGTGAGCAGCGCCTGCGGATCATCGGGCAGCAGCAGCGACGCTTCCGGCCACGCCGGAAAGGCTGGCTCGAGCGCCAACAGGCGCTCAAGCCCCTGCGCGACGCGCTCAACGGCTGCCTGATTTTGTTCCAGCAGCGCGTCAACCTGGCCGTAGACGATTAGCGTTTGCTGCATCTGGCGCAGCGTCACACTCGCGCCGACGACAGCCGCGCACACTTGCATATAGCGCGTGTACTGTTCTTGTATCCTGCGCCAGTTTTGATAGAGTTGGATGACCTGCAATGGCCGCTGGATCAAGCGGAACAGGCTGCCCAGCGAACGGCGCGGCATGGCAGCCAGGCGCGCCTGAAGGGTCGTCCATACCTGTTCCTTCATCTTTTCCAGGTGCGTCAGGCTCTCCTGCGCTTCCTGCTCGCGTTCCTCGGCGGCGATCACCCACGTTTCCAGCGCGTGGCGGAAAGCCTGTAGCGCGTGTTGGGCCATCACGACGCCACCGTCATCGAGAAGTTGCGCGAGCGTGTGAGCGAGATTCGCGCCGCACGTGGCGCTGCTCTTCCGCGTCAGCGCGGCCCAGGCGGCCTCGTGTCCATCCAGCAGCGCTGTCCAGCTTTGCACCGCTTCGCGCCACCGCGCCACACATTCGTGTTCGCGGTGATCTCCTGGCCCAATCACCTCCCAGAACTCAGGAGGCGCGGGCGCTTTGATGTCGAGTGAGGTGATCGCTGCCAGTTCACGCGGCGTGAGCTGCCCCGCCAGGAGCGCCGGCGCCGGCGTCATGCGCGCGAACAGTTCCGCCATATCGGCGTCCGTGTCGGATTTTTCGCGCAGCGCCGGGAGCAACAATGCCCTTAAGTGCTGCGCGCCGTGCGCTTGCGCTACTTCTCCCGGCCAGGCCAGCCATACCAGGCCAAAGGTAGCCCAGTCCTGCGCTTCCATCATGCTGTCGTGCGTCACCCACAGGGGAACGTCGCGCAGGGGCGTGCAGGTGTGCAGGAGCAGAAAGCGCGCGATGTGTTCGTAGAGCGTCGCCGGACTATCCAGGGCCAGTCCGGCTTCGTTGACCGGCATGACCTGAAAGCACGGCCCGCTGAATATCGGCGGCGTTGTGGTCGATAGCAGCCTGGCGGGACTCGTTGGGCGGTCCGCTTCCGCAAGACCTTCCCGGACGATGATGCCCATTGTCAACGCATCGTTGCCCAAAAGCGCATCGGCGCGTTGACCGGCCAGGCGCGCGATGGCCTGGACGGCTTCCGCCGGCGCACCCACGGCCCAGATGGCGAGTTCCTCCAGACGATCGGGACTGATCCCCATCGCCAACAGAGTGGGGCGGTGCGACAGCCGCGAGATATCGTGGAGCGCCGCATCGATCGTTGCCGCGTCTTGCTCGCTCTCCGCCGGGTCCAGCTGCCGCGCCGCCACGACGGGCGGATTTCCCCACGCTTCGAGCATGGCGGTCAAGTGCGCGTTGATCGCCGCGCCGCTCTCGCCGCACGTCAGCACCAGGGTACGTTGCAAGGTTGGTTTTAGCTTGTCGTCCATGATCAACTCCTGTTGTGCCAATCCTGAATGGCGTGCCTGTTCAGGCCAGGATGCCTTCGCTGGTCGCCAGCATCTCGCGGAGTCGCGTTGCATAATCGCGGGCCGCCTTGCGCAGGCTGCGATCCAGTTCGTCGAGTTCATCCCCGCGCCGGTCGGCCTGTTCCCCGGCGACGTAATAGGCTTCCAGCCGTTCAATCGCCTGATTCGTGGTGAGACGCACCAGGATTTGCCGTTCCACCCGTTCGATGACCTCGTGCGCCAATCCCTCGCGGGCCGCAAACACCCGCATTGCGTTTTGCAGCCCTTGCGCCAGCCGCTCCGGATCATCGAGCCGATCTACAGGCCGGTAGTAATACCAGGCGCCTTGCGTGTAGATCAACTTGAAGACCAGGCCGAGCGCGAAAGCCAGCGCGGCGCTGTCGGCGTTGGTGTGGAAGATGGGTAGCACGTGGAGCAGACGTTGCCCGCGGCTTTCGTCGTAGGCCCTTTGCCAGGCCGGGAACTGCTGCAGGGCGGTATACGGCGCACCCACGGTGACGCGCAGCGCGATGATCCGGTTCTGGTCTTGCGTGGAGACCAACGCGCCAGCCTGCTCCGCGAAGAGGGTGTTGTGTTCGTCAGGCACGCCGAGTACGGTCAGCGACGCCAGACTGGCGCCGCCATCTTCCAGGCGCGCGCGATCCAGATTCCACGAAGGTGCAGCGCGTTCTACCAACAGCAACCGCCGCGCCTGGGGCGATACAGCCGCCGCCTGCTCTGCCAACGCCTTTTCGACGCCGTGACCGCGAATGGCGGAGAACGCTTCGGCTGACTTCTCGCGGAGCGCCAGACTCACCTCGCGGGCCGGACGATTGGCCCAGGCGAGGAAATCGGCGTCGCCGGTCACTTTGATGGCCGTGTCGGTGAGCGCGGGGGCATAGTGGGTGTACAGTGTGTTGAGGTAGTCTGTTTGGAGCAGTTCGATGTCGGCGGTCAGATCCAAGGTGGTGTTTTCGGTAAGGCCGGATTCCAGCAGCCGCGCTGCCTCTTGCAACCGCGCATTGAGTTGCGGCAAGGTTTCGCCGAGTTCGTGCCGCGTTCTGGCGACGCTGTCTACCACCTGCAGGGCTGCGTCACACAGATCGCATTGGAGCGCGGTGTGGTAGAACGCCGCGGCAGCTTGCAGATACCGCTGCAAAGCCGTGTGAATGCGGCTGTTCCGCAAGAGGAAGCCGGCCACCCCCGTCTGCACGAGGCTTTCGCGCCGGCGTTGAAATTCACCTTCTTGCGTCTGCCGCCGCGCTTCGAGGTCTTCGCGCCGGGTTTGCAGATCGGTCAAGGTTTGCGTGAGCCGGGTGTGCAGAACATTCAGCATGGCCTGTGTCTGTGGAACCCCCACTTCGGGGTCGCCCGCCATCTGGGTTACACGCTCCCGCAAGGTCGCGGCGAGCGCCGTGGCGCGCTCCTGCCGGCGGGTCTCGATCACCGCGCGGAAGGTCCCGCGCAGCCGAATCGCGCCGAAGTCTTCCACGTAGCCAATCGCCTCCTGCACCTGTTGCGTTGCCGGTAGATGGCGGATCTGGCCGGGGAGCGTCAGATCAACCGTGATCGGGACGCTTTCTTTATCCAGGACGAGCTGCTGCATCAGCAACTCTGGCTCGAGTTGTTCGGCGTCCCAGAAAGCGCCCGCCGCCTGCGCCGCGAGGGATTCGTCGGCGGCGCGCAGCCAGCCCTTTTGGATCAGGCTGCGCGCGTGACGGCTCGCACAGGCATCGTGGGCCGCAAAGGCGTCGAAGCGGCAGACGCTCAGCCCCAGGCTGCCCATAAACGTGCCGATCCCCTCCGGCGTCACTTCGCTGATGATCTCGTCGAGATTGTCGAAGTCGTTTTCCCCCTTGCGCCCCAACTGCGACCCCATCTGCAGGTAGAGAGCGTGCGCGGCGAGCTGGCAGACGGCATGGGTGCCCGGCCAAACGCGCCCGCGCTCATCAACGCCATCCAACACGTAGTAGAGGTTGAAGGGCGCCGAGGTGGCCGCGATTACCCGCCCGTTGGGATAGCTGGCCTCGAAATCGTTGTGGGTCATCACGTGGTTCAATTCCATCAGCGAAGCGACGGTATTCGGGAGCATATACGGCCCGTTCACGTCAGGGAAAGCGCCCGGCAGCACGCCCACGCCGGTGATCTGGCAGAAATCGCCCAAGTCCCCCAATTCTTCGACCAATGCCCGCACGAGGAAAGCGACGTCCAGGAAGGTCCCCGCGCCGGTGCCGCCGCACAGGGAGTTGACGACGAAGACGTTGAGGCCCTGTTCCACGTTGACGACATCGCGCCGGCGGTTGTCGCGTCCGGCCAGGTGCCAGATCGCGCGCCGCAGGTTTTCTTCGACGCTGTGATAGTGCCAGTAGAGCGCCACCAACCCCAACAGGCGTTCCTGTTTCGCGCCGTGGCGCAACACCGTGGGCGGCAGGCGCAGCAGACTCTCGCCGAAGCGTTCGGCGATGGCCTTCTGTTGCTCCCGGTGGCGGATGATGCGCCCCACCGGCACCTGCCCGATATTCACGAACTCCGTCCCCGGTTCCAGGCTGACATCCTGGCCGTTCTGCAGGCGTACCACCAGCGGCTCGTTGGCTGTATCGAAGACCACAATGCGCAGCCATGTTGGAACGTACCTCAACTGGTTGAGGAACGCCGCCTTCAGGTACAGCCCGGTGCGCTGTCCCGTTCCGCCCAGCCCGACGAAGAGTGTGTTGCGTACTTCCATCTGCTGCTTTGTGCGCCGCTCAGTCGGCATGTCCGTGTCCGAATGTCCGTTTCCGCCCACGACAGTTCGTACCGCTGTATCCGTATTCCAGTTCATCATGTCGCACCTCCTCTTTGATCTTGTGATTCAGGCCAGCGTAAATTCGCGTTGTTGCAAACACTCATACCGCATGTGCAGCCCCTGGGTGGCGATACAGTCGCCATCGGAAAGCACATGCTCACCGATAATTGGCACAGTATTGACCGTCACGGTCTGCTCCGCCAGCGGCGTCAAGGCGATGCCGCTCCCATCGTTGAGCGCCCGGATCTCGCCCCACGCCCGCTCTGGCACTGGCACCAGCGACCCGGCGCCGCCCAGGCGCAGCGCGCGCTGATTGAACGTCGAGAGGTCAAACAGCCCTGCCCCGTTGTAGTGCTCCGGGGCCTTGAGCACGCGCAATTTTCCGGCCAGCCGGGGAAGATTGTGATACCAGCGCGTCCCTCCCAGGTAGCCCATCAAGGCCAGGGTCAGGGTGGTTCCACTGCCCCACACCCACGCCGGCAGCGGTCGCCGGACGTTGATCGGCAAGGTATCCTCGCCCGCGAACGTCAATCCGCTCGCTGTGCGCCCTGCCGCTTTCACATGCATGGTATAAATGCCTGTCGCTGCCGGTGCAGTCAGCGTGATGGGCGCGCCGACCGCGCCATATCCCGTCGCTACCAACGCGCCTGCGGCGTCGCATAAGGTCATCGTCAATAGGCCGCCCATGTCCAACGGGGTTGTGTGTACCAGCCAGTCGGCCTGCGCCACGATCATGCTTCTCGCGCGCCACACTTTACGCGGCTGCGCCAGGGTAAGCCGCAGCGCCGGTTGGGTCTCCACCTGCGCACGCCCTTCCCAGGTATCGAATACCACCCCATCGCGCTGCCACCACACGCGGGCGCGCATGATACCGACCTGCTCCGGCGTCAGCACGACGCTGTAGATACCGTCGTCTTGCCGGCGGTCACCAAGCCGGCCGTCATCATAGAGTTGCACGCGCTGGCCGAGCGTCTCCGTCAATCCCCACACAGCCCACACTTCGGCGGTCTGCGGGATGGCCGGCTCAAGCTTGACGGCGAGCGTGATGGGCTGCCCGACGAGCGCCGCCGGCGGCCACTCCATGCTGCCCAGGCGCGGAATCGCGGTGGCGGTGGGCGTGGGCTGCGCCGTTGGCGTCGTGGTCGGCGTTGGCGACGGGGGCGGCGTCGGTGTGGGGGTGGGCGTCGGCGCTGGAATGTAGTCCTTCCACACCGTGACTGTGCCCTTACCGCTCATCAGGACGCGCCAGTCGCCCGGCGTGGGTTGGGTGATGGCCCAGATCGCGGTGGTGCCGTAAGATGTGTACTGGACGCGCCGGTCGTCAGGATGGACTGGCTGACCATCTGGGCGGAAAAGCGTAATGGTGACGTTGGCAGGGTTGACTGGGGTTGTGACCAGTGGGCTGATGCGTACCACAAACGTGACCCGCGCCAAATACGGTTCCACGGGAACGCTCTGAGTTTGCGGGTCGCCGGTCACCTCCGTCTGGATCACCGCGCCGGCGGTTTGCACGTCGCTCAAGCTCAACAGGATACTGTGGTAGACGTCCATCAGATCATTAGCCCGCCGCACGGCGTAGAAGCTGCCCCCGGTCCCTTGCGTCAGTTCGCGCCACAGCGGGATATAGCGTTCGGCAATTTCGGGATCGGCGTCGGTGGCTTCGTTCTGCAGGAGGACGATGAACAGCCGGATGTCGTCGGTGATGTAGTCCCAGCCCAGCCGTTTAAGCGATTCGAGGACTGCCGCCCGCTCGGTAGCCGTGGGATGGGCGCTCCATTCTGGCTTGCCATCCGTCAACAGGACCACCACCCGCTGCTGATCGGCATCCGGCGTGGCGTGGAACATATCCCGCGCCAGGGTGAGCGCGGCGACGGGATCGGTCCAGCGCATCCGCTGCGGGGCGGCGATCAGGTCCGCCATCTGCGCGCGCTGCGCCGCGTCGGCTAACGAGGTGAGCGGGACGACGAGATGCGCTGTTCCGCCGAAGAAGATGACGCCGAGTTGGTGTCGCGTAGCGCCGCTATCTACCCCCAGATAGTGGATGAACATTTGCGCGGCCTCAATCCGGCGCAATTCCGGGTCCGACCCGATGCCGTTTTTGTCGAACATGGAGTTGGAGTTGTCGATGACGAGGAGCGCATCCATCCCCGGTGCGGGCGCTTGCGCGAACGCTTTGCCTACCCCGATCCCCAGGAGCACACACGCGAGACATGCCAGCACGATCACGATGATGAGGCCGAGGCCCACCAGACGGATCCGTCGTCGCCACCGCCGCACCGGCTTCGCCGGTTGTTGAGGGCGGGGCTTGCGGCGCCGATATTGCTTCACTTGGGTCATCCATTTGTTGATCATCGCTTCCCTCCTTATGTGTTGGATGCCTCAAGTATCACGCAAAACAAAGAGGGCGTCTTCCGTAATCCTACGGAAAACGCCCCCAGTATTTCTACGTATATCGCCGAAAATCGCCGAATTACACGCTTATGCGCCCAAAATCGTCCCCAAACTGAATATCAGGAAGGAACGCGCAAATCAGGCCGCCGGTTGAAGAAACCGGCAAACCACTTCATCAACGCATTGCCGTTTGCCTCTACTACCACGTCGCGCAGATAATAAAAATTGCGCATCTTCTCATAAATCTCTCTGAAGTATCCTTCTATCGTGCGGGGAGCGAGGTTCATTTTCTGAGCAATCTCGCGCGCCGTTCCTCCTTGCTCCACAAAGATAACCAACACTTCACGCTCACGCTGCGTTAATGTTTGCAAAAACGCTTTGCGGTCCTGATCTTCCTGCTGCTCCGCGATCTGCCGCTGCATCGCAAACGCCTGGAACGGGTCCTCAGTCCACGCGCTGATGGCCTGGCTCAGCAGCGCATTCCACGCCAACACCGGCACGGGCGACAAATACGCGTCCTCTGGATTGGCGCGATGCAGCGCGCGGGTATTCTCAAACGCCGCGGTGGAGATAATGTGCCAGAGCCGGTCATCCGCATCAAAGAGAATCTGCGCCGTCGCCGCGCCATACGCAACCATGCTGTTGCGCCCGCCGGCAATGCTGAGGTGAACGGTGCGGTGTTGCTGTTTGCAAGCCTTGATCGTGTCGAAGATCGCGTGAAACGTGGCCTGCGCATCCTCAGAGGTGCGGATATCAACCACCGGTCGTTTATCCGGCCTGAGGATCGGAATGCGCTTCAACTCGCAACGGCGCCCGCGATAACGTTTGCCGCGAAACTCATTCTGCAGGCACGTCACCGCATCGCCGACAAAGCCGGAAGCCTGGGTGTGAATGACGAACACCTCATCCACGACCACATTCTCATCGGCCTCCAGCAAATCCACCGCCAGGGTCACGACCTGCGGCTGCGTCCCCAACGTCGCCACCAGCACCGGACGTCCAGGAAAGACGGCCATCAGACTGTCTCCTCTTTTTGCGGCACACCAGGGCCGAGCTTCACTCGCATCGCCTCGGATGTTCCGGGGATGAGGCGCCCTTCAGCATCGTAGTCGCCGGTGACATATTCAAGGTCATAACCCGTCTGCCAACAAGCCAGGGTAGCTCCCACTGCGCCCGGTCGCATACAACTGGTGATGTCCACGTACAAATCTCCCTGTTTCAGTCCCTGCTGCTCGGCTTGCTCCAGCGCCTTCAATACCTGTTTGCGCGCCTCCTCAGCATTGCGGGGATTAGCGATCCGCAGGGAGCTAACTTGTATTTCCTTCTGGCGACATTCCTCGAGCAGGTGTTCCAATTTTTTGTTTTTATCCTTTTCAACTTCACTCGTGTACAGCAGCCAGACATACTTCAGAAGTGGTTGATGCCATTGAAAAGCCTCTTCATGGGCTTTGCTAGGACCTGGACTTAAAAACAACACCAATCCAGGCCGCTGAGCGGCGCGCTCATCTGCGTCTATAAGGGTGGACGGCTGTTTGTGAGTGCGAGCGACAAGGTAGATCGCCAGCACGACGACAACGAGAAGCAACAACGAGCCGAGACCCGTGATGACGATACTAAGCCAGCCTTCGCCCAACCAAAGCAGCATGAGATCATAACAGGCATTGCCAAACATACTCAGCAATGCCCCACCCAGGATAAACAAGACGGGGGTGCGAGGATCGAACAACAACGGGAATCCTTCGGACATATCACGCATACGCCGGGTCGTTCGTTTGGATTTTTTCACTGGTTCCTCCGATTCACTCGCCTAACCAGCGCACCCATGACAGGTGCTCCTTGACCGCGTTGTACAATCGTTCATCAGCAGTCCAGAAAGGACACGCCAGCATCTCGGCCAGGGCCAGGTAGTGTGCGTCGTAGGCATTGGGGCGTGCAAAGCGTTTGGCGAGTTCCCAAGCGCGGCTGTGCAAAGCGGGCGGTGCGAGATATTCAATGCCTTGTGCGTGGATTAAGGTGAACGCCTCGTCGCCGGCTGCGGCGGTCAGCGCACCACGATGCACTTTTCCGCGCAAGACAGAGGTCACTTCGTAAGCTAATAGCGGCGGTGCGACGATCAGTGTATCGCTTTCGATCCAATGTCGCCACAGCGTCAGTACGCGCGGGCTATCCTCTTCGGCCAAAACAAGTTTGAGCGCGAGATTTGCGTCAATACAAACCCTGAAGTTCTGCATCGCGCGCCTCACGCATGGTTTGGAGTAGGGTAACAGCGTCTACGTCATCGCCAGGCTTTGTTGCGCGCAATTGCTCGCTGAATGTCTGCGCCTGCTCTAAGGCCGTCAAACGCGCCGCGCGATTGGCGCGCACACGTTGCAACGTCTGCCAATCGTGCAAGCCGATCAGGACTGCCTGTGGACGTTCGCCAACGGTTAGCATCACCGCTTCTCCTTCCGTCGTGACGCGGTGAACCCATTGGAGTAGATTGTGATTTGCCTGGTTGACACTAACTGAAATCGTCATTTGAACCTCCATAACACCAGAGCTTACTATCATTATACACGAAGAAGGATGTGTTTCCATCCCTATTGTAACCAAATTGTCAACGGCGGGATACACTATTTCCATTACACCAGGAGGTTATATCATGGACAAACGTACTCGTACTCAAGCCAAACTGATTCATATTCAAGGTCGCCGCGCCGAGGCGTTCCGCCAACTGCGGGAGGGCATTGCCGACCAGGAAATCCTCTGTGCGCCGCTGGATATCGGCAAGAACGTCCACTGGGCTGCCTTTCATACCGGCGACGGGCGGTTGCTGCACGCGCCATTCGAGGTCGCCACGCTCAAGGCTGGCTACGAACGCTACGTCCAGACTCTCGACGACCTGGTGGCGACACACCACCCCCGCCTGGTCATCCTCGGCCACGAGCCAACAGGTGTGTATCACGAGAGTTGGGCGCGCAATCTGCTGACCCGCTACGCTGACCACCTGGTCGGGCGCGCCACGCCGCGTTTTGTCTACCAGTGGGTCAATTCTTACCAGGTCAAGCTCAACCGCACCCAGGCCACGCTCAGCTTCAACAAGACCGACCTGATTGATCTCGGCGCCATCGGCGACCTGTTGCTGCGTGGGTTAGGCTTTCCGGCCCGCCTGCCCACTGACACCGACTTGCTGGTGCGCCAGGAAGTCTACGCCCTGCGCGCGACCCAGGGCGAGCAGCGGCGCGTGGGTAATCGCATCATCGGTCTCTTTGACCAACTCATCCCCGGCGCGCTGCTCAACCCACGCCGTTTGGCCCGCGCCCATCCCGACCTGGACATTCCCACGCCGCTGGCCACCCGCCCGCTGGAACGGCAATTGGTCGAAGCGCTCATCACGCTCTGTCCTAATCCGTATGACATTCTCGCGCTGGGCAGCCAGGGCATCATTGACCTGTTTCACGACCACGGCTACCGCTGCGGTACCCAGACCGCTGCCAGGATTCTCGACGTGGTGCAGCGCGCTCTGCTCCCGCCCGCCGAGGTCGCCCCAGCCTTTGCCGCCATCCTGAAACGTGAGTTCGCCCATTATCAGTTTCTGAGCACGCAGCGCGCCGAGGCGCTCGCCGCGTTGGAAACACTGCTGCCGCACACCCGCGCCCACCTGCTCGCCCGCTATCTGACCGGCGTCGGCAACCTCGACGACGTCCTCTTTGCGGGCCAAATTTGGAGAAAGGCCGGGATGACCCCCACGCTCTACAGCAGCGGCGATGTTTTTATCTACGGTCAGATGTCCAAGCAAGGCGATCCCTTTTTCCGCGACACGCTCTATCTCCTGGGCTACCAGCTCGCCCTGCACTGTCCATACTTTGGCGATGCCTTTCTCAACGCCATCGACCGTGGCAAGAGCGAGGCCGAGGCCACCATCCACGCCGCGCATAAGGCCAACCGCGTCTTCTTCCACCTCTTGCAACACGACGAACCTTTTGCTCCGCCTGATATCGCCGATTACGCGGCCTTTTCCCGCCAATGGGAGGGGCGGATGCGGGATTATCTTGAGCAGAAAAAGCACAGCCGCCAGCGCAAGCCTCGCGCACGCCAGCGGCCACAGAGGCAATCTGACTAAGGCAGGGCGCCGGGCCGCGTCGTACCAACGGCGTCTGAGCACACCAAGCGGATAGCCCGCACGACATCGGTTCAGTAGGGCTGAAGCTGTGTCATCAAGGGTAGCTCGCCCCGAACAGCATGGTACGCAGCCCGGCAGACATAGTGTAGCCGTTTCGCCCGGCGTGGCGATGATGCACCGCCATCTGCTCCGGTCCCTCTGCAGCGCAGGGCCGATGCCGCCAATACCCTGTGACGCTTGGACGTCGCAAATGAGCCTGGCTGCCCGCTTTTGCCGCCACTCGCTGTCGCAACACTTCCAGTGCAGTTCGTACTTGATGACGCCCGCTCCAGGGCTTACGCTTAATCAGGATGGACGGGAAGTGTTTTCAAAAGTGGCCTGCAGGTACGGTTGACGTTGCGGACTGTGGCGCACACCTGGCCCCCGGACGCCCTGCTACACTCATCACTTTCAAAAAACCTCGTTTTCGACGCGGTCGTTGCCCCCTGCCTGAACCCCAATGCCCTGCCGGACTTGATAAGTTTACAAGATGCTCAAAGGGTTCAACCTCGCTATAGACAGTAACAAAGTCACCCCCCCCCGTGACAGTCTCTCTAAGTTTCCATCCCTCAAAGGGTTCAACCTCGCTATAGACTCTTTTTACCCCCTTTCCCGCTCAAATCCGCATCTCACGTTTCCATCCCTCAAAGGGTTCAACCTCGCTATAGACCATCTTACTCACCTGACGAAACACTCAGCTACACACCAAGTTTCCATCCCTCAAAGGGTTCAACCTCGCTATAGACGTAGCTCATTGTAATATGAGAGGGGTCTATTTAATTTAGTTTCCATCCCTCAAAGGGTTCAACCTCGCTATAGACCAGTTATACACCAGATCCCTTTAGAACAAGAATACACGTTTCCATCCCTCAAAGGGTTCAACCTCGCTATAGACAACCTCCTCTGTAGGTATCAACGTCTTGGCACCAAGTTTCCATCCCTCAAAGGGTTCAACCTCGCTATAGACGTTCTGGCTGGATCACCATCCGGGTCACCGTCAACGCCTGTTTCCATCCCTCAAAGGGTTCAACCTCGCTATAGACATGAGGAAGGGTGCCCATGACCCTTCCTCATATCAAAGTTTCCATCCCTCAAAGGGTTCAACCTCGCTATAGACCTGGTCTGGATGGAACAACCTACGTGGTGACCGATGTGGTTTCCATCCCTCAAAGGGTTCAACCTCGCTATAGACTTAATACAATGCCTGCATCTTAATAGGATAAAAAGAAAGTTTCCATCCCTCAAAGGGTTCAACCTCGCTATAGACCGACACCAACTACTGTGCCCACGACTACACCTACACTGTTTCCATCCCTCAAAGGGTTCAACCTCGCTATAGACGCGGTCATAGCACTAGATAAGTTCCCAAAAGGAATACGTTTCCATCCCTCAAAGGGTTCAACCTCGCTATAGACTAAAGCCAAGCACGACACTGCCAAAGAAGAGTTGGGCGTTTCCATCCCTCAAAGGGTTCAACCTCGCTATAGACAACATATTCAGCTCTCGTAACACAAAACCTTATTCTGTTGTTTCCATCCCTCAAAGGGTTCAACCTCGCTATAGACGAACGACAGAAATCGGGGGATGGTTCGACTACTTCTATAGTTTCCATCCCTCAAAGGGTTCAACCTCGCTATAGACGATTGACATCGTTCCTTCGGCAACGGCGCTTACGCTTTTGTTTCCATCCCTCAAAGGGTTCAACCTCGCTATAGACCTGGATGTTGGCTTCGGAAGTGACGAAGACGGTTACGTTTCCATCCCTCAAAGGGTTCAACCTCGCTATAGACTTCTTCTGGCGCAAGGGGTTAAACTCCTGCGAATATGTTTCCATCCCTCAAAGGGTTCAACCTCGCTATAGACTAGGACCCAAATTTCACTAGTACCTTAAGGAGGTTACGTTTCCATCCCTCAAAGGGTTCAACCTCGCTATAGACGTTGCGCAATTGGGTTATTCCTGGTCGGTAGTATCGTGCGTTTCCATCCCTCAAAGGGTTCAACCTCGCTATAGACCAAAGTGTGGTGACCACATGGGAAGGTTTCTACGTGAGTTTCCATCCCTCAAAGGGTTCAACCTCGCTATAGACTTTACCCAACACGACAATCTGTCGTTTCAGTTTACAGAGTTTCCATCCCTCAAAGGGTTCAACCTCGCTATAGACGCCTGTCTCGGGTGTATGGCACAATGCCGTGCAGATGAGTTTCCATCCCTCAAAGGGTTCAACCTCGCTATAGACCTTCTGGCTCAGGAAGTGGAAACGTTGTTGGCTCTACGTTTCCATCCCTCAAAGGGTTCAACCTCGCTATAGACGTCGCGCAGAGCGGTACTCGGAGGGACAATAATGAAGTTTCCATCCCTCAAAGGGTTCAACCTCGCTATAGACAAATTCGACACTACCAGGCTAAACACTTATCTCGAAGTTTCCATCCCTCAAAGGGTTCAACCTCGCTATAGACTAGCTTCCAGAAACCAAAAGCAATATGTACGGTTTAGTTTCCATCCCTCAAAGGGTTCAACCTCGCTATAGACGCATGGCTCCTTCGAATGATTGCACTTGGCGATTTCAAGTTTCCATCCCTCAAAGGGTTCAACCTCGCTATAGACTTTTCCCAGGAAGATATCTTCTACTTCACTTGGGAGTTTCCATCCCTCAAAGGGTTCAACCTCGCTATAGACTGGCCGGCCTCGCATGGCTCGGCCTGCAAGCTTTTATGTTTCCATCCCTCAAAGGGTTCAACCTCGCTATAGACGTCCGAATTTGGATGGCTTTCAGGCGGAGGTGCCGGCGTTTCCATCCCTCAAAGGGTTCAACCTCGCTATAGACCATGGTTGATGCTGTTTGGTTTTTTCAATCTTATTAAAGTTTCCATCCCTCAAAGGGTTCAACCTCGCTATAGACTTTTCGGCATCAGGGGGAACCGGATCCCGACGAAATTCGTTTCCATCCCTCAAAGGGTTCAACCTCGCTATAGACACGGCGACCCGATGGCTAATGTGGTTGTTGTTCTCGGCCGTTTCCATCCCTCAAAGGGTTCAACCTCGCTATAGACAATTTCAATTCCGTTTGATGGAGGTTGTTAAGATGAAGTTTCCATCCCTCAAAGGGTTCAACCTCGCTATAGACAGTCGAAGACGAAGCGGAGCTGGCTGCGCTGGATTCCGTTTCCATCCCTCAAAGGGTTCAACCTCGCTATAGACACTTCCTCGTGAGGGGAGTAGGTGACTACGAATTTCAGTTTCCATCCCTCAAAGGGTTCAACCTCGCTATAGACTTCTGCCCTCACACGGCAGAAGGGAAGAGACACCCTAGTTTCCATCCCTCAAAGGGTTCAACCTCGCTATAGACTGGCTATAAGGTTAGCGTTGATGGTGGAGCTGGTCAGGTTTCCATCCCTCAAAGGGTTCAACCTCGCTATAGACTCCTCTTTTATGATCCACTAGATGCGAGTTTTTATGTGTTTCCATCCCTCAAAGGGTTCAACCTCGCTATAGACGCAACGATGATCTACACCGAAGCCTCTGGCACAGTAAGTTTCCATCCCTCAAAGGGTTCAACCTCGCTATAGACCTTACCCCACTTGGCAGGTGACGCATACGGCTATCAGTTTCCATCCCTCAAAGGGTTCAACCTCGCTATAGACCTTCCTCGTGAGGGGAGTAGGTGACTACGAATTTCAAGTTTCCATCCCTCAAAGGGTTCAACCTCGCTATAGACCTATTCCACATCATCAAACTCCGATTCACCATTCTTGTTTCCATCCCTCAAAGGGTTCAACCTCGCTATAGACGACCTGCGGCATGACGCCTACGGAGAAACCCGTCTACGTTTCCATCCCTCAAAGGGTTCAACCTCGCTATAGACCTGTGCTCTCCCTGGATGGGTGTGACCAGTTTGATTTGTTTCCATCCCTCAAAGGGTTCAACCTCGCTATAGACGAACACCGACGACGGTTTCAAATTCAAGACCAAGTAGTGTTTCCATCCCTCAAAGGGTTCAACCTCGCTATAGACTATCCCATAACAATTAGGAGGTTATGAACATGTTTTCGGTTTCCATCCCTCAAAGGGTTCAACCTCGCTATAGACCCGCAGGCGCCGCCCCCCCTCTGCCCTAGTGAGGTCAGTTTCCATCCCTCAAAGGGTTCAACCTCGCTATAGACAATTGCCTGTCGGCCATCTTGAACTGGTGTCCATTGAGTTTCCATCCCTCAAAGGGTTCAACCTCGCTATAGACAATTGCCTGTCGGCCATCTTGAACTGGTGTCCATTGAGTTTCCATCCCTCAAAGGGTTCAACCTCGCTATAGACTAAGCGCACCCGCCCGCGGCGGAAATCTTGCACTTGGGTTTCCATCCCTCAAAGGGTTCAACCTCGCTATAGACACGTTCACGTGTCCCGAGGGAGACATCTGTGTGATTTGTTTCCATCCCTCAAAGGGTTCAACCTCGCTATAGACTTGTGTCGAAGAACATTGGGTCATCGATCGTAGTAATAAGTTTCCATCCCTCAAAGGGTTCAACCTCGCTATAGACACGCCAGATGAGAGCAAGGACGCGGAAGGTAAAATCAGTTTCCATCCCTCAAAGGGTTCAACCTCGCTATAGACTGATCCAAGCTACTTCGATGAATTGCATGTCATTGTTGGTTTCCATCCCTCAAAGGGTTCAACCTCGCTATAGACAAGAATGGTGGAGATTCGAAGTTTTGGATACAAATTCGTTTCCATCCCTCAAAGGGTTCAACCTCGCTATAGACTCACGCTTGATGTTGGCAGCACCCGACGACAGTGGCGAGTTTCCATCCCTCAAAGGGTTCAACCTCGCTATAGACGTCAAAAATGAGCAAAATCCCCATTAAACCCTTTTTGTGTTTCCATCCCTCAAAGGGTTCAACCTCGCTATAGACTTGACAGTTGGTCAAGCCCAAATCGCCTTGATGTTCGGTTTCCATCCCTCAAAGGGTTCAACCTCGCTATAGACTTTGTACTTGCTTTTCGCTTCCGAAGAATTCTTCATAAGTTTCCATCCCTCAAAGGGTTCAACCTCGCTATAGACACGTTATGTCTTGGGCTGAAGTAGTGTCTTACTTCACGTTTCCATCCCTCAAAGGGTTCAACCTCGCTATAGACTTCATTCGGAAGATATTGGGTGGGAATTCATGCATAACGTTTCCATCCCTCAAAGGGTTCAACCTCGCTATAGACGATGAACCCGAAAAGCCAGACTGTGACAGTTGATTGTGTTTCCATCCCTCAAAGGGTTCAACCTCGCTATAGACTCCGGATTTTGATATCCGGAAGCTGGAAGGTATGGTGGTTTCCATCCCTCAAAGGGTTCAACCTCGCTATAGACCGACAGTCGGGGCCTGGGAGAAATTCCGCCCATACTAGTTTCCATCCCTCAAAGGGTTCAACCTCGCTATAGACGAGCGGACCATGACGACTCAATAAAAGTTCTTTATTTGTTTCCATCCCTCAAAGGGTTCAACCTCGCTATAGACCGCATTGGTTTTTGCAGTATTGCTGGCGCTTGCGAGGTTTCCATCCCTCAAAGGGTTCAACCTCGCTATAGACGAATGTATGGGTACTACAACCATCATGTGTACAATGAGTTTCCATCCCTCAAAGGGTTCAACCTCGCTATAGACAAAGACGCGCAACGCTATCTTAATGAGCTTGAAATCTGGTTTCCATCCCTCAAAGGGTTCAACCTCGCTATAGACTTTGCTGGGGCTCGAAATGCCCAGTGAGAAACGTAAGTTTCCATCCCTCAAAGGGTTCAACCTCGCTATAGACCGCCTCAGGCGCCGCCCCCCCCTCTGTCCTAGTGAGGTTTCCATCCCTCAAAGGGTTCAACCTCGCTATAGACCGTTACAATTCTGGGCGGAAAGTGGCCTATTCTCAAGTTTCCATCCCTCAAAGGGTTCAACCTCGCTATAGACAACTATGTAGCATCGTGTACGGCAGACACTATGAGATGTTTCCATCCCTCAAAGGGTTCAACCTCGCTATAGACCTGTGTAGTACGGTATGGTGTAACCGTACAAGTGAAGTTTCCATCCCTCAAAGGGTTCAACCTCGCTATAGACTTTGGAGATCGGCAGTCTGGGTCCACTGGAGGAAGGTGTTTCCATCCCTCAAAGGGTTCAACCTCGCTATAGACGCAAACACACACAAAACAAGGAAAGAAAGAAGAAGTTTCCATCCCTCAAAGGGTTCAACCTCGCTATAGACGTTTGGTACGACAGTATTGGCCGTTTGGGTGTTCGTGTTTCCATCCCTCAAAGGGTTCAACCTCGCTATAGACCTATCTGCACGGTAGACCAGCCCCCCACTGTGATGGGTTTCCATCCCTCAAAGGGTTCAACCTCGCTATAGACCCATAACGCGGCTGCCGGAACCGAGTGGGTCACCGTCCGTTTCCATCCCTCAAAGGGTTCAACCTCGCTATAGACGGTAACTTGGGGGCGTGGACACAGTCATAGTTCGCATGTTTCCATCCCTCAAAGGGTTCAACCTCGCTATAGACTCAGGTGCCGCCGACCGCGACTCAGGTGCCGCCGAGTTTCCATCCCTCAAAGGGTTCAACCTCGCTATAGACATATCGTCACTGGTTCCGTCTGGCTGACCAGCCTCTATGTTTCCATCCCTCAAAGGGTTCAACCTCGCTATAGACTTCGCCATCGCGGCGCTCGCCGCCATAGCATTTTTAAGTTTCCATCCCTCAAAGGGTTCAACCTCGCTATAGACTGACTACGAATTTCTATTCTGCAGTTGAAAGGATATTAGTTTCCATCCCTCAAAGGGTTCAACCTCGCTATAGACAACTCTCCCCGAACCGCTCGAGGTCAGCTTCCCGGGTTTCCATCCCTCAAAGGGTTCAACCTCGCTATAGACCAACGCGTTTGCGACGGCGCTGGTTATGCCCCATGTGTTTCCATCCCTCAAAGGGTTCAACCTCGCTATAGACTAGGGCTGAACAAGACAGCCCGAAAAAACGGATGAAGTTTCCATCCCTCAAAGGGTTCAACCTCGCTATAGACACGCCGAGCTGGCTAAAGACTGCATCGAGTACTACGGAGTTTCCATCCCTCAAAGGGTTCAACCTCGCTATAGACTCAGCTTGCCCCTGAACGTCGTTGACGACACCAATGGGTTTCCATCCCTCAAAGGGTTCAACCTCGCTATAGACGTTGCACCCACCCCCACCATGGCAGCCCCCGCTGAAAGTTTCCATCCCTCAAAGGGTTCAACCTCGCTATAGACTACTGGGATCGCCTACGATGGGTCCTTTCAGGTGATCGAGTTTCCATCCCTCAAAGGGTTCAACCTCGCTATAGACCCGAGTCAACGGCGTCGCCGTTGATCTGGATGATAAGTTTCCATCCCTCAAAGGGTTCAACCTCGCTATAGACTCCATCCTTACCAGATGACTGGAGAGTGGAGATTGTGTTTCCATCCCTCAAAGGGTTCAACCTCGCTATAGACTTATGGTTACGTCGTGGGGTTATGATCGGATTGCGGAGTTTCCATCCCTCAAAGGGTTCAACCTCGCTATAGACGAACTCGGGGAATCCACCATTCGGCGTACGCCGTGAAGTTTCCATCCCTCAAAGGGTTCAACCTCGCTATAGACTTGGTTCTTCTGGCCGTCGCGGGTTGGCGCATGTGGAGTTTCCATCCCTCAAAGGGTTCAACCTCGCTATAGACGGTCCAGGGCGAGGATTCGTGGTGTGCCTGTATTGTGTTTCCATCCCTCAAAGGGTTCAACCTCGCTATAGACACAAAAGAAACGCGAGTGGTCAAAATGGTCTTGAAGTTTGTTTCCATCCCTCAAAGGGTTCAACCTCGCTATAGACTCCTAACGGGCCAATCCAGAACGGTCCCAACGGTCCAAGTTTCCATCCCTCAAAGGGTTCAACCTCGCTATAGACTGCTAGCCGCGGTACAAATACCGTGGTGATGATCCTGTTTCCATCCCTCAAAGGGTTCAACCTCGCTATAGACACCGAAGTAGAGGCGGGTTCAGGAGGCGAAAGGTCTAGTTTCCATCCCTCAAAGGGTTCAACCTCGCTATAGACCGAAGAGGCCGTCACTCGAGCGGAGCAGGAGCGCTTGTTTCCATCCCTCAAAGGGTTCAACCTCGCTATAGACTCCTTGGCAGTTCACCGTCACCAATGACGATGGCTATAAGTTTCCATCCCTCAAAGGGTTCAACCTCGCTATAGACGTAGAGTACTCCTGAGTCCCCGTTATACTCATGGTGAAAGTTTCCATCCCTCAAAGGGTTCAACCTCGCTATAGACAATTTGACATGGGCAACGGCTTGTTTTTGGTCAGTAAGTTTCCATCCCTCAAAGGGTTCAACCTCGCTATAGACCGGTTGGGCGGGACAACGCAACTTGGTATGTTTATAAGTTTCCATCCCTCAAAGGGTTCAACCTCGCTATAGACCAGAATTGATGAAAGCATTGAGCGCCCTCTGTGGGCAGGTTTCCATCCCTCAAAGGGTTCAACCTCGCTATAGACAACTCCGCGATCTGCCCTCGTATGCGACCATCATCAGGTTTCCATCCCTCAAAGGGTTCAACCTCGCTATAGACGCCTAACCCGGCCAACAAAGTGGTGACGTTTGATGAGTTTCCATCCCTCAAAGGGTTCAACCTCGCTATAGACTTACCGCCTCGACCATCGTGACAACGGCGGAAGACCACGTTTCCATCCCTCAAAGGGTTCAACCTCGCTATAGACCTGGGAAAATCCCAGGGTCAGCGACCATGCTATGCAGTTTCCATCCCTCAAAGGGTTCAACCTCGCTATAGACAACTGCAATGGCTACAAACAATGGTGGTTCAATCGTCAGTTTCCATCCCTCAAAGGGTTCAACCTCGCTATAGACAAGAAAACGGGTGGCATATTCGCGGTGCTTGCGGTGTGGTTTCCATCCCTCAAAGGGTTCAACCTCGCTATAGACGTTTTCACAAGTTCGATTCCGCATGGAGGTATGTAAATGTTTCCATCCCTCAAAGGGTTCAACCTCGCTATAGACTTTGGTAGTACGGGGGTGTAAATGTGTTTGAAAAATTGCGGTTTCCATCCCTCAAAGGGTTCAACCTCGCTATAGACAATTGAAATTTGGTACCAGATGCAGAACTATCTTATTGAGTTTCCATCCCTCAAAGGGTTCAACCTCGCTATAGACTTTACTGTTGTCCTGACTGGGCTATGGCCGGGCACTTTGTTTCCATCCCTCAAAGGGTTCAACCTCGCTATAGACACAACGAAAGGGGAATACAATGCTATTCAACAATGTTGTTTCCATCCCTCAAAGGGTTCAACCTCGCTATAGACTGGCGACGAGTGCATCTGCATTCGAATCGAGCTGGGGTTTCCATCCCTCAAAGGGTTCAACCTCGCTATAGACTTGTTTTCAACATGGGTGTTCGTCTGTTATTGGCTTTTGGTTTCCATCCCTCAAAGGGTTCAACCTCGCTATAGACGCGCAAGCCGAGGCTCGTGCGCGTTGTGAGGCTGCCAAGTTTCCATCCCTCAAAGGGTTCAACCTCGCTATAGACTAAGTTTTCGGTGTTGCATAAATCATTAGTAACCTAAGTTTCCATCCCTCAAAGGGTTCAACCTCGCTATAGACACTTCTTTGTCATCACGCGATTTTGGGCGATTTTCGTATGATTTCGGGCGATTTTCGCTGTCACTCCCATTTTTCCCGTCACCGACGGAAATTCCAGGTTCCCCCTTGCATTTTCGGGCTAAAAACAGTCGCCCGATGCCGGAAAAATGACCCCATATCGCCCGTTAGCGCCCTGGATCTCGCTGTAGCGCCTTTTCCGTCATCGAGACAAATTTTGACCGTCAGTTTAGCCCCCAAATCGCGCCATGGTCACACTTTTGTTATCCCCAGACGCCGCCGGCGCGCGTTGTTTCCGCGCTTGTTCGCGGATCGCCTGCAAATTCAGCAGCTCCGCCACTTCATACCGTACAGGGACAACGCCGCTCACCGGGCGGATACGCAGCAGGGTCGGGAAATAGCCCAGGCGACCGTGTAACTCGGCCAGCAACGTCGCGGCGAGCGGCGCCAGCCCCGGCGGGTTGATGACCAGCGGCAGCGTTTGCCACGCGGCGGCGCTGAACCCCACCGCCTCCACCAACGCCGTCGCTTGTGGCGCGAAGGGACGCGCGACGTCGACCTCGACCGGAATCTCGATCACGCGCCCCACCGCCATCCCCGTCAGCGCCGCGATCTGCGCGCACTGCGCCTCCGTCAGCGGGTGCGCATAGTTCACCACCACGATGTCCTCACCTTCCATCTTCATAGCCGCCTGGTTTGCCCCATCCCTAACGTTGTCTTACGCCCTGTTCCGCAGAACGGCGCGTAATCCGCCAGCGCGTTCAGTTGCCACACGTGCGCCTGATCCAGCGAACGGGCTTTGGTGATGGCGAACGTCACCTCGCCCAGAAACCCCACCGGCGGACGACCGCGCCCCAGATCGTGCGGGCGCGTGTACATCCGGTCAATCGCGGCAACCCCGACACAGGCATGGACCACGTCTAGCAGCGTCACGTCAATGCGCCGCACTGCCGGCGCGAATTCGTTCCACCGGCTCAGCCAACTGTGGATCACGGCGCTTGGTTCCGGCAGCGGCATGTCCAGTTCCCCGGCGCTGAACGTCGTCGGCGAGACAAAGGCCATACGATACTGTGTCGCCGGGCGGATGCCGGTGAGCAGCGACTCATAGCTGCGATGTGTGACCTGCGCGTCAGGCCAGCGCACCGGATAGATGCGCCCGTCAATATCCAGTGCGCCAACCGCCTGCAGGCCGGTCCAGAACGCCTCCCACAGTATATCATCCAACAGCGTCACGCGCCAGCGCCAGCCCTCCGTCTCCCCGTCGTCTGTCAACGCCGACACGGTGAAAGGTTTGTGCACCGGGCGGTCGTGGACCGCCGCCCCCAACGCCGGGTCGGCGACGGCAATCCACTTCAGAAAATTCGCGTGCAGCGCGCGATAGGCGTGCGCTAGCGGCTTCTCGCGCGCGGTGATGGGCAGGTCAATGGCGTAGGGCATACAACATCTCCATTACTCTTCGTAAAGTCTCCCGGTACGATCCATCAGCGGGAAACCTTCAGTATCTTCTACCGCTAACGGCAAGGTGAGTTTTCTATTACTGCGCTTATTTCCGACAAACCATTCGAAATTCTTCCCTTCCGGATCAGGGGTAGGAACAACCTGCCCATGGTCGCGGTGTGGTGGTCGTGGATAATGGATGGGTAACTCCGGTGATGGACCTGCCAAAGCCATTAAGTCGCGCACATTGTCCAGCTTTGCAAAATCCTGACCGTAGAGCTTACTGAATTCCCTGCGGAACAGTTCAATCCACCCTTCTTTGCTATCCAGGTCTTTTTTCTTGCCGTCATTGTCAACTGAGGTGTAGCGAACCGCTGGATTGATTGTTTCCAGGCCCGTCACTTTGATTTTCAAGCTACCGAAGCCTAGTGGTTTAGCAAAGCCCAGGCGATGATACCCTTGCCAATCCTTCTCCTTGAGTTCCAGTGACCACAACAGCGCGCCTAGCTCTGCCGGCGCTAGATTGTGAAAATCTATGGTAAAGGTGAAGGTCGTACCAGGCCGCATAGCGCCGCGCACGGTCCGGTTTTGATCATCGCGGCCATCATGTTTAGCATCTGTAGCACGGCGATATTCTTGCGGATCGGGTTGGCTTTGGTGTCGGTAAGATTTGCGTCCCCGTATTCGGAAGCTCTCATCATCGTAGTCAATGTCGCTATCAGGTCGCACACGCCCATCAGGTTGTTGTTTTACCAGATAGAATTGTGTCGTTGTTGGTTTGGGAGAACCAAGAATGGCAAGGGTCATATTCTCCATTTGTCTTTGTTTCACAGTTTCTCCTGGCTTAAGCTGCAAAGCGCCGTGCGAGAAATTCACTCGACCAGCATAGGCTGTGATTGCATCTGGATGTAAATCTTTCTCATTTGCCACCCAACCAAAAACACGGCATGCGGGACATAGATCTGGGAGTGCGCTTTCCTCGCTGGAAAGCGATGCTACCGCCTTACTTGGCGGCTTTGCTAAGCAATGCTTGATATGCTCAGGTATAAATTTCTCTCGCGGATGGCGATAAGGTATACGGGGCATACTGACAGGTACCAGGTGGTCAACCCCCAACTCATCGGCGAAGTAGTATACCAAATCTCCCTCTGCGAGTTTCCTTCCCTCTCGCACAAATGTACTGGGGTGTGGTAAATCATCGCCAGTCTCAGGCCATCCAGCTTTGGTCAGGTCTTCTACTCGCTTGCCATGCCGGTCCCAATACTTCCCCACAATCCGGTTGTACTCCTGTACCACTTTGATGTTCAGTTCAAAAGTCCCTAACTTATAGCTTGAATGTGGTTCTGGCTTGTTGTCATCCCAACGGAAAAACAACCGTTCATCATGTTTGTTTTCTATGTTAGGGCCTGTGACATGAATGTAGCCAAATACTTTATCGCATCCTGGAGTTGCCGGCAATTTATTATGATCTTTCGCCGGAACAATCGCTTCCACCCTGTAATATTGGTAGATGGGAAATTCTTGACCTTGTTTATTCTTCCGATATTTGATCGCAGGTTTACGGTTGACCATAGCTGCAACACGCTCGCCATCCTGAAAAGAGGAGGACAAAACACCCCGATGACTAAAAGGTATGGCATTTGCCCCTTGTCGTTTCAGGACAACCGGTTCATAAGCGCTGACAATCCCTGTCTTTATCGTGATCAGTTTCTTGTCAGGCGCTTTGGTTGAACAATCTAACGGTTCCAGTTTGACAGAGGTGGTGTCAATGCTATGCACTCGTACCGGCACAAGGCCAGGATCACTACTTAACCGATGTTCCAACCGGTCAATTTTCTCTCCTTCGTCATCAGTCTCGAAGACCGCGAGGCACGAGTTGGTCACTGCCTCGAATACTGAACGCACCATGCCCCGTAAGCTGGTCGGCGGCAGCGCTGGCTGACCTCCATATTCGAAGAAGCGATAGGTCGGATGTTGCTTGCCCTTATGGTCTTGTTTTTCAACCGCATGACTGTCTGAGATAAAGAGCGGTGTGATCGCCTCTGCCTCACACGTAATGCACCCACTCAACCCCACGTACCGATCGTGAGGTGGCGGCGGACAACGCCAGAGTTGTTGCATCTCCGGGTGATCATAGTCAGGTTCTGATTTTGGGCGTCCCAGATAGCGGATAAAGTTGTAAGGGTTGAGGAAGCGATAAGCGTCACCTAGAGCGTGCGATGCACCTTGGGGTAATGAAGCATCTGTGGGGCGTTTCGTTTGAGGTGCTGTGGAGCTTTGCGATTGAGACTGTGACATAGCCCCTGCTACCCGCACAACAGTCGCGCGCAACCCTTGGTCGCCACGTTCGGATTCAAAGGTTACAGGAGTATCTTCTTTGAGGTTTTCAAACCGCACCCCTTGCAGCTTTGACCGATGAAAAAACACCTCATCCCCGCCGCCATCCGGGTGGATAAAACCAAATCCGCGATCGACCACGATGCGTTGAATTGTTCCTTTAGCCATTGCATGCCTCCAACTTCTTCAGCCACACAAATTGCACATGCCCCGCCTGGGTGTAGGCGTCGTAACAGACCTGTACCCGCTTGGCGTTTTCCATCCCCGGATAGGTGAGTTGCGCGCCCGCCACGCGGTCATCGAACCACTGTGTCTCACCCTTTTCTCGTTTGCCCCACAACAGCGCTGCGCGTTTCTGGCAGTAGACCGGGTTGAGATCCGTGCCCGGCCACGGCAGCTCGTCACCCGCCGGGGCGCTGTCCTGTGCGCCCACAAAGCGCCAACAGAATCCGGCGCCTGCCCGCCACAGTTCCAGGTCGCCGCCCTCGCCAAAAAGCCGCGCCCCTTCCAGCAGGTGGGGATCAGGCGCGGGATCGCTGCCAATCGTACACGCATCCGCCCGCATCCAGATATGCACCGGCAGCTTCTTCAGCTTCGGATCCGCCAGCCAGGTTGCCAACGCGCACTCCGTCACACAGCCGGCCCGCACAACGGGGCGTGTTTGCGGATCGCGCACACACTCGCGCGCCATATCGCGCACAATGGTCTCAAAATCAGGCGCTTCCAGTCTTTTTGCCATCACACACCTCCCTCCATAACCGGGTAGAGCCGCGCTATAACCTTGCCAAAGTAGCTATCCGCGCCCAGCGCCATTTCCTTGGGCTGGCGATAGCTCTCCGTTGCCTTGAGTTTCTGCTGGAAGGCTTCTACCCAACCACGCTGCCGCTCACGCAGCGCCGGAGCGTTCAGCGCAAAGCTTTCGATGGTGTAAACGCTTGTCTGCTCAGGCGGCGCGCCGTCCGGCAATCTGGCGATGCGCACCGTGCCCTGGGAAACGGTTACCTTGCCAAAGCCTTTCGCCGCGCCGTATCCCACGCGCAGCCAGCCCTCGGCCAGGTCGCGCAATGTCAACGTCAACCAGCCCAATTCCCACGCGGCGGGATCATCCAGCCACAAGCGCAGCGTGAATGTGGGTTTCCACAGTGCCAGCGCATCGAACTTGAGATGTTCCGCGCCGCCGCCCGTGAACCGGTCCACCGCCAGAAAATCGAGCATCTTGTAGCTGGGCGTTCCGCCTACAAAGGGCGCGTCCTCCACCCGCAGGCGGCTGCCCCGCCGCGTATTGCCGAACAACTGGCACGCCGGGCACAGATAGTCCAGCGGGATTTCATCGTTCTCATCCACCGGCTTTTCCTTCTCATTATCTTTGCCTTTGACGGGGATCGTCACCTTGTTGTAACGCAGCAGGCTATCGCAGCTTTCCAGCGGCAAGGCCGTGGCTTGATCGCTGCGCGGGCGCTGCATCAGTGGGTCGCACGCTGGGCAGTACCTCAGAAAATACTGTGCCGGCTCCTGTTGTTGCAACGCGTGCTGTGTGACCAGCGTGCGGGCGATCCGTTCTGCCTGCGCCCGCAAAACGCCGCGCAGTCCCGCTCCCGCGAGAACCGGTTGCGTCCAATCGCCCAACGTCGCCAGCAGCGGCGCGTGATCGAAGCCACTCAGCCCGGCGGCCGTCGCATCGTTGGTGAGCAGTGGCCCTTCGGCCTGCAGCGTCAGTTCCCAGGCCGCCCAACCGGTCGCCAGGGGCAAATCCGCCGCTGTGAGTTCTGGCTTCTTGACCCTGCCTCTTACCGTCTTCACCGCCTGCGCCTGCGCTGTTTCGACACTCACCAAGCGATTGTCGCCAACCCGCGCCTTAAAAGCGGCCGTCTTATCCACCAGCGTAGGGTCATCTTTGGTAGTTTCCCAGGGCTTAGCAGCGCGCAGATGGGCCATCAAACCAGCGCCGGCGCTGTCATCCAGATCACGCTCCCGATAATGCAGATCGCACAAGTCAAATGCGCCCAATCCGCGCCCGCTGTCGCCGCCTAGCCACAGCCGCCCAGCCTGCCACTCGGCCAGCGCGGTCGCCAGCAAACGTTCGTCGGCGGCACTCTCGTCTGGCGCGCCGGGCGGCTCGCGCAGCTCAATCCGCAAATCGAAACACGTCCCCGCCGGCAGCACTTCCAGATCAAACTTGGCCTGTGCCTGGCGCGCTGCTGCGCCCGTCGCCCGGTCAATCCCCACGCCATCACGGATCACCGGCGCGGCCCCTTCCTTCCAGAGCGCGTTGAAGACCAATACCCGTGACGCCATCGTTTTGACCCCGGTGCGCTTGCCCCGCGTTTCCGCGTCGCTGGGTTCCACGTCGCCCATCAACCGGCACACAGCGCAGCCGCACCCCTGATCGTCGGCGCGCCGCGCTTTCTGCCAGTCCGCCGGCCACAGCGCCACGCACGCATCTTCACCCAGGCGCGGCGCCAGGCGGGTCAGCAGCGCGCGTAACTGTCCAGCGATCGCGGTCCCTGGGATCAACCAGTTTCCTTGCGCGTCGCGGCGCAGCAGCGCGTCGGCCAGGGCGTTGCCCTCGCCGCTGCCCACGTGCAACGCCGTGCGCGCCTTTAACGTTCCCGTTATGACCCGGTATTTCATCGCGTCCCTCCTGTCTCACTGCTCTCCGCGCCGGCATACTCCGCCACGCGGTCAGCCAGCATCCGCACTCCCACGCTCCACCATGGCGCGGGCTGCGCCTCAAGTTGCGTTAGCAACGCCTCGATCAGCTCACGCCCGTTCTTCAGGCGATTTTCCTTCTGTTCGCGCGCGCCGTATTCATCCTCTCCGGCGCGGGTTCCTTGTTTGCGAATGATGTCTTTCAACTCATCATCGGCTAAACCTTGCGCGCCCAGATTGTCCTTCAACCATTGTGGGTCCCGCGCTTGCTGCGCATTGAGCCAGCGCGCCAGCGCCATGGCCGGCGCGCCTGCTAACGCGCGCCACGCGGCCGGCTGGCTGATCGCGCTGTCTGTCAGAATCTTATTCCATTTGTCGGTGAATTTCGGCGGCCTGCTTTCTGTTGATTGCATCTCTGCCGCAGTCTTATCAGGAGTAGTCTGTATCGTTTCTTTGAATTCTGGCGCATCCCCTTGCGCGGCGTGATTGATGACGATCTGCCCATATCCCTCGTTGCGCCGCTCGCCAATGCCTTCGCGCTCGAGTTCTTTCAGTTTATTCCATTCCGCTTGGGTCAGCCCGCCCGACACTTGCAAGCGCGCGGTCGAACCGGCGGTCAGTGCGAGGGCGCGCTCGCGCGGCAAGCGCCACTGGTCGTTGAATCCATCAATAGTGTGGCTACTGCTGTAAGCCCGGCCATCCACAATGTCAACCGCAAAACCAAGCGCCTTCTCAAGCCATTCCAGCGCAAAACCGGTCACGTAACGCCCCCACGTATCGCGGACGATTGTATCGCTCAGCAAGGTGAGCGTGAACTGTTCCGCGCCTATGGTCACCCGCTTATCGAAAGGATGATAGACGTTGATGTGGGGCGTGTTTTCCGCGACAGATGTCAGCCACACCGTTGCCCTGCCGTACCCGCGTCGCGTGCCCTTGCCTAGCCATAGGGTAAACGCTTCTCCTTCCCGCGCGCCGGTGCATGTTTTGAACTGCTCCCAGGCGGCCTCACTCGCGCACGTGATCTCACCCACAAAGTACTGTCCCGGCGCCAGCGCCGCGTAATCGAAAAGCTGCCCCTCTTGCACCCGGTTGCTCTGCGGGTCCACCCGGATGTGCATTTCGGTGACGGGATCGGGTTTTTGCACCTTCGGTTTGGCGTGCAGCAGGTAGAATCCACTGCGGATACCTTTGACGGGGTTACCACACTCAGGACACTTCTCCACTTCGCCAATCTGGGTGCCCCACTGCACGGAATGGTTTTTATACACTTTGCAACCGAAGCCATCGCCCGGCGTGGGAATCACCGGATAAAGCCCAGGGTCATCCTTATCCGCACGCAGCAGCGGATAGAGCGTCGGGAAACGCACCGCGTCGCGTAAAAACAAGGTCATAAAAGCAGTGTAGGTGTCGCTGCCGGTATCCGTCAACTCCAGGTGTTGCGCCGCCAGGTGTGCCATGGCCCCGCGCAGCGCCTTGCCCGGTATCGCGGCGTGCGAGGCAAACCGATTGCCCGCCGTCGCCCGATCCGCCACAATGAGCGGCTCGTCCAGACGCACCACCATGCGATAGCGTAGCTGATGATCCTTGCCGGTTTCTGGAACGGCCAGTGGGCGGGCAGAGAGCGCGTCGGCGGTCAAGGTCACAGCATTCGCGTCATGCAGCCACCGGGCGGCAAAATGCTCTAGCAGCTTGCCTTGAGGGTCATTCCCTAACGCGCCCTGCATTCCCTGCGCCTCGATCAGCGTGAACTCGCACTCGCCTTGCCCTCGGCGGCGTGAGCGCCCCAACTGGCGCACATAGCGCGCTGCTGCCACCAGCAGCGCCGCCTCATCCAGCGCCGCCTGATCCTCGCCCACGCACGTCGCCGTGAAGCGGAATGTCCGCGCGCTCCCTTGTTCCTCCGCAAAGAGCTTGTTCGGGGCCGCGCGGCGTGTGCGCGGGTCTACCCGCACCCGCCGCACCGGTTGGTCGCTGAAGTCCTCGCGCTTGTAGGGCGTCAACGCAACGATTTCATAATCCGCCGGTCGCGCCGAACCGATACGCCAGCGTTTCATCGCGCGCGGCGTGCCGAATAGCCGGCAGATAGGACATTGCGCTGCGTGGGACTCGTCATTCAGATCGTCTGTGGCGTACTGCCCACAGTAGCGTTCGTGGTCACCGGCCAGACCAGAAGCCTGGCAATCTCGATAGCCGGATAACGGCGCAAGCTGCAACAGTTGCCACAACCCATCGCGCAGCAGGCCGTTCAGGCTCGACCCGCGCAACGCCGGCGCATAGTCGGCATCGCGCAATAGCGCGGAGTCCACTTCGGTGCCCAATCCGTGTCCCGCGCCCACGTGATAATCCGATGTGATTTTGATCTCAAAGGTCAAAGTCAGGCTCATGATGCACCTCCTTCATACTCCGCCGGACCATGATTCAGATCGAGCGTCCAATCCCAAAAACGGAGCAAATCGCCCATGCCGTGTCCGTACCAGGTCTTGTCGTCGAACAAGCGGTTGATTTTCATCCACTTCTCGATCTCGATTCCCCCCAGGTCTTCCAACATTGTGGTCAGCGGGAAGAACTTCAAACGATTATCGTGATCATTAGGCTCGAGTTCCCGTTTGCGGTCTGGTTCAATGCGGTCAAGCAGTTCGGTTATGTTGGACTTCCAGGCCTTTTTATCGCTGAGATCATCGAACAACGCGCGCAACTGCGAGCGCCGCCGGGATGCCAATGTCTGCGCCAGCTTCAACCGCGCATCCAGAAGCGTCGTCAGACTCAGCCCCCAGCCTGCTGGCAAAGGTTGATCCGTGATCCAATAAGGGCGCAGCGTCGCGCGGGGTTCGTCTTTCGTTGACTTGTGCTCAATCTGGCTTCCCAGAACGACCTCGAAGTCAACCGCGGACAGCGAAAGACCTTCTTTCGCCGCCAGTGCTTTCACGGCGCGTTTGGTTTCGCTCAATCGGTCCTCACCTAGATCATGCGCCAGATTGTAAGGATAATTGGCTTTGCAGATCACCACCGCCGCGGACATTGTGATGGGCAGAGGCTTACCATTTTCGTCCTTGATGCCCTTTTCGCACACGAAATCCGTCATCATAGTCTGAAATTCAGCGCACATTCGCCCGGCGATATCCAGCGCAAAAGGCGCTGGCACGAGCGCGAAAAGATCGTCCCCACCCATAATCAACGGCAGCGCCGGGACGCGACCGTCCTCTTTGCGTTTATAGGCCTGGTTCTCTCGAAATGCGCGTATCGCTTTAGCCAATGCGCGTCGTAATGCGATGTCCATAAACTGCGATAGCGCTTGAGCCTGAGCCGCATTGCATTGGCTGAACACTTTGCCCATCCCATTGCCATCGGCGACAATGTAGGCTACGTAGTTGCGCGCATCATAAATCGCAACCTTCTCAGGCTCATCGGGAAGCTTTAACTCCTCTTGCGCAATGATTTTATCCCACTGCATTCGGATTCCCTCGGCATCTTTACCTTCCTGCCAGTCGGGATTGACAAATGTCGCCTCATCCACGCGTATGTCACGGGTGAATGCCTGTAGAAAACCCCGCTTATTGTCACGGTACTCGGCGGCTTTCGTGCGACAGGCGTGGCAATAATAATGGCCTTCCTCGGCCTCGAAGCGTATCTCGTGCGCCTCGGCCAACCCCACGCCGCACGATTCACAAAACGCGATATACGGCATCTGCTCCATCGCCACCGCCGCGCCGCTGCGTTTCGCCTGGCGTAGGTTTTTGCCGGCAGTTTTACTGGCATTTGCATATCCCGCATCATCTGCAAATTCCGCCGGCTCGGCGTAACTCAATGTTCCCCCCAATGTGCGAGCGTAGGCTTCCGCCAACGCCGGACCGAAGCGCCAGGCGTTGTCTTTGATTTCAAAGGTCAGGTAGAAGCTCCCCCCGCCGTGGGTGATCACCTTCATATCACCAATGTCCAATTGCTTGGCCAGCAGATCAGGCATTGCTTCACAGAAGCGCGAAAGCAACAGGCTCCCGCCTGCCACTTCGCGCAGCTTCGATGACCGGAACAACAAATCCTGTATCCGATCCGCTTCAGCAGCTAGTAGATATTTCATTCGATACCTCCTGTAGCAAATTAGGGGGTAGAAACACATCCACCCCACACAGTTGACACAATTTGGGCCAGGGCATGACCGCAGTCTCGACGTGGGGGACCACCCCCTTGTGCCAGCGTTGGCAATACTCCTTGAGATTCCGCTCAATCAAGTCAAAGGCAGCCTCGACCAGGCTTGGCGCAATCGCCAGGTAGGTGTGCACAGTGCGATCACGCAGCGTGGTGAAGGCTTCCATGTTCAACTGACATCCTGGTTCTTCCCAGAATGGTTCCATGCGCTGAGCTTCCGAACGCAATTCCAGACCGTAGCGGAGGTTCGCGTATTGGGTCCAGGGCTTGATGTCGCGTAAAACGTTTAGCATATTCCCGGCTGTCCCCATATCAATCAGATGTTTTAACTTTGTCAGTTCGTCGCAACCTGAAGGCATTTGCACATCACCATCCACCCACAACCGCACCAGCCGCGCTTTCAATAGCACCTCATTAATGGCAGCCAGACGCAAAAACGCAGAACGACAATCCTCATTTAACTTCCAAAGCCGGCAAATGCGCGCCAGTTCATCCTGAATGTATGTCAATAGCCAGGTGTCCTGATAGAAAAAGGACTTCCGCGGGTCGCCGCCTTTGCCATACGCTAACTGTTTCCACGCTTGTAGCACATCGTCTGCGGCGCTTTGTGCGTCGTTTTGATGGGCGAAGGGCCACACCTCGGCGAGAACCTTGACCGCTGTAGGAACCTCTACAATCAAGCCGGTAGCTTCAATGTCCTGAAGCGCTTTTGCCGCGCCACGGAAATTGCCCTCATCCCACAAGCGATAAATATGCAAGATACTCTTGAGCTTGTGCAATGCCTTGCTGAAATCCCGGATTCCCGCATACAAGTTGGCTGCCGGGGATTCAATCAAACCCGCGACAAGAGCGCCTGCATCGGCGAAATGATACCTTCCATATAATTGACGTATGCGTTCCCAGTCACGTAACGCAAATTGCTCATAGGGGTTGGCGAATTGATGAATGATCGAGGCGTACCCATAGGGGCGGTTGTAGCGTGTGCTATAGACTTCATCGTCGAAGTCTACATACGAAACGGGCACCTTGGCGTAAGCGGCATACAGAAAAGCGCCGGCGACCATACTTTTCTTTGCGCCGGTCATATCAACCACGACCTTCGTCTGCTTTCCCACCTCGGCTACCAAGGCGCTAAAGACCGCCGCGGGCGTGGCTTCTTTAATCATCACCTTGTGGATGGCATGCTTCGCGGGACGTAGTTCCTCTGGCAATCGTCCCAACAGATCGAGCAGGTAAATATAGAAATTGTCCCCAGTCAGGCCTCTGCCGTAGTGCTGGTTGAGGATGAGCACCACCTGTCGCGGTTGATAGAACCAGACCGCCTGCAAAAGTGGCTCCACCGAATAGCCGACCAGCAGCACTAATGTGTCGCACGATGTGTCGTCGGTCTTGTCGGTCTTGTGCCGTAACATTTCAAGGGGGAGGAGATTCGTAACGTAGTATCGCCATACACCTAGCGGATCTCGATAGTTGTCCGCCAATCTATCCCAGTAGTCCTCGGTCTTTTCTTTCAGCATCGCATCATCAACCGAATCCATCTTCACCTCCTCGCCCCTCAACGTCATAACGATACCTGGTGAGACGTCGAGCGATAGGAACCTCTCGAAGACGCTATCAACTACAGTCAGTCTAGCCCACAACGGGCCTGGGAGATAGCGTAAAGCTACTGGAAAAATCTAAGCGGATATACGTCAGTCATCCAAAACGTCAGACAGCTATATAATCTTTAATAGATGCTATCGGCGGATACAACAGTAGTATAAAGTGAATTGTTAGAATAGTCAATTTTTTCCTCTCCTGCACACCCTCGTCGCCTCCTGGCACACCGCCATCTCCTCCGCCGACGCATATACCACCACAATGCTGCCATCGTCCATCCGCTGCCACCTCCCCGCCGGCACCGCCAGCCCCGGCAGCCTCGCCTCGTCCGGCGGGATCACCACCCGCAGCGGAAACAGTGTGTCATCGCCTGTCACCGCCATCACCCATGCCCGCACATCACCGCCCGCCTGGTAATACTCCGTCACATCATTGCCCTCTGGCACACGCACCGGCGTCACCCGCGCCGACAATGCCGCCAGGCGCGTCGCGTTCAGCGTCCCGGCCTTGTCCGCATCCAGCGCCGCGAAAATGCGCGTATACGGCAGCAGCCGCGCCAGCCATTGCGCCGGCAACGTCCGCCCTGCCCCGGCGAGGGCCACGACGTCGACCAGGTCGCCCGCCGTCTGCCACAGGAGCAGCGCGTCCAACTCCGCTTCCACGATGAATAACGGGCGGTTGCCTTGTAGCATCCCCGCGCCGTACAACGTGATCTGTCCCCCGCGCGGGCCACCGTACTTGCCTCCGTTGTCAGTCGTCGCCGGAACGTCGCCCACAAAGCACCGTACCTTCAAGGCCCATACCGCGTCGCCGACACAATGCGGAATCACCACCCCACGCGGTATGTAAATACGCTTGCCGGTGAGGCCCCACTGTTCCGGCGCTTCAAACACATCGCGCGGACACCAGCCCAAGCCCCAGGCGCGCAGCGTACTTTCCTGCAATCCCCGCGCCTGCAAATATACCCGTCCCACATCACCCGCGTCTGACCACAGCACCTCCTGTGCACGTTCCAGGATCAGTCTGGCCCGCGCCTGCCACGCCGCATCCGGGGGCACAACTGGCGGCACTGGAGGGGTGGGGCGAGGCGCTCGCCCACGGGCCTGCACCGGGCGAGCAGCGCCTGCCGTCATCGGCACACCCACCAGGTTCGCCAGGTACGCCAACGCTTCTCGAAATGACCACCCGTTTCGCGCCATTACCCACGTCAAGGCATCGCCACGCGCTCCACAGCCAAAGCAGCGATATGATTGCCCGTCCGGGTTGAGAAACAGCGAGGGGTGATGATCCTCGTGGAACGGGCAGCGCCAGGCCAGGCGCTGGCCCTGACGCTGCGGTGCGCCGATGTCAGGGATGATGACGTGTTCAGCCAGGTCGAGTCGGGCTTTGACCTGAGCTACCAAGTCGGTCGAAGATGCCGATTTGTGCATATAAATCTATTCCTTTCAATGTATTTTGCTTAAGGCCTATATATATATAAATATATATAATATATAAATATGTATGTATAGAATATAGCCCCTGGACAGACAGGGGCTAGACACAAGTGGCCGGACTAGAGACCCTATGCCAGACAGGGGCATACCCCCCGTCAAACACGGGGGGTGTGATCCCCTTGACCTTAACCTGGCGCGGCGACGGTCATCAGCGGTTATGGTACTGTCGTTGCTTTAGTCGTCACACTGGATACCACGACGGTACGCCGCACCGCTTGTCCTGTGTCCGGCCAGTGTCTCCGCTGGGAGTACTGATGAGACAGCATATTCTTGAAACTCTTGGACGTGGGTGGGCGCTGGCGGCAATGTCGATGCCTGGCCTGAGCAGCATAGGCGTCTGTGTTCGGCTACCCGGCGACATTGCGTTATTCCCTGCTATCTCGCCGTTTACTGTCTCAACAATCAACTGTCTCATCAGTGTGCCGCCCTCGATCATCGTAGTGGACAGTGCCTCAACACAAAGATCACCGTTGATGACCATTACCTCATCCTGCTATCGCCTCGCCAACATCGCCGCCGGCAACAACCAAGCCCCGCGATTTTCGGCAGTCTCGCCGTTTACTGTCTCAACAATCAACTGTCTCATCGGCGTGCCCCCTGGGTGTCACGTGAGCTATGCCACCCTGTGTTTATACCGGGACTGCCGATGAAACTGCCTACACCGACACCGCCGCTGCATTGCTTTGCTGCTTTGTCGGTGTAGCCAGCCACGTCTGCCCAATGGCTGGTGCAGAAGGCTATCCTGCTATTCACTGTCTCAGGAATTGCAGGAATACACTGTCTCAAGGGTGTGCTTTCTCTGATATTCCTGGGGGGGTGTGTTGATACAGTGGACTCTTGAGACAGTGAGACAGTTACCCCTACGGAGTATCAGAGTCTCAGGAATCTCAAGAATACACTGTCTCAAGGGTGTCCCTGTCCTGATACACCTATGGGTGATGAAGAAGGCCATCCCGCTGTTCACTGTCTCAGGAATCTCAAGAGTACGCTGTCTCAAGGGTCTCCTTGCCTTGATACACCTGAGGGGTGTGCTTGCCCTGATACACCTATGGGTGATGAAGAAGGCTGTCCCACTGTTCACTGTCTCAGGAATCTCAAGAATACACTGTCTCAAGGGTGTTATTGCCCTGATACACCTATGGTTGATGAAGAGTGCTGTCCCGCTGTTTACTGTCTCAGGAATCTCAAGAATATACTGTCTCAAGGGTGTCCCCGCCCTGAGACACCTTAGGGGTGTGCTGATACAGTGGACTCTTGAGACAGTGAGACAGTTACCCCCACCAACGGTCCGCCAGGAGGTCGCCAGCGTCTCAACGATCTGGCTACGCAGTGACACCCTCATCCTCGTCCTGCCAGGCCCATAGATTATTGGGGTCACGCCGTCCTGCCGTGTTCTTGACTTTCGCGCCAAGGATTTCCCGCGCGCGGAACACCGTGGCGCGGCTAAAGCCCAAACCTTTGGCTGCCGCGATGACGTCCTGGGGTGACAGCGGTTCGCCAGCCTCGCCTAGCCAGTCTGCCAGCCAGGTCACACACTCATCCAGCTTCGTCGGCGTTTGCCACCGCTCTGGCGCAGCGCCCCACTTGAGTAGCACCCCCGCCGGGGCCAAGGGCAGCATCTCAAAGCCCAACGGCGCTGGCAAACGCGCCACATTGCTCTTGATGACTTCCAGTTGGCGCGGCCCATTGCTGTCCGGCTGCGGTCCGTTCTGCACCACCGACAATCCCAACACCGAACGCGCCATCGCGACGATATGGCCACTACCGCGAAAGTCATCGAGCGTGATCGGCGTGAACAAGGGCGCGCCGCTAAGCGTTGCCCCCCGTTTGCGCGCGTGGTGGATCAGCACCAGTCCCAGTGTGTGTTCGCGGGCGAGATTAGCGAAGAACCCCAACAAAGCGCGCACATCTTCGACGGCGTTCTCACTTTTGCTGCTCACCGACGACAGGCTGTCCACGATGATCAACGCCGGTTTCACCGTGTACACCATTTCGACCAGACGGTCACGATCCGCGTCCTGCCCGAAGTCCAGCAAGGCGTCGCCCTCCGGCAACATCAGGTACAACCGTTGGGTGTCCATCTGCCAATGCGTGGCGCGGGCATTGGTGATCTGCGGCACGGCCTCGGCGTCCACGTAGAGCACCGGCGCGCCCGCGCAGGTCATCGGCGTCCCATCGGGGAATGGTTCACCGTGGATGATACGGCGACACAGGTCGAGGGCAACCAGAGACTTCCCTGCGCCGGGCACTGCGCCGAAGAGCGTCAGCATCCCACGCGGAATCCAGCCGGGCCACACCCACGTGATCGGCGGCAAGTCCTGGGCCAAGTCATACAAGGTCGGATACCGGAGTGTGTCGCCGGGCACAAGGCTGAACAGCGTGCTGATAAGTTGGTCGCGGTCAGGGTGATCTTCTAGCACGCGCAACACTGTCTCGTGCGGTGGGCTGTCCAAATCGGCCTCCAGTGCGCGCCAACAGGTGAGCCAGGGTTCGCTCCATTGCGCCAGATTCGGGGTCTGAACCGGGTATCCGGCCAGGCGGTCGGCCAGGGCTTGCTGCATCAAGCGCGATGTCAACATTGCGCGCCTCCGGAAAGCGTAAGATGTACCATTTTGCCGCCCAGATGTGAATGGGACGACAACTGTAAACCGATGATTGAAAACTGTTCTCTCATCTTTCTCCTCCTTGATGATGTGAAATGTAAGCTACAAATTGTGTCGCTGCCCAACAGGGTCAGCGCACGGTGAACGCCGGAGCATCCGGCGCGGTCTCTGTCGTAGCTGGCGTTGTCTTCTTCCGGGGACGGCGCAGGCTAAGCGTCCCCTGCGCCCATTGCCAGCCGACGAAGCCCAAAGCCGCCAACAAAAACGGTCCAATGCGCACGAGGAAGACCCCTGTGTACAACGCCCCGGCCCACCAGAGCCGCAGGGCGTATGTTAAAAACGTTTCGAGTGTCATTGTCTATTCCTTTCCTTTGAAGAGCCTTCAGTGGTCAGCTTTCAGCCTTCAGCTTTGTCTGCCAGGCAGGCACTGGACATTTCTGAAAGCTGGTAGCTGATGGCTGACGGCTAATTGCTTGTAACCTACTCCGCACTTTCTTCGTCCGGCCATTCGTCCTCGGCCTCCTGTAACGCGCCCCCCATATCCTGTTCTTCATTTGTTGCATCTTGCGTTGTGCCACCTGTGTCCTGCCCCTTGCCTCCTGCATCTTTCTCCCTGTCCGCCGGCGTGTACTTGAAGTACCGTTCCGGCCTGGCGGCATCCACGGGCCAGTTCGGGTTGGGCTGCCGCAGCTTGCGGTCGAAGAACTCCGTCAGGATAAAGCGCGGTGTCGGCAGCCAGGTGTCCCGTAAGGCTTCCAGCGTGAACAGGGCGAGGAAGCCCGCTGTACTGACGGCGTCGGGCCGCGCGGTGAGATCGTCGCGGAGACGGGTGAGCGTCCCGCCGAGCACGCGCGCCGTATCACGGTTGTTGGCGATGTAGTAACAACCGCCGAACCCTGCCGTAGCGTAGTCTTCCAGATTCTTGGCGAGTTTCTGCTTGAGCCGCGTGCTGTTGTACTTCCCCCGTTCACACTCCACCGCCAGCCACAGCGGTTGGCCGGCGGAGCGCGCCTTGACCACCACAATCAAGTCCGGTTCGCTGCTGCCATACCGGCTGCTGAACCCGGCGGCGCGCATGGCCTCAGCGTCGCCCTGCGGGTCGTAGACGGTGTACGTGAAGCGGGTGTTGGCCGGATGCGCGTTGCCCGCCTGGATCAGGGCTTTGGTGGCGCGGATCATCCACCAGGCTTCCGGGGACTTGTAGGGCGCGTAGATGGCCTCGTAGTTCGTCGGCTCGCTGTTGAAACGCCGCCGGTACTCGGCCAGTCCAGTGTCGGTGAGGACGTAGCAGGTATCGCTGACGTAACCGGTGAGATAGCGCGGCACGGGGATTTGTTCCACGCGCAGCAAGCCTTTGTCCAACAATTCGGATAAGGCGGTGTGTTTCGCGCTGCCGCTGGCCTTGCCGGTGTGCTGCGCCCACAGTTCGCGGGCTTCGTTGGCCACCACGGTCATCCCCAGCACGTACAGGAATTTGACCGCGTCGCCGGAGAGTTCCACACCTGGCTCCACGACCACCGCAGGTGCGGGCGACGTTGACGCCGCCTCTTCCTCTGGTTGTGCTTTTTGAGACCGGAACAGGTTCTTCGGATCGCTGCCGTACAGCCGATGAGTGTAGATGTACTCCGCTGCTTCGGTGATACTCATCTGCGCGCCTAACGCCTGGGTGATGACCTCAGGACACAGCATTGAGAGGTACCGTTGCAGGATGGCTTCCGTCCGATGGCGCGCGCGCACGCTCGTCGCGATGCGCATCTGGCTGCTCAACAGTTCGTTTTTCAGCAGATGCATTTCCATCGCGAAGTTGGCTTGCAGTTTTTCGATATCTGGTTGAGCTTGGGTGTCACTCACGCCACACCTCCCGGCACGCGGGATACGTGAGGCCGGCGATGCCCGCCCGCAGGTCGCCCAACGCCAGACGGGCTAACGCCAGGGATGCCTGCGCTTCCGCCAACGCCTGGCCATCGTTGTTGCCATAGAAGATCAGCAACTGTTCGGCGGCGTAGGCATAGGTGTCCGCAGTTTGCTGCATCGTCAGGGCCAGTAAGCTGTACTCCGCCGGCGCTTCGGGAAGTATCAAGGCGTTTAGTCGCCCGGCGGCCTGGCCCACTTGCTCGGCCAGGCGGAACGCTGCGCCGGTGGACTGCGGTTGTGGCCCGCGCGCAATGGCGTCCAGGCTGAGGCCAACCGCTTCCACTTCGTCCGCCCAGCGGGTGGCCGCTGTGAGGAAGCGCTGCTGCCGAAGCCGGTACAGCGACAGCACCACTGGCGCGCTAAAGCTGTCGCACGGCGCGGTCGCATACCCCACGCCGAGCGGTAACCCTATCAAGGCCAGGGTCAGGCCAATGATGAAATGTATACGCATCTTGTTGATCTCCTTGAAATTGATGTTGTTGGCGTTACCTATATTGATTTTGCTCTGTGTCCCAGGTATAATGGGCTTTGTTAGTCCGCTGCGAAGATGCCTGCGTTGGCTCAACGCCCCGGTGCTCGGAGCCCCTCGTGATGACCTTCCGTGAGCGTCGCTTTGGCGGCGCTCTTATTGTTTCTCTGTGTAACACCATAACGTTGATCATCATTTCTCCGGCGCAGCGTGCACAGTGTCAACGGCAATGCCGCGCGTCGCGCATTTCCCCTGGACGATGACCCGGCGCTCTACCAGGGCGCGCAACGCTTTCTCGACCGGAGGCGAGACCGGGATGAGCGGCACCGCGCCCACGCCGTCCAGGGCCAGCCACAACGTCCCCGCGCGGGGCGGCGCGCTGACGATGCCGCGCAACAACACCCGGTCATTCTCGGCGCACAGGTGGGCCACGTCCCGCGCATCCACTTCAGGCAGTGACCCTTGCAGTGGCGCAATCGTGATCAGCCGCACGTCGCCGATGCGCTGGCCGTGTACGCGCAACTTGTATTTCCCTTCGGGCAGCCGCACCTTGCGCGGGTCTGCTCCGGCGAGCGCAACCAGGTGGCGCACCACAGTGTTGAGTTCGTAGGACATTGATTTACCTCCGGGAATAGCAGGGATGTACGGCGTGAAAAGCCGTGCCGGTATGAAGGAAAAACGACCAGTTTTGCTCTTCCTTCATACCGTAACACTGTAACCAGCGATTTTGCGGCGGCGATGGCTCCCGGAGCACCCCAAAGTGCTGTACCGGGGCTAAAACAGGGCAGATACGGGGCAAAAACCCCCTCAAAACCCCGTCCGACGCCGCCAAAACCAGGGTTGAGCAGCGATTTTGACCTTTGCCGGTATGAAGGAAAAAGTGCTCTTTTTGTCTTACCATGTCTTTTTCCTTCATACCTGTAATGGCGTTGTCGTTGGGAGCATCGGTACATCGCGTCCTCCTGCCTGTCTACCGTTGGGTCAAGAACGCCCATTGGGCTTGCGCCTGCGCTTGCACTGTGGGTAAAGGCAGCAGCGGCGTCGGCTGTTGGTGAATGACCACTGTCGTCATCCCCCAACCGCGCACCACAGCAGCGACCAACGGTAGCGCCTCGGCGTGGAATGTGCTGATCCGGCCCCGGCGGTCATAGAGGGGCGCATAAGGATAGCCCCTGAACTCTGCGTTGCCGCCGGGTCGTAGATCGAACACGGCCATACGCCCCCGGCTCCGACGACTTTTGAGAAGCCGGGATGCAGTGGAGAATTCGGTGCTGGCCGCTGCGTCTGGCGGACCGATTAGACTCCGCAGCAAGTCCAGGATGTTCCATACCCCCTCAGGCATCAGGCACGTCAACACTATTTGCGCCACCGGACCGAACGTCACGCTGAGCAAAGCTTCAGGGTTCTGGTTTCCGGCAGTCAATGCTTCGAGGGCGGGTAGCACAGACTGGTAGGCCAATTCGAAGTAAGCGTCATTGATGCGCCATTCCAGGGGCAAGTGCGCCGTCAGTTCATCGGTCGTCAATTCGTGCGCATCACTCGTGTACATTGGCGGATCGTCTCATTACCACCCCGGCCCCGTTGGACCAGGATCGCTGAAGGTGGGCATGGGTTGCGGTGTGAGACACATCCCCGGCCACACCACGGCCAGATACGGTTGTCCGCCCCGCCAGGCGACGGCTATCCCTACATTGACGGCGTTGGCGAGACCTGGATAGGGAATGGTGGCCAGTGCATCGAGCGTGGCATCGGTCACTTGGTAGCAGTTGCCATTCTGTAGACACGGGTTACAGCCCGGCCAATAGTACGACCAGTTCCCGGCGGCTGGCCCTACGACGTAGCGCATCCCGTACCAGTGCGGCCAGGTCTGGGTAGAGCGCAGCTTGGGCGCTTCCCCGGCCAGGTAGTAGGCGCGTTCTTCCAGGTCGGCGTCAGGCGCCGCGTGGAGACCGTGCTGTGTGCGTAGCCATTCATCGAAGGCTGCGCGGGTAGCAGACTCGTCACTTTCCGTGCCGACTGCGATGGGCATTGCTACTGGCGTAGGGGCTGGTGTTGCCAGCCACATACGGACTTCGCTACTGGCGTAGTGAAAGAGCGGCACTAGGCAACACTGATAGAGCGCCAGCAAGCCGAATGTCGATAGCCACGCGAGTGGTGGGGATAGAGGGTTACGCGGTCGCTTCATCAACAATCTCAGCTTTTATCTCTGGGGACTGACTTTCCAATGTCTGCGGTGTCGTCGGTAACGGTTGACAAGATTGTTGTGAATCGGTACCCAAAGAAGCATAGTGGCGGCGAAGTAAAAATGCGTATACATTTCGAAGAGCAGTTCTTGCTTCCGGCGTCATTTCCTCAGTCATATGCATTCCTCCGTATTTAGAATTTCAGTGGTTTCTCTGAGAACAGGAAACCGTCTTTATCCTAAACGCATTGACCCAAAATGACGCCTTGTCGAGTTAGGAATTTTCCCTCACTCAAACAGGAATTTTTCCTAACTCACACGACCTTCTTTATTAGCGAAATCAAGCAGAAAGCCCGGTGCTAGTGACACCGGGCTTTCTACCTGATCTTTAAAACACAAGAATTTTGCGATTCGCTGTGACGAAGAAGTGATTTACAGAGATATTGCATTATGGGCAGAAGTGAGTAAACTGAGTTAGTGAAGTCGGAGATTATCTCATATCATTGAATATCTTATTTCAGGGATTTGGATTCTGATGCAACGTGATGATCGTACTGAGGGTGATTTTGTGCTCACACGTACAGCAATGCCGGTCTTGTTGGCGGCGGCAACTGGCCCCGCCCCGGCGAGATCAGCCTGGCGCATCGCGGCGTGCTATTTCTCGACGAACTGCCGGAGTTCAATAGCCGCGTGCTGGAAGTGATGCGCCAACCGATGGAAGACAAAACCGTCACCATCAGCCGGGCGCATGGCAGTCTCACGTTTCCGGCGAATTTTATGCTTGTCGCAGCTCTCAATCCATGCCCATGCGGCTACTACGGCGATTCCGAACGGCAGTGTACCTGCGCCGCCGGCATGATCCAGCGTTACCGCAAACGCATCTCCGGCCCATTACTGGATCGCATTGACATCCACATGGAAGTCCCGCGTGTGGCCTACGACAAGCTGGCGAAGGCTACACGCGGCGAACCCTCGGAGGCGATCCGCGCGCGGATCGGCGCGGCGCGGGAGCGTCAGCAGCGGCGCCTCGCCGGAACTAGCCTGGTCTGCAACGCGGATATGGGTCCGGCGCAGATCCGCGAGTTCTGCGGCCTGCGCGAGGATGCCCAGGCCCTGATGCGCGCCGCGATGCGCCAGATGCACCTCAGCGCGCGGGCGTATCACCGGATCCTGAAGGTCTCGCGCACGATTGCGGATTTGGAGGGGACAGAGGGGATCCAGACGCACCATCTGGCGGAGGCGTTGCAGTATCGGGCGCGGGTGCTGGATATGTGAAGGAAACCCTAATGGCAACAAATTTACCAACACAAGCTCCAACCGGGCTAGAGCAACCCCACACCATTCTGCTCATTGACGACCAGCCGACCAATTTGAGTATGCTGGCCGGTCATCTGACCGCGCATGGCTTCACGGTGTTGGTCGCAGAAAACGGCGAAAGCGGCCTGGAACGCGCCGTCTACACGCAACCTTCGCTGATCATCCTGGATGTGATGCTGCCGGGGATAGACGGCATCGAGACTTGCCGCCGCTTGAAAGCGGACGAACGCACCCGCGCCATCCCGGTGTTGTTTATGACGGCGGCGCTGGATATGCAAGACAAGCTGCGCGGCTGCGCGGCTGGCGGTGTGGATTATTTGAGCAAGCCGGTGCAGCAGGCGAAGTTGCTGGCGCGCGTCACCGTCCATCTCAAATACAGGAACAAACCCGCCGCCTGGAACAGGAAATTAGCGAGCGTCAACAAACTGAAACAGAACTGGCACGCTATCAGGCCCACCTGGAAGAGCTGGTTGCCGAGCGCACCGCTGCGTTGACGGCTGCCAACCAACAGCTCACGGCGGAAATCACCGAGCGCAAACGCGCCGAACAGGAACTCGCCCAATCGCGGGAGCAATTGCGCAGCCTGACCGAATATCTGCAAACGGCGCGCGAACAAGAGCGCGCGACGATTGCCCGCGAGATTCACGACGAGTTCGGCCAGGCTCTGACCGCGCTCAAAATGGACATCGCCTGGCTGAAGCGTCATCTGGACGCGCCGGCGCAGTGGCCGGACAAGATCGAGACGATATTGGGGCTGGTGGACGATACGATCCGCACGGTGCGGCGCATCGCCACCCAACTGCGCCCCGGACTGCTGGATGATCTGGGCCTGGCGGCGGCGATTGAATGGCAGACGCAGGACTTTGCCCGGCGCACCGGCCTCGCGCACACGCTGAACTTGGGCGATCACGACCTTGACCTCGACCCCGACCTGGCGACCGCGCTCTTTCGCATCGTGCAGGAATCCCTCACCAATGTCGCCCGGCACGCCGAGGCCACGTATGTCGAGGTTGTGTTGGACGATCAACCCGCGCTGTTAACGCTGCTTGTGCACGACGACGGCAAAGGCATCGCGCCGGAGGACATGTCGGACGCGCACTCGTTGGGATTAATGGGAATGCGCGAGCGCGCCCGCGTGTGGGGCGGCGAGGTGACAATTACCGGCGCGCCGGAGCGGGGGACGACGGTGACAGTGCGCATCCCCCAACCGGCGGCTCGTGTGTATGTGTATTAGCTTTTTGTCAACGGATTGAACGGATTTCAACGGATTTTTTCTTTTCAATCCGTTTCATCCGTTGAATCCATTGACATTTGTGGAGGGGGCATCCGGGGTATGATTCGTGTCCTGGTCGTAGATGACCACGCGGTGGTACGGCGGGGTGTGGTGCAAATCGTCACCGAGGCGGAGGGGGTGCAGTGCGTGGGCGAAGCCGGCAGCAGCCGCGAGGCGCTCCAGTTGGCGCGCGCGTGCGAGTACGACGTGGTGGTGCTCGACATCCACTTGCCCGACGGCAGCGGCCTGGACGTGCTCAAACAACTGCGCGCCTTCAAGCCGCAAACGCCGGTGGTGATGCTCAGCATGTACCCGGAAGAACAATACGCGCTGCGGGCGTTGCGGGCGGGCGCGATGGGCTATTTGACCAAAGACAGCGCGCCGATTGAGCTGGTGACGGCGCTGCGCCAGGCCGCGCGCGGCGAACATTATGTGACCCCGGCGTTGGCCGAGACGTTGACGGCGCATTTAGACGACGTCGCAGCCGCCGCGCCGCTGGAAACACTCTCCGACCGCGAGGAGCAAGTGCTGCGCCTGCTGGCGGCGGGCCACACCGTCTCGCATATCGCGGAAGAACTGACGCTCAGCGTCAAGACCGTCAGCACCTACCGCGCGCGGCTGCTGAAAAAGTTAGGGCTGACCTCCACGGCGGAGCTAATCCGCTACGCGGTAGAGCACGACCTGATAGATTAGGTATTCCCCAGATTGTAAAAAGGGATTTCGTGACGGGTGTGCGCCGTCACAAAATCCCTTTTTTGTTGTGACATGTAGGACAATTCCTACACGCGCATCAGGTTTTGTCTGACAGACAAGCGCGCGTTTTTCTGCTAAACTGAACATGGCGTAATTTAGTCCGTGGAGCGTTTGTATGATGCCGATCTTACGTGTGTTTATTGCCGATGATTCTGCGTTGGTGCGCGAGCGGGTGCAGGCGCGCCTGACCGAAATGGACAGCGTCCGCCTGGTTGGGCAAAGCGGGAACGCGCCAGAGGCCATTGCTGCGATCCGGCGCTTGCGTCCCGATGTGACGATTCTCGATATCCGGATGCCGGGCGGCAATGGCTTGCAGGTCCTTGAAGCCGTCAAACGTGAGCAGATACCGTCACTCACTATCGTGCTGACGGCGTTCGCCTATCCGCAGCATCGCGCCAAATACCTGGCGGCCGGCGCGGATTATTTCTTCGATAAGAGTGTCGAGTTCGATCAGGTTTTTCAAGTGCTGCGCGCGCTTCAGGCCGGCCAGACCGCTCCGACCGGCGGAAACGAGGGATAATGTGGTATTGATGTCGTGCGCGTTGTTACCAGGGGATGTATAACAGTATGGAAGAAAAAGAACGGTTGCGCGGAACACTGCGGAGGCTTTTGCCGGCAACGGCAGTCGGCGCGGTGTTTTTTTACTGATCGGCTGGGTAGCGCATTTGCCAGACGTGATCGCAATGGCAGCCCTGGTGCTGGTGAGCGACCTGGAAATGTGGGGGTTGCTACGGCGTGGATATCTGACGCTTCCACGGGTCTGGTTGCCCACGTTGCTCCTACTTATGATCACCCATAGTGTGGCGCGGACGGACGGTCTGCACGCGCGCGGCGTTTTTCTGTATCCGGTCATCATTGCCATTGCCGGGCTGCTCTTGGGTCAACAGGGCGTCGCGCTCTTCGGCGCTTTGTCTATTATGGCCGTGACTGGCGTGGGCTGGGCCGAAGTGACCGGGCGACTGGTCACAAGGTACAGCGCCGATATAACGTGGACAACCATAGCCGTGCTGGATGCGCTGCTGGTGGGAGTGACCGTCATCTTTTATCTGACCATTCACAACCTGATGCTCAGCCTCATGCAGATGCGGCGCAGCGAACAAGCCTTGCACGCGACGCAGGCCGAACTGCGCCAGGAACGCGATACGGCGCAGATGTACCTGGATGTCGCCGGGGTTATTATGCTCGCGCTGGACGCCGACGAGCGGGTGCAGCTCATCAACCAAAAGGGCCTGGCGACCCTGGCGTGTGAGTTGGAAGACATTATTGGACAGAATTGGTTTGATACTTTTGTGCCCACGCATGACCGGGAAAGAGCGCGAGCGACTTTTAAGCAACTGCTCAACGGTCCATTGACGCCGAACCTCGAATCGTTCGAAAATACGATTGTGACCCGCAGTGGCGCGGAGCGGTTGATTGCCTGGCATAATGTGGTGTTGCGGGATGCCGCCGACCGCGCGACCGGCACATTTAGCTCCGGCGAAGACGTCACGGCGCGGGAGCAAGCGCAACAACAAGTCCGTGAAAGCAACGCCCGCTACCGGGCCTTGTTCGAGCAAGCAGGCCAACGACGCGATCTGGGTGGCCGATCAAGATGATAGAATTCTCGACGCGAACCCACGCGGCTGCCAGCTTTTAGGTTATACCCGCGATGAGTTGCTTACGATGCGCATTACCGATTTGCAGGCCCCCGAAGTGCGCGGGCAGACCGGCAGCGTGATCCGCACAGAACTGGCGCGCTCGCAAGGCACGCCTTTTGAAGCGCTAGACTTACACCGCGACGGCACACGTATCCCGGTGGAAGTCACCACCTCGCCGCTCACTGGCGGACTGGTGCCGGCGATTGTCCGCGACATCTCCGAACGCAAGCGGGCGGAGGAGGCGCTGCGCGAGAGCGAGACGCGCCTCCGGGCGTTGGCCGAATCCGCGCAGGATGGCATTGTTATGATGGACCCGGCCGGCCATATTTCGTTCTGGAACCCTGCCGCGGCCGCGCTCTGCGGTTATACGGCGGAAGAGGCGCTCGGCCAACATTTGCACACGTTGCTCGCCCCAGAGCCCTACTATGCGGCCTACGCGGCGGCTTTTCCACGCTTCCAGGAGACCGGGTGCGGCGCGGCCGTGGGGCAAACGCTCGAATTGGCGGCCCGCTGCAAAGATGGCCGCATCCTCCCGGTGGAATTATCCCTGTCCGCGATGGCCCTATCCGATGGCTGGCACGCCGTTGGCATTATGCGCAAGATCACCGCGCGCAAACAAGCGGAAGAGGCCGTGCGCGAGAGCGAGGAAAAATTCCGCGCTCTGGCGGAAAATTCGCTCGATGTCATTATGCGCTTTGACCGCGCCCACCGGCACCTGTACGTGAATGCCGCCGCCGCCGCCACCACTGGTATTCCGGCGGCGGATTTCATCGGCAAGACGCACGAGGAACTGGGATTCCCCGCGCATCTGGTAGAGCTGTGGGCGGCGGCCATTGACACAGTGTTTACTTCCGGCGCGTCGCACCGCATCGAGTTCCAGTTGTCCAACTAGTGTTCTTTCAAGAATTGAATGACGGGTACAATTGCTTGAGCTTGATGCGCGCATCCTGAGTGGTGAACTGCCAATTCACCGTAGAA